>NZ_BAUA01000043.1 GCF_000710915.1 Nocardia brasiliensis IFM 10847
ACCGCCCGCCCGGGCCGCACCGCGCCAGCGCTGATAATAACGCCTGGGTTGACCACCTGCCCGCAGCCACGGCTCGGCCGTTTCCGCCCGCTCGAACCTCGACGCGAGTCCGGCACGCCGCCGCCTCCTGACGCGCTGCACTCGAAGGCAACCGTATTATGTCAGCTGTATTGCAAAGGGGTAGGCGTGCCGAAACAGGTGGATCACGACGAACGGCGGGCGCTGATCGCCCGCGCGCTGTGGCGTGTGGTGGATGAGCGCGGCGTCTTCCGGCTGAGCATGCGCGAGGTCGCCCAGGCGGCGGATATGTCGCTGGGCCAGCTGCAGCACTACTTCGCCACTCGCGAAGCAATGCTGAGTTTCGCCGTGGACTTCGCCGGCGAGCAGACCGGGCTGCGCGTGCGACAGGCCCTCGGTACGGACCCACACCCACGCGAGGCGCTGCGGGTGCTGCTGACCGAGATGCTTCCGCTGCACCCCGAAGCCCGGGCGACCAGCCGCCTGCACGCGGCTTACGTGCTGGTAGCACTGCACGACCCGGCCGTTCACGCCCGCGCCCGCGCGGGCCTGCGCCAGGGGCGTGATCTCGTGGAACAGCTCGTCCGGCGCGCGATCACCGACGGCGAGATCGCCGGCGACCGCGACCCGATCATCGAAACCGATCGGCTGCTCGTCCTCACCGGCTTCACCCCGCTGCTCGAACTGGATGTCGTCACACCACAGCAGGTCCTCGCCGCCATCGATCACCACCTGAAGGAACTGTTCACCGACCGGTGACAAAGGTGTGGGGGAAATGGTGGCGGGGGCTTCTCGGCCGATGCCGCCACAATTTCCTCCTGATCGGGCGACCAATATCGGCAGACCTGAAACTGACGGAGAAATTACGCAGCCACAAGTAGAACGAAGAGCATGCGCCCCTTGATCATCCCGCACGGTGCCTGGCGGCAACCGGCCCACTACGACGAGGTCACCCAGCGGTCGCGCCGCGACGGCGTCGACGTGACGGTGCCCGACCTGGCGGGACGGCCGCTCGCCGACCGGGCTGACGTCCTGGCAGTGCTCCGCGACCACTCGTGACCTTGTTTCGCCGAGCCCGACGCAGCACCGAATTCGCCCAGTATCAACGCATCGCGAGAGCACGGGAGAGGGCAGCATGAACACCGCAATCGTAATCGGCGGCGGCATCGGCGGATTGGGCGCCGCGCTCGGCTTGGCACGCGCCGGTTGGCAGGTGACCGTGCTGGAACAGGCCGACGACTTCCGTACGGTCGGTGCGGGACTGATGCTGGCGCCCAACGCGGTTCGCGCACTGTGCTGTTTAGGACTGTCCGACCGGCTTCAGACACTGGACGCAGCGCAGGGAGCCACCGGTATCCGGACCGCATCCGGGCGGTGGCTTATGCACGGGGACGTGCGCGAGGTGCGCCGCCGATTCGGTGTCCCGGAATATGCGCTGTGCCAAGCAGACCTGCACGCCTGGCTCGTCGAGGCACTGCGGCAGACCGAGCTGTGCACCGGACATCAGGTCACAGCCGTAGATCCCAGCACCGGTACCGCGACATTCCTGCGCCCGGACGGTGAAACCGGCGCGCGCAGCGCCGAACTCGTTGTCGCGGCGGACGGCCGCTACAGTCCGACCCGGGCACGCCTGTTTCCCCACCACGCGGGAATGGCCTACGCGGGCTACCTCACCTGGCAGGGCGTCGTACCCGCCGACGCCGCGGCCGGTATCGACACGAGCCGTGCGTTGATCGAGAGTTGGGGCCGCGGGCAGCGATTCGGCTTCATGACGCTCACCGGCGGGCAGGTGTCCTGGTACGCCGCGCTGTCGGCGCCCCCGAACGGCTACGCCGAGACAGGCATCGACACGATCGCGCGACTTTTCCGCGACTGGCACGATCCCATCCCCCGGCTGCTCGCCGCCACACCACCGGAATCGCTACTGCGACGAGACATCTACTCTTTGGAGGCGCCACTGCCCACGTACACGCGCAAACGGGTGGTCCTGCTCGGTGACGCGGCGCACGCGATCACCCCCGATTTCGGACAGGGCGTGGCGCAGGCACTGGAGGACGCCGCGACACTCGGTCAGCTCGCCGCCCTGCTGCCCACGGCGCAATCCCTGGCGGCCGGCTACGACTTGGCACGGCGCGGACGAACGCAGCGACTGGCGCGCGCCTCGGCCGCCTGGGGACGGGTCGCGCAGTGGCGCAATCCGGTGCAGGTCGCCCTCCGCAACGGTCTCGTGTGGTCGACCCCGCGCGCGGTGTATCTACGCTCGATGAGCGAGATCTACTCCTGGACTCCGGAATCCACGCTGGGGACTTACGACGCCGGGGCATCGGACACGACGGCGACCGTGCCGAACGCCAGCAGCTGATACGCGCGGGCCGGTTCGGCAACTCCGCCGGGACACGCGGCGAGGCCACGCCGCAATGTATTCCCGATTCGACGACGGCCGCATCGCGGAGTACGTCGGCGTCGTCCCACCCGCGGCCGCCACGCCGTGATCGACGGTTACCCCGTCCGGCACGTTTGCGGGTGATACACCGGACACCATGCGGCTGCTCATCATCTCCGACACGCACGTCCCCAAGCGCGCCCGTGATCTGCCGGACCTGATCTGGCGTGAGGTGGCCGCAGCCGACGTGGTCGTGCACGCGGGCGACTGGACCGAGGTCGCGTTGCTGGATCGACTCGAGGCGCGTTGCAGGCGCCTGATTGCGGTATACGGCAACAACGACGGCGCACAGTTGCAGGCCAGGCTGCCCCTGATCGCCCGTGCCGAGTTGGCTGGGCTGCGGCTGGCGGTCGTGCACGAGACCGGGCCGGCGAAAGGGCGCGAGCAACGCTGCGCGCGGGAATTCCCGAACACCGATCTGCTGGTGTTCGGGCACAGCCACATTCCGTGGGACAGCGTCACCGCGACCGGATGCCGGCTGCTCAACCCGGGCTCACCGACGGACCGGCGCAGACAACCGCAGCACACCTACCTGACCGCACGCATCCACGCGGGCCGGTTGGATTCGGTTGTCCTGCAACCGATCACGAACAGCTCGGATGGTCCCGTCGACAACGGATGAGGCGGCGGGACCGATATGGTCCCGCCGGCCGCGGCAGCCGTCCGCTTCCTACGCCGGTGACCGGCCGCCGCAGTCGATTCGATTACGCGGTCACCACCACGTACATCCGGGCCGCCCCGTACACCTTGTCATTCGACTCCTCGGTCGTGATGATATCGAAAGCGTAGATGTCACCGACCTTTTCGTTCTCCCCCGGCTCGACCGTGATGGTGAGCCACTTGCGCTCGCCCGGCTTCAGATATATTCCGACCTCGTGGCTGGGGTCGCCGCAGTCGTCGATGCCGACGTTGTCCAGCGGGTCGGTCGGGCAGTGGTGCTGCGAAAGCCCGGCGTCGGCGGCGATCCTGGCCAGTTGTTCGGAGCCCGGATCCAGTTCGACCGCCCGTAGTGCGACCTCCGCTTCGAGCGGGCAGCGGTCGTACGCCGGAACCTCGACCAGAACCTTGCGGACCAGGGTCTGGCGCAGCGGTTTCGGGGTGATCATGAGGTTCAGCTGCCCGTGGTGGGTGTCGCCGAGCAGATCGAGCCGGTCGCTCGTCGGCGGGTCCGAGAGTCGCTTACCGTCGGGCTCGTAGGTCGCGTAGGTGTCCTGGACCTGAACCTCGACGCTGCCGCCGCCGATGGTGCCGCCTTCGGAGAAGACATTGACCCCGACGCACACATGACCGTCGTTGTAACTCTCGATGTCGCCGGGCTGCGGCTTCCAGAATCCGTTGCTCCGCACCACAATCGACTGTCCCGGCTGGACTGTGCCGCCGTTGTAACCCTCGAACGCCGGACTGCCGTGCTCCGGATTCGGGCTGGTCCGGATGAGCGAGACCGGACCGATGGCGCCGGCCGCGAAGTTGGAAACCCAGCCCTCCATGCGGATTTGGCGCAGGGGCACCTGCGGGCCTGCCGGATCGGCTGCGAAGTCGCCGCGATTGAACACACGCACCAGCAGGTAGTACGGTTCGTCGACGTAGACCTTGCCGTCGAAGACACCCGCCTCCGAGCTGTCCCAGTACGCGGGGTCCATGAACGGTTCCGACGCTTCGTAGGTGAGCAGGCGAATGTTCGGGCTCACCCAGATCACGGTGCCCTGTGGCAGCGGACGGCCCGACCCTCGATCGCCCGACATGTAAGGCACGACGAGTCTGCCCTTGGGATTGGAATTCGGCATTGTTTCCTCTTTTCTCGGATGGCTTTCGCCGGAGGGTCAACCGGTTACGCAGACGATCTGGAAACCGGTGATCGAGACGGCGTCACTCGGTGCGGCGCCGTCCAAGCGAGCGGAGATGAAGTAGGCGTAGGCCTGGTCGAGTCCCTCGGTGCCGGTGGCCGGGCCGATCGACAGATCGAAGGTCCGGCCCGGATCGGTGCGCACTCCGGTGATCTGCGCTACCGCAACACGATTCGCGCCACCGAGCTCCTGCCGGAACAGCTCCAGCTGCAGTGAGCCGTTGCCGGTATTGGCGCCGAGTACCCGGAATTTCTTGATGGTGCCGGTGGTCGGCAAGGCCACCGCCATCACGCCGTAGGCGCCACCCTTCTGCGGGGCCTTGCTCGCACTGCCGAGCGCGTGCGCCCAGCCGTCGACCCCGGACTGGGTCAGCTGAGGCGCCAGGTTGATCGTGCGTTCCTTCGGCAGCCCGGACGCGAGCGACTCGAGCGCGGCGCCGATGGCGTCGAGGTCGACCTCGAGCGCTTGGAACCTGACGTTGAAACCGTTGTCGCCCCCCGCGGTGACGCGATCGACGGCATCGACCCACTTCCGGTGGGTGAAGGTGCGGGTGAACAGACCCATGGTTCAGTCCTTTCGAGTCGGCCGCGCGAACTGCTGCCCGCGCAGGCGGTAGGTGGGGTAGGTGTAGGCGGGGAAGATCTCCAGCTGCCCGGCCTTCAACTCGGGTACGTGCTCGCGAATCACCCGGGTCTCGAATTCCACGCCGATCGGGTGTAATTCGTTGACCACGTTCATGATTCGCTCGTACTGATCCCGCCGGAGCACCACCGGACGGCCCGCCGCCTCGCCGTCGAGCAGGCGCTGGTCGAGTCCGATCCGAACCGTGTACGGCGGATTGCCGGCGGCGCCGGCTCGAACCCGGACCTGTACGACGCCCGCGCGCTCGGCGCTCAGCCGCGCCAGCGCGCCGGTGGAGCCGTCGAGATGGGCGGCGGCCTCGTCGGACGGCCGCACCGACCAGGACAGCGGCCGATCCGGCGGTATCGCCGCCGCCGCGGCCACCGGCCACAACGCGGTGACCGTACGCCACCGATCCGGCCGCAGCACCGCCACGGCGTCGGACTCCCCGCGGCCGATTTCCCCGAGCACCACGGTGAGCACCGCCGCACCGGCCGGCACCATCGCCACCGGAACACCGGGCACCCGAACGGAATTGCCGTATTCGGCGACGCCCGCGAGCGTCCGGCGTTGGACCTGTCTGGCGTACCACGCCCCCAGATAGAGCACGCCCGCCGTCTCGTCGACGTGCAGGCGCGACGGGATCAGATCGATATCGGTGAACGTGCCGGTCACCGTGCGGGTGGCGGCGTCGAGCACACACAGCGTGTACTCGGCGGAGGTGGTGACGTAGACGCTGGTTCGGCTCACCGCCAGCGCCCGCGGCAGGCCAGGGAGCGCCGGCGCCTGCACCCATGCGCCGGTGCCGACCGCGACGGCGCGTAATGCCTTGTCCGCGCAGGCCACCCACGCGGTGGTGCCGGTCGGATCGAGCGCCAGCAACTTCGCGCCGCCGTTGGGCACCGGCCACTGGTTGACGATGGCCGAGGTGCTCGCGTCGAGCACGACGACCTTGGTCGCGACCAGCACCACCAACAGCGGTTTGGTGGGATGGCAGGCAATGGCGAGCGGCGCCTCCGGCAGTGCGGGCATGGTGGCCGTCACCGCCATGTTCTCCACCGAGACCGCGGTGACCGTCCGCGCGGTCGAGCTCGCCGTATAGACGGTCTTGCCGTCCGGACTCGCCGCGATGGCGATCGGCGCCGCCCCCACGTCCGTGCCGCCGAGCAGCGTGCCAGTCGTGCTGTCCATGAACGACACCGTCGAGCTGCCGGTATTCGCCGTGCACAGTACGGTGCCCGCCAGCACCGCGCCGACCGGGCTCTCGTGCCGCGGCACGGCGATCGAGGCCACACTGCCCTCGTCCACCTCCGCCGGCCCGGCGACGGCGAGATGTTCGCCGGCGCGCTGCGCGACGCGGATCACCGTGCCGGTGTTGAACACGTAGTCGAACCCGGCGCTGTAGGCGTTGCGCCCCAGCGCCGCCAGGCTCAGCGCCGGGTCGGCGGGGGCCAGTGTCAGTGCCCGGCCGACCCGGTCGAGTCCGGTGCCGTTCGGGTCCCAGCCGGAGACGATGCGAACCTGGGGTGGGCGATCGTAGGTGTTCAGGGCGCCGGTGACGAGCAGTCGTCCGAGCCGCAGCGCTACGTCGGCCTGCATGCGGTTCGAGCCGGGCACCGTGACCTGGAGCAGCGGATCGGTAACGGTGACAAGGTCGTTCGGCGAGTACGCGCCGTCCTCGGCGGTGCCCGCGACGGACTCGGCGACACCGAGCGTACCGTCCGCGCCGATCGACGTGCCCGCCGCCAGGCCCTGCGGGCCGATGGTGAACCGCCGGGTGGTCGAGAAGCCCTTGCCGCCGCGGCGTACCTCCAGCTTCACGGTGACTTCGCCGGGTTGCAGCGCCCGCACCTCGATCTTCTTGTCGGTAATCGAGCCGACGAGTTCGGCCCGGCCCGGCCCGGCCTCCAGCAGCGACCAGCGAAAGATGCTGTCCGCCGGCGGTTCCGGGTACACCGAGAGTTCGGTCGCGGGATTGCCGACGCCGAGATCCTTGCCGAACCAATAGCCCGAACCTCGGATCGTCATGACCGCAGTGTCGGCGATCGAGACGTACACGTCGCCGCTCGCCGCCCGATAGCGCACCCAGTCGAATCCGGCTCGGTGCGCGAGCGCGGCGATCCGGCCCGCGGGTTCGGTCGGGTGGCGCAGCACGAGCGCGCGTCCGGTGGCCCGCAGATCGGTTGCGGCCGAGTCGTATCCGGCGGTCACCGACAGCCGCTGATAGATCTCGATACCGAGCAGGTCGAGCAGCGCTTGGAAGCGGCGCGCGGTGGTGATCCGCATCCGCCGGTCACCGGCGGGGAACGCGACGTTCGGATTGTCGAACCGGACGAGCCACTGCGGATCGAACAGGTCTTCGTCGACCGTGCCGCACACCTCGGCTTCGGCGCTCTGCCTGCGCCCGCGGGCGTCGATCGATTCGCCGGGGCGCAGCGCGGTGGGCCGGACGGTGACCGTGTGGGTGCCGACGGGTGTGCGAACGAACGCGTCCGACACGGTGATCGGGCGCGCGACGTCGTTGATCTCGCCGACGATGTCGTTGAGCGCGTCCGCGATATTCGCCGGGGTCGGCAGGTTCCACCGCCGGAACAACGCCAGCCGTTTGCGGTAACTGTCGTCGTCTTCGCCGAGCACGTGGGCGAACGACGCGATCGGGACGCGCGAGATCCGGACCTCGTCCAGAGTGCCGTAGAAACCGCTGCTGAACCCGCCGCCGGTCAGGTCGGCGAAGCCGATGCGCAGCGGCGAACCATTGCTCAGCGCACCGATATTCGTTGTCGCACTCGCGGCCAGGACGCCGTCGACGAACAGCCGGGCCACCCCGCGACCACGGTCGAGCACGGCGGCGACATGGTGGAACCGATCGGTGTCGAGCGAAATGTCGGCGTAGAGCTCGACTTTCGTCGTCCCGTCGGACAGCAGGAACCGCGGATTGCGGTCGAGTCCGCGAAAGTGCCCGATGTGCAGGCCCCAGCCCGGCTGGGCCGGATCGATCATGTCGGTGTGCTTGGACAACATCGCCCCCTGCCAGCCCCCCGGTGCCGGCCGCACGAAGCATTCGGCGGTGAAACTCGCGGTGGCAGGCAGCGCGAAATCGGCGTGATCGGCCACGGTGACCTCGGCCTGGCCGTACCGGAAGCCCATGCCGAAGCCGTATCTGCCGTCCACCCGCGGTGTGGCACCGGACCGGGTACCCGGGTGGCCGACGCCGGTGTGCAGCGCCATCGCGTCCGCCACCGTCGCGGTGTCGGCCTTGTCCTCGAGGTGATAGAGCGCGATCGTGTCCGGGACGAAGCCGTAGGGCCGCGGCGGAAACCGCGGGATACCCAGGTCCGAGCCGATCAGATCGAGCGAGAACCCGGCGGCGTCGGCCACCGCGTGCTGAGTACGCACCCGATTCAGGTGCGCGCTCAGGTGATCGCGTTCACCGCCGAGCACCCACAGCAGCGCGGCGAGATCTCCCAGCAGCGCCGTGAATTGGAAGACCCCGCGAACCTGGACGCCGGGCTCGCCCTGCGGTGCGCGCACCGAAACGCTTTTCAGCACCGCGGTTGCGGCGTCGGCCCCGAGCGGAACCAGCACCGAGGTGCCTGCCATCGTGCCCGCCGCAATGACGAACACCACGCTCTTCTGCGCCGAGCCGCCGGCCTGATAGCGCACCGTCATGGTGATGTCGGTGGTCAGATCCTGCCGCGCCGCGACGATGTACCTGGTCCGCGGCGTGGTATCGAACCGGGCCACGTGCTCACGGAAGTCGTAGGCTTCGAAGGTCGCGTTCTGTGACGGTTCGCCGCTGGTGTACGCGAGGTCGACGCGGTCCGCGCCGGCCGCGAACGGTGTGGTGAGGGTGCCTGCCATCCGGTGAACGGCGGCGCGATAGCGCGTCATCGGGCCTCCATCTGAATGTCGATGAGCCGGCTGTCCTGCCGGAACTGCGCGATCTCGGTCGGCCCGAGGACGAGGTTCTCGCCGAAGCCGACCTCGATCGGCTCGGCCTGGAAAAGCTCCGCTCCGAAGGTGATTCGCCCGAGCGTCGAGGGGTAGCGGCGCAGCCGCAGATCTCGGACGTCGAGCACGCCGGGCTGATCCACCAGCAGGCTCATCACCTGGGAGAACAGCACATCGCTGCCGAGCCGCAGGATGCCGAGGCTGCGCGAGAGCCGGTCGAGTACCGCAGCGCGCAGCGAGTTCGGGTCCTGGCCCGGATCGATGATGACGGTGGCGCGCAGGCCGACCTCGATATGGTTGGCCTCGATGATGTTCGGGTAGATGCCGACCGGCCGTACCCGGTCCACCTGCGCCTTGACCTGCTCGTAGATGCCCGTGACCGAGCCGGTGCTGCGCCACGGCCGCGCGAACTCGTGCGCGACGACCACATCGAAGAAGTAGGGCTCGCCGAATTTGCGCTCGCCGCTGAAAGTGCGTTCGCCGAAGTTGAATTCGTGAAAGATGCTCTTGGTGACGTCGGCGCCGCCGAGGGTGTCCGAGAGCAGCACGTCCAGCGCACCGCGCACCCGGAGCACCGCCGCGCGCACGCTCTGCAACGTCCACATGTCCCGCGGGAAGCCGAGTTGCCTTGCCCGATAGGCGGTGTCGTCCTCGGTCTCGTCGCCGCCGGTGAAGGTGGACCGGTTGCTCGCGGCGACCGAAACGGTGGCCGGGAAGTGCAGTTGGGTGCGGAGATAGTCGCGTTCGACCTCGACGAGCTGTTCCGGGCCGATGTTCGCCTGCGCGCCCGCCTCGAACGCGCGAACCAGTACCGTCGCGCTCGGGGCCTGGCCGGTGAGCGTCACCGGCGCCGTCGTGTAGAAGGTATTCGTGTACGGCGCGGGCAGATTGTCCAGCAGCACAGTGCCTTCCGGCAGCACATAACGCCGGCCCGGCTCCGCGCCGGTGATCGTCAGCTGCGCCGGACCCTGCGCGAACAGATAGTCGCGATCGAGCCCGATGTCCCGGCCGAGCAGGTCCAGGTCGGCACCGGACGCGGTGGAGGCGAATTGGCTGTAATAGACGTCCTCCAGCCGCTGCCACAGCATGGCGTCCTCGTCGGAGGTCGCCTGCAGCAGCTTGGTCAGCACACTGGTGCCGGACAGGTCGACATCGGGGCCGAAGACGTCCACCGCGCGTTGCCGGGCGGATGCCAGTATCTCGGCGAGCCCCTTGAGCACGAACCCGTCTGCTGTCACGCCGTATTGCGTCATGCCTGCGCTCCTATATTTGCCCGCAGCACCGCGGGAGTGCCGTCGCTGGTGGTGATCGAGACGACGACGACCCACTGCCGGTGGTGCGCGTCCGATTTCGGATCGATGACCTGGATGTCCCGGATCTCCTGCACCCGAGGGTCCGTGCCGATGGTCCGGACAATGTTCAGCCGCAGCAGATCTCGCATTTCGTGCGCATTCGCCGGTGCGGTGAACACGGCGCCGTAGTCGAAGCCGTAACCGATGTCGTAGCGGTCCTCGCCGAGCGGTGTCAGTACGCGTATCCGTAAGGCCTGGGTCAGATTGGGCAGGCCGGAAACGAGCTCGATGCCGCCTCGGCTCAGCACGAGATCGCCTTCGTCGAAACGGATTCCGAGGCTGTTCGCTGTTGTCATGGATGGTCGCTCCCCCTACTTCGCATCGAGGATTGCCTGGCCAGGGTCGACAACGGTGAACTTGCCGCCGTTGGCCGCGCTCGCGTCGGTCGGCGCGGCAGCGGTGGCGAGCACTACGGCCGCGCCGTTGACCTTCAGCACCGTCGAAAGGCCCGCGGTGAACGAGAGCAATTGCTTGCACGGCCCGCCGGCCTCCACCGGGACCTTGCAGTCCAACGTGGCGTTTCGGTAGTCCGATTCGAGCAGCACCCGAACGCCGCGCACAGTGAGGATGGCGCTCGAACTCATCGAGAGCGGCTGATGCGGCGGCGCCGCACCGCAGCGCAGTTGCGCGGTGGTGACCAGCACTTTCGCCATCACCCCACCTCCACCGCGGCGGCCGCGAGCTTGATGCTGTCCGCGGTCAGGGTGATCTCGCCGCCGCTGATCGCGATCGAGGCCTTGCCGTTGCCGAGCCGCACATCCTTGTCGTCGGTGGTGATGTCCACCGAACCGTCCTCGGCGACGGTGATCGTCGTGCCCGTTCCGTGCCTGATGACCAGCGCCTCTCCTGTCGGCGGCGGCGGCCGGGTGCCGACCTCGGGCAGCACGTCCGTACCGACCTGGATATCGAGTCCCACCGCCTGGACAACGCGATGGCCACCCGCATCAGTGAGGTCGTTGACGCCCTTGCCGGTCGGCCGTCCGTCCGTTACCTCGGTCGGCAGGCAGAGCCAGTAGTCGCCCGGTTCGTTCTCCGGCGGTTCGTGATTCGCGTTTCGCGACCACACGAACCCGGCGGCGATCGCGTCGTTCACCTCACCGCCGTTGTGTAGCAGCAGTGCTCGCATGCCCGGATACACCGGAACCATCAATCCGGTTCGGTCCCAGGCGAATACCGATGCGACCGGCTTGTCGTGCAGCTGGAGGGTGTTGTCCACCGGATCGTCGACACTGGAGGCCGCACGGCGTTGTCCGTAGTCGAGCGTCGCGCGGTGCCCGCCGTTGTCGCCCGCACCGGCCTTGTTGTAGGAGGCGACGTTGCCGACGTCGACGGCTGGGTGATCGGCCAGCAGCGCACGCGTCATCGAGTGGAACCCGTCGGCCACCGCGTGTGCGCCCTCGACCGCCTCCGGTCGCTTGGCATCGTTCGCGCCGAGCACGGTGACCTCGCAGGTGTACCCGCCGCGCAGGCTGAAAACGTGCTGCACTGCCTCTACCCGCAGGTCGCCGGAGCCGCTGTCCTCCAGGTCGACCTTCGCGCCGATCTGCAGGACCGGGTCACCCAGCACCGTCAGTTCGAATCGGGTGGTCGAGCCGGGCGCGGCTTGTAGGTCGGGCGACCCGCTGTCCCAGCGGCGCTTGCTGACGATATTGTCCGCCGCGCGGAATCGGACCGGCGGCGCGGCGGCCGTCGCGGTGCCGAGCACCGCCTCCCCCGCGCGGACGGCGAGCGGCGTTCCCGCCCGGACCGCGATTTGCCCGAGCACGCCGAGCGCGGTGCCCGCCGAGATCGTGAGATCCGAGTCGGTGCCGGTGACTCCGCTGTGCTGGACCGGCACGGTCGTCTGCGCTTCGATGGCGGCGAATATCTGGGCGAAACTGGACTCGCCGGGCTTGTCGTACGGAAAGCGTTCCCGCCGTAGCAGATACCCGGCCCGCTCCATGCCCTTGAGCCGAGTCAGCAGGCTGCCGTCGGCGGCGACCTCGGTGGCGATCTCGGTGATCGCGCCGACCATCACCGACGCTTGCTGGGTCGACGGCTGGTCGAAGTAGCCGAGTTGGATGTCGACGAGTAGCGGCCGCGCCGAACCCGCGCGGGCACGCGACTGTTCGGCCAAGCTCTTGGCGTTGTCCAACGGCAGGTCCCACAGGGTGATTTCGAAGGTCGACGGGTGCGGTCCGAGGGTGGCCCTGGTGTGTACCGCGGCGTCGAGCAACAGGTCGCCGTGCAGCACATCGTTGGACAGCCGCAGAAAGCCGGGCCCGCCGACGTCGGTGCGGAACTCGAGTCGATACCAGATCACGAAGCCCATCGCAGCGCCACACCCCCCACCACGGACGAGTGGTACGCGCCGGATCCGTTCAGATTCAGCGGATGCACGGCCAATTCGGTGAACACCATGGCCAATTCGTGGGCCTCGTATTCGAGATGGGGAACCAGCTTGCGCCGGAAGAGGATTCGAGTGCCCTCCGGCTCCTCGGTGGACACCTCCAGCACGAGGAACGCGCCGTCCTGCGGCAGCTCCAGTGGCACAGTCCGGGCGAGCAGATCCTCGTCGGTCACATTGACATAGAGCGAGAGCACGTAACTGCGCTCGCCGAGCGAGATCCGCACGGCCTGCGGAAACCCGCGATCGGCGTCGATCGGCAGCCGCAGGTACGGATACTTCAGCACTGGACTCATAGCTGTTGCCTCACAGAGAGATTCGTGGTGCGGCCGTTCACAGCGGCACCGAGGGGACGGCGGGCACCGCGGCCGGGGCGGCGGGGCCGGCGAACAGGGCCGACCCCGCGGCGAGGGCGAGATCGGCGATCTCACCCGCCAGCGCCGTCTTGCTGCTGCGCGGAACATGTTCGAGGCTGATCGCGACGTCGATCGCGTCGCGCTTCTGCACGCTCTGGGTGAAGCGCAGATCGGTGATCTGCATATCGAGGCTGATGGTCAGGCCGCACACCACCGGGATGCCCGTCACCGCGAGCAACCGGGCGGTCGCCGCGACGAGCAGGCGTGAGGTGAGCGCCAGCGTCTCCAATTGCTTCTTCGCGATCAGGCGATCCGGGCCCAGCAGCATCGCCTCGATGGCGATCGCCTTCCGGGTCGGCGCGATCGCCTGGGAGAACCTGCTGTCGGCGATGCGCTGGATCTGATAGCCCTCGGTCATCGAGATGCTCTGGACGTACAGCAGTGGGACCGGGCCGATCAAGACCGGTTGTGCCGTCATTTGCCCGGCTCCTTCCACGATTGTCGGAGTAGCGATTCGGTGACTTGTTCGGCGCTCGTCACCGGGGTGCTGACGATTTCCGCACCGGCCGTGCGGAATTCGACCCACCGCGCGTGAGCGAGCACATCCGGATCGAGCAAGCCCTTCGAAACCCAGTCGAGGGACGTCCGGACCTCGACGGGTATGCCGCCGATTTCCAACGCGCGGGTCGAACTCATGAACCCGCCGATACTCGGATGTTCGATCCCGCCGGCATCGAGCCGATTCACGTAAGTGGACGACACAGCGAACCGATCGGTACCCGCCTCGGTGAGCGACTTCGCGCTGGTCATATGCCAGGCTTCGGTCTGTTCGGGATGTTCGAACCAGTACTCGAAACCGCCGGATCGGGGATGGAGCTCACCGTGCTCGTCGAGCAGGAAGCGCAGCGGATGGCCCGGCTTCCTGTTCAATTCCCGCTGCACCGCGTTGCGGAAACTCTCTCTGGTACTTGCGGTTCCGAGCTTGCCCAAGGCGGTCGCCTCGACGGTCTGGCGCGGGTTCGTCCGCAATCCGCGCTCGGCAGCGGCGACGGCCTTCGACAACCATTCGCCGTCCGCGAAGTCGACCGGATCGCCCGTCGCGAGTTTCATCAGCAGTTCGTGATACTGCTGTGGTCCGAGTGTTTTCCGTGCTTCGGTGACGCGGCCGAGGAAGTGCTCGTATCGCGCGGTGGTCGAGCCGAATTCGCGTGCCGTCGGTGCGAGCGCGTGGGCGCCCGCATCCACCACGAATTCCAGCGTGCCGCGGGCGCGCGCCACCCTGGTGAACGCCACCGGCCCGAGTTCGCGCAGTTGCTGTTCGGACAGCCGACCCGCGATCCGCAGCAGCGTCGACATCTCGGAGCCCGCCATGCCTTTCAGCAGCGCGCGCACCGTCTCCCCCGTCCAGTTCGGCGCCCTGCCGACCAGTTCGAGCACGCGGTGCACACCGGCGACCACTTCCCCGGCCAGGCCGGTCGCGGGACCCACGGATTGTTCGACCACCTCGGCGATCCGCAGCGCGGACACCACCCGTTCACCTGATCGCTCGGCGTCCGGGGTCACCATGAACCGCGACAGTCTTCTCGACCGAGGCGGCGCCTTGCGCAACAGCAACGCAACGTCGTCGGCAAAGGACTCGGGCAGCAGCCACATCAGTCGGCCGACCGCACCCGCATCGGCCAGTTTCACGGCGCTCGCCAGCGCCTCGAACAATCGGGCTTGTGCGGCAACTCTTTCCGCGATCTTGGCCGCCCGGGCTTCCGGTAGACCGGTCACGAAGGCCGCGAGGATCTCCAGCAGTACCGTGCGCAGCACCCGGCGCATCAACGCGCTGGTGACGGCGCCGCCGACGCCAGCGAGCCCTTCGATATGTTGCAGGCCGGCCATCGCCATGCGCCCGGTCGAACCCGCACCGGCCAGCAGCGCGCGCAACTGCGCCATCGCCACCGGGTCGGGCGGCTGCGGCACGGGCGGGAGGAAGGGAATCGGAATCGGCATGACGCCGAGCGCTTTGGACACCAGCACGTAGAGCTCGAAGAGCTTCGGCACGCTCTCACCGAGTTCGACCGGCAGCAGCGGCAGGTCGGCGAGCCCACTGACGGTGCTGCGCAGCCAGTCGTACGCGGTGCCGATGAACTCGCCGATGTCGAGCATCGACAGCGGATGCTTCAGTTGGTAGACAACGATATCCAGCAGCTGCGTGGGTTCGAGCGCAGCGCTGCCGAGGTGCGCGCCGACCGCGAGCAGCAAACGGAACGTCGGTTTGTCGAACTGGCTGAACAACTTCAGCAGCTTGCCGTCGGCGGCGAGCGGTGCGAGCAGCGCGTCCAACTCCGACTTGGATTCACACGAGGCCAGCAATTCGACCATCGCCGCGTGGAGTTGCTCGGTGTCGATGCCCGTGCCGACGTCTTCGGCGACGTTCATCAGGGCGAGCAGGTAGCGGCGACGCTCCCACACGCTCATCGTCGCGAAGATCGAGCGATCCAGGGCGACCAGGAAACGCGCGACGCTCAGGTCGTCCGGATTGTCGAACGTGAGCTGTTGCACGACTTTCCGGGCCGTCGACACGTCCAACACACCCTGGTCGGCGGGATCGGCGAGCCAGCGTTCGATATTGTCACCGGCCCAAGCCGACGGTGTCGCGGCGATATTGCTGCGGTAGAGCCGGATACCCTCGGCTGTCGAGATGAGCAGCGGGTTGTTCGCCGGATCGGTGACGAAGGTCGCGCCGTACGCCGGCGCGGTCACCGCGCGGGCGCCGCTGCCGGGCTCACGGCTCACCGCGGGCGCGAAATTGCCGAAATCCCTGGCGTGCAACGCGGTGGTGAGCGCGCGAACCAGCAGGCGCCCCGGCTCGCTTGGTTTGCTGAGTACGACGAAGCCACGCTCGCCGAAGAGGTATCGACCCCAGTAGACCGCGCGGACCGGGCTGCCGGTCTCGATCTCGAGGTAGCCGCCCGCCTTGACCCACAGCGGAACTGTTCTGCTGAGACCGAGAACCGGGCTGATCTGGGCCGGTCCGACCCGAACGATGTCGTCGCCGACGATCAGTTCCTGCCGGAACACCGTGTGCGCAGCGCCTTGCGCTGAGGCGTCGCGAGGCGCCTGCGATCGCCGGAAGCGTTGTTCGCCCTCGCGCACACCGCGACTGATCGCGGCCTGCACAGCACGCTGGTTCTCCAGCGTGAGCGGTCCGGTGAAGGTCATCGGGATCGCTTGTGGGGTAGGCGAATCGGGGCTCATTGCGGCGGCTCGCGATAGATCGGATCGTCGAACAGGACGACGTTGTTCGGCCCCAGATGCTTGATCGCCTTGTCGAGCACCTGCTTTGGCGTGTCGCGCGTGAAGTAGGCGAATGCGGCGACGCCGCGCTCGGCGGCGGCCAGTTTGAGGTCGGCTATCCGCATGATCGCCGCACCGTCGTCGTTCGCACCCTTGGCCCGGCCGCCGACCAGGATCAACTCCCCGTTGGGCCCGATGACGTCGACATCGACCGCGCCCGACTGTCCATTGCTGCGATTGAACCGCAGCTTCAAGTCCTTGGGCGTTCCCTTCTTGTCTATGTACCCACTGCGGGCCAGCCGTCCGCCCGTGAGCTTCGCGACCGCCAACTCGCGCTGGAAGCCGCGATATGTGGCCACTTCGCCCGGTGGGATCGGCGGCCCCGGCAGCAGGCCCGCGAACGGCGGGTGCTCATCCTTGATCTCGCCGGCGCGCGGGGTGTAGATCCGAGCGGGACCGTCCGGGCGTCGTGGGGTGACCAGACGCTCCGAGGCGCTGCCTCGTCGAGCGCCACCGAGCGCGAGCAGCAGCCCCCACAGCAGTTCTTCTGCCTGTGCGCGAACGGCCGCGCGGCGCTGGGCGGCGATCCGCAGTTCGAGGTCTTCGATCTCACTGTCCGTCTTGTCCCGCACGTGCAGGCCGCGACCGGTCTCGTCCTGAATGTAGTGGTCCCGCAGCGGGATACCCGTCGGGGCGAGGCCGGTCGAGGTGAAGATCCGGTCGAGTTCGGCGATGTCGTCGGCGGCCAAACCCGCCTCGAGCAGTTGCTTCTTGTCGATCGCGGCATCGACGGCACCTTTGAGCCCCGGCGAGAGGACATACAGCTGTCCCACCGCGTCGACCGTCGCCGAATAGGTCACCGGATCGGCCTCGGCGTGCGCGGCCACCCGCCGCATCACCTCGGCCAGCGGCCGCCACCGGTAGCGCGGATTTGTGTTCACCACGGTGTCGGGTCCTTCTTCGCGGAGTTTGTCCGCAACGAGCCAGTCCGCGTGTTCATCTATCGCCCTGTCGCTCAGCGGTGGCGCGAGCCTGCCCGCATCCTGGCGGCGTCGTTCGTCGGACTCGTGGGCGACGATGTCCGGCAGCAACTTTCGCATCCGATCGGCACTCGGCGGCGCGAACTTCGGATCGTTGATCGGCGACAGCGCGGCAGGCCGGGTGGCGCGCGCACCGGCGGTAGCCCCGTCCGCACGACTCGACGCCGCGGCCCGCAACTGCTTGTCCACCGCGGTGGCGACGGATTCGGTCAGCTTGTCCAGGTCTGCGCCGGAAGGAGTGCCGACTATCCGCACCTTGACCGGGATCTCGATCCGGCCGCCGGTGCGGCCCTTGGTGGGCAACGGATTTCGCTGCCGCGCGTTCGTTGTCTGCCGATTCGTCGGCATGGCGTTTCCTCCCTTCTTTCGTGGACCCGGACAGCTGGTCGATGCTCAGCCGCGGTTGCGCAGCGTCGTATGCAGTTGGTCGAACACGTATTTCGCCACCTGACGCAGGTGCTGCTCGCCCAACTCGCCGACGACCTCCACCTCGACCGGAAAGCGGTAGACAGGCTCGTCCTGCTCGGCCGCCCACTCGGCGGGTTCGGCGGACACGGCCTACTCGATCCCTGGCTGCAGGCACATGCAGGTGAAGGTGGCCTGCGGGACCCCGTCGATGACGACATTGCTCGGGTTGGCCGAGGTGATGATGCACCTGCCGAACTTCAATGCCTTGAAAGACCAATCGGTGCCGGTCTTTTCGGCCACCACGATCTCGAACTCCTTGCCGGTCAACGCAAGCTGAGTCAGTTCGGCGACGACCGCGGCGAAGGCCTGCACGGTCATGGTGAAGGTGAAGGTCTGGGGTTGCCTGACGTAGCCGAGGTTGTCGGCTTCGACGCTGTGTACCACCGTGTGCGGCACGTTGAAGGTCGGCGTGAACTGGGAGATCGGGCTGATCACCGTGCTGCCAAGGCGAACTTCGAGTCGGGTATTCCAATTGGCCATTGCTCTGTCCTCGGATCCGCGGATCGGCCGCTAGTTGAATTTCAGGTTGATGTGGATGCGGTGCATCGCGCCCGCGTACTCGACGCTGGCGAGCACCTGTGCGACCCGGTTGGTGTGCGCGTCGTGCACGGCCTGCACCTGGGCCGGGGTCAACGTGTCCGGATCGGCGTCGAGCAGGTTCAACACCGGAACGGTGAGCTTGTAGCCCTCCAATACCCCGCCCGCCACCAATGGGTTCAGCACCGCCTCCATCTGAACGATCAACGCCCGCAAGCCCGAACGGCTGATCCGCAGATTGCCGATGGAGCCGATCAGCCGGGCCTTGAGGCGGAAGGTGACGTCGTCGAGAGTGCGCTGCACGTCGATGAACTTCAGCTTGCCGGGATTGCCGGTGTACCCCTCGCCGAGGTAGGTGCCGCCGCCGGGCAGCAGCACCGGCGAGGTCAGCCAGACAACGCCTTTGCCGGCGATCCCGGACGGAACCGCCGGGTTCGTCTCGTCCTCGCCGCCGTTGATCGCGTCGATCTGTGCGGCGGTGAACGGAACATTGTTGATGGCAACCTGTTTGAGAATCATCGAGGTGTAGGGCGGGTAGCCCGCGATGGTGCCCGCCACCGCGCTCGCGGCGTCCTGGTCGCTCTGGTGCGCCACGTAGACCATGCGGTCGGAGACGAGCGCGCCCGTCACCAGCGCCGCGTCCGCTACGCCCTTCGTCAGCATCGCGACACCCATCCGTTCCTTGCCGTCGCCGGCCGCGGAGGTGGTGACCACGTGGTCACGCAGCGCGGTGACGGCGCCACCCGCCTGGGCGGAGGCTGCGGTCAGCGGCGTGTTGGCGAGCACGACGAACTGCACGTCGAGTGCTTCGGCGGCCGTGAGCGCGTCGGCGACCGTGCCCTGTTTGATCCCCCACAGGCGACTCGGGCTCGGATCCTGGGCCATCGCCGTGATGAGCGACTTCGTCAGGGCCGATGGGGCCGTGGCGTTCGCGCTGAACTGCTTGATCGCCTCGGCCGGCGAGGTGATCTCGACGGGGGCGTTCGCGGTACCCGCCGTGGCGTCGCCGATCACGACCATGTTTCCGGTCGGCCGGACCGTCGGTGCGAAACTGTCGAATGCGGGGAAGACCCGCACATAGTGAAGTGCCATGGAGAACTTCTCCTAGTTGGTGGTGAAGGGATTCGGTGCCGCGGAAACGTCACGGCTCGTGGTATCTGGTCCGCAGCTTTTCGCGGTAGGCCTCGATTTCCTCGCGCGACAGAGTGATTCGCGAGTCCGGCTCGGTGGGTGGCGGTTCGGTCGGCGTATCGTCCGTGGCTGCCGCCCGGGTTCGCTTGTCGGTCATTTCTGCTCCTTGGTGTCGGTCGGCGAAGACATCAGACGAAGACGGCGAGCACCTGCTGACTCGCGAAAAAAGCGGTGATCTGTTCCTTCGTGAATCCGCTGCCCGTGACGGCTTCCGCGGGGAAGACCACGAGCGGGGCGATAGCCGCGGCGATCTCGGCGAAATCCCGGTCGTGGCGCTCATCCACCACGGGTCCGTGTGCCGCCGCCATCTGGCGAACGTCGCGCAGAGCCGCGGTCAGGTCGAGGCTGTCGCGGATGAGGACGCCGACGCGCAGCGGCAGCCGCCGCGAACTCGCGGGATCGGTCGGGTCGAACGGCGGCTTCGGCGCCAGTTTCGCCTCGGCCAGCAGGTGGTGGAACGCGCGACGCAAGTCGTCGACCGTGGTCAGGCGGTTTTCTCGCATGAACGCGTCCAGGTCCAGATAGCGGAACTTCGCCGCGAACTCCTCGAGTGTGGTGAAATCGCCGATATCGCTGATCCGGAACGACGCGAGTTCGCCGGGGTCGATCGCGAGCACCAGCGTGACGGAAAGATCCGCGACGATATCGATCCATCGCGGTGCCGCGCCGTCACTGCCGGTGATATCGACATCGGTGCGGCTGTGGCCGGGCATGGTCTGGGTCCAATTGCCGGTGCGCCGCACGACCGGAAACATCGGGCGAGCACATTCCGGAGCCGCCACATCGACCGCCATGATGTCATGAATCACCGCGTACGGCAACTGATAAACCGCGCCGAACAGGGTTCTGATCCGGGTACGTCCCGTATCGCTCGCCGGGAAAACGACGTCCCGAAGACCCGCCCCGTTCGCGAGGCGAAGCAGAATAGTGTCGGCTGGATTACCCACGCATCACCTCCCAATTCCGTAGACACCGCTGCGCGAACCGGAGTTCGCCGTCGGCAGCGCCGGTTCGATGTGACCGATACTGCTGGCGGGCGATCCAGGAAGGAAGGCGCCGGTTCAACCAACGAACCGGGCGGTCTGGCTGGTGGACCGGAGGTATCGGGTGAGCAGCTGACGCCGATCAGCGCGTTCGTGCTCTACGGCATAAGCCGAACCTGATGCCGAAGCCTGCGAGTCTCTCGCCGATCAGTTGGCGATGACGATGTCCACGACACGATGAGCGATCTCGCGTATTCCGCTGTCGAGCACATCTTCTCGATACGTTTCCCAGTCTGCGAGCTTGGAGATGTCGCGCTCGGCGCCACGGGCCAGCATCCGCGCCCGGATCTCGCGCTCCGCGCTGTCGAGCCAGATCGTCTGTACCGCAACAGCGTCCGACGCCTGCGCGACCACCCGCAGATGCTGCGCCAACGAACGGTTCGCCGCAGCAGCGGCACGAATCACCGACAGAAACGGGCCATCGAGCACGACATGATGCACGGCGGTTCAGCGTAGGCGTTGGCCTGCTTGCGCTGTCGCATACGGCACCAGGGCGGTCCCATAGCCCAGTCCCACGAAGTCGTGGCCGGTGATGTCGATGCGATGACGCGCCTGGAAACCTGCTGCGTACACGCGGAGAGGGCGCTGAAGGCGCAAGCTGGTTGCGTCGTGCGGCCTGCCGTGGCCTGGTCGACGCATTGGTCGATCTCGGGTTCTTGCTGGAGACCGAAGGAAATTGCGCCGAAACCGAACACCTCTTCCGCGAAGGCGCACGCAGCGCAGGCGATTACGCGATGAACGCGCTCGCGACGCTGCTCGAGCAGCGCGATGACCTCGACAAGGCCGAGCACTGGTACCGCAAAGCCACCGAGTCTTGGACAGCGCGCGGGAGCCGGTGACACCCGCGCACAGCAGAAGCTGGACGCCCTCCGTGAGCGGATCAACGCGGTGACTCAGCCGCCCGGGCCAGCCTGAATACCGGGGCCGTGACGCTGCAGATCCGCCCTTCGATAACGCAGCGCCCGTACCCGTATATAACACAGCATTCCCGTCATCACTCGACTTGCGGGTAGCTACGCACTCTTTACATCGGTAGCACTGTCACCACGACTTCCACGCATCGGAAGGAATCTCGATGAGCCGACATCACATTGCCGCACGCACGCTCCTGGCCGCGCTCGGCATGGCCGCCGCCGTCACCCTGGCCGCACCTGCGCACGCCGCCACTACCGTCGGCGTGCGCTTGAACGGCGCCGAATTACGCATGTCCGGAAGCGATTTCGCTGATGACATCGAGATCGGTGCCGAATCCGACGGGCTCACCGTCACCAGTAGGGCGGCCACCATCTTCATCGGCAGCGACTCCGGTTGCGAGCGGATCAACGACTTCAAGGTCCGCTGCCGCGGGGCCACCACCATTCACGCCGAACTCGGTCTCGGAAACGACACTTTCCTCAACGTGACCAACCGGCCCGGTGAGATCAGCGGCAACGTCGGAGCCGACAACATCACCGGCGGAGCCGGAGACGACACCCTGCGCGGTGGCAACGGCAACGACATCCTCGACGGCGCCGGCGGCTTCGACACGGTCATCGGCGGAAACAACTTCGACACCTGCATCGGTGAAAACGAATCTCTGAGCTGCGAAAGCTGAGGCCGTACAGCTGTATCGCCAACCATAAGAGTCCGCCCCGGCCGAACGAAACTCGCCGCCCTCAGCCAGCTTGTCGATCGAGGCACACTCCGGCAGGTGATCGGCGCCGTGCTACTCGCCGATCTCGCACAGGCGCACACGCTTTTGCCGGCCCGCCCACTTCGGCTACGGCCCGTCTCGAAGTGATCGATGAAGGCGGTTGGCGGCGTTGATGTTTGGACGAGGTTTCCGGTAGGCGGGTTTCAACCCGGCGCTCCATCGCTCCGGCACCGCCGCAGAATCGGCGCACCGTGCGCGTGCCATGCGGACGAAAGTCACTGCGCTGGAGGAACTGTGGATCACGGTGCACAGCCCGGCGCGGGCCGCGACGAGGTCGATGATCATCTTGCGAATCAGCAGAATTGGCGCCGAGGATATCCGACAATGGGGAACGTCGGCGTTTCACTGCCGATGAGTGGCTGATAGGAGAGCCCGATGGCACAGCTCGAATCCCCCTCCACCGCAGTAGATTCCCCCACGCCCGGCCGCTCCGCGGCAACCAGTGTGTTCGTCAACGGATATCCGCCGCGACGGCGTGGCCTGGTCCTACTGCTCGGCGTGCTCGCCGGGTTCCTGCTGACCGTGGCGTGGTCGGCGCCGTTCGTGGACACCACGATCGGCGGCACGGTGGCCGACGGGCTACTCGGCCACGACGCCAAGGAAGCCGCGATCACCAGCATCGGCGCCGGTATCGTGTTCGCGTTCGTCTCCGGTCTGGCCGGCACGTTCACCGCGTGCAATATCGCCGTCTTCGGCGCGGTGGCACCGCTGGCGGGCAGCGCGGGCGGCTGGTGGAACCGCGTGCAGGCGGTGCTGCGGCCGCTGCTGTGGCTGGCCGTCGGCATGGTCGCCGTGTCCGCCGCCTACGGTGTCGTGGTCGGCATCTTCGGGACCGGCATGCCGCAATTCGACACCGCGCCGAGCCGGCCCGGCGAACTGTCGCCGCGGCTGATCCAGTCCATGGTGGTGTTCGGCGTGATCGGCGTGATCATGACCTATCTCGGGCTCGCCGTCCTCGGCCTGGTGCGCGACCCGTTCGCCCGCATTGCCGCCCGCTTCCCGAACGCACCATTGGTCGTCTTCGGCGGCCTGATCGGCGCCTTTCTCATCGGACGCCCGTTCCCCTTGTTCCGCAAGCTGTTTCGCGACGCCGCCGAAGAGGGCAACATCCTCTACGCAGCGAGCGCCTTCGTCCTGCAGTCCCTCGGCAACATCGTCATCCTCGCCGTCCTACTCGTGCTGACCGTCCTTGCCGGTGGACGCCTGCAACGCTGGTTCCAAGCCGACCCACGCCGCGTCAGCATCCTCAGTGCCACCGCCCTGCTCACCGTTGGCGTCTTCACCTTCCTCTACTGGGACGTGCGCTTGCTCGCCATGCGCGACATCATCCCGTGGTATCCGCTCGCGCCCTGGGTGTAGCCCTTTCCGCGGAGCCCGGCGCACGGATGCTTCCTCGCGCCGTTGCTTTGCTTATCTCACCGACCCGCACCGCTATTCACGATCTGGAATCGACTCGGCAGCGCCGGTCGAGCTCGTTTCGGGTTTCGGGTACAGAACCTCGCGGCCCGACCGATACCAGACGTCGTCATCGACGAAGTAGCGCTCGCGGCGGCGTTCGTCGCGCTCACGGCGGACCGGGCCCTCGCTTTCGAGGGACCCGATCGCCTTCGGGATCGAGGCCGGGGTGGCCCGGAGCCGCGCGATGAATTCGGACACGGTGGAGCCGCCCGCGTCTGCGGTGGAGAGGCAGGTCAGCACCCGAGCCATCATGGTGGGCATGCCCTGCGCCATGAGCAGGGTGGTGAACGTCTCCTCGTAGGCGCGCCTGGCCTCGACATCGCGTCCCGTGCGCTCGCGTCGGTGTTCGTTGCCTCGGGGCGCGGCCTGGCGGCGTTGGCGGGCGCGGCGTTCGGTGGCGCGCTGTGCCAGGTCTGCAACAGTTTATGGAAGTTCAGCTGCTTCAACGCATGTCGTACGCAGCTTTTGAGTTTCCTCGAAGCGGAATGCAACATAGCGTTTGCGACGTCAGAAATAGTCGCCGAGGTGTCCTGCGGGTCATGGCCTCGCCCCTGGCCACCACCTCCCGCGGCGACATCATCGAACGCGCCTTTACAGCACCGGGCCCGACCAGGAGCAACTCATGACGAGAAATCGTGCCTACCCGACCGATTCGACGTGGACCGGCATGGTGGCGATCGGTGACACAGCTCTGGCCGTCACCGACACCGGCGGCCCCGGCATCCCTGTGCTCTATGTCAACGGTCACGTCGCCCCCCCCCCAGAAATACTGGCGCCACGTGATCGCCGATCTCGGACCGGGGTGGCGCCACATCACCTATGGGGCTTTCGTCGCGGCGCACCGGGCCAGCCCAAACCCAGACCGGACCGTCGGCGCGGTCCTGGTCGAGGGCGCCCAACCGTCCTGGTCGGGCTGGTCTATGTCTCTCTCGCCCTGCGTAATCGCTTCCAACCCAACCCTACCGGGGCCGGCTGCCGCTGCGCAGCGATGACCACGCCGCCCGCAGTCTTTGATCGTGTGCGTGCGCGACAGCGGCAAATCACAGATGGCTGCCGGGCTGATGCGTCACGCCGCGAACAGACGAATCGCGGCCGATCCGCGAAGAGGACGAAACCCGCGTCCGCCACCTACTCGCCGAACTGGACATCCCCACCATCTGAAAGGTGCTGCACCCCATGACAACCTACCCATGTCACCCGATTCGACTAGTAGTACCAATCGTGCGCTTTCCCCCCTCCGGGCACAGTGAGCGAATGTGTTGTGACTTCCCGGGAAGTCCCACAGCCACGAATCAGCGTGTCGTATGAGCAACACACCGACTTCAAGGCCCTGACGGACCGACCGACGACTCGCACACCGAGCCCACCGCCGTATCGAAAACGGTGGCGACATAGAGGTTTCGACCGCAGCGCACCCGCAATAGAGCGTGGTCGTCCCGATCGTGGCCTAGACCGTCTAGGGCTTGCCGTGCCGCGAGTCGACGTTCGGCCGGGCCGAGAGCGGCGGGATCACTCATGGGTTCCTCGGCTCAGTGCGGAGCCGAATGCGAACTCGGCCAACGGTTTTGCGGCCACGCCCGGCCCCGACTCAGCGGCCGACGCCAACGGATCGGCCGCCAGATACTCCGTGAACCACGCAGCCGCCAACCGCGCAGCCCATTCCGACACCCGCGGTCCTTCCGACACGTGCCCCGGCACGTTCAGCTCTTGTACGCGATGCTCGCATCGCATCGCCGCAGCCGCACGGCGGTTCAGCGCATGTACTCGGGTGTCGTGCCCGCCCACCAGGAACAGCGTCGGTGCGGTCACATCGGCAAGCCGCTCGTCGGCCAGGTCCGGTCTAGCGCCACGAACAACCACCGCGCGGACGTCGTCGCCCCGTTCTGCTGCCGCCCACAGTGCCGCAGGGGCATCAGAACCTGCCCCGAAGTATCCGACGGGCAGCGTCCGGCACAACCGTGCGGTCCGCAACCAACTCCGCACTGCGGCCAGGCGGTCGCCGAGCAGTGCGATGTCGAATATCCAAGCGGGGTGGGTCGACTCGGCTGGAGTCAGCAGATCGATCGACATCGTCGCGAGGCGGTGGTAGACCAGCACCTCAGCGATCGACCTGCTGCGCGGGGTGTTTCGGGTACTGCCGCTGCCGTGTGCGAACACTACGAGCCCGATCGGAGAAACCGGCACTCGAAGGTGTCCAGCGAGTTCGACAGTGTCCGCGGGGATTACCACCTCCGTATCGCGGAGCAGCTGAGGCCCAGTGCTGTCGACAGTTGTCATGGCGAACCTCCGTTCACTGGTGCACCCAGTTTCGACAGTCGCATGCCTCGGGAGAAGTGCCATAAGTCGTTCGGGGCAGGGCAGGAGGGCTGTCGCGGGATCGGTGAAAGTTCGGATCTTTCACGCCGCAGGTGGTCGATCGTCTTCTGGCGGTAGCGGCACAAGCGACCGATGCCGTCTCGATCCGGGACTTCCTGCCCTGACGAACGATCCATCGAGCGCACACCATTAATTCTGTTCCCGCAGAACGATATGAGGGTGGGCTCCATGAAGACGGTCGGCAGGATCACGGCGCTGGCGACGGTCGCTGTGATGGCATTCGTTCCCTTCGTCGCCTCGGCCGTCGACGCGCCCCCGACTGCGGCGACGGTGTTCACGCGCGCCTACGACACGGCGAGCAAGACCGTGACCTTGACCTTCGACGCGGACTGGTGGAGTCCTGGCAACCCGGACGCAGTGCTACGCATTCTGCGCGACAACGGGATCACCGCCGCGTTCTCCCTCACCGGCCGCTACGTCGAAAAGTATCCGGACCAAACGCGGACGCTGCTCTCGGCCGGGCACAAGCTGATCAACCACAGCTACGACCACCCCTACTTCACCCAACTCGCCCGGGCCGATCGCTGGACGGAGCTGGACAAGGCGGAGGCGGCATTCAACCGGCTGGGTTACACCAGCGCGGGGTGGTTCCGCGCGCCGTACCGCGACGGATATCTCGACGCCGGCGTCAATGCCGATCTGGCCGCACGGGGCTATTACCTCAACTACGACTGGACATTCGACACAACCGGATACGACGGCGCGAGCGTCGACACGATCGTCGCGCGCGTGCGCCAGTACACGGTGCCGGGCGCGACGATCGTCATGCACCTGAGCAACGAATCGACCGACACCGCAGCGTTGCCATCGATCATTTCGACCCTGCGGAACATGGGCTACGGCTTCACCGACCCTTACCGTTCCGTCACCAAAGGCTTGATCGGCGCCGCCTACGCCGGCTTCGGCGCACAGAATTCAGCACTCGGTGTCCCGCGCACAGGTGAAATGACCGCCACTACAGCCGGAACCAGTGCGGTGCAATGGTTCGACACCGGCCGCATCTACTGGCGCAACGACATCGGCGCCTTCGAAGTCCACGGTGCGATCGGCGGGAAGTACTTCGAGCTCGGCTCGGTAACCTCGTTTCTCGGGTACCCGATCACCGACGAGACCGGCACGCCCGACGGTGCCGGGCGGTTCAACCACTTCCAGAACGGCTCGATCTACTGGAGCCCCGCGAGCGGGCCGCATACGGTCTACGGGGCGATCCGGAACAAATGGTCCGCTCTCGGGTGGGAACGCGGATTCCTCGGCTACCCGATGTCCGATGAAGTCGGCGTGACCGGCGGACGAGCGTCACAGTTCCAAGGCGGCAACATCTACTGGTCATCAGCCACCGATGCGCACGAGGCACACGGCGCGATCCTGAACCGCTACCTTCAACTCGGCGGCACCGCAAGCTCGCTCGGCCTGCCCGTCAGCGACGAATACGACATCAGCGGCGGACGTCGCAGCGACTTCCAGCACGGCAGGATCGAGTGGAACGCCACCACAGGGGCGCTGACAGTGTCCTACTCCTGAACCGGATTCGGTGCCCCGACCGCCCCCGTCCGTCGGGGCCGCAGCCGAAGGCGCGGGCTTCGAGCCGTGCTCGATGGACTCACCGCATCCGGTGGGATCTGTCGGCCGGTCGTGCCGATGCTCCTGCTGTACCAGCAAATACAAGTCGCGCGCGTCGGGCTTGGCCAGGCGCTACAAGAAGCGCACCGGCAAAAGACCATCAGGCTGCCGCGGTCGCCGACCGCGCACACTCGATGGCAGCGGTCCGCAGGTGCGGGACAGTGCCATCGTGGTCGACGAACTCGACTCCGGCACCGGCCGATCGAGATGTTCGGCCGCGACGTGCGCTATTTCTTGTTGCCGCCGGAGCGGGTTCCGATGTAAGTACTCGCAATCGCCATGACGGCGATGATCGCCGCGATGAGCACTGCTGCGGTGGGCCAGTCCATGATCTTCTCCTGTCGAGGCTATCCGGTATGGAATCCGTTGTCGCCCATCATGAATGTGCCGACCATGCGCGGTACAGGGCCGGTCGTCCATTGTGCCGTGCCATCCGGCCCCTTGTCCGCGGGTGGTCCGGCCGGGTTGTACGCAGCTGACCGAAGACCCCGATATCGGGCACCAACGTCCCTACCGCGGAGCGGCTTCGGCGACGACGGTGAACTACAGATCCCACCGGAGAAGGAGTGGACACCGTGAGTATCGCCCGCCGCCTGGCCCTGTTGTTCCGGGTCAAGGCCGACAAGTTGCTCGACCGCAGCGAAGATCCCCGTGAGGTGCTGGACTATTCCTACCAGCGACAGCTGGAAATGCTCGCCCGGGTGCGGCGTGGGCTGGCCGACGTCGCCACCAGCCGCAAACGAATCGAATTGCAACAGAACCAGCTACAAAAATCCGCAGATCACCTGAGCGACCAAGCCGAGCAAGCGGTAGCGCAGGGACGCGACGAGCTGGCTCGCACCGCACTGACCCGCCGCTCGGCGGCGCTGACCCAGCTCGACCAACTGCGCCCGCAGCATGACGAACTCGCCGCGCAGGAAACGAAACTCATCGCGGCCGCCCAGCGCTTGCAGGCGAAGGTCGAGGCCTTCCGCACCCGCAAAGAGACCATCAAGGCGACCTATACGGCCGCCGAGGCCCAGAGCCGGATCAGCGAGGCCGTTACCGGGATCTCGGAGGAGATGGGCGATGTCGGCCTGGCCATGCAGCGCGCGGAAGACAAGACCGCGCAGCTGAGTTCGCGGGCACAGGCGCTCGATGAGCTGATCGCCTCCGGTGCGCTCGATGACGCGACCATGTCCACCGACCACGACGACATCCAGGCGGCCCTGGCCGCCGCGGCGGGTACCGGCGACGTCGAATCCGAACTCGCCCAGTTGAAACGCAAGCTCACCCCCGCACTCGAGACGCCGGCGGGCGGCGAGTCATGATCATTCGAATTCTCGGCGAGGGACAGTACTCGGTCACCGACGCCCAGGTCGACGAGCTGAATTTCCTCGACGATCAGCTGCTCGCAGCGGCCGACTCTGGCGACGACACCGGGTTCGGCCTGACCCTGCGCCAGATACTGGACACTGTGCGCTACCGAGGCACCGCGCTGCCGGCCGACGCACTGGTGCCCTCCGATCTGGTTCTGCCGGACGAGGGATCGGACGTGAGGCTGGTCAAGGCGATGCTGCGCGATGACGGACTGATTCCGGGGTGAGCCGTGCATACCCGATTCCAACCGGACCGCCAGCTGACCACCCGGATGGCGCTGACCATGTTGCTGCTCGGACTGGTCTACGTGGCGTTCATCGCCGCGTTGGTGGCGCTGATCAAATCGGCCGTCGTGGTCGTCCTGATCGTCGGCGCGCTGTTGTGGGCACAGTTCTGGTTCTCCGACCGGATCGCGTTGTACGCCATGCGAGCTCGGATCGTCACCGCGGCGGAGGAACCGTACCTGCACGGCGTCGTGGACCGGCTGTGCGCCACCGCGGACATGGCCAAACCACGGATCGCGATCGCCGACACCGAGTTGCCCAATGCCTTCGCCACCGGCCGCAGCAGACGGCACGCGGTGGTCTGCGTGACCACCGGACTACTGCGGCGGCTGGACACCGAGGAATTGGACGGCGTACTTGCGCATGAGCTTTCGCATATCGCACACCGCGACGTGGTGGTGATGACTACCGCGTCCTTTCTCGGTGTGCTCGCAGGGTTGGTGGTCCGCTTCAGTATGTACTCGACCATGTTCGGTGGCCGAAATCGCCGCGGCGACAGTACGTTCCTGATCGTCTTGGCCGTCATCGCGGTCTCCTCGGTGGTCTATGCGCTCAGCTACTTGCTCATCCGCGCGCTGTCGCGATACCGCGAACTGGCCGCCGATCGAGCAGGCGCCATCCTCACCGGACAGCCGTCGGCGCTGGCCTCGGCGCTGACCAAGATCAGCGGCGACATTGCTCGCATCCCGACCAGCGACCTGCGCGCCGAACAGGCATTCAACGCCTTCTTCTTCGCTCCAGCGCTCGGTGCGGGCACGAGCCTGTCGACACTGTTGTCCACTCATCCGAGCCTCGACCAGCGACTAGATCAGTTGGCGAGGCTGGCAACCGAACTCGGCCGGGAGATCTGAGATGCGGTTGTTCGACACACTGTTCGGGCGCACTCGGCAGGTACCGCCGAATCTCGATGTGCTGTTCGCTGTCCCGGCCGCCGCCTACACCTTGCAGGCCGCGCTCGGGCTGCGCCCCACGGGCACCGGCGCGGTGTGCTTCAAAGCGGCCGAGGGGGCCGGCGCACAGCAGCAACACGACGAGATGCGCGCATTGCTCGACCTCGATCCGAGTATCACCACGACCACGAGCCTCGATGAGTACGGCTTCACCTGGATCGTCTGCCGGCACGCGGAGGCCGACCTCGCCGCCTTGGTCACGGTGC
>NZ_BAUA01000042.1 GCF_000710915.1 Nocardia brasiliensis IFM 10847
CGCAACCGAGTCGATTCTGTAGACGTGACGGTCGCTCCCCGCCGGCCTTTTCCGAGGGGGCTCCGGGCCTGGAGTCGGCGTCGTTGGCGACTCGCTACCGGGCGTCATTGACCGGTGGCCGGAGAAGGGGCCGAAGCCCCCAGGCGGTCAGACTCGGTCGAGACGGTCCAGGAACTCCGGTGAGGTGACCTTGTAGGTGAACCAGCAGCGGTTGCAGTAGTCGCCGTGCCACTGGTGATCTGGTCGGCCCCGCGGCTGGATCGGCACCTGGCACTACGGGCGGCACGGTTTCGGCGAGGCCGACCAGATCGCTCCCGGGCAGCGACTACTGCAACCGCTGCTGGTTCACCGGGCGGTGCAGGGATGCGTCAGAGGGTGATGGATCGTGGCCGTACGGGTCGCTGCCGACGCGCCGACGCTCCGGTCGGGCGGAGCGAAGCGGAGCCTTCTGCCGTCGTGCGTTCGTCGCGCGGCGGCGGCGGCCCGTAGGGCCGCTGCCGCTCTTGACTCTCAATGGCGGAATTCGGCAGCAACCGTTGTTCGTACGGTGCGTGCTGTTGTGACCAGAACGGGCTACCCGATCGGTTCCAGAGCAGACATCGTCGGGGCCGCCAGTGGGGCTCGGCTTGAGGTCACACGAGAGCGCTGCGGACTTCAGCCATGCTGGCGATCAGCGCATCTGGACTGTACGGGCGGAAGCGATCAGCTTTCCCCGGCTTGTTCGCGAGTGCGATGACAGGGATTCGAGCGGCTCTTCCAGCTTCGATGTCGGAGAGCGAATCACCAACGAACACGCAGTTGTCGGAGATTGCGTGCAGTTCGCGTGTTGCGACGTTGAGCAGGTGAGGACTCGGTTTCAGCTGCGTGTAGTTGTTGGGCGTGCGACCGTAGACTCCCGCGATCGAGCTTCGAAGGCCATGCGCGGAGAGGTACGCATTGATCGCAACGACAGAGTTGTTGCTCACGACGGCGATCGTCCATCCACTGGCGTGGAGGTCGTGAATGAGGGCGGGGGTGTGCTCGGTGGGCTTGGCCGACCGAACGGCGTTCAGCTCGAGTTCGGTGAACCTACGCTCAATACTGCTGGCCTGCACAAGATTCCGGGATGCCGCATACCGGAGGATCTCAAAGGGGTCACGCGCGGCTGCGATGTCGGCAGGAGACGATGAACCTACGAGTGTTGCGAGTTCCTGCGACACCTCGCGATCCGTGACACCAGCGAAGACGGCACAGATCGGCCCGTCGAAGTCCAGCAGGAGGCACGAACGATCACGCAGGAGTTCGGCCAAGCTCATGACGGTCGGTAGTCCCGCGCGACGGAGGTCCAGATGCTGTCGAACCAGATCTGGGACTGTTCGACGAACTGGCTGTCGTTCGAGTCGGGGTCGGCGTCCTGGCCGTGCTCGAAGAGGGTGGCGTCTTTGCCCATGAGGTCCCAGACGGCGACTGATTCTCCGTCGAGTTCCAGTCGGTGTTCGCGGACTGGGTAGTAGCCGAAGAAGGCTTGCTCGCCGTTGAGGATGTAGAGCTTGAACAGGGGCACCGCAGGGTACGAGCGGACCTGGGCGGTGGCGCTGGTGACGAGTCCAAGTGAGGCGAGTTCGTGGACGGAGTCCACGATTGCGGTGGTATGGCGCTCCATGATTCGTGTTGCTCGGCGGCGAAACGCTGGGCTGTCGGAGAGATCATCGGTCCGTGCTGGCAATGACCAGGGCATCGACGCGTCCGGCACCAAGAGTCGGACCGTAAGCGACTCAGGCCGGAGTCGACCTTCCCGGATGCGGTCGAGTGGCTCCGCAATAGCACCGTGCAGGGTCTCCCCCGAGAACCCCGCGAAGTCGATAGTGACCGCGGTTGCCTCGAATGCGCGCTCAATGTGGCGCCGGAGTCCGACCGGACGTTCTGTGCGCTCGCGAACGTAGACGCCACTGCCCTTCCTGGACACCACGAGCGACTCTTCGCGAAGTATCCGAATCGCCTGTTCCACAGTCGCTTTCGCGACGCCGTAGCGCTCGACGAGCTGGGGTCCAGACGGGAGCTTTTCGCCGGGCGCGAGCTTCCTGGTGAGGATGGCCGCACGCAGCACGTTCGCGATTTGCTGCGAAGCGGGCCGAGGGTCGTCGGGATCGATGGCGTCCATGCGCTCAGGATAGTCGATCTGCCTAGGCAACCCAGGAACCTCTTGACCTACCTAGGGAGCATGCGTAGATTGAAGATACCTAGGGAGGCTGGGTAACTTTCAACCAAGGAGATGACGAGATGGCTTTGAAGGATGTGTGGTTTCGCCCGGAGTTCCGTGAGGCGTTCCCGTTCGGGTTGCTGTTGATGGGTGAGATTCAGCCGGTGACGGAGTTCAGCCGGGATCGCAATGCGCCGAAGCGGCAGCGGATCGACGTTGATGACGAGGGCAACGGGACGGGCCTGCGGTTGTGGAAGGGCACGGTGGCTGATCCGTCGGGGATGGGTTCGAGGAACTCATCGTTCGATGTGACGTTCGTGGCTGACGTTCAGCCGGTACCGGCGGGCACGCAGGTGTCGGAGAACGTGTTCATGGTCGAGCTGGAGGGTTTGCAGATCAAGCCGAAGATCGCGGGTTCGGGAGAGTTCAAGTCGATCGGCTGGAACATCCGGGCTACCGGGATCAAGGGTGATACCTCCGGTGCCAAGCAGGCCCCGAACGATCCGGGTGCTTCGCGTCCGTCCGGTTCTAAGGCGGCGTGATGAAGACGGCAGGCCAGCAGTCGGCGGGGATGCGGTGGGCGCGCTGGTCTGCCGTGGTCATCATCACGGTCATCGGGGTAGCCGCGTTCGTCCTGTCCTTCGCTGCGTTGCGTGATCTGGCGATTCTGGCCAACACTCCGAAGCGGTGGGCGTGGCTTTTCCCGGTGATCGTGGACGGCACGATCATTCAGGCGACCGTGGGTGCGCTGGTGCTGGCGAAGTCCCCGGAGCGTCGTTGGTTCCTGTGGGTGCTGGGCACCGGTGCGATGGTCTCGATCGCGGGCAACTCGCTTCATGCGGTCGCGGCCGGCCGAATTCTGCCGGGTTGGGCTGCGGCGTTGGTGGCGGCGATCGCCCCTATCTCGCTGCTGGTCGACACGCATGGACTGGCGGTGTTGTTCCGTGCCGCACAACATGCTTCGGCTCCTGAACCGGTTCCGGCGGGCGAACCTGTGCGGGAGGTTGTGCCGGTGCCCGCGGCTGCTGTTCCGGTTCCTGCGTCGGTTCCTGCTCGCCGTAAGAAGGCGTCCACGCGTCGTGATCCGGGCAAGGTCGCCCGAGCGGTGGCGATGCACGCTGAGGGTAAGAAGTTCGCTGAAATCGGTAGGGCGCTGGGCATTTCGGCCCAGACGGCGGCCAAGTACGCCAAGTCGGCTCCGGTGGTGCCTGTCGCAGTCCCGCAACCGGTGAGTGCTCCGGTCCCGCCTGCGACCCCTGTTTCTGCGCCTGTGGTGGCCGGTGCGCGGCCGGTGCCGGTGCGTTCCATTCATCCCGTGCGGCCGGTGCAGCAAGCGCTGCCGATCACGGTTTCTTAGACAAGGAGTTGGTTTCGATGGCCGAGAACAACGGTGCGGTGGTGTCGCTGGCTCTGCGTCAGCGGTGGACGGCCGGGATGGTGTTGCTCGCGGGTGTGGTGGCCTTGCCGCTGGCGCTGCTGTTGACGGTGGGTCGTGAGCCGGGCGGGACGGTGGCCACGGTCGCCCCTCGTGCGGATGGCTGCGTGATGTTCTGCGAGGACGCCCCGAAAGCGTCGTTCCGGGACGGCAACTGTGCGGAAGCACCTCCGGGAATCAATTTCACGCCCTGGACGTGCGCGCCCCTGACTACTGCAACGGCTCCGAAGGCGGTGCGGTGATGTCGGGGCAGGAGATGGTCAAGGCCGAGGGCTATTGGGTGCCGCGTAATCCGGTGTGCCGTATCGGGTTCCATATCAGCGGTACTCGGATCAAGGGCTTCGGTGCTCCCGGAGTGCGTTACGGCGATGAGGGTCCGAACGAGTTCGCGGGCTTGGTGGTGTTCACCTTGGGCGGGCATCACGCGAAGGGCCGGATGCCGTTCCTGGCGATGAACGTGGACACCGCCGAAGAGCTGGTGCAGCTGCTGGCCGCTGCGGTGCGTGACGGCCGGATCGCCGAAGGTGCCGGGTTGGAGCCGATCGCGTTCCGTGACATCACCTACGACGGCTGCACCTGCACCGAGTGTGACGATGAAGTGGCCGCGCTCCTGGAGGCCGAGTACGACCCTGATCCTGAGCCCGGCCCGGGGTGGTCACGATGAGCGTGCTGACTGCGGGGTTGATCACGGGTGTCTCGCTCGCGGTCCCCGCCGGCCTTTTCTGGATCGGTTCCCGTGGGGCCACCCGTAAGCCGAAGACTCAGACGGTGGCCGAGATCGTGAACGATGCCCGGCCCGAGTTGCGGACCGCGGTGTCGATCCTGGCCGATCCGTTGCAAACCAACCTGATGCTCGCCGCCCTGGGTCTCGGGTCGGCCGAAGGCGGATTCCCCCACGTCGAACGCTACGACTACACCCGGTACGGGATTGCGGTCGACGTGGTGATGCTGGGCGGCCAGTCGCTGAAGAACTGGTCGGGCGATGAGGTGTGCAACCAGTTCGCCACGTATTTGGCGGTGCCGAAAGTGACAGTGGTGTCTCCGGCGCCGTCGTGGGTTCGTCTCCAGGTGAGGGTGTTTGACACTCTCGTCGCCCCGGCAACGCCGCCGGAGGTGGTCCCCAATGGTGTGGACCTGGAGGCGGTCCCGGTCGGTGTCACCGAGGACGGGGACACCTGGCGGTTACGGGTGCTCTACGCCCACATCCTCGTCGCTGGTGCGATGGGTTCGGGCAAAGGCAGTGTGTTGTGGTCGCTGCTGGCCGGTGTCGGTCCGGCGATCAAGACCGGGCTGGTGGATGTGCGCCTGGGTGATCCGAAGGGCGGGGCGGAGTTCGGGCGTGGTGAGGACCGGTTGTTCACCCGCTTCTGCGTCGAGGCCGCCTCGATCTTGGCCATGCTCGCCGAAGCGGTCGAGGAGATGGACGAGCGGGCGGTACGGATGCGCCGCGCCGGTCTGCGCAAACTCGTTCCCACCGTTGATGAGCCGCTGATCCTGATCATCATCGACGAAGCCGCGGCGCTGTCGTCGTATGCGACCCGTGATGAGCAGGAGGAGTTCCGGCGCCTGACCGGCCTGTTGTTGTCGAAGGGCCGCGCGGTCGCGGTGTCGGTGGTGGCGGCGTTGCAGGACCCGTCGAAAGAGACCATGCCCAACCGGCAGCTGTTCCCGGTCCGGATCGGGCTGCGCCTGGACGAGCCGACACAGAACGCCATGGTCCACGGCCAAGGTGCCCGGGATCGGGGTGCGCGCTGTGACGAGATCAGCGAACACACCCCCGGTGTCGGCTACGTCGGCCAGGACGGCACACGCGGATTCGTGCGAGTGCGCGCGTTCTGGGTCGACGACGACGCCGCCGACGCCATCGTCGACGCCTTCTCCCCGGCACCCGAGATCACCGGTCCCACTGAGGATTACAGCGGTTTCGATCCTGATGACCTCGGCGACGAAGACGACGGCGAGGACGGGGATGCTGCGGGGGTGGCGGCATGAAGCGAGGATTCGTGACCGAGACACACGTGGTCATCTACTGCGACATGTGCGGTGATCACTACAGCGAAAACACCGGTGAATCCATCTGTTTCGACTCCACCCAACAAGCAGTGTCGTACCTGCAACACCGCTCGGCCGGTGTCGGCTGGGTCTACGACGGAGATCGCGTGTGGTGCGACGGCTGCATGGCCGCTGACCACTGCGACCGCAACGGCCACCAGTTCCCGGAAGGCTGGCAGACCACCAAACGCCTGCTCGGTGTGTCCACCCGTTCCCGCGCCTGCATCGTGTGCGGCATCGCTGAAATCGAGGCCCTGTCATGACCATTCACCTCATCGACGACAACGACGGCTACGACCGCGAGGAGCTGGATGCGGTGATCTGCCTGCACACCGCGCGTCAGCTCATCGATGACCACTTCGTCCCGGCCTGGGACGAGCAGACCGACCAGACATGGGAGTGGGCGGCATGAGCACCGAAGAAACCCTTCAGTGCTGCGGGGTGCCGATGTCGGTGCAGGCGGCCCCGTGGGACTGGCAGCACTTCACATCCCAGGTGTCGCGCTGCTACGAGTGCGGGCACTGCGAACCCTTCGACGAGGAGCCGTGATGCGCCCCCGCGGCCGTGAGTGGGCGTTGCTCGTCGGCGGTGAAGTACGGCCGTTGCTCAAGGCCCGCAACATCACCGACGCCACCATGTACGCCTGCAACCTGTCCGCCCGCAACCGAGCCAAAGCCGTTGTCGTCTACCGCGATTCAGACACTCAAGCGTGGCGGCGCTGGATCGACGACAAACCCGTCCCCGTCCAGCTCGCATTCGATCTACCCGGCAGAAAGACCCGCTCATGACCACGAAAACCACCGCTACACACACCGACGCGCGCGAACAACTCTTCGAGGCCCTATGCCTGCTGATCTGGCAGCTACTCAAAGCCGCGGCCGTGACCGTGTGGTGGGCGCTGCTGTTCCCGATGGTCTCGCTGCCGATCGCCGGAGCGGTCGCCGCCGGCCTTTTCCACGGCTGGGTAGTCGGGGGCCTGGTCGCGGTGGGGTGGTTTGCGGGGATGGTGGCGTGGCGACTGTGGAGTCCACGAACCTTCGAGCGAGCCATCACTGCCAGGGCACGAACCCGGTTCCTGGCCTGGTGGCGTTACCGGTCCCGCTGGACCCGGCTCCTGACCGCGTGCAAGCTCACCACCCTCAGCGACGGGTCGACGTTCGTTCCCCGGCTTCTCTCGGTCCATATCGGCGCGTCCACTGATCGGGTGCGGGTGCGGATGCTGCACGGGCAATGCCCCGCCGATTGGGAGTCTCGCGCCGACAACCTGGCCCATGCCTTCGGTGCCTTGGACTGCCAAGTCCGCATCGCCGGTCCCGGCCTGGTGGAGCTGCGGTTCCGCCGAACCGATTCCCTGGCCGACCCGTTCGAACTCCCCTTGCCCGACAACGGTTTCCGGAAGGACTCGTTTCGATGACCAACACCTCCCCCACCGAGAGTGTGAAGACGGGAGGGACTGCGGCCCAGCGCCGTGCCCTACCCAACCTGTACGAGGTCGCCCAGGCCGCCGCAGAACAGTACGACGTGTGCAAACGCCCGATCGCGATGCGAGTCGAAGACCCCAAGACCGGCACCGTCACCTACGAAGGGTCGCCGTGTAAGTCCACCATCGAATCGGTGTGCCCGGCGTGCGCGAAGGCCAACCGGCTGCTGCGTATCGCTCAGTGCCGCGAGGGATGGCACGCCAGTAGTGAACTCGTCCCGGACAAGACCGACCCGACTACACGTCAGGTCGAATTGCTCACTGAGCGTGCCGATTTGGTCACCCAGTACCGCGCGGCGGTCGCTGAGGCTGCGGAAGACCTCGCCGAGTCCCTGCGCGAGGTCATCCGGGCCTTGGATGAGGATCTACGCGAAACCGGTCTCCGTGGTCGTCTCCCTGCCCTGGACGCCAGCAGTAGGGATCGGCGTCGGCGCTCCACCAGGCGGCGTCAGGACGTCCCGGACCTGCCCCGCAGGAAGGTGTCCAAGCGCACGGTCGGCGAGCCGATCGGCGGCCACCTGTCCTCGATGTTCGTCACGTTGACCATGCCCGGCTACGGCAAGATCCGCCGCGACGGCGCGACCGATGCCAACGGTCAGGAGTGCTCGGATGGTTCCCCGGTGGACTTCGACAGCTACGACTACAGCCGTGGCGCGCGTGACATCGTGTTCTTCTCCCGGCTGGTCGATCGCTGGATTCAGAACTTGCGTCGTGCGGTCGGCTACGAGGTGCAGTACTTCGCCACCGTGGAACCGCAGCGCCGTGGTGCCCCGCACCTGCACATCTTGATCCGGGGTGCGATCTCGCGGGAGTTGTTGAAGTTGGTTACTGCGGCCACCTATCACCAGGTGTGGTGGCCGCACTTCGACCGCGAGAACCGTGTCTACGGCGGTGCTCATCAGCCGGTGTGGGATGCCAAGCGGGCCACCTTCATCGACCCTGAAACCCATGCGCCCCTGACCTATTGGGATGACGCCCTGGACAAGCTGGACCAGGTGGACGAGCTGGAGCCCGCGCACGTGGTGCGTTTCGGTACCCAGATGGACCGCAAACAGATCAAGGGCGTGATCGCGGAGAAGGCCGGACGCACCATCGGCTACGTCACCAAATACCTGACCAAGTCCATCAGCGAAATCGTCGAAGCCCACACCGACCGTGCGGCCGAACACTACGACCGGCTTCACGCTGAGCTTCAGTCGGTGCCGTGCTCGCCTCGCTGTGCGGTGTGGCTCGAATACGGCATCGTCCCCCAGGGCGCGAGCGACAAGACCGTACCCGGCCGCTGCAAGGGCAAAGCACACCGCCGAGACACCCTCGGCCTGCCCGGTCGACGCGTCCTCGTCTCCCGGCGCTGGTCGGGCAAGACCGTCCTCGACCACAAGCAGGACCGGGTCGATTTTGTTCGGCAACTGCTCGCCGACGCCGGCATCGACAAGCCCGACACGAGCCACTACCGGGTGACTCCCGTCGAACCTGGCGACAAGTCCCGGCCCCTGCGTGAGCACCTGATCATGGGCGCGATCGCGCGGCGAACTACCTGGCGAGCGGAATACCTGCGCGCTCAACTCGCGGCAGGCCCACCAGAGCCCCCAGAAACTTCGGCAATTCAGCAAGCGGCGTAAAGGGAGGCGCGATATGTCCAGACTGTTGAACGAAGAAGAAGTGCGGAAGCTGATCCCGATCGGGCACAGCAAGTACTACGAGCTGATCGGTACCGGCAAATTGCGGTCGGTCAAGATAGGCCGTCGTCGGTTCGTCACGGAACAGGCCGTCGCGGACTACATCGCGGGATTGGATCAGGAGGCGGCGGCATGAGTCGTCGGCAACTGCCTCCGCAGATCGAAAAGATGACGCTAAAGAGCGGTGCGGTTCGATACCAGGTGACCACTGAGGCTGGGACCGATCCGACGACGGGGAAACGACGGCAGACGCGCAAGCGGTATCGCACGGAGAAGGAAGCACGCGATGCGTTAGCGGAGGTCACCAATGCGGTTTCGCGTGGTGCGTACGTTGCTCGTTCGGTGACCACCATTGAGCAGGCGTGCGCAGAGTGGTTGGGTGGCAAGCGGATTGCCAAGAGCACGAAGGCCGCGTACACGCATGCTCTTCAGCCGCTGCGTGATCGTCACGGTTCGCTTCCTGTTCAGCAATTGGCCAAGGCACACCTTGACGACCTGGTGAGTGACCTGCAAGACGGTGAGTTCGTTTACGCGCACGGACGTGCCTGCAAGACCTGGAATGCCCAGACCATCAACCCGATGCTGCGCATCGTCGGCAAGGTCCTCCAATCACAGATGGGGCAAGGCCGCCTGGCGCGCAACGTTGCTGATCTGGTTGATCGGGTGCCCGGGTCGCGCAAGGAAATGGACACCTACAACGCAGCCGATGTCCGGAAGGTCCTGGCTGCTGCGGATCAGGTTCGTGCTGGCCATTCGTGGCACCTGGCGTTGTCCGGTCTTCGTCGTGGCGAGATTGCCGGATTGCGTTGGAGCGATGTTGATTTCACTGCGGGCACTGTCACGATCATCAACACCCGGATTCAGGTAGACGGCGAGGTCATCGAGAAAGAGACCAAGACCGAGAAGTCGAAGCGCACCTTGCCAATGACGCCGGTAATCACGGCTGCTCTGAAGAAGGCCAGAGCGGCACAAGCGGCGGAACGGCTGGAGCTCGGCAACTGCTACGGGCCTGGTGAGTACGTGGTGTGCGACGAAGCCGGATACCCGGTGCATCCGGACCGGCTGTCGCGGGAATGGCATCGGGTCTGTGCCCTGGCTGGCGTGCGGCATATCCGGCTGCACGATGCCCGGCACACCTGCGGCACCCTGCTGCACCTTCAGAACGTCCCGATCGCAGTAGTGTCGGCCTGGCTGGGGCATTGCGACGCTGCCTTCACCATGCGGACTTACGTCCACAGTCAGCCGGACGCGTTGGCCGAGGCTGCCCGGAGTTTGAACGCGGTTGTGACAAACCGTGACAAGACTGCTGGAGTTCGCTCGGCTCGAACACGTGCACGCCGCAGGCCAACAGCGTGACCAGGACGTTTGTTGCGGAGACGGAGGGATTTGAACCCCCGGTCGCTCTCGCGACGCTCGCTTTCAAGGCGAGTGCATTCGGCCGCTCTGCCACGTCTCCAGGATCACGATGGTAGCGGACGGGTCAGAGGGGGCGCGTTCCGATTTCTTGATCGACGCGGGCGAAGACTTCGGCGATGACCTCCAGCTGGTGGGGGGTGAGCAGGTCGACGAAATCGCGGCGGACGGCGTCGACGTGGCCTGGGGCGGCGGCTTCGAGGCGGCGCATGCCTTCGTCGGTCAGTTCGGCGAGCACGCCGCGGCCGTCCTCGAGGCAGGTGTTGCGGCGCACCATCCGCTCGGCTTCCAGCCGCCGGATCTGGTGGGTGAGACGGCTGCGGGAGGAGAGCACGCCGTCGGCCAGTTCGCTCATCCGCAGGGATCGGCCGGGCGCTTCGGAGAGCAGGACGAGGATGCGATATTCGGCGACGCTCAGGTCGCTGTCCCGTTGCAATTGCCGGTTCAGCGCGGTCATCAGGCGCTGATGTCCGTCCATATAAGCCCGCCAGGCTCGTTGCTGCGCCGGGGTGAGCCACCTCGGTTCGGCCGCAACGGGACTGCTCGATTCGGGGTGCACGGTGCTCATTCTAAGCCGGGCGAACTGGGGAGATCCCTGGTGCGGGAAAGCCATACCGGACTACCGACGGAGTAGGTCTGCAGGCCGTTCGCCACAGCAAGATTTTGTGCCATCGCACAGATCGAAGCGCGAGGTTTGCGGTGCGGCGACCGGGGCCGCCGCCCGTGCGGGCGGGCACAGGGGCAGTATGGGTCTCGTGCATGCGATCAAGCTGAACAGTTTCGGTGGACCCGAGGTGATGGAGTGGGCCGAGGCGCCGGATCCGGCGCCCGGCACCGGCGAGGTGCTGATCGAGGTGACGGCGGCCGGAGTGAACCGGGCCGATCTGCTCCAGCGCCAAGGGCACTACCCGCCGCCGCCGGGCGCGAGCGAGGTGCTCGGGCTCGAATGTTCGGGTGTCATCGCCGAACTCGGCGCCGGCGTGCACGACTGGCAGGTCGGCGACCGGGTGTGCGCGCTGCTGTCCGGTGGCGGCTATGCCGAGAAAGTTGTCGCGCCCGCGACGCAACTGCTGCCGGTCCCCGAGGGATTGGATCTCGGCGCGGCCGCGGGACTGCCCGAGGTGGCGGCGACCGTGTGGTCGAACCTGGTCATGACGGCGGGCTTGCAGGCCGGCCAGCTGCTGTTGATCCACGGCGGCGGCAGCGGCATCGGCACCCATGCGATCCAGGTGGCCCGCGCTCTCGGCGCGCGCGTCGCGGTGACGGCCGGCTCGGCCGAGAAGCTGCGCCGATGCCAGGAACTCGGCGCGGAGCTGCTGATCAACTATCGCAACGACGATTTCGTCGCCGCCGTGCGCGCGGACGGTTCGGGCGCCGACGTCATCCTGGATCTGATGGGCGCGGCCTACCTGTCCCGCAATGTCGAGGCGCTGGCGAACTTCGGCCATCTCGTGGTGATCGGGATGCAGGGCGGCGCGACCGGCGAGCTGAATCTCGGTGCGCTGCTGCGGAAATGGGGCAGCGTGCACGCGACGAACCTGCGGAACCGGCCGGCCACCGGCGTCGGCAGCAAAGCGGCGGTCATCGCCGAGGTGCGGCGACACCTGTGGCCGCTGGTCGCCGACGGCAGCGTCGTCCCCGTCATCGACGCCGAGGTGCCGGTCGCCGAAGCGGGCGAAGCCCACCGGCTGCTCGAATCCGGCGACGCCTTCGGCAAGGTCACCTTGCAGATCCGCAACCCCTGACTCCCGCGCACGAACTGTCACGCCGCGCACGAATTCGTCGGCGAGAACGTGCGCGGCACGCGACAACATGCGCGGCAGGCAAAGACGTGCGCGACAGGAAACTGTCTGCGCGACAGACGAATCCGCGCGGCGCGCAATAACCTGCGCGGCGCGCAATAACCTGCGCGGCGGGCATTAACGTGCGCAGCAGGCGAATACCTGTGCGCCAGGAAACTACCTGTGCAGCAAGCGAATTCGCGCGCGGCGCGCAGCAACCCGCGGCGCTCACTCCAACGCGACGAGCGCCCGGCCCAGCTGGTCGATCTCGAACTTGGTGGTGTAGGGCGCGAGACCGATGGTGACCGCACCACCTTCGTCGTTCACGCCGAGCGCGTCGAGCAACCTGCTGCCGCCGTGCACCCCGCTGACCGTGCCGATGCGGTTGTCGGCCAGCTTGGCCGCCACCTTCTCGGCCTGCATGCCCGCGAGAGTGAAACTGACGGTGGGGATTCGGGTGGAGGCGCGGCCGATGACGGTCAGGCCGGGGATCTTCTCCAGCACGTCCATCAGATGCTCGAACAGCTGATCGTGGTAGTCCTGCAGCGACGTGATCGACATTTCCAGGCGCTGGCGCCTGCTGCCCCGCGCCCGCTCGTCCAGGCCGGCCAGGAAGTCGATCGAGGTGGTGAGCCCGGCGAGCAGGGCGTACTGGTGCCCGCCGACCTCGAGCCGCTCGGCGCCCTTCGCGTAGGGGTTCAACGACATCGACGGAATCCGGTCCAGGAAGGCCGGGTCGCGGAAGACCAGCGCGCCGATCTGCGGGCCGCCCCAGGCGGGGGCGCTGAGCGCGACCACGTCGGCGTTGAGTTCGTCGATGTCGATGAGTGCGTAGGGCGCGGCGCCGAACGCGTCGGCGACGAGCAGTCCGCCCACCTCGTGCACCCGGTCGGCGGCCACCCGGACCGCGGGCGCGGAGCCGACGATCGGCGAGGCGGCGGTGAGCGCGACCAGTCGCGCGGTGGGGCCGATCAATTCCTCGAACTGCCAGGACGGCATCTCGCAGGTTTCGATCTCCACCTCGGCCCAGCGCACGTGCGCGCCGTAGCGATTGGCGATGCGCAGCCACGGTGCGACGTTCGCTTCGTCGTCGAGCCGGGACAGCACGATGCCGGTACCGAGGCCGAGCCGCGAGCTCAGCGATTCGGCCAGCCAGGCCAGCAGGACCGCACGGTCGGGCCCGAGCACGACACCCGCCGGATCGCCGCCGACCAGATCGGCCACCGCCTCGCGCGCCGCGTCCAGGATGGCGGCGCTGCGCACCGCCGCGCCATTGCGGCCGATATGCGAAAAAGAGGATGTCCGGAAACCTGTTGAGACCGCGCGGGATACCGCATCGGGCACCAGCATGCCCGCCTGCGGGTCGAGATGAATCCAGCCGTCGCCGAGGGACGGTATCAGGCCCCGAACCCTCGCGACGTCGTAAGTCATGTTGGCCACTCTAAGGGCAGCGGGCGAGCCTGTGTAACCGTGTTCCCCTCCGCTTCCGCACGGGGGCACAGCGACCTGGGACTCAGCATGGCAACCGACTTTCAGCAAATCCGAACCACACGACCCGAACAGAATAGAACGCCGCCGCGTCGCCAGGGCGGGGACCGGGCACACCGGTGCGACAGCTCGTCGCACCGCCCGGTGCGGTCCGCGCGACTCTCAGCGCAGCCCCTTTAGCGCGTTCGGCGGCAACGCGACATGATAGGGACCATGACGCAATCGGATGAGTCACCGGACCACATCGTCGTCGTCGGACCGGACGGCCGCCCGTTGGTCATCCCGGCGGAGGCCGCATCGGACGCGCCCTTCACCGCGCAGGTGGTGACCGACGAGGACAAGAAGGGCGAGTCGGACGACCGCGACGACGCGGGCGAATCGCTGGCCGACATGGTCGAGCAGCCCGCGAAGGTCATGCGCATCGGCACGATGATCAAGCAACTGCTCGAAGAGGTGCGCGCCGCTCCGCTCGACGACGCGAGCCGCAGCAGGCTCAAGGACATCCACAAGTCGTCGGTGCGCGAGCTGGAACAGGGCCTGGCCCCGGAACTGCGCGACGAACTCGAGCGGCTCACGCTGCCGTTCACCGACGACGCCATTCCGTCGGACGCCGAGCTGCGGATCGCCCAGGCCCAGCTGGTCGGCTGGCTGGAAGGGCTGTTCCACGGGATCCAGACGGCGCTGTTCGCCCAGCAGATGGCCGCCCGAGCCCAGCTCGAGCAGATGCGCCAGGGCGCGCTACCGCCCGGCATCCATGCCGCGGACCCGCGCGGCGGGCCGGCGAATCACGTCACCGGCGGTTCCGGGCAGTATTTGTGAGCCCTGCCGCCCGGCTGTGAGAGGCACCGGCCCGTGTGTGCCACGCGGGTCGGTACGAATGTCCAAGGGTAGGCTCGGGCACCGTGCCCGCCGCTGCCGCTCGCCCCGACTCGAATCAGAGTCCGGGGCGTCGTGAAGAGAGCTCAGTGCGTTCAGATGACAGCTCAGTGCGTTCAGAAGACCCCGAGCGTTCCGATGAGTCCGAGCGTTCCGATGCGTCCGCGCCACCAGACGCCGACGCCGCTGTGGCGCGCGCGGAAGACAGCCCGCCGGAAGCAGGCTCGGTGAGCGCGGGGGAGGCTCCCGCCGTGTCGAAGGAGACCGCGGCGGACGAGCAACCGGCCGCCGTGCCCACCGAACCGGTGGACGATGCGCCGATCGCCTCGGATTCACAGACCTTCCAGCGCGCCTTCAAGGACTTCCGGGTCGGCTTCGGGCAGCGCGAACTGTGGCTCTCGCTCGGCTGGCAGGACATCAAGCAGCGGTACCGCCGTTCGGTGCTCGGCCCGTTCTGGATCACCATCGCGACGGGTGTGCAGGCTGCGGCGATCGGCCTGCTGTATTCCGCGCTGCTCGGCCAGCCGGTCAAGGACTACCTGCCGTATGTGGCGGTCGGCATCATCGTCTGGAATGTGATCAACGCGAGCATTCTCGAGGGCTCCGATGTCTTCATCGCCAACGAGGGACTGATCAAACAGCTGCCGTCGGCGCTGAGCGTGCACGTCTATCGCCTGGTCTGGCGGCAGTTGCTGTTCTTCGCGCACAACATGCTGATCTATTTCGTGGTGCTCGTCGCGTTCGGCGTGTGGGAAAAACTGCACTGGACCGCGATATTCGCGATTCCGGCCCTGGGACTGCTGTTCCTCAACGCGATGTGGGTGTCGATCGTGTTCGGCATCTTCAGCACGCGCTACCGCGATATCGCGCCGATCCTCGGCAGCCTCACGCTGATGCTGTTCGTGCTGACCCCGGTGATGTGGAATACCAAGAGCCTCGAGGCGCAGGGCGGACAGGTCAGCGAGCGCGCGAAACTGGCCGAGATCGTGCCGACGTTCCACTACCTGGAGATCATCCGCGCCCCGCTGCTCGGCGACGACCAGCACCTGTATCACTGGCTGATCGTCGGCGCCATCACGGTGGTCGGCTGGATCGTCGCCATCTTCGCGATGAAGCAATTCCGTTCGCGCGTGCCGTACTGGGTTTAGGAGCGGATCGATGACCGAGCATGTGAGTATCGAAACCCGCCAGGCCTGGGTCGAATTCCCGATCTTCGACGCGAAATCGCGGTCGCTGAAAAAGGCGTTCCTCGGCAAGGCCGGCGGCGCGATCGGGCGCAACAAATCCGATGTGGTGGTGGTCGAGGCGCTGCGCGACATCACGCTGTCGCTGAAGGAAGGCGACAAGGTCGGCCTGGTCGGGCACAACGGCGCGGGCAAATCGACACTGCTGCGGCTGCTTTCGGGCATCTACGAACCGTCGCGCGGCAGCGCGCGCATCCGCGGCCGGGTGGCGCCGGTGTTCGACCTCGGCGTCGGCATGGACCCGGAGATCTCCGGGTACGAGAACATCATCATCCGTGGCCTTTTCCTCGGGCAGACGCGCAAGCAGATGCTGTCCAAGATCGATGAGATCGCCGATTTCACCGATCTCGGCGAATACCTGTCCATGCCGCTGCGCACCTACTCCACCGGTATGCGGGTCCGCCTCGCCATGGGCGTGGTCACCTCGATCGATCCCGAGATTCTGCTGCTCGACGAGGGCATCGGCGCGGTGGACGCCGAATTCATGAAGAAAGCTCGGCTGCGCCTGCAGCAATTGGTGGCCCGATCGGGCATCCTGGTATTCGCCAGCCATTCCAACGAATTTCTCGCCCAACTCTGCGATACCGCGCTGTGGATCGATCACGGCGAGATCCGTTTGCGCGGCGGTATCGAAGAAGTGGTGCGAGCCTATGAAGGTCCGGACGCGGGCAACCACGTCGCGACCGTGCTGCGCGAACTGGAAGCCGAACGGGCCATGGAAAACGGACGAGAACTGGAGCGGAACCAGGTATGAGTGAGCCGACCGGGCAGGACACCCCGATCGAGACAGGGGCGGCCGCCCAGGTCGACTCCGCATCGCAGACGCCCGGTGCCCCCGCCGCGGAACCCGCAGTGGGCAACTCCGATTCGAGCGCGGTGACCCCCGCGGGCACCGGACCGGACGCGCGCATCGTCGCCGTGGTGGTCACGCACAAGCGTCGCGAACTGCTCGCCGAGTCGCTGAAAGTCATTGCCTCCCAGTCACGTCCGGTAGACCACCTGATCGTGATCGACAACGCCAACGAGGCCGAGGTGGCCGAGCTGGTCCGCGATCAGCCGATCGAGTCCACCTACCTCGGTTCGGCGCACAACCTCGGTGGCGCAGGCGGTTTCGCACTCGGCATGCTGCACGCGCTGAGCATGGGCGCGGACTGGGTCTGGCTGGCCGACGACGACGGCCGCCCCGACGGCGCGGAAGTGCTTGCCACCCTGCTGGATTGCGCGCGCCGGCACGGACTCGTCGAGGTGTCCCCGGTGGTGTGCGATATCGACGAACCGGACCGGCTGGCCTTCCCACTGCGCCGCGGCGTGGTGTGGCGGCGGCTGCGCTCCGAACTCGGCGACGAGGATTTCCTGCCCGGGATCGCGTCGCTGTTCAACGGTGCGCTGATCTCCGCCAAGGCCGTCGACGTGATCGGCGTGCCCGACCTGCGGCTGTTCGTGCGCGGCGACGAGGTCGAGGTGCATCGCCGGCTGGTGCGCTCCGGACTGCCGTTCGGCACCTGTCTGCAGACCGCGTACCTGCATCCCAACGGCGCCGCGGAATTCAAGCCGATCCTCGGCGGGCGGATGCACACCCAGTACCCCGACGACCCGGTCAAGCGCTACTTCACCTATCGCAACCGCGGCTACCTGATGTCCCAGCCCGGCATGCGCAAGCTGCTGCCGCAGGAATGGATCCGCTTCTCCTGGTTCTTCCTGGTCACCCGCCGCGACCCGGCCGGTCTGCGCGAATGGTTCCACCTGCGTTCGCTGGGCAGGCACGAGCAGTTCGGTAAACCGGACGCACGCGGGTAGAGCGCGGATTTATTCGGTTGCGTGCCCTCGGCGCGCATGCGATGGTGAGGACCAACTGCGAGAGAGACGAGGAGGTGTGGACCGTGGCTAGGACTGTTCGGATTGCCGTGCCCGGACGAGCTGTGCGCATGCACGCCGCCACACGGACCTCCGCCCTCATCTCCAGTCGCTGAGTCCGGTACGGGCTCGGTGCCCGACGAAGGATTCCCTCCATCATGGTCGAGTACGACCTTCTTGTCCCTTACGGCTGGACCGAAGCCGTAGCCGAGGAATACGCCGCGCTGATCGAAGAGAACTGCGTGCCCGCCCGAGTGATTCGGATGGACCGCAGCGAATGTGATGTCGCGACACCCACCGGGCTCGCGCGAGCCCGCTGCCCACGAGCCGACGCCGAGGTCAGCGGGTTGTGCACCGGTGACTGGGTGAGCATCGACGCCGACTCCGCGGTCCGGCGACTGCTGCCGCGCCGATCGGTGATCATGCGATCCTCGGTCTCCGGCCGATCCCACGGGCAGGTGCTGGCCGCCAATGTCGACACGGTACTGATCTGCACGGCGGCCGACGCCGATGTCGATCTCGGGCGGATCGAACGGATGCTCGCGCTGGCTTGGGAGAGCAACGCCCAACCGGTCGTCCTGCTCACCAAAGCCGATGCGGCAGTGGATATTCCGCTCGACGCGGTGCAGGCCGTAGCGCCCGGCGCCACGGTGCTCGCGGTGAGCGCCGAGACCGGGGCAGGGGTGGATGTGCTCACCGCGGTACTCGACGGGACGGTCGCGCTGATCGGTCCGTCCGGTGCGGGGAAATCCACTCTCGCCAATGCGCTGCTCGGCCAAGAAGTGTTCGCCACCAACGCCGTTCGCACCGCGGACAAGAAGGGCCGGCACACCACCGTGCATCGGGAGCTGCGGCCGCTGCCCAACGGCGGCACGCTCATCGATACACCGGGACTGCGCGGGATCGGCCTGTGGGATGCCGCCGAAGGTATCGAGAAGACCTTCAGCGATATCGAATCCCTGGCCGCACAATGCCGTTTCGGCGATTGCGCGCACAACGGTGAGCCCGGTTGCGCGGTACTGGCGGCCATCGACAGCGGCGAGCTGACCCAGCGCCGGTTCGACAGCTATCGGAAGCTGGCCAAAGAGAACGCCTGGATGGCGGCGCGCACCGACCGGCGGTTGCAGGCGGAACGCCATCGCCAATGGCGGGAGATCACCAAACAGCAGCGGCAGATCTATCGGGAGCGCGGGTCGCGCCGCTGAACAGTGGCCGGGCGGGTGGTGCAGTCGGCGATCGGCGCCACCCGCCCGTCGTCCTGTCGTAGGAGAGGAAGTTCACGCACTACCCCTATGCAACTGGTTGCATAGTAATGGGGGTTACGCTTAGTGTGCGAAGTGCGGAAGGCCGCGGGGCCCACCTGCGGCATGGACGACAGGAGCAGGTCACATGACGGAATCGGGATCGAAGCCGCTCGCGGGCGCGACGATGATCATGTCCGGCGGTAGCCGGGGCATCGGCTTGGAAATCGCCAAGCGGGCGGCGGCCGACGGCGCGAACATCACGCTGATCGCCAAGACCGATCAGCCGCATCCGAAGCTGCCCGGCACCATCCATACCGCCGCGGCGGAGCTCGAGCAGGCCGGCGGCCAGGTGCTGCCGTTCGTCGGCGACGTGCGCAGCGACGAATCGGTCGCGGAGGCGGTCCGGCAGACCGTGGAGCGGTTCGGCGGCATCGATATCGTGGTGAACAACGCGTCGGCGATCGACCTGTCCCCCACCGATCTGCTGCCGATGAAGAAGTACGACCTCATGCAGGACATCAACTGCCGCGGCAGCTTCCTGCTCGCCAAGCTGAGCATCCCGCACCTGCGCGCGTCGGCGGCGGCGGGGCGCAACCCGCACATCCTCACCCTCTCGCCGCCGCTCAACCTCGACCCCAAGTGGGCAGGCGCGTCGCTCGGCTACACCATCGCCAAGTACGGAATGTCGCTCACCACACTGGGTTTGGCGGAGGAACTGAAGAACGACGGCATCGGCGTCAACTCGCTGTGGCCGCGCACCACGATCGCCACCGCAGCGGTCAAGAACCTGCTCGGCGGCGAAGAAATGATCGCCACCTCACGCACCCCCGACATCTATGCCGACGCCGCCTATCTCGTCCTCACCTCCCCCGCCAAAGACACCTCCGGCAACTTCTTCATCGATGACGACGTCCTCGCCGCCCACGGCATCACCGACCTCGACAAATACCGCGTAGTCCCCGGCGACGGCCCCCTCACCACCGACCTCTTCCTCTGACGCACCTCCCCGGCCACCTTCAGCCCGCAACCCAAGCTGAAGGTGGCCTTTCGGTGGTTATGCTCTCAGCACTGCCGTGGTACGGGGAGGGACACAACCATGACGACAGGCGATACGCCGATGCAGGCGGTGCCGGATGAGGTGAAGGCGATCGGCAAGTTCGCCTACGACATCGCAGAGCAGCTGAAATCAGGCTCGACCGCATTGGATCGGGAAGTGCAGGCACTGTTCAGCACTTGGAAGGGCAGCGCCGCCGACGGCTACCGCACTGGGTGGGATGAAATGCAGGACGGCGCTATGCAGGCGTGGGACGCGCTCACCGAGCTGGCGGCGAAACTCGGTTTCAGTGCATCGACGCTGCAAGAGCGGGACGAGACGAACGCCTCGTCGATCAGCTCGTTGCGATTGGACTGATGACATGACCTCGGAATTTCATTTCGATCTCGAGCACATCGACCAGGTGACCGCACGCGCCCGTGGCTTCAAGGAGTTCTTCGCCGACCAACTCGAGCAGTTGGAAAGCCGCGTGCAGGGCGTCGTCCAGAGCGGGCAGTGGACCGGCGCGGCGGCGACAGCCTATGCCGAGGAACATCGAGACTGGATGGCCGGAGCCCGTGAACTCCTCGACGGACTGGCACAGATGGAGCAGGCGGCACAGGCCGCGCACGATTCGTACGCAGCGGCGATCGAAGTCAACGTGCGAATGACAGGGGGCTGACATGGTCGGCGTCGCACCACAGACCTACTACACCGCCGCGGATGCCTGCTACAAGCTCTCGAAGGAGTTCCAAGCGGCCTACAACCCGCTACAGACGGCATTGCTCGAAACCGGCGGGATGGCCGGCAATTACCAGGCGGCGAAGGCCTGGTCGCAGAGCTATGACGAGCGCGGTGGCGCCTTCACCACTGCGGCAACCGGATTCGCCAGGGCGCTGACGCATTTCGGCGACATCCTCATCGCGTCCGGATACAACTGGGAGTGCGCCGACTATGCGGCCAATCGTGACCCGAACAAGGGCGTCGGTCCTGCCTGTCCGCGGCAAATTCCTTCCGAATTGCCTTACGGCGCTGCGGTTGTCGTCGGCGTCGCGTCGTCGCGAGACAACGGCCCCGGATTGCAGACCGAATTTCCCGAGCTGTACGAGAAGATCACGGCCAAGCTCGCGGGCGGCGAGGTCCCCAACGGTGACACCGCAAAGCTGGAGAAGGCCGCCAAAGCCTGGAAAACCTTTGCCGAGGACGACACGATCTTCGCCGCGCAGACTCGCCTGCGAGTCGTCGCCGACGGCTTGGCCAAGTTCGACGCACCCGACATCCCGAACCTGACCCAACACCTCCGGACACTCGCCACCAATGCAGGCGAAATCAAGCTGGCCGCGGACGATCTCGCGGCGACGACCGGCAAACACCATGTCGCGCTCGCAGGACTGCACTCCGACATCAACACCCAGGTAGCCGCGACTCTGGTCGTCGCATCGGTCGTGATCGCCGTGACCTGCGTGTGGATTCGTAATCCCCGCGCGGCGACAGTGGAAGGTCCCGCTCTCGACTCCGCGGCGACGGCGATCGCCGGAGTGATCGGCACGTTCGTGAGCGGATTGGCCGGAATCCAATTCAGCACTGCGGCATTGGCCGCCACCGCACTGGCCGCCATCACCGGACTGACCATCCTGTCGATCGCAGGCGATACGACGTTCAATTCGAACTACAAGCCGCCTGCCAACGCGTACGACCCCAATGGGCCCAAAGCGCCGGGGCGACCGGGCGAAGCCGAGGGATTCGTGTCACCGAAGGACGGTGACAAGTGGGTGCCCAACCCGAACGGCAAGGGCTCCGGCTGGCTTGATGCCGATGGGCGCGTGTGGGTTCCGACAGGACAGGGCTCGACCGCGCACGGCGGGCCACACTGGGACGTCCAGGAGAAGAAAGGCGGTTATACGAACGTGTATCCGGGTGGGAAGTCGCGATGAGCGGGGTAGGCGAGGTGGTGGTCGAGGCTACCGGGGTTACCTATTATTCGGCGCTGGATGAGGCCGGGTTCTTCGGGTGGCTCGACCGGATTCGGTGTGTGGCGTCTTATCGTGGGGAACTGCGCACGCTGTATTTGACGGTACGGCTCGGGGCGGCGGACGAGGACGGGTTGCGGGAACTCGTTGCGCTGTATCGGCGATACGACATAGATCTGAAGCAGTTGCGGGTTCTCGACGCCGAGCGCGTGGGACCTTGGTTCAGCGACCCTGAACGCTGGTGGCATGCGGACGTTTTCGGGTAGCGAGGGATCGAGACCCGGCGTCGGCGCCGGAACGACCGCGAGCCGCCCGGCACGGGTGCGGGGCGGCTCGCGGTGGGTGCAGTTTATTCGGGAGTGATGCCGTAGAGGCGTTCCCAGTTGGCGCGGCTGGTGAGGTCGGGGACGGCGGCGCGGTATTGCTGTTGCAGGGTGGGGAGTTCGCGGCGCAGGCGGCGCAGGACGTGGAAGGTGCGGCGCAGAAGCTGGCGGGCGCGGGCCTTGTCGCGCTGCCGGACCCGGACACCGGACTGGGAGGCGTCGGTGACCACGACATGATCGAACAGCGAAACATGCCACCAGTAGGCGTCTTCGCGGGTGACGCCGATGACACCGTGCTGGGTGCGGCCGAACCACTGGTTGATCGCCCGTTTGATCAGCACGAGCAGCGGACGGCTGGGTTCGCCGGTGGCACGGCGTAATTGGATGTCACCGGAACGCACCGGCGGCGTCGAAGCGGGATGCTTCTTGGTCTCCGCATAGTCGGCGCGACTGGTACGGGCCGCCGCGAGCGCGGCGATACCGCCGTCCTGCAACACCTTCGGGCCCTGCAAGAAGTCCTCGATACCTTGCAGCGTGGTGTGCACCAGACCGTACTGCATGGCGACGAGCTGCTCGGACAGTTCCCGGAACAGCTTGCGGGTGATAGCTTTTCCGTCGAGATCGGTATGCAGGGCGCCGACGATCAGCGAGTTACGCGTGCTGAAGTAGCGCGCCCAGTCGTCGTAGTCCTTCCAGTAGAAGTCCGCGTGCCAGACCGCCGCGTTCGGCAGGGTGACCGTGACGAAACCGCTCTCCCTGGCCCGGATGCCGTATTCGACGTCGTCCCACTGGAAGAAGATCGGCACCGGCAGGCCGATCTCGGCGACCACCTCGGCCGGGATCAGGCAGGTCCACCAGGCGTTGTAGCCGGCGTCCACGCGACGTTCCTGGTTGCGCTTGAGCATGCTGGTGTTGCGCAACGCCTTCGGCACCTTCTGCCCGTGCCGCAGATCCTGCAGATGCACCTCTTCGGCGCCGACGTTCAGGTAATCGGGGTTGAGCAGGAACAGCATCTGCGCGCCGACCAGGGTCGGTTCCACCGTCATGTTGGCGAAAGCGTTGAGCCGCAACACGGTTTCGGGTTCGCAGAGGATGTCGTCGTCCATCAGAATGACGTCGGCGTGCTCGTTGGCGGCCGACACCTCGTAGAGGCCACGGGTGAAGCCGCCCGCCCCACCGAGATTGGGCTGGCGGATGTAGCGCAGCTTGTCCCCGAAGGTCGGCGCCACCTCCTGATAGAGCGGCCGGTTCTGCACCAGGTCGGTGCCCTGGTCGACGACGTACACCGCGTCGATCGCACCGAGCACGACCGCGTCGGAAGCCAGCGCAGCGACGGTGTGCGCGCAGTCCTCGGCGCGGTTGAAGGTGCAGATGGCGATGGCGACGGGGCGGATGTGGTCCGGCGCCGCGCTGGTCCAGCTGACCTCGGTGATACCGAGATCGCCACCGACAGCGTCGAATTCGAGCCAGATCGCGCCACCGTCGACGTACTGGTCCAGCGTGGCCGAGAGGGTCACCGGCCCGCTCGCGGTGACCTGCGCGGTGTCGATGATGCGGCGATGCCCCGCGATATCGGAGGCGACCAGGCGCAGCTTCGCCTTCTTGACCACGTCGAGCACCATGGTCACGCGCACCTCGGTGACGGTGGTCCAGCGCTGCCAGTAACTGGCGGCGAAGCGGCCGAAGTAGGTGTTGGTGTGCGCGGCGGCGCCCTTTTCCAGCCGCAGCGCCTGACGTTCCCGGTGGGCGCGTCCCTTCACGACGGCGTACAGCTCGTCGCTGACCTTGGCCGACGGTCCGGTGAAGATGCCACGCTGCAGCACCAGCCGGTCCGGCGCCCGATGGTCGGAGCGCAGCGAAGCCGGGGCGTCAACGGCCGTCGCTCGATCTTTCGTTTCGGTAACGGCCTGGGTAGCCGACTGCTCCATGAAGTCCTCGAAATCGTTATCGTGCCGGACGGGACAGACACGCCCCTGGATGCCGTTCGCGGCGGGGGTGAGGATATCAATCACCCTCGGTAGCTGCCTGCTCAGGCGCTGTGCCGCCGTGTCCCATGCTATTGCTGGGAATTCGCTGTGCCGTCACTGTCGGTCGCCTCGGCGCGCTCGGCCGCGCCGGTGAAAACGAACTTGTCGTAGGCCCAATACCGGAAGACCACGGCCACGATCTGCCCGATGAGCGTGCCGGAGATGTTGTCCGACAGCGGCGAGGACAGGTCGAGCACGTACCGGGAGAAGCCGAGGCACCCCAGTTGCAGGCCGATCGCGACGACATTGAACACCGCGTACAACAGATATTCGCGCCCGGGATTGTCGGTCTTCTTGTGCGCGAAGGTCCACCACTTGTTGCCGAAGTAGGTGACCACTGTCGCGACCGCGATCGCGATGATCTTGGCGGGCAGTGGGTAGTGATAGAGCAGGCCCTCGCCGCCCCAGAAGACCAGGAGGTTGTAGGTGCCCGCATCGACGAGAAACCCGATCGCGCCGACGACCAGGAACGCACTGCCCTGCCGCAACGCGGTCAGCACCTTCCGGACCATCGATCCCTCGGCGGCTGACACGGTCTCGCCCGCCTGCGCGGTCGACTCACTGGTTGGCACGGCCCGACGGTACCGCAGCGCCGCCGTCACCGACCGTGCCGCGAAATTCCTCGGTCGCAGCGGTGAGGTCGGGCACGCGTCGCCGGTGCGTTCCCTGTACCCTCCCGGTGTTCCCACATTCACCACCGATCGCGAGGATTGACCCGGGTGGACTCCACCGAGCTTCGTATTGCCGCAGTGGTGCCGTGCCACAACGAAGAGGCTTCGGTCGCCAAGGTCGTCGCCGACCTTCAGGCTGCCGTGCCGGGGATCGTTGTCTACGTCTACGACAATCTGAGTACGGACAAGACAGCCGAACGTGCCCGCGCCGCGGGTGCGATCGTGCGCCACGAGTACACCAAGGGCAAAGGCAACGTGGTCCGCCGCGCCTTCGCCGATATCGAGGCCGATGTCTATCTGATGATCGACGGCGACGACACCTATGAGGCGTCGGCCGCACCGCTGATGATCAAGACACTGCTCGACGGCCCGTACGATCACGTGCTCGGCGTGCGCAAGCAGGACGAGAGCGGTTCGGCGTACCGGGCCGGTCACGAGACCGGGAACAAGGTGCTCAACGGCGTGGTCGGGCAGGTTTTCGGCGAGAACGTCGAAGACATGCTGAGCGGCTTCCGGGTGTTCTCCCGCCGTTTCGTCAAGAGCTTCCCGGCCGTCTCGCGCGAGTTCGAGATCGAGACCGAACTGACCGTGCATTCGCTGCACCTGCGGGTACCGCGCACCGCGGTACCGGTGGGTTTCCGCGACCGCCCGGCAGGCAGCGAGAGCAAGCTGCGCACCTACCACGACGGTTTCAAGATCCTGGCGCTGATCATCGGCCTGGCCCGGCACGAACGGCCGGTCGCGTTCTACGGCCTGTTCGGCACGCTGAGCTGGCTGGTCTCGATCGTCCTCAGCATCCCGATCGTGGTCGAGTTCTACAACACCGGCGAGGTACCCCGGTTCCCGACGCTGTTCCTCGCGTTCACCTTGCTGCTGCTCGGCAGCCTCGCCTGGACCGCGGGCCTGATCCTGGACGGCATCCGGCGCTCCCGGCACGAGGCCGCACGACTGGTGTACCTGCGCTACTCCGCGGTGAGCGCGGACGACTTCCATCCGAACGGCAACGGCGGTGACGCCCGCACCGGCGGGACCGGACGGTGACCACTTCGGCGGACAGCACGACGGCTGAGCACAGCGAAACGACACAGGCGCCGAACGAGACCGCGCCCGGATCGACGCCGGCAGCGCGACCCGATGACGACCCGAAAGCGGGCAAGCCCGCGCGGGCCGCCGCGGGCGCGCGCGTCGTCGAGCGTTTCGGCGCGGCGACCATCGCCTTCACCGTGCTGGTCGCGATCTTCGGCGGGCTGTTCACGGTGCTCACCCCGCCGTTCTGGGGACACGACGAGATCACCCAGTTCGGCCGCGCCTACCAGGTCGCACACGGCGGATTCCTGCCGCAGGAGATCCACGACAACCGCGGTGTCGCCTACGGCGGCGAGGTCCCGACGAGCATCACCGCCCTGATGGGCTACGCACTGAAGGACTACACCACCAACCCCGACGAACCGGACAACATGGTCGCCGACCCCGGCGCCTACGACCGGCTCGGCAGCGCCGCGGTGTCGAAAGCGACCGAGCCGGTCTGGTTCACCAACACCGCCGCCTACTCACCGGTGCCGTATATCCCTGCCGCCGTCGGCATTCGGCTGGCCGAGGTGTTCGGCCTGGATGTCGGCGGGATGGTCGCGCTGACCAGGTTGGCCGGGCTGCTCTGCTATCTGGCCGTGGTCGGCTTCGGGTTGTACGCGCTGCGCAAGCATCGGGTGCAGTGGCTGGCGTTCACCGTCGCGGTGCTGCCGATCGCGGTGTTCCAGGCGGGCACCGTCACCGCGGACACGATGACCAACGCGCTGGCCATCATGGTTTCGGCGCTGCTGGTGAAGGCGCTGTTCCTCGGCGACCGGCTCGGCCGGGTGGAAACCGGTGCGCTGCTGGCCGCGACGGTGCTGCTGCCCGTCAGCAAGCCCACCTATGTGCTGCTGGCGATGCTGGTGGTGCTCGTGCCCGCGGAGCGGTTCGGCTTCACCGGCCGGCGACGCGCGCTCCCCTGGGTTTTCGCGGCGCTGGGCGGTATCGCCTTCGCCGTGTGGATGAAGATCGCGGCGCCCACCGGCGACGGCATGGGCCTGATGCGGCCGGAGCACCAGTGGCGCTCGGTGCGACCGGGTGACCAGCTGCACGGAATCCTCACCGACCCAGGGCATTTCATCAGCGTGTTCGGCGAGAGCATCGCGCTGCGGGACGAGCGGTGGTTCAGCCAGTTCTTCGGTGAGCTCGGCTTCGCCTACATCGACGTGCCCGCGCTGACCATGCTGGCCTGCCTGTTCGCCTTCGCGGTGAGCATCGGCATCGCGGACCGGATGAGCGCCGCCACCTTCCGGCGCACGTTGCTCGTCGCGCTCACCGTCGCGGCGAGCGTCGCGATGATCTATGTGACGCTGTACATGTCGTTCACCCCGGTCGGCTACTACATCATCGACGGTGTGCAGGGCCGCTACTTCGTGCCGCTGGCGCTCGTCGCCTTCGCGGTGCTGCTGCGCTGGATGCCGTTGCGGCTCACCAACATCGCCGGACGGACCCCCACGGTCGGCCCGGCGGTCACGGTCATCGTCGCCACCGTCGTCGCCCTGATCGGCGCGGTCTGGAAGTACTACGAGATCGTCTGGGGCTGAGACCGCCCGGGACTACAGCGTCTGCTCGCCGGCCGCGACGTAGGCCCGCTCGGTGATCGCCTTATGCGGGCGCCACCAGGCTTCGTTGTCGCGGTACCACTGGATGGTCGCGGCGAGACCGGCCCGGAAGTCGCCGTAGCGCGGGGTCCAGCCGAGTTCCTCGCGCAGCAGGGTCGCATCGATCGCATAGCGCTGGTCGTGCCCCGGCCGGTCGGTGACGTGGTCGAAATCGTCGGGGTCGCGGTCGAAGGCTTCCAGGAGCATCCGCACGACCGTCTTGTTGTCGAGTTCGCCCTGCGCGCCGATCAGATAGGTCTGCCCGATTCGGCCGCGCTCCAGCACATCCCAGACCGCGCGGTTGTGATCGTCCACGTGGATCCAGTCGCGCACCTGGTGTCCCGCGCCGTAGAGCCGGGGACGCACGCCGTCGATCAAGTTGGTGATCTGGCGCGGGATGAACTTCTCCACGTGCTGATACGGCCCATAGTTGTTGCTGCAGTTGGACAGTGTGGCGCGCACGCCGAACGACCGGGTCCACGCCCGGACCAGCAGATCGCTGGCGGCCTTGGTGGCCGAGTACGGGCTGGACGGGTTGTACGGCGTCTGTTCGGTGAACGCGGGTTCCTCGGCGGTGAGGTCGCCGTAGACCTCATCGGTGGAGACGTGGTGGTAACGCACGTCGTAGCGGCGTACCGCCTGCAGCAGCGAATAGGTACCGACGATATTGGTCTGCACGAACGGCCACGGTTCGGCGAGGGAGTTGTCATTGTGGGATTCGGCCGCGAAATGCACCACCGCGTCGACACCGCTGACGAGTTCGTCGACCAGATCGAGATCGGCGATATCCCCGTGCACGAAATCGATGCGGTCGGCGACTTCGTCGAGCGAGGCCTTATTTCCGGCATACGTCAGCGCGTCCAGTACGGTCACGGTGGTGTCGGGATGATCGACAACGGTCGACTTGACGAAGTTCGCCCCGATGAATCCGGCTCCGCCGGTGACAAGCAATCGCACCCCACGACTCTACGTCGGCGGGCGCGACAAGTCGGGTTCTACGCCAAGAACTGGCAATCCGCGCAAAAAATTGCCACAGTTGCACTCTGTGACCTTCGTCTCTTACCGTCCGGTAGATGCCGAACGCCCAGTTTGGTTCACGACCCAAAAACCGTTCAGGCGTGCACATTTCGGACATCTCACCGACGCACGAGTCACCAGGGTGAACAAAATTTGAATTAACGGTCACAACCGGTTCACCACTCGTTAGCTGGTCTAGATTTCCATCGTCTAGTCCCCTCCGAACGCTTCACATCGAGGTTCTCCACAAATGCTGATGAGGAAATTCGCCGCGACTTCGGCGCTGCTGATCGCCGCCCTCGGCGTCACCGCAGGCACCGTCAATGCGGCTCCGGCCACCGAGGCCGAGAACGGAGCCGTCAACTTCACGGCGAGCTCCACCGACACCCAGACCACCATCAAGACCGACGCCGGCTCCATGGTCGTCGAAGACGGCGTCTTGAAGATCAAGGCCGCCAACGGCACCACCATCGCGGGCACCGATCTGCACTTCCGGGTCGATGACTTCGAATTCCCGATCGCCGCGGACATTTCCGATCGCACCGCGACGCTGAGCCCCGAGTTCACCATGGACAAGGCGGTGTACAAGCCGGTCGCGCTGCCGTTCGAGGACAAGGCGCCGTGGAAGAACGAGTACGACCGTGAGCAGGCGGCCTTCAACCGGATGAAGGACACCATCGCGATGGGCGCCACCATCGGCACCCTCGTCGGCGGCATCGGCGGCGCGGCCGTCGGCTGCGTGCTCGGCGGCATCGCCGGCGCCACCGTCGCCTCGGCCACCATCATCGGCCTGTTCGGCCCGTTCATCCCCGCGGCCGCCATCGGCTGCCTCGGCGGCATCATCGCCGTCGGCGCCCTCGGCACCGTCGCGGGCCAGATCCTGATCACCGCCCCGGTCGCCATCGGTGCGGCCATCCAGTACTTCGCCACCACCAGCGGCCCGTTCAACGCGCCGCCGGCCCCCGCGAAGTAAGTCCTTCTCCCACAACTGAATTCGCACAACTGAAGAGATACGAGCCAGGGGGCCCCGCTCGACCGTCCAGTCGGGCGGGGTTTCCGCAGCCCGGCCGAGTTACTGAAAGTTTGCGAACTCAGGTTTTCGGCCCCCACCCTGCCACAAGCAACTGGATGAGGACCCAGAAATGTTCATCAAGAAAATAGCTACCACCTCCGCGCTGCTGATCGCCGCGCTCGGCGTCACCGCGGGCACCGTCAACGCGGCCCCCGCCGCCGACGACGCCGTCCACTTCACCGCCGAGTCCGTCGACTCGAGCTCCATCATCAAGACCGATGCCGGCTCGATGGTCGTCGAGGACGGTGTCTTCAAGATCAAGGCCGCGAACGGCGCCGTGATCGCGGGCGCTCCGTTGACCTTCCGCGTCGACGAGTTCGAATTCCCCATCGCCGCCGACATTTCCGATCGCACCGCGACGCTGACCCCGCAGCTCGACATGGCGAAGGCCACCTACAAGCCGGTCGCCCTGCCGTTCGAGGACAAGGCGCCGTGGAAGAACGAATACGACCGTGAGCAGGCCGCCTGGAGCCGGATGACCAGCACGATCAGCATGGGCGCCACCATCGGCACCCTGGTCGGCGGTCTGGGCGGCGCGGCCGTCGGCTGTGTCCTGGGCGGCATCGCCGGCGCCACGGTCGCTTCGGCCACCATCATCGGCCTGTTCGGTCCGTTCATCCCGGCCGCGGCCGTGGGCTGCCTCGGCGGCATCATCGCCGTCGGCGCGCTGGGCACCGTCGCGGGCCAGATCCTGATCACCGCCCCGGTCGCCATCGGTGCGGCGATCCAGTACTTCGCCACGATCAACCAGCCGCCGGTCCCCGCGCCCGCCAAGTAGGCGAAACCGTACGCGCACAACCGAATACCGAGATACCCCGTCCGGCCACCCGCCGGGCGGGGTATCGCTTTTCCGAGCGGACCACGCGAATCCCCCCTGCCCCGAACGGGTCCAGGCATGCGCGAGCCCCGTCCCGGCCACAGCGGAACGGGGCTCGCCTGGACAGGCCGGGCCGCTCTACGCGGTCCGCGCCTGCTGGCTCTCCTCGATCCTGGCTCGGACGAATCGCGATACCCGGGCCAGTGCGGCCCGGCTCTCCGGCAGGTTCGGCGCGATGCTCATGAAGGCGTGCACCTGACCGCGCCACAGCTCCACCGCGTTCGGCACGCCCGCCGCGGTGAGGCGCTGGGCCATCAGCTCACAGTCGTACCGGAGCACCTCGTCTTCGGCCGCGATGAGCAGCACCGGCGGCAGCCCGGCCAGTATCCCGTTCACCGGCGAGAGCAGTGGGTCGAGCTTGCCGTCCACCTCCGCGCCGATCCGGACCACCGCCGCCAGCGCGAGCAACGGGATATACGGATCGCGACGCTCATTGACGTGTCCGCGCTTGGCCGCATAGTCGAGATCGAGCAGCGGGCTCAGCCCGACCAGACCGGCGGGCGCGGGCAGGCCCTCGGCCAGCGCGCGCAGTGCGGTCGCGAAAGTCAGGTAGCCACCCGCCGAATCACCGGCGAAGACGACGCGTCCCGGATCCGCCCCGTGCGCGAGCAACCAGCGGTACGCGGTGAGGCAGTCCTCGACCGAATCGGTGATGCGCCGCCCGGGCAGTTGCCGGTAGTCGACATTCACCACAGGCAGGCCGGTCCGCCGGGCCAGGCTCGCGGCGACCGGACGGTGCGTGCGCAGGCCGCAGACCGCGAATCCGCCGCCGTGCATGTACAACACGGCGCCGTGCCGCAGCGCCCGCGCCGCACCCGCGGGACGGATGATCTCCATCCGGAAACCGTTGAGCGACACCCGCTCCCGGTCGATACCTGTCGGCTCGGGCCGCAACCGCGCCAGCGTGTCGATCGCGGCGGCGCCGATCGGGATGGTGGCGCGGGTGATCGGCGCCGCGCGCAGCGCGGGACGGATCACGCCGAGGCAAGCCGCGAGCAGCAGGCGTGCGGGCGCGCTCAGATTCTCCGGATTCATGACCATGCCGGGATCGCCGACTCGACTGGCAGCCATCGCGCACCTACCTCACCACTGGCGCGCCGAGTCCCGACCGGACGGTCCCAGGCGAGCTGTCGGCGCTGACAACTCACACGATGTTGTTTCAGAACAACATGTGTTGTGTGACCTAAGCAACAGAATCTCCCCACGGCCCGCCCGCGAAACCACGAAGGCCGATTCCGTAATCAATTCGAAAGGCCGCCCGTACCGAAACGGCAGTCCCCTGGCAGACTCCTCGGCATGCGCGGAATCATCTTGGCGGGCGGCACCGGTTCGCGGTTGCACCCGATCACGCGCGGCGTGAGCAAGCAGTTGGTCCCGGTCTACGACAAGCCGATGATCTACTACCCGCTGTCCACGCTGATGCTCGCGGGCATCCGGGACATCCTGGTCATCACCACGCCGGGCGATGCCGCCGCGTTCACCCGGCTGCTCGGTGACGGCGCCCAGTTCGGCCTGTCGATCAGTTACGTGGTGCAGCCGGAGCCGGACGGGCTGGCCCGGGCCTTCGTGCTCGGCGCCGACCACATCGGCACCGACACCGCGGCACTGGTGCTCGGCGACAACATCTTTCACGGCCCCGGTTTGGGCACCAATCTGAATCGCTTCACCGGCATCGACGGGGGCGCGGTGTTCGCCTACTGGGTGTCGGACCCGACCGCGTACGGCGTGGTGGAGTTCACCGGGGGACGCGCGGTCTCCATCGAGGAGAAGCCGAAGACGCCGCGCTCGAACTACGCCATCCCCGGGCTGTACTTCTACGACAACGACGTGGTCGAGATCGCCCGCACGCTGCGCCCTTCCGCGCGCGGCGAGTACGAGATCACCGATATCAACCGGGCCTACCTGGAACAGGATCGGCTGCAGGTCGACGTGCTCGCGCGCGGCACCGCGTGGCTGGACACCGGCACCTTCGATTCGCTGTTGGACGCCGCCAACTACGTGCGCACCATCGAAGAACGGCAGGGGCTCAAGATCGGCGTGCCCGAGGAGGTCGCCTGGCGGATGGGCTACATCGACGACGAACAGCTGTGCAAGCTGGCCGAGCCGCTGGTCCGCTCCGGCTACGGCAGCTATCTGCTCGATCTGCTGCAGCGCGGACGGGATTGGTGAGCATGGAGTTCCGTGAACTGGCCGTGCCCGGCGCGTGGGTGATCACCTCGCGCCAGTTCGGTGACGACCGCGGCATGTTTCTCGAGAGCTTCAAGGCCTCGGAGTTCGAGAAGGCGACGGGCCGGGCGCTCGATCTGCGCCAGGTGAACTGCTCGGTGTCCGCGGCCGGCGTGCTGCGCGGCATCCACTACACCGAAGACCCACCGGGACAGGCGAAGTACGTCACCTGCGTGCGCGGCGCCTTTCTCGACGTGGTGGTCGACCTGCGTCCCGGTTCACCGACCTACGGGCAATGGGACAGCGTGCTGCTCGACGACGTCGACCGGCGTTCGATGTTCCTGTCCGAGGGGCTGGGCCACGCCATCCTCTCGCTGGAGGACAACTCCACCGTCACCTATCTGTGCTCGCTGGAGTACACGCCCGAATTCGACCGGGAGATCGACGCTTTCGATACCCGGCTCGGCATCGACTGGCCGACCATCGGCCGGGACGGCAACCCGCTCACGTTCATCCGGTCCGCCAAAGACGCTGCGGCACCGCCCTTTTCCTGAGCTCTGCGAAACAGCCGACCGGCACCGCCCTGAGGCGATGCCGGTCGGCCGGTGTTCACTCGTGCGGGCTCAGCCGACGAGCTCGAGCTCCGGTTCCGCGACCGGTTCCGCCTGCTTGCCGCGCTTGCCGAAGAAGGCCGAAAGCGCAACCAGCGCACCGACGATCGAGACCGCCGCGGCGAAGATCAGACCCGGACGGTAGGTGTCCAGCATCGCGGTCGGCGAGGTCCCGCCGTGCGCACCCGAGGCGATGATCGCGGTGGTCACCGCGAGCACGATGGCGGCACCGACCTGCATGGAGGTCTGCAGCACGCCCGCCGCGAGGCCCTGTTCCTCGTCGTCGATCCCGTTGGTCGCCTGAATGTTGATGGCGGGGAAGCCCACCCAGCCGATGCCGATCAGCAGGATCGCGGGCAGCAGCATCGTCCAGTAGGACGGCGCGGTGTCCAGTCGCAGGAACAGCAGGTAGCCGACGGCCATCACGGCCATGGTGACGCCGATGATCGGACCGGTGCCGAAACGGTCGACCAGCTTGTCGGAGAACACCGCGGACAGCGCGACCATCAGGCCCACCGGCAGCAGCGCCATCGACAGCTTCAGCGGCGACCAACCCAGGCTGTCCTGCATGAACAGGGTCACGATGAACTGCCAGCTGAAGTAGGAGCCGGCCACCGCGACGATCGCCAGGCTGGCCCGCACCAGCGACACCTTGCGCAGGATGCCCAGCCGAACCAGCGGGTGCTTGACCCGCTTCTCCACCGCGACGAACGCGGCGAACAGCACGAGCACCGCGGCGAACGAACCGAGCGTGCGCGCCGAGGCCCAGCCCGCTTCCGGCGCGGTGACCACGGTGTAGACCAGCAGCAGCATGGCGGAGGTGGACAGCAGCGCACCGAAGAGGTCGTGGCCGCCTTCCTCGGCGGGCTTGTCCTTCGGCACCAGCACCCACGCGGCGGCCAGCGCGGCCAGCGCGATCGGGACGGGCAGCAGGAAGGTCCAGCGCCAGCCGACGCCGGTCATCAGACCGCCGAAGAGCAGACCGGACGAGTAGCCGCCCGCGCCGAACACGGTGTAGATGGACAGCGCCTTGTTCCGGGCGGGGCCCTCGGCGAAGTTGGTGGTGATGATCGACAGACCGGTCGGCGCGGTGAACGCGGCGGCCAGGCCCTTGATGAAGCGGGTGAGGATCAGCAGCGGGCCCGAGCTCACCAGCCCGCCCGCGAGCGAGGCCAGGGCGAACACGGCCAGCGCGATCAGGAAGACCTTGCGGCGGCCGAACAGGTCGGCGGTGCGGCCGCCGAGCAGCAGCAGGCCGCCGTAGCCCAGGATGTAGCCGCTCACCAGCCACTGCAGGGTGGACGTCGAGAGATCGAGTTCATTGCCGATGGACGGCAGTGCGACGCCGATCATCGACACGTCGAGGCCATCGAGGAACAGCACGATGCACAGCGTGATCAGCATGCCCCAAAGGCGGGTAGTCCATTTGGTCGGATCGGTCGCGGATGCGGCCGCCAGGGTTGCTGGTGAAGTCATGCGGGGTACGTTACATGCGTGCGCATTAAATGCCAACACATCTAATGCGGTTGCATAGATCGCCGCGGACCACTAGGATGGGGCCATGTCGAAGCCGTCGACAATCGAGACAGCCCGGCGCACCGTCGCGCCGACCGGGCTGGTGGGTCAGTGGCGTGAGCTGCTGGACCGGCACGCGACGGTGAGCTGCGCATTGGAAAAGGCGCTACACGGACAGCACGGGATCGGACTCAGCGAGTTCGAGACGCTGGACCGGTTGATCGACGCCAACTGCGGCGACTATCGAATGAGCGATCTGGCCAATGACATCTACTTGAGCCAGAGCGCGCTGTCGCGCGCGGTCGCCCGGCTGGAACGCGACGGCCTGGTCGCGCGCACCATGTGCCAGGACGACCGGCGCGCGGTCTTCGTCTGCCTCACCGAAAAAGGGCGCGCGGCCTACGAGCAAGCGCTGCCGACCCACCGCGCGGTGCTGGCGGACACCTGGGGCGTGCCCGGTCAAAGGTGCTGAGGCGCCGGAAGATTCCCGCCGTCAGAACACGCGGCTGCTGCGCGCCTGCTCGATATCGTCGCGCGCGTCCACCGCGACGGATTTAATGCTCGCCAAAGCCCTTCGGTACCGGTCGATCTCGTTCTCCTTGTCCAGATACACCGGACCGGTGAACGATTCGACATAGACCACCGGCGGTTCGGGCGACTCACCCGCACGCAGCTCGGGGAACTCGAGCATCACGAAACGGCCCGAGTCCATACCGTCGTGGTAGCCGGAATCCGTTGGCGCCACCTGGATCCGGACGTTCGGCAGGTCGCACATGCGCCGCAGGTGCTCGAGTTGCGCGGCGGTGACCGCGTCGCCGCCGATGCGCCGCCACAGCACCGACTCGCTGATCACCACGTCCAGCTGCAGGGGCGCGTTCGCGCGAGTGACCAGGGCTTGGCGCGCCATGCGCAGCTGCACCCGCCGATCGAGCTCGTTCGCGGGCATGTCCGGGCGCGCGGCCGTGAGCAACGCGCGCGTGTAGTCCTCGGTCTGCAGCAGCCCGGGCACCAGCTCGTTCTCGTAGGTCGACAGCCGGGTGGCCGCCTCCTCCAGGCCGATGTAGACCTCGAACCCCTCCGCGATCACGTCGCCGTACGCGGTCCACCAACCACGGGCCTTCGTCTCCCGCGCCAAAGCCGTGAGCGGACCGATCAGATCCGACGGCGCGCCGTAGACCTTGCACATCGCCTCTACGTCGAGGCTGCGCAGCGAGGTCTGGCCGGTCTCGATCCGCCAGATCTTGGCCTCCGACCATTCCAGCTGCTGGGCAGCGGTTCTGGTGGTCATCCGCGCGCGATTACGCAGGTCGCGCAGATGCCGGCCGAGTTGACGCCGGGGCATGGTCGAACCGGTCGTCCCCTGCGGTAATGCCATAGGTGTTCCCCCCTTGTAGCCGAGCACCGGGCACTCTCACCGAACCACTCCGAAGTCCGGCCAGCGTGACCTTCTCTATCAGACACCGTCCCAGCCGGAGCTGGAGCATCCAAACGGCATTGTTTCACAGCAGAACAACCCCCGGTCACTATGGGCGACACCACAACCCGAGGACGGGCAGATCGCCGAGAAATCCGCTGCGGGTGTTGCGCATGCGGCGCTAGCGCCGGGGACCGCGCTTGCGGAACCGCCAGAACTGCACCGCGCGAACGTCTTCGGAGAGCTGGTTCACCGGTTCGGCGACATCGGAGAGCGCCTGGAACAGATCGTCGGCCAGTTCGCTGATGTGCTCGACCCGGGTGGCCAGCCGCGACGCGTTCACCAGGAACTCGAGCATCAGGCGGACCGCGGCCGCGATGGTCAGCCCCAGCGGCACGCCGAGCAATGCGGCCAGCACGCCGAGCACGGCCGACACCCGCCACATGAGCACGGTGAGCGCGATCGGGACGGCGACGGCGAAGGCGAGTCCGAGAATGTAGGCCAGCGGCAGCAGGGTCCGGGTGGCCGGGCGGTGGAACTGCACATCCAGCAAACCGCGGGCGGCCTCGACGCTCCACTGCCCGAAGGCGCGCGGGCTTTCGAACGGCTCCGGCGTCTGCTCGGTCGCGGAGGTCTCTGTGCGCGAGAACCTGCGGGCCGCCGATTCCCGCCACGTGAGCCAGCGTGATTCGGCTTCGAACTCCTCCGGGTCCGGCAGCGGGCTCCCCTTTGCCGCACCGGGGCCGTTGGACTGATCGCTCATGGCAAGAAATCCTCCCCGCAATCGCGCGTGCGGGCCAGCGGGGATTCGCGAGCGGACCCATACGTCACATCATCCTCACACCGCGGTCACATCATTCCCAGGTTCTGCTCAGCGACATCCCAGGGAAAGAACAGGTCAGCGCACGAAAGTAGCGGCAGGACAACGCTTCCGGATGGAAGAACCCAGGTTATAGCGAACCGCTGTTACCCACCCGCAGAAGAGACGTGAGCAACAGTCGTGAAGAAGTTTTGAAGATCGCGTAACGCTGCGGATGGCCACCACCGATACGACCCATGAATGCAGGACCCAGATCTACCGGGGAATGGAGAAAGACAGTGCGCACCACGTTTCCGACTTCCGTCTCGGCGGCTGCCATGACCGCCGCAGCGCAGGAATACACCCAGCGCGGATGGACGGTCGCCGAAACGGCCAACGGTCTTTGCCTGATCACCGATGACGAGCTTTCGGCCATCGAGGTCAGCGGCGAGCTGGCCGGCCAGGTCCGCCGCTTCCTGCGAGCGAACAACCTGTCCGGGCCGGTCATCGAGATCCCGGGCACCGAGCGTCGCGAGATCCACTTGGTCACCGGCGTCCGCAAGGCCGCCATGGCGCTGGCGGCGCTGACCGCCGCGGGCGCTGTCGTCCACACCGACGGCGCGGGCGTCCCGTTGCCGCCCACTCAGCTCTCGGCAGGCTCGGCCTGCTGGGGGGTCGCACCCACCGAGGCCCGCTGGGTTCCGCCGGTGGTTGCGCTCAGCGCGGCCGTCCGGGCCGCGACCGCACGCAGCAAGCCGCAGCTCACCAGCGTCGCCTGCTGACACTGCACAACCTGATGAACACAGACCGGGACTGGGACTACCCGGACTGCACGACCGATATCCGCCACCTAGCCGGCCTGCACCGGCGTGCGGATATCGGTCGTTTTGCGTGGACGGCCGTCTGTGACGCCGATCTCGATTACGCTATGGATTGAGACACTTGGGACGTCACGACTGAATTGCGCGTACGTGGGTCAGCTCGGCCGATGCGCCACCCGCCCCGCGAGAGCCACCGCCGCGACGCTCGAGTCCGAACACGCGAAAGAGGCGGACGAGCATGGCCGACGTCACCGATCAGCGGAACCTGTTGCGCACCTGCCCCCTGTGCGAGGCGGTGTGCGGACTGGAGATCACGCTGGATCCCGAGGATCATGTGACCGCGGTGCGCGGCGACAAGGCCGACCCGTTCAGCAAGGGATTCATCTGCCCCAAGGGCGCGAGCTTCGGTCACCTCGACGAGGACCCGGACCGGGTGCGCGAGCCGATGATTCGCGACCGGGCCACCGATACCTGGCGCACCGCTTCGTGGGACGAGGCGTTCGACCTCATCGCAGAGCGCTTCCCCCAGATCGTCGCCGAGCACGGAAAACAATCCGCGGCAGCGTATCTGGGCAATCCCAACGCGCACACCGTGGCCGGCGCGCTGTACGTGCCGGTGCTGCTGCGGGCGTTGAGCACCCGCAACATCTTCTCCGCGAGCACCGCCGACCAGATGCCGAAACAGGTGGCCAGCGGCTTGATGTTCGGCGATCCGCTCACCGTGCCGGTGCCGGACCTCGATCGCACCGACTATCTGCTGATGCTCGGCGCCAACCCGCTCGAATCCAACGGATCGCTGTGCACCGCACCGGATTTCCCCGGCAGGCTGAAGGCGCTGCGCCGTCGCGGCGGCCGCTTCGTGGTGGTCGATCCCCGCGTGACGCGCACCGCGAAGCTGGCCGACGAGCACCTGTTCATCCGGCCGGGCAGCGACGCGTACCTGTTGTTCGGCATCGTGCACACCTTGTTCGCCGAGGAACTCGTCGACATCCGGGTCGAGGTCGCCGGCGTGGACGAACTGCGTACGGCCGCAGCGGCGTTCAGCCCGGATACGGTGGCGACGCGCACCGGCGTGCCCGCCGACACGGTGATCCGGCTCGCCAGGGAGCTGGCCGCCGCGCCGACCGCGGCCGTCTACGCCCGGATCGGCACGTGCACAGCGGAATTCGGCACCATCACCCAGTGGCTCGTGGACGCGATCAACGTCTTGACCGGCAACCTCGACACCGCGGGCGGCGCGATGTTCGCGACCGCGGCGGCGGGCGGCATCGTCCGCAGCAAGCCGTTCCGGCCCGGGCGCTGGACCAGCCGGGTCCGCGGCCTGCCCGAGGCGATGGGCGAGCTGCCCGTCGCGACCTTGGCCGACGAGATCAACACTCCCGGCGCGGGGCAGATCCGCGCACTGGTGACGGTCGCGGGCAATCCGGTGCTTTCCGCGCCGAGCGGCGCCCGGCTCGACGCCGCCTTCGCCCGGCTCGACTTCATGGTCAGCGTGGACCGGTATCTCAACGAAACCACCCGGCACGCCGACGTGATCCTGCCGCCGCCGCGTCCCGTGCAGTCGCCGCACTACGACTTCGCGTTGCTGCAATTCGCGGTGCACAACTACGCGCGGTATTCGCGCCCGCTGGTGCCGCTGGGCGAGCGGCCGTCGGAGTCGGCGGTGCTCGCCAGGCTGGCCGCGGCGGTGTCGGGCATGCCGCACGCGGGCACCGACGGCATCGACCCGCTCACCGGCGTCGACGAACTGATCATCGCGGGCATGCTGCACAAGGCCGGAATGACCGAGCGGCGTGGCGAATTGGTCGGCGCCGACACCACAGAACAGCGCATCGACCTGATGCTGCGGCTCGGGCCCTACGGCGAATGGGCCGGTGGACACCTGAATCTGCAAGTGCTGCTGGATAATCCGCACGGTGTCGACCTCGGGCCGTTGCAGCCCAAGCTGCCCGGTGCGCTGCGGACCGAGTCGAAGAAGGTGGAACTCGCGCCGCGGCAGCTGCTCGACGACGTGACCCGGATGCGGGCCCGGCTGGCCGACGCGGCGCCGGACGTGGTGCTGATCGGGCGGCGGCAACTGCGCTCGAACAACAGCTGGATGCACAACGTCGCCACGCTGGTGAGCGGCTCGAATCGCTGCACGCTGCAGATCAATCCGGCCGATGTCGCGCGGCTCGGCCTGCACGAGCACGCGGTCGTGAAATCGGCGGCGGGCATGCTGACGGTGCCGCTGGAGCCGACCGACGCGATCATGCCGGGGGTGGTGAGCCTGCCGCACGGCTGGGGCCACACCGACAGCACGCAGAGCGTCGCGAAGGAACACGCCGGGGTGAACGCGAACGTGCTGACCGACGACTCGGTGGTCGACGTCCCGTCCGGCAACGCGGTCTTCAACGGCGTCCCGGTGACCTTGACGCCGGCCTGACGCGCGCGGAAAATCGGACTGTTTCCGATAGGTCGGCCGGGTGAAATATTCCGGCCGGTCGGAATGCAGCTAACCCGCGGAAACCCTTGCGCTAACTACGCATTCAGTGCATTCTCAACGTGGATTTCGTACTTTTGTCAAGCCGAATCGGACTAATATGGCCAGGATTTCGGTTTAGTCGCGGGCGCGATCTCGACCCCTCGACGGAACCCGATTCCGCCTACCAGAGGGGGCACGAATGCCCGGCGCGCAGCACGGCAGCGACGGCGAACGCGAGCTACAGGATCGGTACGGCACCCAGGACAGAGCCGCACGCTTCTACAACGATCAGGTGCTCGATCATCTGAACCACACCATGATCGAGTTCATCGGCCGGATGGAGATGGCGTTCATCGCCACCTCGGACAAACACGGCGAATGCGACTCCAGCTTCCGCGCCGGCGAACCCGGTTTCCTGCACGTGATCGATGAACGCACGATTGCCTACCCCGAATACCGGGGCAACGGCGTGCTCGCCAGCCTCGGCAACATCCTGGAGAATCCGCACGTAGGCATCCTGCTAATCGATTTCGTGCGCGATCTGATCGGCCTGCATGTCAACGGTTCGGCCCGGATCATCGCCGACGACACCTTGCGCAAGATCACGCCGGGACTGCCCGCCAACGCCAAGGGCCGCGCGGCGGAGCGCTGGGTCGTCGTCGACATCGAAGAGGCATATATCCACTGCCGCAAGCACATTCCCCACCTCGTCCCGGCCGACCGGGAACAGCGAGATTGGGGCACCGACAGCACCCGCGCGAAAGGCGGGGACTACTTCGGGGCCAAGGCCCAGGGACGCGAACTGGCCGAAGCCCTGCTCACGAACGGGTGAGCGGACCACGCGTCACTTGATCTTGAAGATCACCAGGCGCTGGACGACGAAGTTGATGACGGTGGCGGTGCCCTGCGCGACGACGAAGGCGAGCAGCTGGCGCCACGCCGCGTCCGGCAGCGCCTCGTAGAGCACCGCGTTGATGCCGACCTGCACGGCGAAGGTGACCGCGTAGAGAATCACCACCGCGACGAAACGAGCCCGGCTCGGCGGGGCCTGGAAGGTCCAGCGCCGGTTGATCAGGTACGCGGTGGTGGTGCCCGCGATGAAGCTGAGCGACTTGGCCGCCTCACGCGGCAGCCCGATCAGGTTGAAGAGCAGGCTGTACAACCCGAAGTCGACGATCGCCGACAGGCCGCCGGTCAGGGTGAACCGGACGATCTGCGTCTTGAGGTCGACATCGGTACCGCCCGGCTCGTCGACCAGCGGCAACTCGACCGGAAGCGGCAGATGGGGTTCGGCAGGCACGGGCACGAGCGTAGCCGGGGCCCGCCGCGGCGGCGCGCGGACCGGCCGAGCCCACCGAACCCGCGATGTGGGCGGCGGGCGTGTCCAGCGCCATAGCGACCTATATGTCACTACTCCGGAGTAAGAGACATCGACCGGATGTCCGGTCATACCTGTAGCCTCTATGCCGATGTCCACGAAAGCTCCGACCGCCACCACGACGACCGGGAACGAGAACGGCGCCACCGTCACGAACGGGGACGCCGACGCCGGGAGCGCGTTCGCCTTGCCGACGCAAACCCGCACGTTGACCGGGTGGGGTCGCACCGCACCAACCTCCTCCGAAGTGCTCTCGACCGGCGATCCGGAACTGATCGCCAAGGCCGTCGCCATGGTCGCCGAGGACAACGACAGCAAGCCACCACACCTGCGCCGCGGTGTCATCGCGCGCGGGCTCGGCCGCTCCTACGGCGACCACGCGCAGAACGCGGGTGGGCTGGTGGTCGACATGACGGCGCTGAACAACATCCATCGGATCGACCGCGACACGCGGATCGTCGACGTGGACGGCGGGGTCAGCCTGGACCAGCTCATGAAGGCGGCGCTGCCGTTCGGGCTGTGGGTTCCGGTGCTGCCCGGCACCCGTCAGGTGACGATCGGCGGCGCCATCGCCTCCGACATCCACGGTAAGAACCATCACAGTGAAGGCAGCTTCGGCAACCACGTGCGCTCGATCGAGCTGCTCACCGCCGACGGGCAGGTGCAGCACCTCACGCCGAAGCGCAACGCCAAGCTGTTCTGGGCGACCGTCGGCGGCAACGGCCTCACGGGCATCATCCTGCGCGCGACCATCGAGATGACGCCTACCGAGTCGGCGTACTTCCTCAACGACGGCGTGAAGACCACGACGCTCGACGAGACCATCGCGGCGCACAGCGACGGCAGCGAAGCCGACTACACCTACTCGAGCGCGTGGTTCGACGTGATCAGCCCGCTGCCGAAGCTGGGCCGCGCCACCATCACCCGCGGCAGGCTGGCCAAGGTCGACGAGCTACCCAAGCGCCTGCGTAAGAAGCCGCTGAAATTCGATGCGCCGCAACTGATGACGGTGCCGGACATCTTCCCGAACTGGACGATGAACAAGCTGACGCTGCGCTCCATCGGCGAGGCGTACTACGCGATGGGCGGCAACTACACCGGCAAGGTGCAGAACCTGACGCAGTTCTATCACCCGCTCGACATGATCGCGGAGTGGAACCGTGGCTACGGCTCCAACGGTTTCCTGCAGTACCAGTTCGTGGTGCCGACCGAGGCGGTCGAGGAGTTCAAGCGGATCATCATCGACATCCAGGCCTCGGGTCACTACTCGGCGCTCAACGTGTTCAAGCTGTTCGGCGCGGGCAACCCGGCGCCGCTGAGCTTCCCGATGCCGGGCTGGAACATCTGTGTCGACTTCCCGATCAAGCCCGGGCTCAACGAACTGGTCAGCGAGCTGGACCGGCGGGTGCTGGAGTTCGGCGGGCGGCTGTACACGGCGAAGGACTCGCGCACCAGCGCCGAGACCTTCCACCAGATGTACCCACGGATCGACGAGTGGATCAAGATCCGCCGAAGTGTCGATCCCACAGGCGTTTTCATGTCCGATATGGCGAGAAGGCTGGAGCTTCAGTGATCAATGCCGTGGGAAACCCGCAGGCCATTCTGCTGCTCGGCGGTACCTCCGAGATCGGCCTCGCGATCTGCGCGGAATACCTGAAGAAGGGGCCCGCGCGGATCATCCTGGCCGCCCTGCCCAATGATCCGCTGCGCGAAGAAGCCGTCGCGCAGATGAAGGCGGCGGGTGCCAGCAGTGTCGAACTGATCGATTTCGACGCGCTCGACACCGACGGTCACCCGAAGGTGATCGACGCGGCCTGGGACGGCGGCGATGTCGATATCGCGATCGTCGCGTTCGCGCTCGACGGTGACCCGGAAGAGCTGTGGCAGAACCAGCGCAAGGCCGTGCAGGTCGCCGGAATCAACTACACCGCATCGGTTTCGGTCGGCGTGCTGGTCGGCGAGAAGATGAAGGCGCAGGGCTTCGGGCGGATCATCGCGATGTCCTCGGTCGCCGGTGAGCGGGTCCGCCGCACGAACTTCGTCTACGGCTCCACCAAGGCCGGCCTGGACGGTTTCTACCTCGGGCTCGGCGAGGCGCTGCGCCCGCACGGGCCGCGCGTGCTGGTGATCCGGCCGGGCATGGTGCGCACCAAGTTCTCCGCGCACGTCAAAGAGGCGCCGCTCACCGTGGACAAGGAAGTCATTGCCGAGCTGGCGGTTTCGGCCGCGCAGAAGGGCAGGGAACTCATCTGGGCGCCGGGCACCTGGCGCTACGTCATGATGATCCTGCGCCACATCCCGCGCCCGATCTTCCGCAAGCTGCCCATCTGACGCACGCTGCCGCGCCGGTCCGCGCCGCTGTGCCGGAGTGGGCCGGCGGCGGGCGGGCCTGCGCGAAATCAGGCGTCACCGGCATGGGTCGCCACATCCGGCACCGGACCTGGCAGCATGTTCGCGGATCGTCCGAACGCCGCAGTGCGGGCGTCGTGACGCCGACGTGAAAGCCGAGCCCGAACGAAGCCGGAGATGCCATGCGAGTGTTCGACTGTGACGACCGCGGAGCGCCGTGGTGACCACCGCGACCGCACCGAGCGGTGCATCGACGGAGCACGGCGAGCCGGCGCGGACGCCGGGTAAAGCGCAGCTGCTGGTTCGCCACCTCGGCTCCGGGGTGGGCGAGGCGCTGCTGGCGGCGGTGGTCGCCACGGTGGTGACCGGTGTTGGGCTGGTGGCGTTCTCGCGGGTGCAGTGGCCCGCGTTCAACTCCTCCAACGTCACTCGGGCGCTGACCACGGTCGGACAGGTAGTGGCAGCGGTACTGCTGATCACGGCGATCGTGCTGCTGCGGCGGCAGCGCTGGCGTTGGGCGGCGAAAGTGCTGTCCTGGGTGGGCATTTCGACCTTCGTCACGTTCACCCTGGGGATGCCGCTGGCGGCCACCAAGCTGTATCTGTTCGGCGTCTCGGTGGACCAGGAGTTCCGCACCGAGTATCTGACCCGGCTCACCGACACCGCGGCGCTGCGCGATATGACCTACGCCGACCTGCCGCCGTTCTATCCAGCGGGCTGGTTCTGGATCGGCGGACGCGTCGCCAACGTACTCGGTCTGACCGGGTGGGAAACCTTCAAGCCGTATGCGATCGGCTCGATCGCGGTCGCGGCGGTGATCTCACTTGTGCTGTGGTCCAAGCTGATTCGCGCGGACTGGGCGGTCGCGGTGACCGCGGCGGTGACCGCGCTCGCGGTCGCGTACGCCGCGCCCGAGGCCTACAGCGCGGTGATCGTGATCCTGCTGCCGCCCGCACTCGTGCTCGCCTGGGGCGCGCTGCACCGGCCCCTCGACGCGGGCAAGACCCTCGGCGGGTGGGGCGCGGTGCTCGGCACCGGGCTGTTCCTCGGCTGGTCCGCCACGTTCTACACGCTGTACGCGGCGTTCGCGGCCTTCGCCGTCGCGCTGATGGGGCTCATCGCGGCCGGACTCGCGGTGCGCGAACACCGGGCCGCCGCCCATCCGCGCCGGGCACGCGACGCCGCCGAGACGCTGCCGCCATGGCGGGCGGCGGTCCCACCACTGGTCCGGCTGGCGGTGATCGCGGTGCTCGCCGCGCTGGTCGCGCTGATCGTCTGGCTGCCGTACCTGCTGAAGACGCTGAGCGGCAAGGTCGCCACCTCCGGTTCCGCGTTCCACTACCTGCCCGAATCCGGGGCCGAACTGCCGTTGCCGATGGCCGAGTTCTCGCTGCGCGGCGCGCTCTGCCTGATCGGATTGCTCTGGCTGGTGGTGCGAGCCGCCTCGTCGCGGCGGGCGCAGGCGCTGGGCATCGGGGTGCTGGCCGTGTACCTGTGGACGCTGCTGTCCATGGCGGCGACGGCGGCCGGGACCACACTGCTCTCGTTCCGGTTGGAATCGGTGCTGCTCGCGCTGCTCGCCGCGGCCGGCGCGTTCGGTTTCGTGGAGGGTGCGCGGGCGATCTATCAGGCGTTGAACGAGCCGCAACAGTTCCGGATCGCCGCCGTCGCGGTCGCGGTGGTCGGCGCGCTCGCGTTCACCCAGCACATCCCGCACATTCTCGCGCCGGAGATCACCACCGCCTACACCGACACCGACGGCAACGGGGAACGCGCCGACCAGCGCGCCCCGTCGGCGGTCGCGCACTACCGCGCGATCGACGCGGCGCTGCTCGCGCAGACCGGCCGGCCGCGCTCGGACACGGTGCTGCTCACCGCCGACACCAGCTTCCTGTCCTTCTACCCGTACTACGGCTTCCAGGCGCTCACCTCGCACTACGCGAACCTGCTCGCCGACTTCCCCGGCCGGGCCGCGACCATCGAGAGCTGGAGCAAGCTGAAATCGTCCGCGGCGTTGCTCGACGCATTGGCGGCCTGCCCGTGGCGGGCACCGGACGCCTTCCTGTTCCGGCGCAGCGGCGACACCTACACCCTGCGTCTGGCCAAGGACGTCTACCCGAACGATCCCAACGTGCAGCGCTACTCGGTGGCCTTCCCCAAGGACCTCTTCGCCGATCCGCGCTTCACGAGCACCGATATCGGCCCGTTCACCCTGGTCACGCTGCGAAAATAGGTTTCAGGCAGGCCCGCGGCGACCGGGTCCCGTTCATCACATCCCTACCCGACTGCCAGGCAGAACACAGCCTCGGCAGGTAGGGTCGGCGGCTGAGTTTCAGCTAGGCCGAGGAGAAGTTCGCAGGTGGTACGGGCACGACAGGCCGATCCGGTAGTCACGAACGGGTCGGCGGTAGGGATCGCGGAACGGGAAACCACCGCGATCGGAGTGCCCACCGCGGAGCCGTCGGCTCCGGCGCGCCGCCGAAGACTCCCCCGGATCCGGATGAACCGGGCCGATCTGCTCGTCACGGTCGGTTATCTGGCGCTGGCCGCCACGGTCTTGTCCGGTCAGTGGCGCAACACCCAGAGCGGGTACCTGATCAAGAGCGGTCAGGACCAGACCATGTGGGAATGGTTCTTCGCGGTCACCGCCCACTCGGTCGCGCACCTGGAGAATCCGCTCGGCACCGATCTGCAGAACTTTCCCGCCGGGGTGAACATGATGGCCAACACGGCCATGTTCGGGGTCGGCGTGCCGTTCACCCCGATCACCCTGCTGTTCGGGCCCACGGTGACCTTCGTCCTGGTGCTCACGCTCGGCCTCGCCACCACCGCCGCGGCGTGGTACTGGCTGTTCTCCCGGGAACTGGTCGAATCTCGGGTCGCGGCCGCGATCGGCGGGCTGTTCTGCGGTTTCGCGCCGGCGATGATCTCGCACGCCAACGCGCACCCGAATTTCGTTGTGCTGCTCCTGCTTCCGATCATGGCCGGACTGTTGATGCGGATGGCGCGGCGGGCCGGCGTACGCGACGCCGACGCGCGGCGCTGGCGCGTCCGCGATGCCGTCTGGCTGGGATTCCTTGTCGCACTGCAGATCGCGCTCGGCGAAGAACCACTGTTGATCTTCGCACTCGCGTTCGGGCTGTTCTCGGTCGTCTACCTGCTGCACACACCCCGGCACGGGCTGCGGGTGCTGCGCGGGCTCACCCCCGCGCTGCTGCTGGCGGCGGTGATTGCGCTCATGCTCACCGAAATCCCGCTGTGGTGGCAGTTTTTCGGGCCGCAGAGCTACCGCTCCATCGACCACGGCCCGATGGGCAACGATCTGAAGGCGATCGTGCAGTTCCCGTCCGAATCCCTCGGCGGCCTCTTCGCGCCCGGACAGAACGTCGCGATCAACGAGACCGAGCAGAACGCCTACTTCGGCTGGCCGCTGCTGCTGGTGCTCACCGCCACCCTCGCGCTGCTCTGGCGCGAACGGGTGGTGCGCGCGGCGGCCGTGGTGATCGCGGTGTTCGGCGTGCTCTCGCTCGGCGCAGTCGCCATGTTCGGCAAGCAGGACACCGGCATCGAATTGCCTTGGCGCTGGGCCGAACACGTCCCGCTGCTGAGCACCGTGCTGGAGACCCGGCTCACCATGGCGGCCATCCCCGCCATCGCGGCGGTGCTGGCCCTGGCCACCCAGCGGGCGATCGGCTGGTGGCGTGAGTCGCCGGGCGACTGGCGGCCGCTGGCCTGGTTCGGCGCGCTGCTGTGCGCGCTGCTGCCGTTGACCCCGACCATCCTGCCGGTGGTCCAACGACCCGCCACACCCGCGTTCTTCGCGGACGGGACGGTGCGCGACTACGTGCACGGCGGGTCGGTGGTCATGGTGCCGCCGCCGCGGCCGCTGGACGCGGGCGCACTGCGCTGGCAGGCCGACGCGGGCTTCGACTTCCCGCTCGCCGGAGGGTATTTCGTCGGTCCGACCGGCACGCAGAAGAAGGGGATCTACGGACCCGAGATGCGGCCGACCACCGCACTGCTCGTGCAGGCGCAGGACACCGGCACAGTGCCGCCGATCACCGCGGAGACCCGCGCCGACGCGCAGGAGGACCTGAGGTTCTGGCAGGCCGACGTCCTGGTGCTGCCCGCTACGAAGAACGGCGACACACTGCGCACCACCGTGACCCGACTGCTCGGCTTCGCCCCGGCCCGCGTCGACGACGTGTGGCTCTGGAAGCTGAGGTGATCATCGGCAGCGGCCGGTCGAGTAGCTAGCATCAACGACCGTGCGAGCGGACCGAGCAACTCGAGCGTTCACCCGTCCCGGCGACAGCGACGGGGCCGACGGTGCTCCGCGCCGGGATCGGGCCGGCCGATATCGCCTGATCGCCATCGTCGCCGGACTGCTCGGGTTCGTGCTGGCGCTGCTCACCCCGGTACTGCCGGTGAAACAGGACCGGGCGACGCTGGACTGGCCGCAGGCCGGGACGAGCAGCGTCGAGGCGCCGCTGGTGTCCTACGTGCCGCTGCGGATGCACGCGACGCTGCCGTGCGCGCTGGTGCGGGCCGTGGGACCGGCCGGCACCGTGGTGTCCACCGTGCCCGTCGCGTCGGGTCAGGCGGCAACCAAGGGGCTGGTCGTCTCGGTCGCCGACGGTGTGCTGTCGGTGATCCTGCGCGATGTGCCGCTGCTGTCCGCGCCGGTCGAGGAGATCACCACGGGCACCGGTTGCACGGCGCTGACCATCGATTCGACCGCCGCCGCGACGAGCACCGAGCTCACCGACGTGACCCGGCAGGACGGAACGCCCTTCCGTAACACCGTGACTCGCGATATCCGGCCCCAGATCGTCGGTGTCTTCACCGATCTGGCCGCCGACCGGCTCGACGGCGCCGCAGTGCACGCCGATATCGACTCGCGCTTCTCCTCCTCCCGCACCGCGCTGAAACTGGCCGCGATCGTCGTCGCGGCGCTGAGCACCGTCGTCGCGCTGCTCGCGCTGCATCTGCTCGACACCAGTGACGGGCGCCGGGCCCGGCGCTTCCTGCCCGCCCGCTGGTGGCGGTTCGGCGCGACCGACGCGGTGGTGCTCGGCACGCTGGGCCTGTGGCACTTCATCGGCGCCAACACCTCCGACGACGGCTACATCCTGAACATGGCGCGGGCCTCCGGGCACGCCGGGTTCATGGCGAACTACTACCGCTGGTTCGGCGTGCCCGAGGCGCCGTTCGGCTGGTCCTACGAGGTGCTCGCGTGGATGACCCGGGTCTCCGACGCCAGCCCGTGGATGCGCCTGCCCGCACTGCTGGCCGGCATCACCTGCTGGCTGGTGATCAGCCGGGAAGTACTGCCGCGCTTGGGTGCTCGCGTCCGGCGCAACAAGGTCGCGCTGTGGACCGCGGGCCTGGTGTTCCTCGCGTTCTGGCTGCCCTACGACAACGGCCTGCGGCCGGAACCGCTGATCGCCGCCGGCGCGCTGCTCACCTGGTGCTCGATCGAACGCGCCATCGCCACCGGGCGACTGCTGCCCGCCGCCATCGCCGTGCTGATCGCGGGCTTCTCGCTGGCGGCCGGCCCGACCGGGCTCATCTGCATCGCGGCGCTGATCGCCGGATCGCGACCGGTGTTGCAGATCATCATCAAACGCGCCCGCGGTGTGGTCCCCGCACCGGGCGGCGGTGTGGCCGAAAGCCCCACGGCCGCCGCCGATACCGGCACTACCCAGGTTGCCCGGCGAAACTCGTTGCCCGCCTCGATCTTCCGTTACCTGGCCCTGCTCGCGCCCGGCCTGTCCGCCGGAACCCTGGTGCTGGTGGTGGTTTTCGCGGACCAGACGCTGTCCACCGTCATGGAGGCGACCCGGGTGCGCACGCTCGTCGGGCCGAACGTGGCCTGGTTCGACGAACGCACGCGATGGGATTCGCTGCTGATGCTCTCACCGGACGGCTCGCTGGCCCGGCGCTTCGGCGTGCTCGTCATGCTGCTGTGCCTGCTGGTCTGCGTGTTGCAGGTGCTGCGCAAGGGCCGCATCCCCGGCACCTCGCGCGGGCCGTCGGTGCGGATTCTCGGCATCGTGTTCGCCTCGCTGTTCCTGATGATGTTCACGCCGACCAAGTGGACCCATCACTTCGGCGTGTACGCCGGGCTGGCCGGCTCGCTCGCCGCGCTCGCGGCCGTCGCGGTCGGCACCGAAGGGATTCGCTCGCCGCGCAACCGCGCCCTGTTCGCCGCCGCGGTGCTGTTCCTGCTCGCGATCACGTTCACCGGATCGAACGGCTGGTGGTACGTGTCCAGCTACGGCGTGCCGTGGTGGGACAAGGCGCCACTGGTGGCGGGCAAAGGCTTCTCCACCCTGTTCCTCGGGTTGAGCGGCGTCGCGCTGCTCGTCGCGGTGTGGGCGCACTATCGGCAGCCGTATCGCCGGGAGCGGTTGACGCCCAGGCGCTTCGACCGGTTCGCCAGCGCGCCGTTGACCATCGCCGCCGCGGTGCTGGTGCTGTTCGAGGTCGCGTCGCTGGCCAAGGCGGCGGTCGCGCAGTACCCGGCCTACTCGATCGCGAAGTCGAATCTCGAATCCCTGGCCGGTGATTCGTGCGCCCTCGCGAACGAGGTGCTGGTCGAGACGGACACGAAGAACTCGCTGCTGCTGCCGCTCACCGGCGCTCCCGCCGACGGGTTGGCCGCCGAGACAAAGGGATTCACACCGAACGGGGTCGCGAGCGACCTCACCGCCGATGCCGAGGAGACGGTGTCCGGCGGCGCCAACTCGGTGAACAGCGACGCCAAGAACAAGACGACCAAGACCACCGGCGCGGGCACCGGCGGCGGCACCACCGCCCAGACCGGGATCAACGGCAGCACGGTCGCGCTGCCGTTCGGGCTCGACCCGGCGACGACCCCGGTCCTGGGCAGCTACCAGGACAACGAACAGCAGCAGGCCTCGCTCACCTCGCAGTGGTACGGCCTGGACCTGACCGACAGCATGCGCCACGACCCCGCCTACCAGGTGCTCGCGATCACCGCGGCGGGCCGGATCCGGCACATCGACGCCGACGGCGTGGTCACCTACGGACAGGAGCTGCACCTCGAATACGGCGTGCGCGAGGCGGGCGGCGCGGTGCGCAAGCTCGGCTCGATCGACCCGCTCGACATCGGGCCCGCCCCGTCCTGGCGCAACCTGCGGGTGCCGCTGGACCAGTTGCCGGTCGAGGCGAACGCGGTGCGCCTGGTCGCGGTGGACAACGACATCACGCCCAAGCAATGGCTCGCGGTGACCCCGCCCCGGCTGCCCAAGCTGGCCGCGCTGAATTCCGTTGTCGGCAGTAAGGATCCGGTGCTGCTCGACTGGCATGTCGGGCTCGCGTTCCCGTGCCAGCGTCCGTTCGACCACCACGACGGCGTCGCCGAGGTGCCGCGCTGGCGGATCCTGCCCGACCGGGTCGGCTCCGATGCCTCCAACGCCTGGCAGGACGATATCGGCGGTGGACCGCTCGGCTGGACCGGGCTGCTGCTGGAATCCGAGACCGTCCCCAGCTACCTCGAACACGACTGGTCGCGCGACTGGGGTTCGCTCGAGAAGTTCACCCCGTACGACCCGAATGCCCGGCCCGCCGTTATCGGCGGCACGGTCGAAACGCGCAGCGGATTCGCCAAGGACGATCCGATCCGCGCACGCGGATGAATGGTCGCCGCCGCGCACCCGAACCGACCGGTTGGGTGTTGCGGCGGCGAAAAAATATCGTAAACAGACCGGTTGGACGGCAAATTCACGGTGCGATCACAGGACGAGTTCAGCGAAAAACCGTAATCTGTGCAGTATGACGTCGGCTTTCGATCAGATGGATCTGCGCGATCTCGTCGGTCTCCTCACCGAGGACGAACAACGGGAACTGCGCCCCGCGGTCCTGCGCGTACTCAACCGCCTCCCCTCCCAAGAAGTGCTCCGCCGCGAACTCGGCCTGCGTATGACCAAGGTCTGAGCAACCCCCCGGCTAGCCCGATCCGCGCCCTACCCCCTGGCCCGCGTCAGCCCCGCCCGAACGTACCCGGCCCGGATCGCAGAACCAACGAAATCTCTTGCCCACCACCGCTGCACACGACCAGCGGCAGTCGCCGGCAACGCCGAAACCCCCGCGCCCCGCATCACCCACTCCTGAAACCGATGCGGGCGCCCGACTTTCACCCGCGGGTAGACCCACGCCCGGATAATTGAGCCACGAGTCCCAAACAAGCCATCAACGCCATTTCCTCCCGTGACGACCACACCGGCACGTCCTTCGTAGACCCGAGCCGGTCCGGCCGATCGGCCCTGAAGTCCGATTGCTGAGGGAAGGTTGCACGCATGACGGCGTCTTTCGATGACCTGGATCTGCCCGCGCTCGTCTGCTTCCTGACCGAGGACGAACAGCGCGATCTACGCCCCCTCGTGCTGCGATTCATCGCATGCCGTGAGCCGTCGGCCGAGCAACGCCGGATTACCCCGAGGACAGCTCGCTGAATGCGATGTCGACGGCGATGGGGGAATCGATGGTCAGGCGGCGGGTGTGCAGGCAGACGAGGTGATACCGCCCTTCGGAGAGGCGGTACTCCTCGATCAGTTCGATGCCGTCCCCGGCTTCGGTGAGAAACACGATGAGGTACACCGGGATACCGGCCGCGGCGTAAGCCGCCTTCTTCTCCACCGTGTCGGTGTGGAACGAGCTGTCCGGCGAGACGATCTCGACAACCAGCACAGTGTCACCCGAGTACAGCCGCGCATCGTCGGCGAGGCAGCGGTACACGACGACATCGGGTCTGCGCAGACTCAACGGAACATCGCTGATTCGCACATCGCCGTCGGTCTCGACCATCAGGCACGGTTCGGGCTTACGGCCCGCCTCCATCCGCTCGGCCATGCGGCGCGCCACTCGGTTGTGCAGACGTGACGGACTCTCACACTTGACGATGTGGCCGTCGACCACCTCGATGGTGCGGCAGAAGTCTTCGGGGAGCTGTTCATAATCCCGAGTAGTGATCTGCTCCGGTATCCACCGGTACCAGTCGGTCGGAGCGCCGCTCGTCATGCGCCGAGGCTACCCGGAGCGACCGCGCCGGACCCCGGACGCCCGCAGGCCCGCTGAGCTGATGCTCGGCGGGCCTGCGGGGTCTCGGGGGCTAGAAGACGCGGAGTTTTCCGGGGGTCCAGAAGCCGGAGCGGGTGGCGGTGCCGGTGTCGAGTTTTGCCGGGGTGGCGCTGCGGTCGTACTGGTCGTAGCGCTCCAGGGAGCCCCAGTCGCGGGCGTAGTTGTCCTTCAGGTAGGTCGGGACGGTCACCGACTTCGCCAGCATCTGGGAGAAGCCGAGGATGCCGCCGAACTCCTCCGCCTGCCAGGTGTTGGTGGAGCTGATGGCGAGCGGGCGGTCCGGCAGGATGCGGTACCCGGGAACCTCGGCCACGCCGTTCTTGTGGTTGAACGGGCGCTGGCAGGGGAACTGGAGACCGACGGCCCAGTCCTCGAGCACGGGCTGCTCGGAACCGATGAAGGTGTTGAGCGACTGCAACTTCGGCATCCGCGGCGGGGTGAACGCCAGCCACTGGTCACCGATCAGGATCGGGTCGTTGGCGACGATGCGGACCGCGTCGGCCTCCGGCGCGATCTCGGCGAGCGGGACGCGCAGGTTACGCCAGGACGGGAACGGGCCGATATCGCGCGGCAGGTAGGTGCCGAGCTTCTCGACGCTGCCGTCGGGCAGCTTCCTGCCGTAGTCGACGGTGAGCGACTGGCCGTAGCGGGTGTCACCGGTGTCGTCGACGGACAGGATGCGTCCCGCCGCGCTGATCACCACGAGCGGGCTGTCCGCCGACCGCGGCGAGAGCCCGTACCAGCTCGAGGTGAGATGCGCGGGCTGCTGCACGCCGTTCTGGTAGCTGCCGAGGATCGGCGTGGTCGCCGGGTCCAGCCCGAACGGCAGCGCCACGGTGCTGCCGTTGACGCCACGCGCACCCTGCCCACCGCCGGTGCCCGCGCTCTGCCCCTCGGCGAACGCGGCGCCGACCGACTGGGTCGAGGTATTGCCGGTGCCCGGCTTCACCTCGACGCTGTCGGCGGACAGATCGTTGGGCACGCCGTTCGGATCGAACCCGACCGGGTCGACGCCGGCCAGCGGATCACTCGAATCGGTGAGCGCCGGATCGGGGATCGGCTGCAACCGGCCGCCGTTCGGATCCGCTTCGACCAGAACATCATTGGCGAGGCCGCAACTGTTGCCGCCGAGCGCGTCGAGGTTCGAGCGCGCCAGCGAGTACGCGGGGTACTGCGAGACCGCACCCTTGACCAGCGAGAGCACCTCGAGCGCGACCATCAGCGCGGCGACGACGGTGAGCGGGATCGCGGCGAACTTGCGAATTCGCTTGCCGCGCGCAGACCGTGGCGAGGCCTCCGGTTTCGCGTAGCCCTCCCGCAGCGAATGCCAGGCGACCAACGCGAGCGCCAGCCCGAACAGACCCAGCATCAAGGTGTTCGACTGGTAGCCGTGCAGCGAGATGCGCTTGTCGAACCACGGCACACCGAAGCTGGACACGTACCAGTAGCCGTTGATGCCGGAGAACGCCAGCGCGAGCACGAACAACAGCCCGGCCAGGAAGATCGCCCGGTTCTTGCGCGCCCGCAGGGCCGAGGCCGATACCGCGACCGCGGTCACCGCGGCCAGCGAACCGGCGATGCCCGCGTACGCACCGAAGTGGTGCGTCCACTTGGTCGGGTTGAACATCATGAAGAAGATGGTGCCGAACACGACACCCATCAATCGCCAGGTCGGCGCGCTCGCGATACCGGGCACGCGCCGACGCCGCAACAGCACCAGCATGGTGGTGAACAGGCAGAGCAGCATCACCAGGAACGCGAAGCGGCGCGACAGCGAACCGTCGACGGTCTCCACGAACAGGTAGTAGTAGCGCAGGTAGTCCTCGTACCAGGCGAGGTTGGGCCCGGTGACCTGACGGACCCGGTTCGCCTCCTGGATGCCCGCGAACGTCTGATCGCTGTACACCACGATGAGCACGAGCAGTCCGGCCGCCGCGATGGGGGCGAGCAACGGCAGTGTGGCCCACCACTTTCCGCCCTGCTCGGCGAACTGGCGCCGCTTGCGCACCACGATCCAGATCAGCGGGCGGATACCGGCGAGCAACGCCGCCACACACATCAGGCCGGTCGGCGCGGCCGCGAGGGTGAACGCGGCGACCAGGACCGCGACCCCGGCGGGCAGCAGCCTGCCGGTCGCGATGGCCCGCTCGATCGACACCCAGGTGAGCAGCGCGCCGAGCGCGACGATCGGCTCGGACCGCAGGCCGTTGTCGAACGGCAGCCAGAACGCCAGGAACACCAGGCCGCCGGTCCACAACGCCACCTTGCTGTTGCGCACGCCGCGTCCGAGGCGCGGCACCACCTCGCGGCTGATCACCAGCCAGCAGAGGATGGCGCAGAGCAGCGCGGGCACCCGCACCCAGGCACTGGCGGTGGAGAACTCCGCGAAGAGCTGGATCACGTAGTAGTACCAGCCGAACGGCGCCTCCGGGACGCCGTACCAGCGGAAGTAGTTGGCCATGTAGCCGGCGTGCGGGGCGACCCGCACCATGCTCAGGATGTAGCCGTCGTCGGAGGTGTTGGCGCCGACGAAATGCCACACCAGCAGCGTGCCGACGATCGCGCCGTCGGCCCAGGTGGGCTTCAGCCAGTTCGATGGCAGGAAGCGGCGGTGCCCGCGCCCGTCACTGCCGTCGAGCCGGGCCAGCGCCGCGAGCGCGACCAGTGTGCACAGCACCGCCGCGATCATCGCGATCAGCTTGATCAGGGTGGGACTGGTGGAGAACCGGGTGTCGACCGTCATCGTGAAGTCGAGACCCGCCGGCGCCGCGCCCTTGAGGTCGGAGAAGACGCCGACCACCTGCGGCCGCAGGTCGCCGTTGAGCGAACCCTCGACCGGCACCTGCACCTGCTCCTCGGCCCCGCCCGCGACCGGCTTGGTGACGGTGGTGGTCAGTCCCTCGAACACCGCGCGGGTGCGGTCGTGATCGGAGGTGAGCACCAGCGACGAGCACTGCTCCATGTCGGCTCGCGGCGCCGACACCACCACGGCATTGCGATCGATCACGTCGACCGAGGTCTCGGACACCCGGATGAACAAGGCCTCCAGCGCGGCCCGGTCACCCTGCGGTGGCGCGGTGGCCAGCAGCATGCCGCCGCGTTCGGGCAGCTGCGCGACCGTGCTGCAGGGAATCGTGGCCTTCAGGTCGATCGGGACCTGAGACATCAAGGGCGCCTGCACGTTGCCGAGCGTCGAGGATTGCGGCCAATTCAACACCGCCGTGGTCTGGGTGACCGGCAGGAAAGGGGTCGCAATGGCGAACAGCGCGCCGAGCAGACCGGCGACCAGCGCGATTATTCGCGCGGTCCGGAAATCGGCCGGAGAGGCCGCCGGAGCGGCGGGCGGTTTCGTCAGAACAGCGGTAGCGGCGTCGGGCACGATTGGCAATGCTAGCTGTGTTCAATATGCCGCGCCCGCAGCACGCCATTGTTCGTAAATGCGCGCCGTGATGGTCAAGGGGGGTTCGCACGGTATACACACGACCGGCAAAAGGCGCGCGGGAGCGGGCTGGCAAGGTGTGGGTATGACCAAGGTGAATCTTCAGACCAACTTCGGCCCGATCGTCCTGGAACTCGACGACGAGAAGGCGCCGACCACGGTGCAGAACTTCGTGAACTATGTGAAGGCCGGCCATTACGACGGCACCATCTTCCACCGCGTCATCCCGGGCTTCATGATCCAGGGTGGCGGCTTCGAGCCGGGCATGCGGCAGAAGCCGACGCAGGCGCCCATTCAGAACGAGGCGAACAACGGACTGAAGAACAACAAGTACACCGTGGCAATGGCGCGGACCAACGATCCGCACTCGGCCACCGCGCAGTTCTTCATCAACTCGAGCGACAACGACTTCCTCAACCACAAGGCGCCCAACCCGCAGGGCTGGGGCTACACCGTGTTCGGCGCGGTGGTCGAGGGCCAGGACGTGGTCGACAAGATCGAGGGCGTGGCGACCGGCAGCAACGCCGGACACCAGGATGTGCCGAAGGACGACGTGGTGATCGAGTCCGCCAGCGTCGCCTGAAAACCCGCAACGGTTGAATCGGGCTGCGTCCCAACGGATGCGGCCCGATTCCGGGAGAACTACAGCGGCAGCAGGTGGTGTTTGCGCGGGTTGCGCGCCTGCGTCTTGTCCCGCAGCAACTGCAGCGCGCGGCGCAGCTCCAGCCGGGTGGTCGAGGGTTCGATGACCGCGTCGATGTAGCCGCGTTCGGCGGCCACCCACGGCGTGGCCATGGTGGCGTTGTAGAAGTCGATCATCTGCTGGCGCACGGCCGCCCGCTGCTCCTCGGGCGCGGCCTCGATCTGCTTGCCGCCGATCAGGCTGACCGCGCTCTCGGCGCCCATCACCGCGATCCGGGCGGTGGGCCAGGCCAGGTTGACGTCGGCGCCGAGCTGCTTGGAGCCCATCACCGCGTAGCCGCCGCCGTACGACTTACGGATCACCACAGTCACTTTCGGCACGGTCGCCTCCACGAAGGAGAACAGGAACCGGCCGCCGCGCTTGATCACGCCGATCTTCTCCTGCTCCACACCGGGTAGGAAGCCGGGGGGTGTCCACCACGAAGACGAGCGGGATCTCGAACGCGTCGCACAACCGCACGAAGTGCGCCGCCTTGTCCGAGGCGCGGGCGTCCAGCGCACCGGCGTACACCATCGGCTGATTGGCGACCACGCCGACGCTGCGACCGTCCACCCGGGCGAAACCGGTGATGATGTTGCGCCCGGCCGAGGCGCCTACCTCGTGGAACGCGCCGTCGTCGAAGATCCGCAGCAGGATGTCGTGCATGTCGTAGGCGGCGTTGTCCGAGTCCGGCACAAGGGAATTCAGTTCCAGATCGCTGTCGGTGCGCTCGGGCTCCAGGCCCGGGTTCACGATCGGCGCGAGCTCCTGACAGCTGGTCGGCAAGAAACTCAGGTAGTCGCGCACCCAGTCGAAAGCGGCCTTCTCGTCCGCCGCGACATGATGGATGTTGCCGTACTCGGCCTGGCTCTGCGCGCCACCCAACTCCTCGAGGCTCACGTCCTCGCCGGTGACCTCACGGATCACCTTGGGACCGGTGACGAACATGTACGCCTCTTCGGTCGCCACCACCACGTCGGTGTTGATCGGGGCGTACACGGCACCACCGGCGCACTTGCCGAGGATCATCGAGATCTGCGGCACCAGACCCGACAGCGGCTCCTGACGACGGCCCAGCTCGGCATACCAGGCCAGCGAGGTCACCGCCTCCTGCACCCGGGCACCGCCGGAATCGTTGATGCCGACCACCGGGCAGCCGACCTTGGCCGCGTACTCCATGATCCCGGCGACCTTGCGGCCGAACATCTCACCGACCGAACCGCCGTAAACGGTCTGATCGTGGGAGAACACCGCCACCGGGCGACCCTCGACCAAACCGTGCCCGGTGACCACGCCGTCGCCGTACAGCGCTGTCGGATCACCCGGTTTACGCACCAGCGCACCGATTTCCACGAAAGTGCCCGGATCGAGCAGCATGTTGATCCGGTCACGAGCGCTGGGAATCCCCTTCTTCGCCCGCTTGGCCACCCCCGCTTCACCCGCCGGCTCCTGCGCTAAATCCAGCCTCTTGCGCAGGTCGGCGAGCTTCTCGGCAGTCGTAGTCACTGAGCCCCTTTCACATCTATCGCGGCAAGCTTGGCGGCGAGGTCGGCTCCGATCTTTCCGATCCGAGGCTCATCGATGATCTGCAGGTGGTCACCGGGAATGTGCACAATTTCCAGATGCGACAGGTACTCGTCCCAGCCACCGTTCGGCTTGCGGTCGGCGTAGCGCGGCTCTAACTCGATCGCGCCATCGTGGTAGCGATCGGCGAGGTAGAGCACGACATCACCGTCGTAGTGTGTCGGTTGGACCTGCTGCAGCGCACGGTTTTCGATCCACGAGGTCTTCTGGTGCTCGAGCACGCCACCCGGGATCTTCGCCCCGCTCAGTTTGACCAGTTCCGAGATCATCTTGAACTGTTCTTCATCGGAGGCCGCGGCCAGCTCTTGCAACTGCTCGGGCGGAAGTTCCCCGTCGACGCCGTAGGTCTTCTTGGCGAAGGCCTGATACCGCTCGATCCGACGCACCCGCTCTTCGGGACTGTTGTCCTCCGGCTCAGACGGAATAGCGAGGTCGATAAGTCCGACGACCCTGACGTCCGCGCCATCCGCGCGCAGGATCTGCGCACAGGCCATGGCCAATACCGCACCGAGTGACCAGCCGTAGAGGACGAAAGGACCGTCCCCTTGCAGCTTGCGCAGTTCCGGCGCGTACTGGCGGGCGCGCTCTTCGATCGCGCCGTCGACCCGCTCGAAGCCGTACATCGGGGTGTCGGCCGGAAGCCGCTTCAGCAGCGGTTCGTACACGAGCGTGTTGCCGCCGGCAGGATGGAACACGAAGACCGGCACCGCATTCGAGCCTTCGGGGCGCGCGCGCAGCGGACGCACGAATCCGTCCACGTCGGCACCGCTGTCCTGCAACCTACGCACGATCTCCGCGAGCTGCTCGATGGTCTCGCAGTCGAGCACATCGTCGACGGTGACCTCGGCCTTGACCCGCTCGGTGAGCCGGGCCGCCAGCTTCTCGGCCACCTCTTCCTCGAGGATCGGCAGGGTGTTGAAGATACCGCCGGCGGACTTACCGGTGACCACCGCCCAGGTGGCGAAGGTCAATCGTTCGGCGGCGTCGCGCGGCGGGACGTCGTCCTCGTCGGCGGGCTGCTGACCGCCGAAGGCCGGGGCAGCGGCAGGTGCCGGCGCGGCGACCGGCGAAACCGGTTCGGCCACAGCAGGTTCCGCCGGTACGGCGGGCGTCTCGGCGGCCGGCGTAGCGGCTGCCACCGGCGCGGCGGCTTCGGTAGCCGGCGCGGCGGTCTCGGCGTCCGCGTTCGACGGCGAAACAGCCTCGGGTGCAGCGGTATTCGCGGCAGCAGCGGCGATCGCGGCCGGGTCCTCGCCCGCGGCGACCGCGGCACGAGCCGCCTCGATGAAGCCGGCGTCGACGGTGACCTCTTCGCCCGCAGCCTGTTTCGCGGCGACCGCCTGCAACTCGTCGCGGTGTTCGACGGCGTAGCGCAGCACCTTGCCGACCTCGTTGAGGTTGGCGTCGCGCACGGCCTGGATCTGCAGCTGCGGGATATCGAATTCGTACTCGACGCGGTTCTTGATGCGCATGGCCATCAGCGAGTCGAGACCGAGCTCCATCAGCGGGATCTCCATCGGGAGATCCTCGACCGCGTAGCCCATGGACTCGGCGACGATCAGCGCGAGCCGGTCCTCGAGCTTCTGGCTGCCGTTCGGATCCCAGCGGTCACCGAAGGTCTCGATGACTTCCAGGTCGGTGCCCGCCGCCGGCTCGACCGCGGCGGCCGCCGGAACGAGCTCGGCCACAACGGGTTCGGGCAACGGCGCGCCCGAGGTGACCACGGCGTCGAAGAGCAGCCGGAAGCTCGCGCCCTCCTTGGCGTGCACCTGCACCGACGCACCGCCGGGATGCGGGGTCAGCGTGGTGGTCAGCGTGCCCGACGCCGGAACAGTCGCGTGCACGATCGAGGCGCCGAGCGAGACCTCGCTGAGCACCTGTGCCGCGGCGGCCTGCACGAGCGCGGCCAGGTCGCCAGCGGATGCGGCCTGCACCTCCCACGCGTGCCTGCCGTCCGGCAGCGCCACGTGCGCGCCGGGCACCCGGGTGTTGCCGCCGCCCGCGGACAGCGACGCCTTCGGCCAGTACTCCTTGCGCACGAACGTGGTTCGCGGCACGTCGGCGTACGCCCCGGGGGTCAGCAGGGAGGACAGGTCCACCTTGTGCCCGTGCACGTACAACTGCGCCAGCGCGCCGATCACGCCGGCCGCCTCGTCTTCCTTGCGCTTGAGCGTCGGAATGAGCTGCGCGTCGTGCAGACCCGCGGCGAAGGTGGTGCCGAGCACCTGCATCAGCGCGACCGAGTTCGGCGCGAGCTCCAGGAAGGTGGTGTGGCCCGCGTCGACCGCGAGCTTCACCGCGTTGGTGAAGTACACGCTGCCGCGCATGTTCTTCACCCAGTAGTCCTCGTTGTGCACCGGATCGGTACCCGCGCGGTAGAACTCGCCCTTGTGCACGGTCGAGTAGAGACCGGTCTTCAGCTTGGTCGGCTCGATGCCGGCCAGCTCCGCGGCCAGCTCGCCGAGCAGCGGGTCCATCTGCGAGGTGTGGCCCGCGCCGCGGGTCTGCAGGATCCGGGCGAACTTGCCCTCCGCCTCCACCCGCGCCACGATCGCCTCGACCTGCGCGCGCGGCCCGCCGATCACCGTGTTGGTGGGGGCCGCGTACACGCCGACCTCGACGTCCGGGAATTCAGCGAGCAGCTTCTCGATGTCCTCGGCGCTGTATTCGACGAGCGCCATGTTGCGCACGTCGTCGTCGGTGAGCATCTGCTCGCCCTCGTGCATCAGGCGCGAGCGGGCGCAGATCACCCGGACCGCGTCCTCGAGCGGCAGGCCGCCCGCGATGTACGCCTCGGCGACCTCGCCCATCGAATGTCCCACCACCGCTTCGGGTTCCGCGCCGTGCGCGCGCAGCAGCGCGGCCAGGCCGACCTGGATGGTGAAGATGCCGACCTGCGAGGTGCCGACGTTGTAGTCCTGGCCGTCGTCGAGGAACATGTCCCGGATCGAGTACCCGGCCTCGTCCTGCACCAGCTCGTCGACCTGGTCGACGGCCTTGGCGAAGATGGAATTCTCCAGGTACAGCGATTTGGCCATCTTGCGGTGCTGCGCGCCGAAACCGGAGAGCACCCACACCGGGCCGACGGCGGCGGGCGCGTCTGCGGTGAACACACCGTTGCCGGGCTTACCCGCCGCGATGGCACGCAGACCGGCGACGGCCTCCTCGTGCGTCTTGGCGAGCACCACACCGCGCGAACGCCAGTGGCTGCGCTTGGCCAGCGACCTGGCCACGTCCTCGAGCGAAACATCGCGGCCCGCTTCGGATTCCAGCCAGTCGGCCAGCTCACCGGCGGCGCGGCGGCGGCGCGAAGGCATGTAGCCGGAAATCGGCAACACGACCGGGAGCGGTTCGGTGCGCTCGGCGGTCCATTCCGCCACCGTGGCAACAGCTTCCGCGGCCGCAGCCGCGGGTTCGGTAGCGAGCGCAGCGGTCTCGGTGACGTCTTCGCCTGCCTCGGCGACGATCGCGTCCGCTTCCGCGATCACGTCGGTCGACTCATCATCGAGTTCAGCGTCGAGGGCAGCGACATTCGCATCGACCGCCGCTGCCTCGACCTTCGGTGCGACTGCCTCGGGGGCGGCCGGGGCCTCGGCCGCAGCCGGAACGTATTCCTGCACCACCACGTGTGCGTTGGTACCGCCGAAGCCGAAACCGGAGATGCCGATGGTGGCGGTGCCGCTGTAGCGCGGGAATTCGGTCGGCTCGTCGACGACCTTCAGGTGGGCCTGGTCGAACGGGATGTACGGGTTGGGACCGGCGAAGTTGATGTTCGGCGGAATGACGTTGTGCTGCAACGCCATCACGATCTTGGCGAAGCTCGCCGCACCCGCGGCCGATTCCAGGTGGCCGAAATTGGATTTCACCGAGCCGAGCAGCGCGGGTTGGTCGTCCGCACGACCGCGGCCGACCACCCGGCCGAGCGCGTCGGCTTCGATCGGGTCGCCGAGCAGGGTGCCGGTGCCGTGCGCCTCGATGTAGTCGACGGTCGACGGCACGATTCCCGCGTCCCGATACGCCCGGCGGAGCACCTCGGCCTGGGCATCGGGATTGGGCGCGACGATGCCGTTGGAGCGTCCGTCGGAGTTGATCGCGGAGCCCTTGATGACGGCCATGATTCGATCGCCGTCACGTTCGGCGTCGGCCAGGCGCTTGAGCACGATGAGACCGGCGCCCTCGGAACGAACCATGCCGTCGGCATCGGCCGAGAACGCCTTGATCCGGCCGTTCTTCGCGACCGCGCCGACCGAGTCGTAGCCGAGGGTGACCATCGGCGCGAGCAGCATGTTCACGCCGCCGGCCAGTGCCAGGTCGGCGTCGCCGTCGCGGAGCGCGCGTACCGCCTGATGCACGGCGACCAGCGTGGACGAGCAGGCGGTGTCCACCGCGACGGATGGGCCACGGAAGTCGTAGAAGTAGGAGACGCGGTTGGCGATGATGCCGGAGGACGCGCCGGTGATGCCGTACGCCGCGGCGGAAGCGGGCAGATTCGGGTCCTGGTTGCCGACGCCGAGGGCGGCGACCAGCATGAAGTCACTGGTCGACGTGCCGATGAAGACACCAACCGGCGCGCCCTTGAGTTCGCTGGCGGGAATCCTGGCGTGCTCCAACGCTTCCCAGGTCAGTTCCATCATCAGGCGCTGCTGCGGATCGACGTTCTCGACCTCGAGCGGCGACATCGCGAAGAACTCCGCGTCGAAGCCCTTGACCACGTCCTGGTCAAGGTAACCGCCCAGAGTGTTGGCCGAGGCGATGGCTGCGGCGGCACCCGGATCGGCGGCGAACTCGTCCCACCGCCCCTCGGGCAGATCCCGGATCCCGTCCCCGCGATTGATCAGGAACTCCCAGGTCGACTCCGGCGTATCGCCCGCGCCGGGCAACCGGGTGGACAGGCCGACGATGGCGATATCGTGCGCCTGACCCGGCTGGTAGCCCGCGGTATAGAAGGAGTCGTCGGAGACTTCGTCCACGCTTTCCGGCTCGCCGTTGATGACCACCTCGGCCAGCGACGCGATGGTCGGATGCTGGTATACGACGGTCGCGGTCAGCACCACGCCGGTGAGTTCCTCGATATCGCCGCCGAGGGCGATGGCGTCGCGCGAGGCGAGCCCGAACTCTTCCATCGGCCGGTCCACGGTGATCGCCTCGATCGACTGCCCGGTCGCGTCGGCGACCCAGCGCCGCAGCCACTCCCGCAGCTCGGCCACGGACAGATCGGTCCGCTCACCGCTCGTGGCGGCAGCGCTCACCGGCGCGGGCGCCTGGTCGGCACCCTGCTCGGCGGGCAAGTTATCGGTCGTCTGGGTGGACTCGTTGTCGGCCATCAATTCCTCAAGCTACCTGTCTGCGTGCGGTTGCGCGGCGGGGATTGACGGCCCGGATCACTCGGTGTCGTTCCGGCACAGGCCGGAACCGAGTGGCGAGCCAGACAACCACTGTTCCGACCTGATCGAGGCGGGAACTTCCGTCATTCTTCCTCGGGTGCATCGGGGAAGGCCTGCTGGGTGTAACCACCCCGCAGTGTTCCCTCCAGATAGGCGGCCTTGCAGGCGCGCCGGGCGATCTTGCCGCTGGAGGTACGCGGGATCGAGCCCGCGGGCACCAGCAGGACGTCACGAACGGTGACACCGTGGCGCGCGGCCACCGCGGCCCGCACCTCGTCGGCGATCGGCAGGGGATCGGCCTTGCCCGCGCCGGGGCCGCGCTCGGCCACGATCACCAGCTGCTCGGAGCCGTCGTCGGCGTCGAACTTCAAGCCGGAGTGGCTGCCCTGATCGAAGACGAGCGCGGGCAGCTGGTTCGCGGGCACCGAGAACGCGGCGACGAAGCCGGGGCGCAGCGCCTTGGAGGCTTCCTGCGCGGAGAACTCGAGATCCTGCGGGTAGTGGTTGCGGCCGTCGACGATCACCAGGTCCTTGACCCGGCCGGTGATGTAGAGCTCGCCGTCGAGGTACACGCCGTAATCGCCGGTGCGCATCCAGTTGGCGTCGCGGTCGGTGCCTTCGGCGTGGCTGCCCTCGGCGAGGCGATGGGGCACCTTGTTCTGGAAGGTGGCGGCCGTCTCGTCCGGGCGACCCCAGTAGCCGATGCCCATGTTGTTGCCGTGCAACCAGATCTCACCGACCCGGCCGTCGGGCAGCTCCTGGCCGCCGTCGGCCTCGACGGTTTCCGGATCGACGATCACGGCCCACTGCGACAGCGCGACGTAACCGCAGGAGACCTGCGCGATGGCGTTGTCGGTGCCCGGCTCGACCTTGACCATGCGGCCGGCGTTGAGTTCGTTGCGATCGACCCAGGTGACCTTGGCTTCGTCCTCGGCCTTGGTCGCCGACACGAACAGGGTCGCCTCGGCCATGCCGTAGCACGGCTTGATCGCCGTCTTGGGTAGGCCATACGGCGCGAAGGCCTCGTTGAACTTCTTCATCGACGAGGTGGTCACCGGCTCGCTGCCGTTGATCAGGCCGATCACGTTCGACAGATCCAGCGACTCGCCGTTCTTCGGCAGACCACGCGCGGCGGCATGCTCGAACGCGAAATTCGGTGCGGCGGCGAAGGTTCCGGCGCCGTCGGACTGCGCGGCCAGTTCCTTGATCCAGCGGTACGGGCGGCGCACGAACGCACTCGGCGACATGATGGTGATGAACTTGCCGCCGACCGCGGGCAGGATCACCGTGAGCAGGCCCATGTCGTGGAACAGCGGCAGCCAGGTGACGCCGCGCGAGTTCCAGTCCAGGTTGATCGAGTTCACCATCTGCAGCAGGTTGGTGCCGACCGCGCGGTGGGTGATCTCCACACCGGCCGGGGTCCGGGTCGAGCCCGAGGTGTACTGCAGGTAGGCGATGTCATCGATGGCGATATCCGGACGCACCCAGCCCTCGCCGACGCTGTCGGGGATCGCGTCCACCGCGATGATGCGCGGGCGCTGAGCGGCGGGCAGCGCACGGAAGAACTGACGCACGCCCGCCGCGGAGGAGCTCGCGGTGAGGATGGCGGCAGGCTCGCAGTCGCCGAGCACGGCGTGCAGGCGGTCGGTGTGACCCGGCTCGTCGGGGTCGAACAGCGGCACCGAGATGGTGCCCGCGTAGATCGCGGCGAAGAAGGAGACCACGTAATCCAAGCCCTGCGGCGCCAGGATCGCGACCCGGTCGCCCGGGTTGGTCACCTGCTGCAGTCGAGCGGCCACCGCGCGCAGCCGAATGCCGAACTCACGCCACGTCAGTTCCTGGGCCTCACCATCACGCTCACGCGAGTAATCGATGTAGCGGTACGCCAGAGTGTTCGCGTCGTTCCGGGTGTGCTTCTCGACGTGATCGACCAGGGTGTGATCCTCGGGAATTCGGATGTTCCCGGTCTCGTCCAGGTAGTCGTCGAAAGTCTCTTCCATTCCTTCTTCTCCTCCGAGGCACACGCAGCAAGACGGCGACTACGCCGCTGTTACCTGTGAGGCCCCGACTCGCTTTCGCCCGCTGGCTGCTCCCACTGTGCGGAGAGTCAGCTTGCAGATTCTGGGCGGTCTGCGCGGTGACCGCTATCGGCTAGATGTACTCAAACCAGGGTTATGTTACAGAGAAGGCCCGGTCACTCGTCTCGCAGCAGGGGAATAACGGGGGCGAATGCGTCCATCTGGGTGGGAAATACCCCTACATACGACATCGAGGTGAGTTGGCGCACACGCCGGATCTGCTCGGCGATTTCCTCGAACGTTCCGATGGCGACGTAGGGCGACTCGAGGATCTCCTCGACCGAAAGCTTCACGTCCACCTCGAGATCCGGGTGCAGCCCCCGATCGATCGCGGAAAGCGCCATCTCAGCGGTCTTCTCGCGATCGTCGGTGATGACGATCGCGGTGATGGCCCAGTTCAGCTCGATATCGGCGAACCGATCACCCGCGGCCTCGCGGATCAGGTTCACCTTCTCGATCGTCTTGGCCATCGTGATGCCCGACAAGAGGCCTTTACCGTGCTTGGTGGTGACCGGGACGACGGAGATGATGTCGGCGTGTTTTGCGGCCAGGCGCAACATCTTCGGACCGCCGCCGCCGGTGCAGATCGGCGGGCGCGGACCCTGCCGCGGGCGCGGCGTACCCTTGACGCCGTGCACCTGGTAGTGCTTGCCCTCGAAGGTGCACTCCTGACCGCGCAGCAGCACGTCGAGAATGGTCAGCGCCTCGTCCAGCTTCTCCAGACGGACGCCGGGCGTCTCGTAGGGGATGCCCGCGGCGGCGAACTCGTCCTGCTTCCAGCCCGCGCCGAGACCGACCTCGAGCCTGCCCTTGGACAGCACGTCGATGGTGGCCAGATCCTTCGCCAGCACCACCGGGTTGCGGAAGCCGTTGGCCAGCACCGAGGTTCCGAGCCGGATCCGCTCGGTGGCCTGGGTCAGCGCGCCGAGCGCGGCGATCGGGCCGATCTGGTCGCCGAGGTGGTCGGGCACGACGAAACTGTCGAAGCCGTACTCCTCGGCCTGCTGCGCCGTCTGGATGAACTTGCGGGCGCCACCTTCTTGCTTGTTTCCCTCACCAGCTGCCGCGAAGCGGAAGCTGCGCAGCGGCGTACCCAGCGCGGTCAACTCACCGGCCGGGGCGGCGGCTTCTGTCATGAACTCATGCTCCTGGCTGTAAGGAAATCCGGGCGCGACACTGCGGGGCGGTCATGCCCGACACTCGGTACGGGTTACCCGCGTCGCGATCACCAGCGCACTTTACAGCGTCGTGTCCAGCCGGACGCGCGCTTGCTCCGGCACTACTGGGTGTACTGGGCACGCACCGGAGTACGGCCTGTGAGATCTCACGAGTGCGGCGGATGCGGGGCCGACTCGATGAGGCCGTTCGCCCAGTTCGCGGTCCACTGGGTAGCGGTGGTGCCGTTGTCGTCGACGACGAATCCGTTGTACAGCGCGTGCACCGGATTGCCCGCCGCGCGCACCAGTGCGCCGACGCTGCCCATGACGTTCCACGGACTCAAGGCCTCTCGCGGCGCGTCACAGATCAGGTCGCCCTGCGCACAGATGGTGAAGGTCCGCTCGGCCAGTTCGCCGAAGCCACCCGGGCGCGGACCGGTCATCGTGATACCGGGCACATTGAGACCCTTCAACGCGACCTCGGCGCCGACGCCGGCGGGCACCGCACCAACCTGCACCGCTTGACCCGGGCCGGTGTCGCCGGTGCGACGGCCGTCCGAGATCAGCGTCACGCCGAGTATCCGTTTCGCCGGGACCGGGCCCTTGCCCGCGGCGATCTGACTGGTGACGTCGCCCGCGATGACCGCGCCCTGGGAGAAGCCGGCGATCACATAGTTGGTCAGCGGACACCTGCTCGCCCGCTCCTGCATGGCCTTGGCCATGTTCTGCGTGCCCTCGGTCCGGCTGTTGTTGTACGACTGCTGCCCGTCCGGGGGAATCGCGATCGGATTCGAGAACTGCGCGACATAGGGGACGGTGTAGACGTCGAGCCGCTCCTTGGGGAACTGCTGCGCCACCGGACCGGAGATGTTGAGCATCAACGAGTTCGGGTTCGCCGTGGGGTTGTGCGGGTCGTCGTTGCTGTTCGACTCCCAGGTACCGGGCACCGAGATCATCTGCACGTCCGGGCAGTCCGCGGGCTGGGACGTGGGCTCTTCGGGCGGCTTGGGCCCGGGCTTGGGCTGGCGCAGCGGTCCGGCGAGCAGGTACCACAGCAGCAGCACCACGATGATGATCAGCACCGGGATCGCGAGCAGCAGCAGACATCCCGCCGGCCGGGACCGGCGGGACGTCGTTCCGCGACGGGGGCTCACTGGCAGTACGTCTGCTTAGCGGCGCTGACGTAGATCTGCCCGGCCTTCTCCACCGGCATCTTCGCCGGATCGAAGGACGGGTCGGAACCGGCCATCGCGGTCACGAAGGTCATCAGGTCTTGATCGGACGCACCGGAGGCGATGCCCTGGCAGACGTAGCCCGCGACGCTGAGCGCGATATCCGGGGTCGACGGCGTGACACCCTGCTGCTTCAGCGCGTCGAGGTACTTCTTGTCCTTGTCGGTGAGCTTCGAGGTGTCGGCGGGCGGCGCGGACTCGATCGGCTCCGGCCGCTCCGGCGCGGGAGCCGGCGCCTGCTGGGATTCGGGCGCCGGGGCCGGGGCGGGTGCCGGCGCCGAGGCGGTGTCGCCGGGGGTGGACGAGGCGGGCGGCTGCGTTGCCGCCGTGGTGCGGGTCAGCGTCGGCGTGCTCGACGCGGTGGAATCGTTGCCACCACAGGCGGCGAGCAAGCCGGTCGCGGCGATCGCCACGACAACGCCGAATACCTTGCCACGGGTCCTCTGCATGAATTCTGTCCTCGATCTGTTCGCAAACGGGGGAGGTCGCCCACCAGGCTAAAGGAAAGTCCGCCCGGAGCGCGGCCGGTCAAGAAACAGACCGGTCCGTACTAAAGGCCGTGTACCTCGGGCTTGCCGTCCTTCACGACGATGTAGCCCGCTTGGAAGTTCTGCTGCACACCACCCGGGACGGGGAACTCGTCGCTGATCGGATAGCCCAGTTTGCCGTTCTCATAGCCGAGCACCTGCCAGGCATCCATCAGCGGACCGTTCTTCACCGCCCAGGCGCCCGACAGCGGGCTCCAGTAGATACTGCCGCCCTCGAAACGGCTGTACCGGCCGAGATCCTTCAGCGGCTGCTCCTCGGTGGCGGGGAACCCGAGCCAGCTGTTCTCGTAACCCATTTGGGCGAACTTGTCCAAGATCAGGCCCTGCACCCGGTGCACCCCGGTCTTGGCGCTGTAGTAGAACGGGCCGTGCTCGAAGGCCTGCACCGCACCGTCCCGGTTCGGCGTCTTGACCTCGGGCGCGATTGGATAGCCCGCCGGGCCGCCCTCGTACCCCTGCCTGCCCCACTCGTCGAGGATCGCGCCACGCACCACTTGGGCGCCGGTCTGCGGAGTCCAGTAGAGGGCGCCGTGCTGGAACGACTGCATGCGACCGCGGCCGTCGGGCAGCCCGCGCTCGTCTCCGGTCGGCAAGCCGAGCGGACCGGCCGGACCCTGCGCGGCCTGGTAACCGCCGCCGATCATGCCGCCGACCGGATGCGCGCCGTCGGCCTGCGTGTAATAGACCCGGCCGGATCGGAAGTCCTGGGCCACACCGCCGGCCACCGGGTACTCCGGGGACTGGCATTCGCCGAGCCAGGCGTTCGCCGCGGCCACCGGCGCGATCGAGCCACCGACACTGCACGCGCCCTTGCCCGCGTCGACGCCGAGCGCGTTGGCGGCCTGCGCCCAGGACTGGCGCATCTCGAAATCCCAGTACGGCCACGAATGCGTGCCGGACGGGCGGTAGTTCACCTGTGCCGGAATGGCCAGCCTGCCCAGCTTGGTGACGAAGTTCTGCGAGGTGAGCCGAGACAGGATCTCCAGACCCATGCCCGCGTAGTTGGTGCTGACCCCGGGGATGGCCGACGCCTGGTCGAACGGGCCGGTGGCACCGCTGCCGCTGGATACGTAGAGCGAGATGCCCTTCAGCTTCTCGGCCTGGGTGTACGGGTCGTGCGCGGCCCACTCCGGACCGCCCGCCGGTCCCCACATGGCGCCGACGTCGTAGCCGCCCGCGTCGCGCATGGCGAACTGGATGGCCTGGGGCATGCCGATGGTGGTCGTGGTGAGGAAGCCGGAGTAGGAGGCCGCGTACTTGACGAAGCCCGGGTTGCGGGCGGCCAGGAACATGGCCGCCGTGCCGCCCATCGAAAGTCCTTCCATGCCACGGACATCCGTGGCCCGCCACTGGCTCTCGAGCAGCGGCGGCAGTTCCCTGGTCAGGAAGGTTTCCCACTTGTAGGTCTTGCCGTTGTTGGGCTGCAACCAGTCCGAGTAGAAACTGGACTGACCGCCGATCGGCAGCACGACGGTGACGTTCTTGTCCGCGAAGAAGTCGACGGCGCCCGCGTCCTTGGTCCAGCCACTCTCGTCGTCGGTGGCGCGCAGGCCGTCGAGCAGGTACAGCACGGGGAACCGGGCGTCGGGGCGGGTCGCCCAGTCCCGGGCGAGCAGCAGTTGCACCTGGATCGGGGCCGCCATCGACGGTGAATTGATCCACAGCGCGACCCGGCGGTCGGTCAGCCAGATCACCTTCTGCACGGTCGCCGCCGCGATGGGATCCACCGCGGGTGCGGGGTCGGGGACAGGCTGGGCGGCCGCGGGCGCGATGCCCGCGGCGAGCGGGATGACCATGGCGGTGGCGAACAGCACCGACCGCCCGCGCGCCGGACGACTGCCGCGACGCTCGCGTCGCCCCCATCTGCCGCGCCGAATCCCTGCCACAAGAGCTTTCTACCCCCGTAACGGCCAGGTTTCGGGGAGACACGCGCAGGACCACGCGAAACCACCTGTCCCGAAAAGCAACTCGGGCCGCACCCGAGAAGGGTGCGGCCCGAGCCGTCGGTCAGCAGGTCACCAGGCGCCGGTGGCGTCCAGGATCTGGTTGCGGGAGGCGAAGAGCTGGCCCTCCCAGTACTTCCAGGAGTGCGTGCCGGTGGCCGGGAAATCGAACCGGGCCGGGATGCCGAGCGAGGCCAGGCGAGCCTGGAACGCACGGGTGTTCACCAGCGAGAGCGCCTCGAGCGCCATCGCGTTACCGGTGTTGAACACGCCGACCGCCGAGTTCGGGTTGTCGTACTGGCCCGGCAGGCCGCTGGCCGCCGAGATGTACATCGGCAGGCCCTTGAGCTGCGGCGCGAACACGAACGGGTCCATCCGCAGCCACGCGGGGCTCCACGGGGCGGCCATCGAGTCGACGTTGAACTTGCCCGCGTCGAGCATCGCGATGCGGATCGCCTCCCGCATGCCGGGCGCGGAGATGTTCAGGTAGCCCGAGTAGGACGCGGCGAACTTGAACTGATCGCGGTGGTACGCGGCCAGCGCCAGGGCGCCACTGCCGCCCATCGAAAGACCGGCCACCGCGTTGTTGGTGCGCGAGACGCCGTAGCCCTCGAGGAAGGCGGGAAGCTCCTTGGTCAGGAAGGTTTCCCACTTGTAGGTGGTCTTCTGGCCGTTGGTGTTGCTCGGTGCGTACCAGTCCGTGTAGAAGCTGGACTGGCCGCCGACCGGCATGACCAAGGTGATGTTGTCGTTCGCGAACTGCTGCAGCGCGTTGGTCTCGAACGACCAGGCGTTACGGTCGTCGCGGGCGCGGAGTCCGTCGAGCAGGTAGAGCGCCGCGTTGCCGCCGCGCGAGGCCCACTGCACCTGGACCTTGATCGGGCCCATGCTGGACGGGACCATCAGATCTTCGAAGCCGCCTGCGGGGGAACGCAATACCGGCGCGTGCGCCGGCGCCGCGGTGGCGATCGGGGCCGCCACACCGGCGGCGATCGGTAGCGCCAGCGCGGCGGCACCGACAGCCAGAATTCGTTGGCGCCAACTACGAGGTGCGCCGCGCCGGCCCGACTTGGTTCTCATCGGCGCGGCCGCCCTGCCGAAACGCATGAATCCTGCTCTCTTTCTGCTTTTCTGCCTGTTGTGGTGCGGTCGGCGACCCGGGAGGGCGCAACCACACCAGTGCTGCCAACGAGACGCACGCCGCTCCACACCGGACCCCGACTTTCCGGCACGGGCGACCGCGCTACAACGATCTGGTCACACTTGCGCTCGCTGGACGATATTCGACGCCCGAAGCCTTAGCAAGGCCGAGGCAACCAGGTGGCCGAAATCCGCCCGTACGCAATCTGTGATGGTGCGGTGACCCTATCGCGTCGGCGCGGTGATTGTCGTGCCGGAGCACCAAATTTTCATCTGATGGCCGGAAGTGTCAGCTCACCCCAAATTCGCGCTCAGGTCGGGCAGCATCTGGAACACCTGGTCCTGCCAGTAGTTCCAGCTGTGCACACCCACCGGGGTGTAGACGAAGTTCGCGTTGCTCGGGCCGAGACTGTTAAGCCGCGCTTCAAAGGCGCGAGTGTTGGCCAACGCGATCGTTTCCAGGGCCATCGCATTACCGAGGTGGTAGACGTCGATCGGCGAGTTGATCACGTCCCGGGGTCCGTTGACGCCATTGCCGGTGGCGATCCAGAGCCGAGTTCCGTTGGCACGCAACAGCGGCGCGAACATGAACGGATCGTTGCGCAACCAGCGCGAATCCCATGGCGGACCCCACATCGCGTCGATGTTGAACCCGCCCGCGTCGAGCATGGCCAGGCGCAAGCCCTCTTTCATGGCGGGCGCGGAAATGTTCAGATAGCCGGAATAGGAAGCGGCATAACGGAACTGGTCGGGATGATAAGCGGCCAGCGCGAGCGCGGCACTGCCGCCCATGGACAGGCCGAACACCCCGTTGCCGTGCGGGTGGAAACCCAGCCGGTCGTGCAACGCCCAGCGCAGATTGTCCGACAGGAAGCTCTCCCACGCGTACGGCTGCTGCTGCCCGTTCGTATTGCTCGGCGCGACCCAATCCGAATAGAAGCTGGACTGCCCGCCCACCGGCATCACGACGTTGATGTTCCAGCTCGGCAGCACCCGCGAGATATCGGTGTCGATTTCCCAGCCGCTCAGATCGTTACGGGCGCGCAGTCCGTCGAGCGCGTAGACCACCCGGCGGGTGTTGCCGTCGGCGGCACGGAAGATCCGGGATTTGATCGGGCCCATGCTGGAGTCGACCCAGAAGTCGAAGCCCGCGGGGTCGAACCCGGCCCGCGCGGCCGGGGCGAGGCCGCCGAGCGCGGCGCCGAACGGCAGGGCCAGCGTCACGGCGAGGCCGAGCAGCGCGCGTCGCAGCCAGCGCCGATCCGCCCGCGCGGGCCGTCCGGCAACTATCCCGCGCACTCCGCCTGCTCGCATCGATCCGACCTTTCACCGCGCGCTCGCCATTGACCGCAACTGTTGTGCACAGAGATCGACACTTCGGGACCGAAGACTGCCATACGAAGTTCTCGATTTTATCGCTCTTCTATATGCAGTTTCGCGCGAAATGCGGTTTCGAAAACGCACGGCGATGCCGGATCGTGACAAAGCCAGACATTTGCCGAAGAAGTGAAAGGACGACGACCGCAATGTTTGCCACGCGCAGCATTCCTACGCCAGCGACCATTCAGACAACAACTGCGTAAACGACGGACCGCCCGGCGCTGCGTAGCGCCGGGCGGTCCGTCGGGTCGAGGGTGTCAGCCGATGTTGGCGGACATGTCCGGGATCATGCGATTGGCCTCGTCGATCCAGTTGTTCCACGCGTGGATACCGAACGCCGGGTAGGAGTAGACGGCGTTGCCGCCACCCAGGGTGGCCATCCGGACCTCGAAAGCGCGCGTGTTTGCCAGTGCCAGCGCCTCGAGGCCCATACCGTTCAATGTGTTGAAGCTCGGTCCGTCCTGCGCCGTGGGCAGGCCGCTCGCCGCCGCGATCCACAGCCTGGTGCCGTTGCGGACGAGGTTGGGCGCGAACACGAACGGATCCATCCGCAGCCACTGCGGGCCCCACGGCGGCGCCATGGAGTCGACGTTGTAGCCGCCCGCGTCGAGCATCGCGATGCGGATCGCCTCCCGCATGCCGGGCGCGGAGATGTTCAGGTAGCCCGAGTACGAACCCGCGAAGCTGAACTGATCCGGGTGGTACGCGGCCAGGGTGAGCGCGGCGCTGCCACCCATGGACAGCCCGAACACCCCGTTGCGGTTCGGGTTGAAGCCGAGCCGGTCGCGCAGCGCGTTGCGCAGATCGCGGGTCAGGAAGGTCTCCCACTGGTACCGGTAGCTCTTGCCGGGGCCCGCGGCCAGGATGTTCAGCGCGCCGGAGCCGGAGGACGAGCCGCTGCCGGCCGGGATGCCGAGCAGCTCGCTCGGGGCGTTCCAGTCGGCGTAGAAGCTGGACATGCCGCCGACCGGCATGACGACGTTGATGTTCCAGTCCGCCAGCTGCTGGGGAATGTTGGTCTCGATCTCCCAGCCGTTGAGGTGCTCCGGCGCCCGCATGCCGTCGAGCACGTAGGCGACCCGGTTGGTGTTGCCGTCACGGGCCGGGATGATGCGGGTCTTGATCGGGCCCATGCCCGAGTCGACCCAGAAGTCGAAGGCCGCGGGGTTGAACGCCGCCGACGCGGTGGCGCCGCTGCCGGCTGCCGCCAGACCGAAGGGCACCAGCAGTGCCGTAGCTACCCCCAGTGCGGATCGCTTGACCCAGGCACCGGTCGCGCCCGGTTTTCCGGGGCCACGTCTCCAGCGGGCAAATCGCATCAACTCGACCTTTCGTTCAGGCAGCCGGGGTAGCAAATATCTGGCAATCTACACCGGCCCCCGTATCGGACACCAAGAGCCCTCGTCCACGCAAATCGGACGAATCGACCTCAGCACATGTTCTCCGTGTATCAATCGGTACTGGATGCTTCTATGTTGCTGGAAAGTGACCCAAGCCACAACTTTCGCGCCCGTACCCTTCTCATTCGTTACCAAACAAGCGTTGGACGTCCGCCCTGCACAAAGAAACCGCCCGGTGCTGGTGCACCGGGCGGTTCGCGTCGAAGCGACCTATCGGAAGATCATCCGATATTGGCGGACATGTCCGGAATCATCCGGTAAACCTCGTCGGCCCAATAGGTCCAGTTGTGCACACCGACGGCCGGGAAGTCATAGGTGGCGTTGTTGGCACCCAGCGTGAGCATCCGGACCTGGAACGCGCGGGTGTTGGCGAGCGCGAGCGCCTCGAGTCCCATCGCGTTGAGGGTGTTGAAGCTCAGCCCGTCGGCGCCACTGGGCAGGCCGCTGCCCGCGGAGATCCACAGCCGGGTGTTGTTGGCCTTCAACCGCGGCGCGAACACGAACGGATCCATCCGCAGCCACTGCGGGCCCCACGGCGGCGCCATCGCGTCGATGTTGAAGCCGCCCGCGTCCAGCATGGCCACCCGCAGCGCCTCGCGCATACCCGGCGCCGAGATGTTCAGGTAGCCGGAATACGAACCGGCGTAACGGAACTGGTCCGGGTGGTACGCGGCCAGGGTGAGCGCCGCGCTGCCGCCCATGGACAGCCCGAACACCGCGTTGTTGTTCGGATTGAAGCCGAGCCGGTCACGCAGCGCGTTGCGCAGGTTCTGGGTGAGGAAGGTCTCCCACTTGTAGGTGTTCGACTTGCCCATCCCCGCGGAACCGGAGAGCAGGCCCGAGCCGGAGTTACCCGAACCCGTGCTGGCCGAACCGGTGGAGGAGGAACCCGCGCTGCCGAGGCCGAAGAAGTTGCTCGGCCCGTTCCAGTCGGCGTAGAAGCTCGACGGGCCGCCGACCGGCATGACGACGTTCATGTTCCACTTGGTCAGCTCGCGCACGACCTCGGTATCGACTTCCCAACCGCTCAGGTCGGGGCGCGCCCGCATACCGTCGAGCGCGTAGACCACGCGCCCGGTGTTGCCGTCGGCGGCGCGGAAGACCCGGCTCTTGATCGGCCCCATCTCGGAGTCGACCCAGAAATCGAAGCCGTCCGGATTGAAGGCGGCCGACGCGGTTCCGGCGGGACCTGCCACCGACACCCCGAGCGGGAGCAGAATCGCCATCGACACCAGCACCGAACGCTTCAGCCACGATCCGGCTCTTCGAGTATTCAGACGCCCGAACACGCCTCGCATCAGTTTCGACCTCTCGTTCACGCAACGGCATCGGCCGTGTCTCACGATGACCCGCCGATGCCCACAACAAGTTGACGTCATGACGGGCGTACTTTCGCAGCGTAGCGCTTCATCGTTGCGGGGGCGTTATCGAAACGAGACTAAGCGGTGGACGCCACGTTGTAGAGCCTCGCCAATGCGACCACTGGGCCCCCTGTGAACGGTGGGCCCAGTGGGTACGTCCTTGGGTGGCCGCAATGTGCCACCGTGGCGGAATTGCGTCAGCGCGGCGGCTGCGGCGGCCTGGGGAACGGATCGACCAGACCGCAGCGCTCGATCTCGTACTTCGGCACGCGATCGATCCGGTACTCGGCGAAACGCAGCGCGTTCTTCAGGTTGTGCCGGAAGCGCTCGAAGGTGAGCGGTTCCCGGGAGGAGATGAGCAGCGCCTGGGTGTCCGGGCAGGACATCGCGGTGCGCGCCTGGGTCACCCACTTCTCGTCCATGTACCAGGGCATCCACGGGTGCCGGTCGACCATGCCGGTGTCCACGACCACCCAGTCCGAATACAGGTTCTTGTCGTGCCCGATGCGGCCGTCGACGAGCCGCTCGGTATGCGCGGCAAGCGGATACGCCAGCCCCATCTGGTCGATGACGCGCACGTTCAGCGGCACGTTCATGCTGGTCATGCCCAGGTTCAGGAAGTAGACCGTATGCCCGGCGCCACCCGCGGGGATCGGCTGCGGCGGCGGCGCGATGTACCAGAACATGAACGACGGCGAGTTCAGCAGCAGGCCGCCGTTCGGGGTGTCGGCGATGCCGTTGACCATCGGCCGGATGCGCGGGTAGTCGAGGTAGTCCTCGGCCAGGATCGGGTGATCGTGCCCGGTGTTGAGCACGTAGTAGACCCGTTCGTCCACGATGCCGGACGAGCTGATCTTGGTGCCGGTCTTGATGGCCGTGGTGTTGGCCGCGAACAGCGCCCAGCCCGCAGTGCCGAGCAGCGCGAACAGCACCACGACGAAGGACCAGTCGGCCGCGGTCGCCGCGCGCAGGCCGCCCTGCGGCAACCGGACCGGCACCACCGCGACCGGCAGCAGCAGCAAGAACAACTGCGCCAACAGCATTCGGCCGTGCATGAAGTCACCGCCGACGCGCAGCGCGTACACGGTGAGGACGAATCCGCTGAACAGCACCAGGGTCACCACGGCGGCAGGCGACCGCAGCCACTCGCGCACCCGGCGCACGCTGCGACGCTGTGGTTCGTCGGGAGTGGCATGCTGTCCGGCGGGCGCGGCCGCGGGACGGGAGCGCGCCGCCACGACACCCGCGGCGAGCAGCACCAGCAGCGGTACCCACAGGTAGTACGGGCCGACCAGATCCCAGAGGTAGGTGAAGCCCTGTCCCCACTTCGCGCCACCGGCGTCCTTGGCCACCGCGGTGTTCGGGTAGGGCAGGCCGTAGTAGCCCATCCGCCAGATCTGGTAACCCAGCGGCAGCACACCCGCGACGGCGATGATCAAGGCGCGCAACACGATCGGGCGCAGCTTCGACTCGGGCATCGGGGCGAGGAAGATCATCAGCAGCGCCAGGCCGCCGACCACGGCCATCTCGGGCCGGATCAGCGGCGCGAGTCCGGCGAGGAACACCAGGCCGAACAGCCCGGGCAGGCGCACCCGCTCGGCCTGGCTCCAGCGCACCAGCTGCCACCACAGCAGGCCGAGCCAGCAGATGACCAGGCAGCTCTCCAGGCCCGAGGTGACGTAGTCGCGCGCGGGCGGCACCGCGATGTAGACGAGCGCGCCCGCGGGCAGCAGCAGTCCGGACTTCGTGCCGCCCCACAGCCGGCCGGTGCCGAGCATGGCGAACACCATCGCCGCGAGCGAGAGCGTCAAAGCCACACCGAGCACGACGTATTCGAGCCTGGCCTGAGTGAGCCAGCTGAAGAACCAGACGATATAGGTCCACGCGGTGCTGGTGTTGGTCTCGACCCGCTCGTCCATGTTGAAGACGGGGCCGTTGCCTGCCAGCAGATTGCGCACCGTGCGCAGCACGATGAGTCCGTCGTCGGCGATCCAGCGACGCTGCCAGCCGCCGACGGCGAAAAGGACGACGGTGAGCACGATCCCACCGACGAACGTGGCTCGGGATAGCCGGGCGAACCGCGACGCCGAGCGGGCCGGCTGCTCAGCCGGCCCGTCGTTCGCGTTCTCCGAACGCTGCACTCCCGCTACCAACATCTCGTCAGGTGAGATAGACAGCGACACCTACCGCTCCGATCAAGGCGATTGCGAGGAGCTGGAGGACGCGGTCCCCCAGCGCGATCTCTTCAGGTTCACCGGCCTGGCCGCCATCGACGTCGACCGCGTAACGCAGAATTGCGATGGTAAACGGAATCATAGAGATTGCGTACCAATTGGTGTCTTTCAGGCTGTCCTGCTGGAAGGCCCACAGACCGTAGAACACCACGACGGCGGTCGCCGCGAGGGTCCAGACGAATCGCAGATAGGTCGGCGTGTAGTACTCCAGCGACCTGCGGATCTTGGCGCCCGTGGCCAACGCGATCTGCAGTTCGGCGTAGCGCTTACCGGCCGCCATGAACAGCGAGCCGAATGCCATGACCAGCAAGAACCATTGCGACAGATCGATATTCGCGGCCGCGCCACCGGCGACCGCACGCAGCAGGAAGCCCGAGGACACGATGCAGATGTCCAGCACCGCCTGGTGCTTGAGGCCGAAGCAGTAGGCCAGCTGGATGCCGATGTAGACCGCCATCACCACGGCGAGATGCCAAGAGGCCAGGAACGATCCGGCGATCGAGCCGACGAGCAGCACCAGCGACAGCGCGTAGGCGAGGTTGACCGGGACCACGCCGGCCGCGATCGGCCGGTACCGCTTGGTCGGATGCGCGCGGTCGGCTTCCACGTCGAGCGCGTCGTTGACCAGGTAGATGCCCGAGGCCGCCATGCAGAAGACCACGAACGCGATGCCGACGTGCGCGAGCACGTCGATCTCGTTCGCCGTACCCGCGGCCAGCGGGGCCGCGAGCACCAGGACGTTCTTGACCCACTGCCGCGGGCGGATCGCCTTGAACAGCCCACCGGCCAACGTCTTCGGCGGACCCTTGACGACCGCTTCCGCTAGGTCGGCTCCGGTTGGCTCTTCACTCATGACGCCACCTCGCTGACGCTCGGCTCCGTCATGCGCGACGCGCGCTGTGTCATGATTCGCTCGCTGCGCTCCCTCATGGTCACTTACCAGTGCTCTTTCTTGTGCGGTCATCGAGTCTCTTTTCGGCGGCAAGCACAACGGCGGCGGACGCGGCACCGAGTGCGGAACCGGCGAGCACATCGGAGGGATAGTGCACCCCGAGGACAACCCGGGAGAGCAGCATCGGCGGCACGAGCACCGCAGGCAAGGGTAGCCCGGTCAATCTGCCGAGCAACACGGCCGCCGCGGTGGTCGAGGTGGCATGCGAGGACGGGAAGCTCAGCTTGCTCGGCGTCGACACGTTGACCTGCACCGAAGGATCGTTCGGCCGCGGGCGGCGGACCACCCGCTTGATCACGATCGAGGCCGCGTGCGCGCCGACGGCGCCCACCGCCACCCCGGCCCACTGCCTGCGCCGCGGCTTGTCCACGACCCACCCCGCGGCCGCGACGGCGACCCAGCCGAGGGCGTGCTCACCGAAGTGCGACATCCCGCGGGCGGCCTTGATCACTTCGGGGGTGGCGATCTTGGCCTGCACCGCGTTGAGAATCTTCACCTCGGCCGGGACCTGCGTGCTCGACGGCACCGCCGAGACCGGCCCGCCGTGCCCGTTCGAACTCTGCAGCGGCTGATTCACCGCCGTGTTGTCGACTGCACCCGAACTCAAGACTTCTCGCCCTTCGTCTGCGCACCGAGGCCGAAGGCGTTCTCCCAGGCCGCGGTGCTGGTCAGCTGCGGATGCGCGGCGCGGTAGCGCTGCTGCATCTCGGGGAAGCGCGCGGCCAGTTCCTTGCGCAGGCGCATCGCTTCTTTGAACAGGCCGAGGGCCTGGCGCGGGTCACGCTTGCGGTAGACCACGCCACGTCCGTCGGCGGTGGTGACGGTAACCCCGTCGACCTGCGACAGCAAGAACCACCGCGCGTCCAGTGTCGGGACGTTCAGCTGCGGGGTCTCGTGATGCTGGGCATGCGCCGGACGCAGGTTGTGCAGCACGCCCTTGGCCAGCCGGACCACCTTGGCGATCGGGTTGGCCGGTTCGGCGACCGCGCCCACCTCGAGGTGGCTGGCCAGCGGCAGCTCGGTGGACGAGGGCAGGATCACCGCGTCCGGGTACTGCTTGCGCAGCGCGTGCACCGCGCCGAGCGCGCTCGGCAGCAGCTGGAACAGCCGCTCCGGCCCGGCGAGGAAGTCGCGGATGGCCAGATTCTGGATGGCGACCGTCGAATACTCCAGGCAGAGCAGATGTTTCAGCGTCGCCTTGATCGTGTTGACCACCATCGCCTTGCCGTTGCCCGGCAGGTGCAGCGAGGCCACGACCAGGCGATTGCGCAGGTGGAAGTAGGCCTGCCAGTCGATCGCGTCGTCCTTGTCGCTCCACGCCATATGCCAGACCGCGGCACCGGGCAGGGTGACCGTCGGGTAGCCGTGGTCGCGTGCGCGCAGACCGTATTCGACGTCGTCCCACTTCAGGAACAGCGGCAACGGCTGCCCGATCTGCTCGGCGACCTGCCGCGGGATCACGCAGGTCCACCAGCCGTTGAAATCGACGTCGATGCGCCGGTGCAGCAACTTTGAGTTGTCACGGTCCTTGAGCGGGTGCTTGGCGAAGTCGTGGTCGTATTCGACGTTCGGCGCGGAGGTCCACATGAAGATGCCGCGGTCCACCACCTCGCCCATGCTGTGCAGGTGCGAACGCTCCTGCAGGTTCAGCATCTGACCGCCGACGAGCATCGGCGACTTGGCGAACCGGGCGAAGGCCAGCGCGCGCAGGATCGAGTCGGGCTCGATCTCGATGTCGTCGTCCATGTAGACGATGTACTCGGCGTCGGTGTTCTTCAACGCCTCGTACATCACCCGGCTGTACCCGCCGGAGCCGCCGAGGTTCGGCTGGTCGCGGATCACCAAGCGGTCCCCGAGCACGGCGGCCGCCTCGGCGAAACCGGGTTCGTCGACCACCTTGCGGTTGCCCTGATCGGCCACGATCACCGCGGCGACCTGCTCGAGCACCAGCGGGTCGGAGCCGAGTGCGCGCAGCGTCTGCACCAGATCCGTCGGCCGGTTGAAGGTCGGCATGCCGCACGCGATGGAGCCCGTGCCGGGCGCCTCGATCGGCGCGTACCAGCCGCCGGCCAGCAGGGTGACCGCGGTGTCGGAGGTGATGTCGAACCAGATCCAGCCGCCGTCCTCGAACGGGCCGAGATCGGTCTCGAACTCCACCGACACCGATTCGGTGCCGGGCGCGACGGCGAATTCCTTGCCCTGCACGTGGATTCGCGAACCGTCCGCCTTCGAGCGGTACACGTCGACCCGGCCGTGCCCGGCCAGTTCCAGCCGCAGCACCACCGCGGACAGGACGCTCCAGCGGCGCCAGTAACTGGCGGGCAGCGCGTTGAAGTAGGTGCAGAACGACACCTCGGACTCCGCGCCGATGGACAGCGAGGTCCGGGTGGCGGCGTGCGCGCGCCGGGCGTTGGTGGCGGATTCCTCGACGTACAGGGTGCGCACATCCAGCGGCTCACCCGGCCGGGGCAGGATGATCCGTTGCAGCAGCGACTTCGCGCGGGTCTCGGTGGCCATATCGTCCAAAAGGGATTGGGAGGTCATTCTGCACTTTCAGCGGTCAGCGGGGCGCCGGTCTCCAGGTGCGGCCGCAGCACATTGTCGAACATGCTCAGCGCGCTACCGATCGCCATGTGCATGTCCAGGTACTGGTAGGTGCCCAGGCGGCCGCCGAAAAGGACCTTCTCCGTTGCGGTTTCCTTCTTCGCGAGCGCGCGGTAGGCGGCCAGCTTGGCGCGGTCCTCCGGCGTGTTGATCGGGTAGTACGGCTCGTCGCCGGTCTGCGCGAAGCGGGAGAACTCGCGCATGATCACCGTCTTGTCGTTCGGGTAGTCGCGCTCCGGGTGGAAGTGGCGCGGCTCGATGATCCGGGTGAACGGCACGTCCGCGTCGTTGTAGTTCATCACCGAGGTGCCCTGGTAGTCACCGGTCTCGAGTACCTCGGTCTCGAAATCGATGGTGCGCCAGCCGAGTTCGCCCTCCTGGTAGTCGAAGTAGCGATCCAGCGGGCCGGTGTAGACGACCGGCGCGTCCGGGTTCGCCGCGCGCAGTTCCTCGCGCACCTCGAACCAATCGGTGTTCACCCGCACCTCGATGAGCTCCGAGGCGGCCATGTTCTCCAGCCACTTCGTGTAGCCCTCTTTGGGCAGGCCCTCGTAGGTGTCGTTGAAGTAGCGGTTGTCGAAGGTGTAGCGCACCGGCAGCCGGGTGATGTTGCCCGCGGGCAGTTCCTTCGGGTCGGTCTGCCACTGCTTGGCGGTGTAGTCACGGATGAACGCCTCGTACAGCGGGCGCCCGATCAGCGAGATCGCCTTCTCCTCCAGGTTCTGCGCGTCCTTGGTCTCGATCTCCGAGGACTGCTCGGCGATGAGCTTGCGCGCCTCCTCCGGCGTGAAGTAGCGGCCGAAGAACTGCGAGATCAGGCCCAGCCCCATCGGGAACTGGTAGGCCTGGCCCTTGTGCATCGCGAAGACCCGGTGCTGGTAGCCGGTGAACTCGGTGAACTGGGTGACGTAGTCCCACACGCGCTTGTTCGAGGTGTGGAACAGGTGCGCGCCGTACTTGTGGATCTCGATGCCGGTATCCGGATCCGGTTCCGAATAGGCATTACCGCCCATGTGGTAGCGACGGTCGAGCACTAGAACGCGTTTGCCGAGCACCGAGGCGGCGCGTTCGGCGACGGTCAGGCCGAAGAAGCCGGAGCCGACGACGATCAGGTCGTACTGTGCGGAGTTGGCGGAGGTACCCGGGGACGATGCGACGGTCACGGGAGCCCAGAGTATCCGAAGTCCGCGCGGGCCCCGGGTGGAGTCGCGAGGAGCACGGAACCGGCCCCTGTCCCGGCCCGCTTTCGCGTCCCCGCCACCCGAATTTCGCCCGGAATTCGCCGATCATGGAGCCACCGGTAAGGCGTCGGCGGTTCACTGATCGGTCACCCGTTGCCGCGCGCATTTCGTCGCGCCGCGCGGGTGTCGTTCGAAGGACACGCGCGCGGGGCAATGGAAGATGCGCGGCGGTCAGGGCCGGGTCGGCTGGTGGGGTTGTCCGCCTTGCGGGTTCGGGTGTGGGTGCGGTGCTGGGAAGGGTTGCGGTACGGGCCGGACGGAGGTCACCGGCGGCGTCGCGAGGGCGAGGACCGTGGCGGTCAAGGCGACGACCGCGCCGCAGACGAGCACCAGGAAGGAGAATTCCGCGTCGACGGCCAAACCGCGCTCGCCGCCGTAGACCACGTTGATCAGGCCCCCGACGAAAGTCCAGACGCCTCCGATGAGCAGCAGCGGGCGGCCGAGCGGCTTGCCGCTGAGGTACAGCAGGCCGCCCAGCGCGAGGACCCCGGCCATGAACGCGGAAACGACCAGCAGGATTTCCAGCCCGAAATGGACGTCCGCGGTGAGTTTCCAGGCGTCGTAGGTCTCCAGGAACGTGCGGTCGCCGCTTGTCGGCTTCTTGATCCTGTCTACCGTCCGCAACACGTGCGCGCCGAGCAGTGCGCCACCGCAGACAGTGAGACCGCCGACGCATGCGGCCAGACCTGCCAGCACCTCGGATGACGGGCGCGGCACCGGCGGCGGGAAGTAATTACCGGGTCGGCCATATGGATCGTTCATCGAACCCCCCTCGCGATACGAGGGAACCCTACCGGGTGCAGGGCTGTCGATCGAGCCCTGCGCAGGGCAGCGGCGCTGGGTCAGGCGTCGAGATTTGCGTAGTTCGTTCGCTCGGCGCGACGTCGGGGCGCAGTGAACTCGAGCCAGCGGGCGGTGTAGCGGGATGAAGCGAACAGGAACACCGCGAGCGGGAAGACCGCGGCGGCGAGAGCCGCCATCCATTCGCGGTGCAGCAGCGCGGTCAGGCTGCCGATGAGCCCGCCGAACAGGCCGTTGACGGTTTCGAACACCCGGCTTTGTGCCGGAACCCAATCGATGCCGTAGTCGGGCTGGTATCCGGTGAGCGAAACCACCAGGGCGGCAAGGGCTGTCACGGTCAGCACGCCCGAGGTGACGATCAGGATGTAGCGACCGGTCTCGTTGCGGCGCAACAGCAGGACAGCGCCGTACCCGAGGGCGAGCGCGGCGAGCAACGCACCCACGATCGAGAACGCGGCGAGCGATTTGTCGATATGCGGCGGCTGATGGCGCAGGGCGTTCAACACCGCCCGCTCACCCCACAATTGGAACAGGGCGGTGCAGAGTGCGAGCACCCCCGCGACGGTCGCGACCACGCCACCGGGTTCCGAGGTGCGTGTACCCGGCTCGGCCTCTGCCATGTCTGGCCCCCTTTCGGTCGACCGCACCGAAACGGCCGGCACGCATCATTATGCGCACCGGCCGTCGGCCCAGCTCGATCTACAGCTGTGTCTCCGCGTAGACCCGCATGGCGTCCCGGACGAACTCCGCCGTCCCCGCACCGTGCACGTCGTAGTTCGCGCCGAAGCGCGGATCCGCGACGTACATCTCGCCGAGTCCGATGAATGCCTCCTTCACCACGGCCCGGCCCTGCCAGCCGTCGCCGATCCAGGCGCGGTGGCGGGCGGTGATCGCCTGGGCCTCGGGGCTGTCGGGGGTGAGCCCGGCGGCATGTGCCCTGCCGTAATCCGCGGCGATGTCCTTGGCGGCCTGCATATGCGCCTGCTTCTGTTCCGCAGTGAGTCCGCGCCACCATTTGTCACCGCTGTCGTAGGCCTCCCTACCCCAGCGCTCGATCACCTCGTCCTTGTACTGCGTGTGGTCGAAGCCGTCGAAAACCTCTGCTGCCATGAGTTGTTCACCTCTTTCCGTCTTGTGCAGCGTTGTTTGCACCGACTCGATCTGGCGCCGGATCCGATCCTGTTCCTGCCGGAGCAGTTCCAGGTGCGTGCGCAGTGCGGCACCGGTGTCCTGTTCGCCCGCGAGCACTTCGGCGATGACCGGCAGGCCGAGGCCGAGTTCACGCAGCAGCAGGATGCGTTGCAACCGCACCAGGGAGTCCTGGTCGTAGAAGCGGTAACCGTTGGTGCCGATCCGGCTCGGCGGCAACAGCCCGAGCTGCCCGTAGTGGCGCAGCGTGCGGCTGGTGGTACCGGCCGCCTTGGCCAGATCCTGGATGGACCATTCGGTGCGCACGACCTTCTCCCTTCTTTCTCGTCGGTGTATCCAGCATGCAAGTTGACGCTACGTCAAGGTCAACCCTGATTATCTGGCGGATTTCAGCGGGACTCGACCAGCACGGGGGCGGGGGCCGCGACGACCGCCGCGGGCTTCGGGCGTCCGGCGAGCTGGCCGTACACGGTGCCGGCCAGCGCAATCACCAGCCCCGCCACCTGCAGCGGGCCGAGCGCCTGCCCCAGCGCGATCCACCCGATCACCGCGGCCGACACCGGGCTCAGCAGTCCGAGGAAGGCGACCGAGGTGGCGGGCACCTTGGAGATGCCACGCACCCAGAGCCAGTAGGCCACGGCGGTTCCGATCACGGCGAGGTACAGGTAGCCGCCGATGGCGCGGCCGTCCAGCGCGGGCGGCGCACCCTCGACGAGCAGGGCCAGCGGCAGGATGAACAGGCCGCCGGCGGTCAGCTGCCAGCCGGTCAGCACCAGCGGGCCGACCCCCTCGGGCCGCCCCCAGCGCTGGGTGAACACGGTGCCCGCCGCCATGGACGCGGCTCCGGTCAGTCCGGCGATGACGCCGACGGTGTCCAGCTGCGCGTTGGCCTTCAACACCACGAGCGCGACACCGAAGACGCCGATCAGGCCGGCGATCACCTTGCGCCCGTTGGGCTTTTCCGCGAGCACGACGGTCGCGAAGGCGAGGGCGAACATCGGCGCGACCGCGCCGAGAACGCCGGCGACACCGCCGGGCAGCCGGTACGCGGCCAAGAACAGCAGCGGGAAGAACGCGCCGATATTGAGGATGCCCAGAGCGACGGCCCGGCCGATCCAGACGCCGCGGGGCAGCATACGGGTGAAGGCGAGCAGCACCAGGCCGGCGGGCAGCGCCCGCATGAGCGCGGTGAACAGCGGGCGGTCCGGCGGCAGGAATTCGGTGGTGACGGCGTAGGTGGAACCCCAGACGACGGGGGTGAGGGCGGTCAGCGCCAGGGTGCCCGCGTACGAGGTGCCGGTGCGCGGGGTTGGGCTTATGGTCATGTCGTTCGCTCCTCATTGATAATCTCAACGTTGAAATATCTAGTCGCAGAGGTATCTCAACGTCAAGTTGTTTAACATTAAGATTCTTGAAGGTGAGAGGAGTCACAATGGCGGACGCGGTGGACCTGTTCACCCAGCACTGGAACCGGGAACGGCCCGAGGTCGACGTCTCGCCCATGGCCGTGATCGGCCGGGTTCAGCGGCTGTCGCGGCTGTTCGAGCACGAGCTGAAGCGCTTCTTCGGCGGCTTCGACATGGAGTTCTGGGAGTTCGACGTACTCGCCACACTGCGCCGCTCCGGCAGCGAAGAAGGACTCACCGCGGGTGCGCTGCTCAAGGTGGCGATGGTGACCTCGGGCGCGATCACCAATCGGATCGACCGCCTGGCCACCAAGGGCTGGGTGGAGCGCATCCCGTGCCCGCAGGACCGCAGGGTGATCCGGGTCCGGCTCACCCCGGAGGGCCGCCGGACGATCGACGAGCTATTGCCCAAGCACATGGCCAACGAGCAGCGCATGCTCGCGGCGCTGGACGCGGACTCGCGCGAGCAACTCGCGGGACTGCTCCGCACGCTCACCGAGGCACTGGGCGACGGCGTCCCGGAGTGATTGCCGCGCAACAATACTCGCGATAGCGGCGCTCAGCGGCCCCCGTCCGCGGGGGCGGCCGGAAGCGGCAGGCCCGGCGTCGGCCGCGGGGTCGGCGTCGACGCGGTGGTCGGCGCGGCGGTGCTGCCCGGCCAGGTCGCGGACGCCGTGGGCGGGATGCCGCCGGTCGGCGCGGACTCGTGCGCGACCGGGTCCGGCACCAGTTGCAGCAGCGTGGTGAAGTCGACGACCTGCGCGCCGAGGGTCTCGGTCGCGATGATGACGCCGTTGGTGAACATGCGGTAGGTGCCCGCGTTCTCGGGCAGGACCATCTCCGGGCCGAGGGGTGTGCCCACCGCGCTCGCCGCACCGCCGATCCGCCGGTACTCGACATCGATCGCCGATTCCCCGACGGCCGTCTGCGTGCGTGGATCTATCGGCGGCACAACCACATTCGGCGCGAGATCGGTCAGGGCCGGTCCGACCTCGAAGGTGTAGATATCGGCGGGTTCGCCACCGCCGGGCGCGGAAGAGTACTCCGAGCGCAGAATTCGCCCGTCCCGCACCATGACCGTGCCCGCCGTCGTGGCGATCGCGGCGGCGGCACGCGGATCCTCTTTGTCCGTACCGGGATACACCTGGCAGTCGGTGGTGTCGCAGCTCTGCGCGTACGGATAACGGTGCTCCGCAAGCACATACGAGCGCGCCGCGATCGCCTGCGCCCGCAGCGCCTCGTTCGCGCCCTTGTCCGCCCAGTTGGCCTGCACCTCGGCCGGGACGACACCGAGCAGGTAGTCCTCCACGTCGACCCGGTTGACGGTGCGCGCCGCCCCGTTCTCCTCCGCCAAGCCGAGCGCACCCCGGTACGCCGAGCCGCCGCACAGCGTGAGATGTTCGGCGGCAGGACGATTCGGGCCGGGGTCGACGGGATGGATCCACGGATCGTCGGTCGCGGCCTGCCACAGCACCGCGCCGTCACAGCCGACGGTCACCACGACGTTCGCGCCGCCGCCCGGCAGGAGTGTGAGGTGCGCGGCTTGCCCCGGTTCGACGAATTGCCCGGCGACGCGCAGGCCGGCGCCCGAGAAGGCGTCGAGTGTGGAGTCGTCCTGAGCGGTGAGCCGGATGCCGACGGTGGTTGCCGCAATGGTGCCGAGCTTCGCGCCGGGATAGTAGTAGTCGAGGATGCGTTCGGCGGTCCAGCCCTCCTGGGCGTTCGCCAGCGCGCCGAGCTGGCTCATGCCACGGCCGTGACCGGGCCCGGCCACCGTGCGATACGGCAACTCCCCCGGCGCGGACCAGAGCAGCAGCAGCGTGGCGGCGGCCGTGCCCGCGATGCCCGTCACGAGCACTCTTCGCAGCGTTATCGCAGGTGACAGGCCCGGTCGTCGCCGGACGAAACCACCTCGCGGACCACGCGCGAATTTCACCCGCGTTTGTGCTCCCCCCGTGCGCTGTGCCGTTTCGCGTCGCATCCGTTCACTCCCACGGTTTTCCAGGGCCGGGCGGATTCGATACCTGTCGGCATGTCGTTCCATCCGGCCACAATCCGAGAGCTACATTCGAGCAATCACATAATCCTCAACAAGAGGTTTAGATATGTGACAGTTGTGACTATTGTGATCGTTGATACATCAGGAAGCAACCCTGTTCGACACGATCACTGGTTCGACCTGAATGGAGAAGCTCGTGCCGTACCGCAAACCGAAACGTTCCTACGTCCTCCCGGTTGTCACCACCCTTGCGGTAGCGGCCCCGCTCGCGGTGCTCACGATGAGCGACTCGTCCGAATATCGGCAGACCACCGACACCGAACTCGCCGCCGTACCCGCGCAACTCGCCGAGGTGGTGCTGAATTCGGCCCCCGACATCGTGCTGCCGCTGCGCGAACTGACCGGGCTGGACCTGCCCGACCTGCGCCTGTCCGACCTGCGGATGCTGCCGCTGCCCGCGTCCATCCGAGTCCCGGAGGGCCTACCGCTGCCGCCGGGCGTGCAGCTACCCAAGGAGATCCCCCTACCCAAGCTGAACGGCCCCGCTGCTCCCGGCCGACCGACCGCCCCAGGTCAACCCGCCGCTCCCCGCCCCGGACAGGCCGCCACGCCTGGTCAGACTCAGCTCCCGGGACAGGCCGCCGCCCCAGGTCAGACGCCCCTCCCCGGACAGGCCGCCACGCCCGGCCAGACTCCGCTTCCCGCGCAAGCCGCGACCCCCGGGGGCAACCGCTTCCCGCCCCGGCCGCCGCTCCCGGACAGACGTCGCAAGCCACCGCACCGGGGCAAACACCGCTTCCTGCGCAGGCCGCAGCTCCCGGCGCAGCGCCACAGGCCGCAGTTCCGGGGCAAACACCACTTCCGGCACAGGGCGCGGCACCGGGCCAGATCGCGCAAACTCCCGCGCAGGCCGCAGCTCCCGGACAGACGCCGCTGCCCGAACAGAACCTCCCAGTTCAGAGCCCGGTTCCCGGCCCCGCGCCGGCGGATGCCGCAGGCACGCGGTTCATCGCGGATCCCAGCCAGCTGCCGCCGGGCACCACGCCCGACACGCCCGCGCTGGCTCCCGGCGCGATCCCGCCCGAGATGGCCGATCAGGTCGGCGCGCAGGTGAAGGAGGTGTCGCGGGACACGCCGTTCAGCGTCGTCGCCCTCACCTCGAAGGATCTTGCGAATACCAAGGCGCTGATCCGGGCCCGCCAGTCCGACGGCAGCTGGGGTCCGTGGTTCGACACCGAAGAGGTCGACACCCGCCGCACCGATCGCACCGCCCCCGGCGGCAAGACCGGCACCGAACCGCTCTACGTCGGCACCACCAACGCGGTGCAGATGCTGGTCACCCGCAAGCCCGCCGTGGCGACGACACCCGACGACACCCTCACCCCCGGGACGCCCGCGCGCTCGGACGATCCCGCGCAGATGTCCGCGCTCGACCTCACCGCCGTGCTCATCGATCCGGGCCGCGGCGCCATCGACGGTGCGCTGCACAAGGTCGCCGAGGTGCTGCCCAGCGGCGGTCCCGCCGTGATCAGCCGCGCCGGCTGGGGTGCGGACGAGAACATCCGCTGTGAGGAACCCACCTACGACGACGGTCCCGGCGGGGACGGCCTCGGCGGCATCACCGTGCACCACACCGCGGGCCGCAACGACTACTCGCCCGAGGAATCCGCGGGCATCGTCCGAGCGATCTACGCCTATCACGCACAGACTTTGGGCTGGTGCGATATCGGCTACAACGCGCTGGTCGACAAGTACGGCCAGATCTTCGAGGGCCGCGCGGGCGGGCTCACCCGCGCGGTGCAGGGCGCGCACGCGGGCGGCTTCAACGAGAACACCGCGGGCGTCGCACTGATGGGCAACCACGAATCCGAGCCGCCGAGCGAGGCGGCGATCTACGCCATCGGCAACTTCATCGGCTGGCGCTCGAAGATCGCCCACCTCGATCCGACCGGCTACACCACGATGTACTCCGAAGGCACCGAATTCACCTCCTACGCCATGGGTCAGGCGGTGCAACTGCCCATCGTGTTCGCCCACCGCGACGTCGGCAACACCTCGTGCCCCGGCGACGCCGCCTACGACATGATGGATCGAATCCGCGGCATCGCCGCGAGTGTCGCGGGTGGCGGCGGGCTCGCCGACAGCGGGAACAGCACCGACAGCTACGCGAACAACGGCACCGGAACCGAACAGAGCCAGGCCGCGCCGGCCGCGCCCCAGGCCGCACCACGCAACAAACCCGACCTCGCCGCGCTGGCCGCGCTCACCAAGAAGCTGCTCGCCATGGTCGACCAGAACCCGATCGCCAAACACTGGGCCGCCAAGGGTGGCGCGGACGGGCCGCTCGGCGCGCCGCAAACCGAGCCGATGACCGCCGCGCAGGGACGGCAGTACGCCAAGTTCGCCAACGGCTACGTCTACGCCGCGCCGGACGGCAAGGTCATCGAGGTGCTCGGCAAGATCCTCGATCGCTTCCTCCAACTCGGCGGCGACGCAGGAGTTCTCGGCATCCCGCAGAGCGACGCCTACGCCGTACCGAACGGCCTGCGCTCGGACTTCGAACACGGCTCCCTGATCCTGAACCAGGCGACCGGGATCGTCACCACGGTGTGGAAGACGTTCAACGACACCTACCAGCAGGAGGCGAGTCGCCCTGCGCCGGGTGAGGGGGTTGCCCCTGCGGGCGCTCCGGCACCAGCTCCTGCACCTGCACCTGCACCTGCCGAGGCTCCGGCCCCTGAGGGGTTGCAATTCCCGTCCCCGGCCGACTTCCTCCCACCGGAGCCCGCCCCAGCAGGCTGACTCGACTCGACCCTCCTTCGGAGCCCGCTGCCCGTGATCCCGTCACCGGCAGGGGGCTCCGATCATGTTGGCACCCGGTTCATTCCGGAACGGCGTCAGACGCTCGGGGCACGTGTATCCGCACGGCGTCGCTGCCCTTGCCGGGGCCGTTTCCGCCGTGCCATCGAAACGGCATCGTCGCCGGTTGTGGCGCTGTTGCAGTCTGCGTCCGCGCGCGACGAACTGCCCCTGCTCGGTCGACGATTGCCGCCGGACACGGCTCGCATCGAGCGAGCGGGGGTTTTCGGTCAGCGGGCGCGTTGCGGCTGGTGCGGGACGGACTCAGACCCACCAGCGTTCGAGGACGCGGGCGACGCCGTCGTCCCGGTTGGACTGGGCGACTTCGTTTGCGGCGGCGAGGGTTTCGGGGTGGGCGTTGGCCATGGCGACACCATGGCCGGCCATGGTCAGCATCGGGACATCGTTGGGCATGTCGCCGAACGCGATGATGTTGGCGGATTCGACGCCGAGGCGTTGTGCGACGACCGCCAGACCGGAAGCCTTCGTGACGCCCGGCGCGGACAGTTCGATCAGACCGTGTTCGGTGGAGTACGTGATGTCGGCGCGCGCACCGATCAGCGGGGCGAGCACGGTGCGCATGTCCGAGCTGCGCGCCCCGGGTAGTCGGATCAGCATCTTGATCGCCGGCGCGTCGATGACCTCGTCCCGGGCCACCGAGGTGTCGTCCGGGTTCAGCCAGGCGTGCTCGTACAGCGGCGAACTGACGAACTGCGGGGTGACCGCGTCGTGCGCACTCGCCCCGACCCGTTCGGCCGCGAGACCGCAGCCGGGCAGTGCCTCCTCGGCCAGGTCCGCGATCCAGGACAGGGTGTCCACGTCCAGTGTCATGCTGGTCAGCACCCGGTCGGTCGCGCTGTCGTAGATCACCGCCCCGTTGCCGCACACGCACAGCGGCGCGTAGCCGAGCCCGTCCACCACGGGGTCGATCCAGCGCGGCGGGCGTCCGGTGGCGAGCACGAACGGCACACCGTCGCCGATCAGCGCGTCCACCGCGGCCTTCGTGCGCGCGGTGACCCGCTCGTCGTGATCGATGAGGGTGCCGTCCACGTCGGTGGCCACCATCTTCGGCTTGGGCAGGTGCAAGTGGGTCACCTATTCCATCCTGCCGGACAACCGTCCCCCAGGTGACCCGGTACCACCGGTAGACCCCGACCAGGGTCATTGCTCTGCGTCGCGGACCAACAGCGCGATCTGTACCCGATTGGCGACGCCCAGTTTGGTGAACAGATTGCCGGTGTGCGCCTTGACGGTGGCGACGGTGACCTGTAATCGCGCGGCGATCTCCGGGTTGCCCAGCCCGTCCGCGATGGCTCGCGCGGTGTCGAGCTCGCGTTCGGAGAGGGCAGCCAATCGTTTCCGTGCGGCGTCGCGGGAGGCGCTGCGGGCTTCGCTGGAGCCCGGCCCGGTGGCCGCGGCGATCACCCGCGCCGTGACCGTGGGGGACAGCACGGGGTTGCCCGCCGCGACGGTGCGCACCGCGTCGGCGATCCGGGCAGGCGGAGTGTCCTTGAGCACGAAGCCGAGCGCCCCGGCGCGTAGGGCACCGAGAACCAGCTCGTCGGAGTCGAAGGTGGTCAGCATGAGTACCGCCGGCGCATTCGGCACCGCGCGCAGGTACCGAGTGGTGTCGACACCGTCGCGGCCGGGCATCCGCACATCCATCAGCACGACGTCCGGTCGCTGTTCGTCCACCACCTTGATCGCGGTGTCCCCGTCGGCGGCCTCCGCGACGACGGTCAGATCCGGCTCGCCGTCGATGACGAGCCGTAGTGCCATCCGCACCAGTTGGTCGTCGTCGACGATGACGACGCGCACCATCTCCTGTTCACTGCGCACTCATGCTCTTTTCTCGTGGTCGTGCCCCGGCCAGGGAAGCTGCGCGGCGAGAAGGTACCCGTTGTCGGGCGTGCGACGGTGGTGGAGTGTTCCGCCGGCGAGGGTGATTCGTTCGGCGAGGCCGAGGAGACCGAAGCCCGAGGCCGGTGGCCGGGCGACGACGGTCGCGGCCGCCGAATTGCGGACGCTGACGTTCAGTTCGCCGCCGGGCGTTCCGTCTACGGAGATGTGGACCTGCGCGGCCGGGGCATGTTTCGCGGCGTTGGTCAGCCCCTCCTGAATTACCCGATAGCCGGTCCGCCCCACGGTCTCGGGCGGGGTAGCGGTCACCGTGTTCGTGAGCGTGACGTCCAGGCCCGACGACCGAGCGTCGGCCACCAGTTCCGAGATCCGGTCCAGGGTGGGTTGCGGTGGTTCGGGACGGTCGGGGTCGGCGCGAAGGACACCGAGGACGTCGCGGAGTTCTTCCAGCGCCTGACGGGAACCGTCGGCGATCCCGCGGATCAGCGTGCCCTTCTCCTCGGCCGAGAGGTCGTCACGGTGATCCAGGACGCCGGCTTGCATGGCGACCAGCGAGATCCGGTGTGCGAGCACATCGTGCATTTCGCGGGCGATCCGGTTGCGTTCTGTGGCCTGTGCCTGCGCCGCCCGCGCGGACTGTTCGCGTTCGGCGCTGTCGGCGCGGTCCCGCAGCGATCGCAGTTCGGCGCGACGGGCGTCGATGGCCACACCGGTCGCCACCGCGATCCCCGCGCTCAAGGCAGGCAGCGCGAGTTGCAGCCAGGCCGGAGCGGGCGGCGTGCCGATCGGGTAGAGGTTTTCGCTGAACTGTGCCGCAGTCACATACGCCACGACGACCGCGCCGATCTCGACCGGGCGGCGGCGAGTGGCCAGCGAACACAGTGCCAGCAACGCGGCACCGGTGGCGAGGGCCGAAGCGGCCGAGGCGATCACGACCGCCAGGGCGACGGTGAACGGGAACCGTCGCCGCCACAGCAGTACCGTCAGGCAGCCGAGCGCGATCAACGGATCACCGGTGACGAACCAGGAACACGTATCGGCCGTGCAGCCCGCAGGCAGCGCCGTGGCCAGAGCGAACCAGAAGCCCGCGCCGAGTACCGCAGCCGCCAGCAGACGCCAGGTCTGCTGCCATACCCCGAGTCGTGCGGCGCCGTCGGTGTCCACCCGGTCATTATCGCGACACGCACCGGCCGGAAGCAGCAGCCCAGCGGCTGAGATGGGCTCGACCCAGGGCGAATCGCCGCCTCGACTTTCGTCGAACCCGACTGCCGTCTCCGGAGCGATGTGTCGGCGAGACCGGCTCGACAGACTCGTTCCTGTATCAGCCGGACGCGAGCGCAATGGACGGTCTTCTCGCGGTAGGTGCCATGTCGTCAGGGAGTAGCAGCGTATGAATCGACAACGGACCCGGAGCCTGTTGGCCGTTCTCGGTCTCACCGGAGTGTTGGTCGGGGCGCTCATCGTGGTGGGGGAGCCGGCCGAAGACGTCGCAGCGCAGGTGCAGTGGGGCGGATGTCCGGAGGGGGTCGAAGATCCCGCGGCCGGGCCGGCCCGGTTGCAGTGCGCCACCGTGCGGGCACCGTGGAATTACCGCGAGCCAGAGGGAGCGCAGATCGAGATCATGATCTCCCGGCTGGCGAGTAAAAATCCGGACAGGCGTCGCGGAGTGTTGTTGCTCAACCCCGGTGGTCCGGGTGGTGCGGGGTTGGACCAGCCCAAGTTCCTGGCTGCGCAGGGCCTGCCCGCCGAGGTGCTGGACAGCTATGACGTGATCGGTATGGATACGCGCGGGGTGGGGCATTCGGCGCCGGTGAGTTGCGGGTTCACCGATGATCAGGCGTACTTCGGCAATATCCCGCCGTATGCGGTGAACGATGCGGCGATCACCGAGCGGGCCACGGTCGCCCAAGGGGTCGCCGAACAGTGCGCGGACAACGACCACGAGGGCCGGTTGCGGTACATATCGACCGCGAATATGGCCCGTGACCTGGACCGGATCCGCGAGGCGCTGGGTGCGGACAAAGCCAGCTTCCTCGGTTACTCCTACGGTACCGCGCTGGGCGCCGCCTACGCCTCGATGTTCCCGCAGCGGGCCGACCGCATCGTGCTCGACAGCAATATCGGCGACACCCACCTCGACCACGACGGGATGCGGCTGTACGGCCTCGGCATGGAAGAGACGTTTCCCGACTTCGCCGCATGGGCTGCCGCCCGCCACGACACCTACGGTCTGGGGCGCACACCGGAAGAGGTGCGGCGGACGTACTTCACCCTCACCGAACGACTCGACGCGAACCCGGTGGACGGGATGGACGGCACCCTTTTCCGGTTCGGCACCTTCTTCACGCTCTATCGCCCGGCGTTGTACCCGCAGGCGGCCGAGAGCTGGAAATCGCTGCTCGAAACCGGACGTCCCGGGCCCGCAGGCGGACGCCCACCGGGTACCGGCGCGGCCTCGCCGAACGATAACGCCTGGTCGGTTTTTCTGGCCGTGACCTGCAACGATGCCGAGTGGCCCGAGGACGTCCAGACCTACCATCGTGCCGTCGCCGAGGACCGGGAGCGATACCCGCTCTATGGCGCGGCCGCCGCAAACGTCATGCCCTGCGCCTACTGGAAGCTCGGGCCGTCCGAACCGCCGGTGCGGATCGACGACACCGGCCCGGCCGATGTGCTGATCGTGCAGAACCAGCGCGACCCGGTCACCCCGCTACGCGGCGGCGAGCTGCTCGACGAGAAGTTCGGGCAGCGGTCCCGGCTGGTCACTGTCGACGGAAGTGGGCACGGCGCTTATGTTCTCGGCGGCAACCCCTGCGCCTCCGATGTCGTCACCAGCTACCTGGTGAACGGCGCCATGCCCGAACACGATATGGCCTGCCGCGCGGGCTAGGTGGAGGGTCGGTGCTCGACGTCCGGGTCCGGTGCGGGCGACGCGGGTTTTGCGGACGACGGCGGCTGCCAGACCGAATTGTCGTGGTGCACGGGGGAATCGGATCGGGCTTGCGGGGCCGGGGTCGGTTGGACGCCGTGCGGGGCGGGCCCCCACGTTGCGGGCGGGGTTTCGACGCCGGGTACGTCCCACGCGGGGGCGGCTTGGTTTCCCTGCGGGCCCCAGGCGGGTTGGTCGCCTGGGGTTGGCATCGCGGGTGAGGCCTGCCAGGTGGGGTTGGGAGGTTGCCACGGCTGCGGGGTCCAAGGGATGCCTTGGGGTGAGGCGTACGGGTACGCGGGTGGAGTGTGGGCGAGCCAGCGGGTGGTGGCGGGGACCAGGGCGAGGACGGCGGTGCCGACGGGGAAGAGCAAGCCGACGAGGCCGCTGATGCCGGTGCTCAGGTTTATGGAACTGTCCCACGAGCCGCCCGCGGATTGGACGAGGGCGAACGAGACGATGCCGAGGACGATCGCCGCCGCGCAGCCGAGCACGACGAGCATCCGGCCGAACTGTTTGCGGCGCAACAGGCCGATCGCGCCGACGCCGAGCGGCACCGCGGTCAGCATCGCCGCCACCCCGGTGGTGAGGGCGAAAGTCCGGTACCAACTCTGCCCCAGCAGTCCGGTCGAATCGTATTCGCCGAGTTCATGGCCGATATCGATGATCCCGAACACCAGGTTCACCACGCCGCCGAGTAATTGCCCGACCGCGCCGACACACGCGAGCACGCCCGCGGTGATCGCGGTCGCCCCACTGGGCGCAGGCACAACGCCCGGATAGCCGGGATACGGGTTGTAGCCGCTGGGATATTGCGGTGACACCATGACTCCCCCTCAGCGGAAAAACCGCGCACATGTCTGTGCCGCCAAGAATAAAGGACATGCCCGAACGCCACGTGCCACGCGCGTTCGGGTCGACGTCCTTATGATCAGGGGCTAATACTCGTCGCTGGTCCGTCCAGCCGAAAGACACACGAGGACTGATGACCGGCTTCCTGCTACGACGCGCGCTTCACTATGTCGTGCTGTTGCTGCTGGCGTCGTTCCTGACCTTCAGCCTGGCGTCGTTGACGTTCCGGCCGCTGGACAGTCTGGAACAACGCAATCCGCGCCCGCCGCAGGCGGTGATCGACGCCAAGGCCGAGGAGTTACATCTCAACGACCCGATCCCGCAGCGCTATCTCACCTGGCTCAAAGGGATTCCGCAAGGCGATTTCGGGAAGACGCTGGCCGGTCAGCCGGTGAGCGCGGAGTTGCCCCGCCGGGTGGCGGTGAGTCTGCGGCTGCTCATCATCGGTTCGCTGGTCGGCACGGTGCTCGGTGTCCTGATCGGCGCGGCGGGCGCGATCAGGCAATACAGATTCAGCGATTACTTCACCACGATCATCTCACTACTGGTCCTCAGCACCCCGGTGTTCTTGCTCGCGACATTGCTGAAATACGGTGCGCTGGAAATAAATTCGCTCACCGGCGCGCAGATCTTCCTCTATACCGGGGAAACGTCGGCGAACCGGATCGATGGATTCTGGCCGCAGTTGCTCGACCGGTTACAGCATCTCGTGCTGCCGACGGCCGGCCTGGCACTCGGCGGCATGGCGGGCTACAGCCGCTATCAGCGCAACGCCATGCTCGACGTACTGCAGAGCGATTTCATCCGCACCGCCCGCGCGAAGGGTCTCACCCGCAGCAAGGCGCTGTACAAGCACGGTCTGCGAACGGCGCTGATCCCGATGGCGACGCTGTTCGCCTACAGCCTGCTCGGCCTGATCACCGGCGCGACGTTCACCGAGAAGATCTTCGGCTGGCACGGGGTCGGCGAGTGGCTGGTCGATTCGATCAACGCCCAGGACCTGTATCCGGTGGTCACGGTGACCGCGTTCGCCGGATTGGTGGTGCTGGTCTCTGGCCTGCTCTCCGATATCGTGCTGGCCCTGCTCGATCCGAGGGTGCGAGTTTCATGAGCGAAGCGGAAATCATTGTTCAAGGCGCACCCGAGCCCGCTGCGGCAGGTCGGCGCAAACTGGTGTGGCGCCGGTTCCTGCGCAACAAACCGGCGGTGGTCGGCGGCGTGATCCTGATCCTGCTGTTCGTCGCGAGTTTCGCGCTGCCGCCGCTGCTGAAGTACGACTACCAGCAACTGGACTACACCGCGCTGCTCAAGCCGCCGAGCGCCAAGCACCCGTTCGGCACCACGCAGATCGGGCAGGACGTACTCGCCCAGACGCTGCGCGGTATGCAGAAATCGCTGGTGATCGGCCTGTGTGTGGCCGTGGTTTCCACCATCATCGCCGCGACGGCCGGCGCGACGGCCGGGCTGCTCGGCGGCTGGACCGATCGCGCGATCATGTGGCTGGTCGATCTGCTGCTCGTGGTGCCCAGCTTCATCATCGTCGCGCTGTTCGCGCCGCGGACCAAGGGCAGCGGGTCGATCCTGCTGCTCATCCTGTTGCTCAGCGTGTTCGGCTGGATGATCAGCGCGCGCATCGTGCGCGGCCTCACGTTGAGTTTGCGCGACCGCGAATTCGTCAGAGCCGCAAGATATATGGGCGCGCCGACGCGCACGGTGATCGTCAGCCACATCCTGCCGAACATCGCCTCGATCCTGATCATCGACACCACGCTGGCGGTGGGCGCGGCGATCATGGCCGAAACCGGGCTCAGCTTCCTCGGTTTCGGTGTGCAGCCACCGGATGTCTCGCTCGGCTCGCTGATCGCGGCGGGCACCAAATCGGCGCTGACCTATCCGTGGTTGTTCCTGTTCGCCGGTGGCCTGTTGATCACCATCGTGTTGTGCGCCAACCTGGTCGGCGACGGACTGCGTGACGCGTTCGATCCCGGTGCCAAGCGGGCGCGCTCGAAGAAGAAGGCAAAACCATGACCGGGAACTTCACCGCGCCGCTGCTGGAGGTGACCGATCTGCGCGTCTCCTTCCCCAGCGAGGAGGGCCGCATCGAGGCCGTGCGCGGAGTCGATTACACGGTGTCCGACGGCGAAGTGCTTGCCATCGTGGGCGAATCCGGCTCCGGCAAGTCGGTGTCCTCGCTCGCGGTTATGGGGCTGTTGCCGGAGCAGGCCCGTATCGGCGGCTCGATCCGGTTGCGCGGCCGGGAGCTGCTCGGCCTGGGCGATCGCGAATTGTCCAGGCTGCGTGGCAGTTCCATCAGCATGGTGTTCCAGGATCCGCTGTCGGCGCTGACCCCGGTGTACCGGGTCGGCGAGCAGATCGCCGAAGCCCTGCTGGCACACGGCAATCTGAGCAAGTCCGAGGCCGCGGCCAAAGCGGTGGAACTGCTCGGCCTGGTCGGCATCGGCGAACCCGAGGTGCGCGCCAAGGCGTTTCCGCACGAGTTCTCCGGCGGCATGCGCCAGCGCGTGGTCATCGCGATGGCGATCGCGAACGATCCGGCGCTGATCATCTGCGACGAACCGACCACGGCACTCGACGTCACGGTGCAGAAGCAGATCCTGAATCTGCTGCGCAAGGCGCGCGATATCACCGGCGCGGGCGTCATCATGATCACCCACGACATGGGCATCGCGGCGACCCTGGCCGACCGGGTCGCGGTGATGTACGCCGGAAAGATCGTCGAAACCGCCTCCACCGCAGAGCTTTTCAATGCTCCACGGATGCCGTACACGGTCGGCCTGCTGGGTTCCATCCCGCGGATGGACGGCCCGGCCAGGTCGCCGCTGATCCCGATCGTCGGCTCGCCGCCTGCCATGCACGATCTGCCGCTGGGCTGCTCGTTCGCGCCGCGCTGCCCGATCGCGATCGACGAGTGCCGGGTCGCGGAGCCGCCGCTGGAGAAGACCAATCCCGGCCACGCCGCGGCCTGCATCCGCACCGCGGAGGTCGGCACCGACGCGCTGTTCGAGGCCTACCGGCAGGAGGTGTCCACACCGGAGGCCGAGGCCGAGGTGAGCGACCGGGTGGTGCTGCGGGTCTCGGATCTGGTGAAGACCTTCCCGATCACCTCCGGCATCGTGTTCCGCCGCCGCAAAGGCGAGATCCGCGCGGTCGACGGGATCAGCTTCGAGATCCGGCAGGGTCGCACGCTCGCGCTGGTCGGTGAGTCCGGTTCCGGCAAGTCGACCACGCTCACCCAGATTCTCGACCTGATCAGCCCGGAATCGGGCACGATCGAGATCATGGGCAGCGATGTCGCGTCCCTGAACAAGGCGCAGCGACGCGAGATCCGCCGGAAGATGCAGATCGTCTTCCAGGATCCGACCGCGTCGCTGGATCCGCGCCTGCCGATCTTCGACGCGCTGGCCGAGCCGATGCGCATCGACGGACGCCCCCGCACCGAGATCGAGCGGCGCGTACCGGAACTCCTCGAGCAGGTCGGGCTGCGGCGCGAGCATGCCGAGCGCTACCCCGCCGACTTCTCCGGTGGCCAGAAGCAGCGCATCAGCATCGCCCGCGCGCTGGCGCTGGACCCGGAGATCCTGGTGCTGGACGAGCCGGTGTCCTCGCTGGACGTCTCCATTCAGGCCGGTGTGCTGAACCTGTTGCGCGACTTGCAGATCGAACGCGGCCTCTCCTACCTGTTCGTCTCGCACGACCTGTCCGTGGTGCGCAATCTGGCACACGACATCGCGGTGATGTACCGCGGCAAGATCGTCGAATCCGGTGCCGCGGAACAGATTTTCGCGGCACCGCGGCACGAGTACACCCGCGAGCTGATCGATGCGGTGCCCGTGCCTGCCGTCAGCCGATAGTAAGGGGAGCGCGATGAGGGTCCGATCGAGCCGAACACTGGCACCGCGCTGCGCGATCGCGGTGGTCGCGCTGACCCTCATCGCGACGGGCTGCGGCGCGGACGACGGCGGCTCGGTCAGGCGGGGTGACCAGCGCGCTGGGCAGCACCAGCGATATCAACCCGAAGGACCCCGCCGAGCTACGCGACGGTGGCAATCTGCGGCTGCCGACCACGGCGTTCCCGGCGAACTGGAACACGCTGTCCATCGACGGCAACGACGGTGAGATCGCCGATATCGAACGGCCGTTGATGCCGCGCGCGTTCCACACGAACGCGGCCGGCGAGCTCACGATCAACAGGGACTACTTCACCGACGTCCAGCTCACCAGCACCGAGCCGCAGGTGGTCACCTACACGATCAACCCGAAAGCCGTGTGGTCCGACGGTAATCCGATCACCTGGGAGGACATCGCGGCGCAGGCGAAGGCTCTGGACGGCACCGACAAGCGCTACCTGATCGCCATCACCGTCGGCTTCGACCGGGTGGCGAAGGTGGAGCGCGGCGTCGACGACCGGCAGGCCGTCATCACCTTCAAGCAGCCGTTCACCGAGTGGCGTGGGCAGTTCGCCGGGAACATGTCGCTGTTCCCCAAGTCGGTCACCGCCGACCCGGAGACCTTCAACAAGGGTCTGGTCGACGACATGGGGCCGACCGCGGGCCCGTTCCTGGTCCAGTCGACCGATCGCGGCCAGGGCCGGATCGTCCTGGGCCGCAACCCGAACTGGTGGGGCGACAAGCCCAAACTCGACACCATCACCTACAGCGTGCTCGACAGCACCGCCTGGGTGCAGGCCGTGCAGAACAACGAACTCGACGCCGCACTGCTGCGCACCCTCGACGATGTGACCACCCTGCGGCGTTCCGCCGACGTCGCCATCCGACGCGCGCCGGGTAATCGCTGGCGTCACATCACCTTCAACGGCGCGCCCGGCTCCATCCTCGCCGATCCGGCACTGCGCGTGGCGATCTCGAAGGCGATCGATCGGCAGGGCATCGCCAACGCCGTCCAGAACGGGCTGGTAGAGCAGCCGAAACCGCTGAACAGCCACGTCTTCCTGGAAGGCCAGGCGGGCTACCAGGACAACAGCCTCGGCTTCGATCCGGCCGCCGCCGCCAGGGAACTCGACGCGCTCGGCTGGAAACTCAACGGCGACACCAGGGAAAAGGACGGCCGCAAGCTCGAGATCCGCGACGTCATGTACAAGGACGACGTCTGGGTGCAGATCGCGCAGATCATCCAGCAGAACCTGGCCCAGATCGGCGTCAAGCTGGTGATCGACACCAAGCCCGGCGCAGGCTATTTCACCGATGTCATCATCCCGGGCAACTTCGACGCCGCGCAGTTCATCTTCGTCGGTGACGCGTTCCCGTTCAGCAGCATTCCGCAGACCTATGGGTTCCATCCCGGCGACTGGCAGAACAACTTCGGCCAGATCGGCTCGCCGGAACTCAACGACCTCATCGATCGCACCTTGTCCGAACTGGACCCGAAGAAGGCGATCGAACTCGCCAACGAGGTGGACCGCAAGGTGTTCGAGGAGGGGCATTCGCTGCCGCTGACCCAGTCCGAAGGCAACTGGGGCGTGCGCGCCGATATCGCCAACTTCGGGTCACCGGGGCTGGCGTCGTACGACTACACCAAGATCGGATTTGTGAAGTGAGCCAAGCCGTATTTCGCCGGACCTCCCCGTGGAGACGTTCGGCCGCAACCCGATTCGCCGTTCCGATGGTCGCGCTCGGCTTGCTCGTCAGTGGTTGTGCGAGCACCGACGACGATGGCCACGCGCAAGGTGAGACAGGCGCGCTGAGCACGACCAACGACATCAACCCCAAGGGGCGCGACGAGTTACGCGACGGCGGCAACCTGCGGCTGGCGACATCGGCGATTCCGGAGAACTGGAACACGCTGTCCATCGACGGCAACGATGCCTCGATCAGCAGCATCCTGCGGCCCACCATGCCGCGCGCCTACCGGACCGATGCGGCGGGCAAGCTGACGATCGACACCGACTACTTCACCGACATCCAGCTCACCAGCACCAACCCGCAGGTCGTGACCTACACGATCAACCCGAAAGCGGTGTGGTCGGACGGATCGCCGATCACCTGGGAGGACATGCGATCTCAGGGTGCCGCGCTGAACGGAGCCGACAAGCAGTTCCTGGTCGCACAGTCGTTCGGCTTCGACCGGGTGGCGAAGATCGAACGCGGTGCCGACGACCGACAGGCCGTCATCACCTTCAAACAGCCCTACGCCGAATGGCAGGGGCAATTCGCCGGTGAGGCGTTCCTGTTCCACCGGTCGGTGACCGCGAACCCGGAAGCGTTCAACAAGAGCCTGATCGACGGCATCAAGTTGACTGCCGGGCCGTTCGTCGTGCAGTCGGTCGATCGCACCCAGCGCCGCGTGGTGCTCGGCCACAACCCGAACTGGTGGGGCGAGAAGCCCAAGCTCGACACCATCACCTTCAGCGTGCTCGACTCCGCCGCAATGATTCCCGCGTTGCAGAACAACGAGATCGACGCCGTCGGGCTCGGCACCATCGACGACGTGCGCACCGCGAAGAACACCCCCGGTATCGCGATCCGCCGGGCGACCAGCAACTTCTGGGGTCACCTGCGCTTCAACGGGGCGCCCGGCTCGATCCTCGCCGATCGTCAACTGCGCATCGCGGTTTCGAAGGCGATCGACCGGCAGGGCATCGTCACCGCCATCCACAACGGGATGGTGGAGAACCCGAAACCGTTGAACAGTCACGTCTTCCTCGCCGGACAGGTCGGCTACCAGGACAATTCGGCGCCGATCGCGTACGACCCCGCCGAAGCCGCGCGGATGCTCGACGAACTCGGCTGGAAACTCAACGGCGACGTCCGGGAGAAGGACGGCCGCAAACTCGAGATCCGCGACGTCATGCTCAACAGTCAGGGCTGGGTCCAGATGGCGCAGATCATGCAGCAGAACCTGGCCCAGGTCGGCGTCAAACTGATCATCGACACCCGGCCCGCCCAGGGCCTGTTCACCGACGTCATCCGCCCGGGCAACTTCGACGTCGCCCAGTTCTCCCTGGTCGGCGACGCGTTCCCGATCGGCGATCTCGCCCAGCTGTTCGCGTACAACCCCGATGACCTGCAAGGCAATTACGGCCGCATCGGATCGCCGGAACTCAACGCGCTCATCGAACGCACCGTCTCCGAACTCGATCCGCAGAAGGTGATCGAACTGGCCAACGAGGTCGACCGGAAGATCTTCGAAGAAGGGCATTCCCTGCCGCTCTACCAAACCCCGGGCAACGTCGGCGTCCGCGCCGAACTCGCCAACTACGGTGCGGCTGGACTGGCGTCTTACGACTACACCAAGATCGGTTTCGTCAAGTGACTACGCAGCACGCCTGCGGGAAGGAGCGAAACATGCGGGTTCGTTCATGGACAACGCGATTGGCGATTCCGCTGGTCGCCATCGGCTTGGTCGCGGCAGGCTGCAGTTCCGACGACACCAGTGCGCCGGCGGGCTCTTCCGACGCGCTCGGCACCACCAACGACATCAACCCCAAGGATGTCAGCGAGCTGCGCGACGGCGGCAACCTGCGCTTGGCGCTCAGCTCGCTGCCGCAGAACTGGAACGGGCTGAACAACGACGGCAACGACGCCGACACCGCCGCGCTGCTCCGGCCGACCATGCCGCGCGCGTTCAAAACCGATGCGGCGGCCAATCTTTCGGTGAACACCGACTACTTCACCGATATTCAGCTGACCAGCACCGAGCCGAAGCAGGTGGTGACCTACACCATCAACCCGAAGGCGGTCTGGTCCGACGGCACCCCGATCACCTGGGAAGACATTCAGTCGCAAGCACGCGCGATGAGCGGTGCGGACAAGTCGTTCCTGATCGCGACCACGGCCGGCTTCGACCGGGTGGAGAAGGTCGAGCGCGGCGTCGACGACAAACAGGCGGTCATCACCTTCGCGAAGCATTACGCCGACTGGCGTGGGCAATTCGCGGGCACCACGTTCCTGTTCCCCAAGTCGGTCACCGCGACGCCGGAAGCCTTCAACAAGGGTCTGCTGCAGGACCCGGGACCGAGCGCGGGACCGTTCATCGTGCAGTCCGTGGACCGGTCGCAGAACCGAGTGGTCCTGGGACACAATCCGAAATGGTGGGGCGACAAGCCGAAGCTCGACACCATCACCTTCAGCGTGCTCGACAACTCCGCGCAGCTGCCCGCCTTGCAGAACAACGAGATCGACGCCGTCGGCATCGCCAGCCGGGACGAGCGCAAGACCGCCGAGAACACCCCCGGCATCGTGGTGCGTCGCGCACCCGGTAACCAATGGTCGCACCTGACCTTCAACGGCGCGCCCGGCTCCATCCTCGCCGACGCCAAACTGCGCGTGGCCATTTCGAAGGCCATCGACCGGCAGGCGATCGCGACCGCCATCCAGAACGGCCTGGTCGAGAATCCGCAGCCGCTGAACAACCACGTCTACATGCGCGGCCAGGAGGGCTACCAGGACAACAGCCTGCCGTTCGATCCGGCCGCCGCGGCAAAGGAATTGGACGAACTCGGCTGGAAACTCAACGGCGACGTCCGTGAAAAGGACGGCCGCAAACTGGAAATCCGCGACGTCATGTACAACCAGGACGTCTGGGTCCAGCTGGCGCAGATCATCCAGCAGAATCTCGCGCAAGTCGGCGTCAAGCTGAACATCGAGACCAAGCCGGGCAACGGCCTGTTCACCGACGTGATCATCCCGGGCAATTTCGATGTCGGCCAGTGGAGTTGGGTGGGTGACCCGTTCCCGCTCAGCAGCCTGTCGCAGATCTGGGCCTACAACCCGGACGACGTACAAGGCAACTACGGCCGCATCGGCTCGCCGGAACTGAACGCCCTGATCGAGCAGACCGTGTCGGAACTCGATCCGAAGAAGGCCATCGAGCTGGCGAATCAGGTCGACCGCAAGATCTTCGAGGAAGGGCACTCGCTGCCGCTCACCCAGTCCCCCGGCAACATCGCCGTCCGGGACAACCTCGCGAACTTCGGTGCGGCCGGCCTCGCGACCTACGACTACACGAAAATCGGTTTCTTGAAGTGACTTTCGGATCAGGCCAACCCCTGGCCTATCCGATCGGTGTGACGATCGGCGCCCTGGCGGTTTGTTTCGCCTGGGCGCCGTTCGGCGATCCGGACCAGGTGGCGGCGCTCGCCACGGTGGTGCTCGGGATCGTCGGGTATTCCGGCTACCGGATCGGTGTCGCGCGTGGGCTTTTCGCCTTCTGGCCGGGGGGCACCGCACGCGAGGTCGGTGTTTCGCGGATCCGTCAGCAGTATCGGCTGGTCAGCAGGTCGTGGTTGGAGATCAGTGGAACCGGCAGGCCGCGTTGGCTTCCCGTCTACTTCGACCCGGCCCTGCTGACGCTCACCGAAGGCCAGGCCGAACTCACCGCTCGCACCGTTCACCTCGCGGGTCACCGCCTCTACCCCGCTGGCCGCATCCGCGCCACCGAACCCCCGGGCCGCCTCGTGGACAATCCGTCCCGCCCAGACCCCGCTGCCCCGGTCCACACCGCCACCCGCCTGCGCCGCCGCCTGCTCTTCGACGCCCAGCCCACCGTCGCTGCCCCCTTCGCCGCCCTCCTCTGGATCTACATAGACGGCGGCGACCTCATCACCTTCCTCGCCGCCACCACGGTCGCCGCAGCCGCCGCCCTCTGGCTGGCCGCCATCCGCGGCTCCGACCCCAGCTGAATCCGCACCACCCCACCCTGGCGAAATGGGTCTCGGGGTTCACAGACTGTCCGTACGGTTCACAGGCCGTACAACCCCTGTGAACTGTAGGAACGCTCTGTGAGGTTCCTACCTATCTGTCGCTTGGTGCGCAGGGCGGTCCGCTTCTGAGCGGACGCACCCCCTTTGGTGTTCCCGCGTGCTTCGTCGGACCGGCGTCAGTGCAGTGCGCGAGGCCGTGATGAGTGGGGAGAGTTTCTGTTGGCGGGATGCTGCGCGACCTCGGCCATCTCGTGGTGGGGTCCATGTTTCGTCTAATTGGTCTGACCACTTGACCTTCTTACCTTTGTGGCGCAGAGTTGGGATTATGGCGTTGCAACCTGTGGTCAAGCGGTCGGTGTCGGGGGATGTCTTCGAGCAGATCGTGGCGGATGTGTTGAGCGGGGAGTTGGCACCGGGGGCGACGCTGCCGAGCGAGCGACAGTTGGCCGAGGCACTGGGGGTGTCGCGGCCCGCGGTGCGGGAGGCGTTGCAGCGGCTGGCGGCGGCGGGGCTGGTTTCGGTGCGGCAAGGGGATGCGACGACCGTGCTGGACTACCGGCGCGGCGCCGGCCTCGAGGTGCTACCTCGGCTGCTGGTGCAGGCCGGCGAACTGGACCCCGCGGTAGCGCGCAGCATCCTGGAGGCACGCCTGCACAACGGCCCCAAAGTCGCCGAGCTCGCCGCCGCCCGCGCCGCCCGTACCGACGCCGCCGCATACGCCGACGGCACACCTACCACCACTCCACCTGCCGATAGTGCGGGTATCACCCCGACCTCAACCCCCTCGGGCACAACCACCTCCCGCGCAACCGCTTCGAGCACGAACACCTCCGGTGCGACTGCCACCGCTGCGGACGAAAAGCCTGGGCAGGCCACGTCTTTCGATGCGCTGACGGCGAGCGTCGAAATGCTTGCGGCGGCCGAAGACGCGGTGGCGAGGCAGCGGTTGGCGTTGGATTTCTGGGATCACGTGGTGGATGCGGCGGATTCCATCGTGTTCCGGTTGATGTTCAACATGTTGCGAGCCGCTTATGAACCGGCGCTCGTGGCGCTGGCTCCGATCATGTCCGCCGAGGTGGGCAATGTCGGGGCGTACCGCGAATTGGCCGCCGCCATTGTGGCGGGCCGGCCGCAAGAGGCCGCCGAGACCGCTCGGGCGCTGCTCGAGCCGGCGACCACCACTCTGATCGAGGTCCTCGGCGGCCACTGATCACGCTTCATCGAGGAAGTACCATGACGAAACCCGCAGCTGGGAAACAGGATTCAACCGTCGGACGCGATCCGGTCGAGGCGAGCGCGCGCGAGCGAGTGCGCAAGGACGAACGGTCGCTGCGCCGGGGACTCACGCTCGGGGCGGCGGCACGCGAGTTCCTCCGCCATCCCTCGCCGTGGCTCATCGGCGCCACGCTGGTCGCGGCGCTGATCGGCCGCGTCCTGGTCGGCGACTGGCAGGTGACCGACGCCATGGTGCCCGCGGTGATGCTGGCCGTGTTCCCGGCTTTCGAATGGATCGTGCACGTCACCGTCTTGCATTGGCGGCCGCGACAGCTCGGCCCGATCGCGATCGACAGCGAGCTGGCGCGCAAACACCGCGAGCACCATGTGGATCCGCGCGATATTCCGTTGATCTTCATCCCGACCAAGACCCTCGCGGTGCTGGTGGTCGTTCTGATCGCGGTGGCGCTGTTCGCGTTTCCGCGTCTCGGGCTCGGCCTGACCTTCCTGTCGATGATCACGATGCTCGGGCTCGGCTACGAGTGGACCCACTACCTGATCCACACCGACTACAAGCCGAAAGGCGCGCTCTACCGGGCGGTTTGGCGTAATCATCGGCACCATCACTACAAGAACGAGCACTACTGGTTCACCGTCACCACCTCCGGCACCGCGGATCGCCTCTTCGGCACCCACCCCGACCCCGCGACCACCGAAACCTCCCCCACCGCCCGCAATCTCCACGCCACGTAGCCGTCGAGGGGGAACGGGTGGCGGCGTCGGCCGAGTAGGCCCCGCCACCAGTTCCCCCTCGACGGACAAGACCGCCGCGCAGCACTGCGCGGCGGTCTTTTGTGTGACGTGGGGCATTCGGGGATCCGCTGCCGCGGGCTTGACTTAGTACCCTAGGGGGGTATGGTAATCAGCGAGAGACCGCCGACAGCGCAGGAGGAGACCGATGAGCACCGTGACCGTTCCCGGACCGAGTTGCCGTCGCCACTGCCGCACCGCCTGACCCGGAAACGGAGCATCCGATGAACACGTCCACCAAGTTCGCCGGCTTCGCCCTGGGCCTTGCCGCCGTCTTCGGGATCGCACTCGCGACCGGCGCGGCACTGGGCCCCGACGGCGCCGCTGATTCGACACACGAGGCCGGGCCCGCCCCCGCCGACCAAGCACCTGGAGGAATGATGAGCACCGAAAGCGGATACACGCTGCGGCTCGATACCCCGATCACCACTGCGGCGCAATCGGTTCCGCTGCGGTTCCGCATCCTGAACCAGGACGGCACGCCGCTCACCCGCTACACCCGCGCCCACGACAAGGACCTGCACCTGATCGTGGTCCGCCGCGACCTGGCCGGTTTCCAGCACGTGCACCCGGTGCTCGGCGGGGACGGCACCTGGAGCGTCCCACTGAATCTGACCCGCGCGGGCGACTATCGGGTCTTCGCCGATTTCACCCCGGAAGGCGGCGCGAACCTGACCCTCGGCACCGACCTGCGCGTCGCGGGCGCCTACGACCCACAGCCGCTGCCCGCACCCGTTGCCACCAGCACGGTCGACGGTTATGCCGTCACACTCGACGGCACGGTCACACCCGGCCAGGCCTCGAAGGTCACGCTGACGGTACGCAAAGACGGTAAGCCCGTCACAGACCTGCAGCCCTACCTCGGCGCTTACGGTCACCTGGTCGCGCTGCGCAGCACCGACCTCGGCTACCTGCACGTACATCCGGACGGCGCACCCGGCGACGGCGTCACCCCGGCCGGACCGGGTATCACGTTCTACGTGACCGCACCGACCGCGGGCGATTACCGGCTGTTCCTGGACTTCCAGCACGAGGGCGTGGTCCGTACCGCGGAATTCACGTTGGCCGTCGCGCCGGGAGCCGGCGCCACCGCGCCGGACGGTCACGGCTCCCACGCCACCGCCGGCCACGGCCACTGACCTGCCGATCCACCACTGTGCCGCAGAGAATGGAGCACACAATGACCACCGCGACGCAACCACCCGGCACCGGGCAGGTCGAATTGGTGATCGGCGGCATGACCTGCGCCTCCTGCGCCAACCGCATCGAGAAGAAGCTGAACAAACTCGACGGCGTCACGGCGACGGTGAACTACGCGACCGAGAAGGCGCGGGTCGACGTCACCGGCGATGTCTCGCCCGCCGAGCTGATCGCCACGGTCGAGCAGGCGGGGTACAGCGCGACGCTACCCGCTCCCGTCCCCACGGAAACCGCTGCCGTGGAAGCAGATCCGACCGCCGCGTTGCGAACCAGGCTACTGGTCTCGCTGGTACTCACCGTGCCGGTGATCGCGATGGCGATGATCCCCGCCTTGCAGTTCACCAACTGGCAGTGGCTCTCGCTCACCCTCGCCGCACCGGTCGTGGTGTGGGGCGCGCTGCCGTTCCACCGGGCGGCGTGGGCCAACCTGCGCCACGGCACGGCGACCATGGACACGCTGGTGTCGATGGGCACCCTCGCCGCCTTCGGCTGGTCGCTGTACGCGCTGTTCTGGGGCACCGCCGGGACGGCGGGCATGACGCACCCGTTCGAGTTCACCATCTCGCGGATGGACGGTTCGGGCAGCATCTACCTGGAAGCCGCGGCGGGCGTCACCACCTTCATCCTGGCCGGACGCTACTTCGAGGCCCGCTCCAAGCGACAGGCCGGCGCAGCGCTGCGCGCGCTGCTCGAGCTCGGCGCCAAAGAGGTTTCGGTGCTGCGCGGCGCGACGGAGCAACGAATTCCGGTGGAGCAGTTGGCCGTCGGCGATCGGTTCGTGGTCCGGCCCGGTGAGAAGATCGCCACCGACGGCGTGGTGCTGGAGGGCTCCTCGGCGGTCGACGCCTCGATGCTGACCGGTGAATCGGTGCCGGTCGAGGTGGGCCCCGAGGACACCGTGGTCGGCGCGACGGTGAACGTCGGCGGGCGGATCGTGGTGCGCGCCACCCGCATCGGCTCGGACACCCAGCTGGCTCAGATGGCGAAACTGGTCGAAGACGCGCAGACCGGCAAGGCACAGGCGCAACGCCTGGCCGACCGGATCTCCGGGATCTTCGTGCCGATCGTGCTGGCGCTGGCGGTCGCGACGCTCGGATTCTGGCTCGGCACGGGCGGTTCCGTCGCGGCGGCCTTCACCGCGGCGGTCGCGGTGCTGATCATCGCGTGCCCGTGCGCGCTCGGGCTGGCCACGCCGACCGCGTTGCTGGTGGGCACCGGTCGCGGCGCGCAGCTCGGCATCCTGATCAAGGGCCCCGAAGTGCTGGAATCGACCAAGCGCGTGGACACCATCGTGCTGGACAAGACCGGAACCGTCACCACCGGCCGGATGACCCTGCTCGACGTGGTCGCGGCCGACGGCGAAGACGCCGACGAGGTGCTCGCACTCGCCGGGGCGCTGGAGGATTCGTCCGAGCACCCGATCGCGCAGGCGATCGCCAAGGGCGCCAGGGAACGTGGTGAACTGGCCGCGGTCGAGGGCTTCGAGAACATCGAAGGGCTCGGTGTGCAAGGCGTGGTCGACGGGCACGCGGTGATCGTCGGACGGGCCCGGCTGCTCGCGGACTGGTCCCAGCAGTTGGATGCCGATCTGGAACAGGCAATGCGGGAGGCCGAGACGGACGGTAAGACCGCGGTCGCGGTGGGCTGGGACGGTAGGGCACGCGGCGTGCTGGTCGTCGCCGATGCCGTGAAACCGACCTCGGCCGAGGCGATTTCGCAGCTGCGTGCGCTCGGTCTGACCCCGATCATGCTGACCGGCGACAACAAGGCGGCCGCCGCGGCGATCGCCGCCCAGGTCGGGATCGACGAGGTGATCGCGGAGGTGCTGCCGCAGGACAAGGTCGACACCGTCAAGCGGTTGCAGGCCGAGGGCAAGGTCGTCGCGATGGTCGGTGACGGCGTGAACGACGCCGCGGCCCTGGCGCAGGCCGATCTGGGCCTGGCCATGGGCACCGGCACCGACGTCGCGATCGAGGCGAGCGACCTGACCCTCGTCCGGGGCGACCTGCGCGCCGCCGCCGACGCGATCCGGTTGTCCCGCAGGACCCTCGGCACCATCAAGGGCAACCTGTTCTGGGCCTTCGCCTACAACGTGGCCGCGATCCCGCTGGCCATGGCCGGGCTGCTGAACCCGATGCTGGCCGGTGCGGCGATGGCGTTCTCGTCGGTGTTCGTCGTCAGCAACAGCCTGCGACTGCGCGGATTCCGTTCCACCGCAGCGTGATACCCGAACCCGGACGGGACGGCACCCAAAAGGCGCCGTCCCGTCCGGTGTTTGCGGGGTCTACTGCAGAATGCCGCTGTTTCCCACCACCATCGCGGCACTTCCGGTGGCCCATGCCGCGGCGGCACTTCCCGTCGCGGCCAGCAGCGAGAGCAGAATCATGAGTTCGACCTTCCGTAGAGCGATGTTCGGTACCCGAAAAGTACTGTCGCGCAACAGCTCTCCACAACGATCCGGGTCGAACTCTCGGCAACCTCCCGTCTGCCTGCCAGCCAACTCACAGGACCGGGTCGCACTAGGTGACGGTCACGCGCGCGGCCGACGTGACGGGACCGAGAAACGCCGCGGCATGGGCGGCCGCCCAGTCTGCGTAGCTGCGGGGCGCGCGGCCGAGAACCTGGCGCACATCGTCGGTGCGCACCGCGTTGCCACCCGCCCGAACGAACGCCTGACCTGCGAGCGCGCCGTCGATGAACTCCTCCGACATGCCCGCCGCGCGCAGGTGCTCGCGGGCGGCCTCGTCCGGTATGTCGGCCACCTCGACCGGCCGGTCGAGCACGGTGGACAGGATGGCGGCCTGATCCCTGCTGGTGAGCAGGTCCGGACCGGTCAGGGTATAGATGCGCCCGGTGTGCTCGGCAGCGACCAGCGCTGCCACCGCCACTGCGGCGACGTCGTACGGATCGATGACGCCTTGCGTGCCCGTACCGGTCATGCTCGGCACCGGCCGACCCTCGCGGACGGCCTCGGCCCAGCTCAGCGTGTTCGAGGCGAAAGAGCTGGGGCGCAGTATGGTCCAGTCGACGCCGCTCTCCCGCGCCGCCTGCTCGCCGGGCAGATGCCAGGTACCGACCCGGCCGAGGTCGGCGCTACCGGTGCCGATGGCGGACAGTTTCACGATGCGGCGTACCCCCGCGTCGCGGGCGGTCGTGATCAGCGCACGGTCGGCCTCGGCGTACTCCGGTCCGAGAACGCCCACGATGAACGCCGCCTCGGCGCCGGCCATCGCCGCGGTCATCGAGTTGAGGTCCGTGTAGTCACCACGCACCACCTCGACGCCCGGCGGCGGCTGCGCCCGCGCCGGATCGCGGGTGACGGCGCGGACGTGCTCGCCGCGCGCCGCCAACTGCTGAACGATTTCGCTGCCGATGGTGCCTGTCGCACCGGTGATCAGGATCATGACCATCACGCTGCTCGCGGTCCGACCGGCTTTTCTAGGAGATTTCGGCACACCTCAGCGGGCCGGAACTGCTTACAGTTGATCTGGTGATCATCGATGCCGCATCCGATTTCCGGCGGTTCAGCAGGCCCAACCGCCGAACGCGTTCCTCGCGGAGCCGACGGTGACCACGCCGCCTCCGCCCACACCGACGGACAGTCGGCGCGGCCGCCGCGACGTCCCCGCCCGGAGCAGCGACGTTCAGGTAACGGAAGCGTCCCTCGGGGTCTCCGGCTTAGCCGACAACGCAAGTGTCGCACCGCTTGCCCGCCGTGCAGGTCGAAGGTCCACGCCCGTCGGGGCAGTCCGGAACTCCGCTCGAGTCACCCTTGCACCACGCGCGTCCGTCCTGTTTTCCGAGTCGATCGAAGAGGTGGTCCCCGCGCCGGAGTCGTTGCGGCCCTGGCTCACCGACCTCGGCCACGTTCCGGTCGTGCGGGAACTGCGCGAACCGTTCGCGCATGTCCCACACGCGGCGACGACGGTCGTGCTGCGCACCGAGACCGCCGGCCCGTGGGACGCGCTGGTGGTCGGACCGCAGACCAAGGCCAGCTACCCGTATCCGGGGAAGCCCACGTCCTGTATCCGACTGCGGTTGGCGCCCGGTGCCATCGAGTCACTGCTGGGTGTGCCTGCGCAGGTGATCACCGATCGCGTCGTTCGCCTCGCCGACTTGCCGGGTGCGGCAGCCGGTTTCGCCAGGGACCTGCTGGAGTTGGCACCCGCTGAGGTGTTCAGCTTCCTGGAAGAGGCGATCCCGCAGAGGATTTCCGACGATCCGGCGCGACGCGCGCGACGGCGGCTCCTGCGGACCGCGATGCAGGCGATGTCGGCAGGACGTTCGGTCCCCGAGACAGCCGCTGCCATCGCCGTCAGCGAGCGGCAACTACGTAACCTCTTCACGGCCGGAATCGGCGTCTCCCCCAAGCATTTCGCTCGAATAGCGCGCGTCCGCCGACTGCTCGAGCGCACAGGTGATACGCCGTGGACCATCGCTGGGGCGGGGGCGGCGCTGGGCGGCGCCCCCAACCAGACGATGAACCGATCGCGACCGACCCAGTTACCCGGCGGTGCACCATCGCTGGCGCGACTCGCGGCCGAGGCCGGCTACTACGACCAGTCAAAGGTCAACATTTCACCTACCTCGCTCGCCCAGGTGGCATCGGTCAGCGGCTACTACGATCAATCCCACATGACGTCGGACTTCCGGTCGCTCATGGGCACAACTCCTGACAAGTACTTCAAAGGAAAACTGCCTGCTCCAACGGCCTGCCAGGCGCTACCGCGCGCCTAACGGCGGCTACGCCTGGTAGGTGTCTCGGAACGCTTCGCGCACCACGGCCGCGTCCGGGGCGTCGCGGTTCTCGATGCCGGACACCACCTCAGACACACGCCAGTAGTGCGACGGCACCAAGTTGCCGGACGTCACCACGGTCAGCGCCACGTCCGCAGCCTCGTCGGGCTTGTCGGCAGCGACTAGCGCCAAACCCAGATCCAAGCTCGCCATAGCGATCCGGCGCGGGCGGGTAGAGGCCGCGCGGGACAAATCGGCGAGGACATGCCGGGCGTAGGACTCTGCCGCCGGATCACCGAGCCAGGCCAGCGTGGTCGCCACATAAGCATCAGATTTCGCCGGGTCGTACCGGAAATGATGTTCTGGACGGTCGGGAACGCTGAGTCCGGACACGAGCCGGGCAACCCTTCGCAGCGCGCCGTAGGTTCCCGTGGTATCCCCTAGCCGGGCCAGCGCGCGGCCCTCCTGAGCCGTGGCCTGAATGTGGACCGAACTGCCTTCCGGGGCAAGGGATTGCGCGGCACGGGACAGCTCGGCTGCTTCGGTGAACGCTCCGTCCATCAACTGTTGCCACGCCCGTGTTTCCATGCACCATGCCGCGATCTCCGGGTGCTGCGCTTCGTCGGCCAGCTTCCACGCCAGGTGGCCCCGGGCCGCTGCGGAAGGGGTGTCGCCCAGATCGATATGGCAGGTGCTGCCCAACAGCGACAACCAGCCGACCGCTACGAGTAACCGGCGGTGCTGAGTCAGGGTCTTGCGGGAATCCATGAGTCGCCCGGCATAGCCCAGATGCTGGCGGATGCGTACAAGTAATTCGCCTGGCGCAGTCGTCGGATAGGCAGAGGCCAGGTCGTCGATGGCCAGTTCCAGGCGTTCGAGGGTGTCGCCTCCAATATCTGAGGCCGCCGCGCGTCGCATCCATTCAGCTGCCGCCTGTTCGCCATCGGCCGGTTCGACGAACAGCGCGGAGCCGACCCCGAGCGCGTCCGCGTAGGCGCGCACGTGCTCAGGCCGGACCGTGCGCTGCCCGGTTTCCAGCAGTCCCAGAAGCGCCTTGCTGTAGTGCGTGCGCGCGGCCAGCGCGGACAGGCTGAGCCGAGCGGCTTCCCGCGCTGCGCGCAGCCGCTCACCTGTGACGTTCTCCCCGCCGGGGTGCATAGGTCCAACGGTAGCCGTGTGTTGTCGCGGCTGTAGACGGTTGTGGACGCGAAGACAACACCAGGCCGAAACATGCACGCCTAGCGTTTGATTCAGCCGCCGCCGGGTTGATCTCGAATCCTCGGCGGCGGGAGTAACCACTCCAGACAGCGGAAGGGGCGGGCCATGAGCCTTCCCGCACGACGCGACGACGAAGACGCCCAGAAACTGGCGCTGGCACCCGACGACGGGCCAGGCGGCTACCTCCAGCGCAGCGACGGATCATGGTTGGTGGTCGACGCTGAAGGGTGGGCGGTCGATCCCAACGAATTCCGCGCGCTCGAACGCGAACTCCATGCCGATGCGCTGTCGGCCATCGCAGCCGTGACATACATACCGATCGACGTCGACCCGATATCCGTGCGGGACACCGAGATTCGATGAATGACGGGTGGATCCTCCTGGGCTGGATCGTCGTCTTCGTCCTGCCCCTTGTGGTTGGGGTGGCCGCGATCGTCTGGCCCCAGCGGGTGGCGAAGGATCGCACTGTGGAGGCAATACGCCAGCGCATCGAGGACGAGGACAGCGACCGCTGACCGTACGGTATACACACAGCTCAGTCACGATTTGGTCCGATTTCAGAGAGACTGGCGAATATCTAGTTATCGTCGGTGGATGAACAGGTTCACCACGGCGGTGAAGTATGAAGATTTGCCCGTTGGGTTCTGGGACGGCGACCGCGCCACCTTGACCCAAGACTCGGTCATTCACGCCGTCCCAGCGGGACAGGACCGGACGTTCTGCTCGTTGTCAGCGTCATCGTTGGAGTTAGTTAACCCCACGAATCCCGGCCCGTGGCCCGACCCGTCATTCGCCGACGAGCATCGGTGCCTGTTCTGCGAGAACGAAGTACGGAAACTGCAAGGAACGTGATTCAGATGGCGGGATATGCCACGGCCCTCGAGGTATGGGGCCCGACGATTGACATCACAAATATGGGGAGTGGGGGGAACCGCGAAACGATGCGGGGTGCGAGCACCAAACATGCCGTCGCACACCCCGGTACCGACCCTATCGACCTAAGAGCACTTCAAACCCTCTGCGGCAAGCCCACGCGCAACATGAGCTTCCTACCCAAGGAGCAGGGGATTTTGTGGACCGCGCTGAAGTACGAAGACGGCGTCTGCACGAAGTGCCTGAGCGAGGCGAAGAAGAGGGAACTGCGGTCTTAGGCTCAGATTCGGCCATCGGAGAGGTCGGCATGGCCTCCGATAACGATCACTTATCGGAGGTCAGAATTCGGCCCGATCCCCGCCACCGTTCGATGCCGCATCGCTGCACCGGAGGACCTGCCTGAGCCGTCTTGGCCCAGGCAGGAGCGGTTCAGCCCCAGTTTCGCCGGGCCTCGGGACCCCTCTACCCGGGATCCCAGCGTCACCGGACGACTCACTTGATCGCAGGCCATACGGAATCCACGGCTGGTTCCCAATCCAATCATCTAGCGCAACCCCGCCAATCCATTTGTAATGGAAGGCGAGGGCACGTGCGGTGCGCGTGACATCACTACAACTTCATAGAGAGGCGGCGAAGTGAAGCCGAAACAGGTTGCCAACTTCGTGAGTACGGGCGAGGGCGGACGGATGGTTGGGCGTTCCTCACAGACAATCCGCTCATACATCCATCGGGGCCTGCTGACTGGATATCGCGTCGGCCCAAGGAACTTCAAGGTCGACCCCGAGGAGTTGGTCGAAGTCGTCTCTATTCTGGACGGCTACTGGGAATGACCACGAACGACTGGCACGAGCGCGTTAAAGCCATCGTCGACCAAGCTCCGCCGCTCGACCCCAAGCAACGGGATGTCATCTCTGAGCTGTTCCGAGCAGCACGCCCCTCCAATTTGAGCGCAAAGCCGTCGCAAAAATGTACTGAAATGGCGCATTTCGAGCGACAGGCCGCATGACCGACATGGTCCTTAACTAGGCCGTCAGGCCTGGCCAATCCCGAATCACGGCGCTTTCTGGCAAGTCCGCCGTAAACCGACTGCTCCGAGTATGTGCTCACGCGAAGCGCGCCGACTCGGCGGCGCGGCCACTTCCATAGTCTGATCAACAGTGTTGGTGGTTCCCGAAAGCCTTGCGCCCATTGGGCGTGAGGCTAGAGGCGTTGGGATAGCAAGCGGTGAGCGGAGAAATTGGGAGACTGAGCCTTGGGAGGCTATCCAAAGAGGGTGCCTATATCGTCAGGCAGATACTGTCTTCCATTCAATCTGGATGTACGAGGAATCGAAGTAGGCACCGCCGATCCGCCGACCGCGCGGCACCGGCAAGATGGTCACTGTCATCAGAGCATCAACGACCTTCCCCCTCATGTCCGGGCTGAATCGCTCGCTTTCCCACTCAGCCCGAATATCCTCAGCCAGAAGAAGATCCGCTACGACCGAGTGCTTTCGCGCGCTGGCGAGTTCGGCTCGCACCTGGTCGAGTTCGCGCGTCTTGTCGGCTGTGCCCGTCCTCAGCTGCGACTCAATGATCACCTTGTCGTTGAACAATCGCATGAGGTCATCGAGATCTGCCACGATGGCGGCCTCCCTAGTCTTCAACGCGTCGAGGTCGACGTCTGCGTCATCGTTCAGCAGTCCTCTGGCGTCGTCACGTGATAGTCGCTCGATTACCAGATCCGACACGAATGCATCTACTTTCTCCGCGACGCGGGAAAGATGCGGCGCTGCCGAGCAGGTGTACGCAGGCCCGGGACCGCGTTTGCGAGTCCCCTTCGGGGTAGTCATAAGTCGACCGCAGCCGGGTTTACCGCAAACGTAAACGCCCGACCCCATCCACTTACGCTCCCAAGTCATGCCCTGAGAGCGTGACGGATCGTTGAGCAGCGCCTGCAGGGCCGTGAAAGTGTCGCGATCGAATATCGGTTCCCACGTTGCCTCTCCGATTACTTGCCCTTCATGGAGCGACAGCGCCGCATTCCGGTGCCGCAGCAGAACCTGCTTCACGGTCTGAATGCGAAATTCATTGCCGTTGAACGATGTTCGGAATCCAGCCTGATTCCATTCCCGCGCAACCTGGCCGAGGGATACACCACTGAGCACCTTTCGCGCACCGTCTCGAACGGCCTCCGCTTCGTCTTCGCGGAGTGATACACCATCCGATTCCCAGCCGAACGGCCGCCGACCGCCTCGATACTTTCCGTCCATCGCGGCCTGGCGTTTGGCGGCCTTCTGCCGTTCGATGGCGTGCTCGACTTCGTGTCGCGCGTATACCCCCAGAGTCCGCGCAAACGCCCTGCCGCCTGGCGTCGACAGGTCCATGGTCCCGGTCTTCACCGTTTTGACTTCGATCTTCCGGCGCTCGCACAACTCGATGAATGCCTCCAGCTCGATTGGTCGCCGGTGCAGCCGGTCCGTATGCCAAGCAAGAATCGCTTGCGCCCGACCCTCTTCGATGGCCTCACACATCGCGGTGTACGCCGGTCGCTTCTTCCCGGAGTACGCCGAAATGTCGTTGTCCTCAAAGACTTCTACGACCGTCCAACCCAACCGTTCGGCAAGCTCCACACACTCGGCGCGCTGCCTCTCAACCCCCAGACCAGCGCCTTCGTGATCCTTCGAAATCCGCACGTAGACAACTGCTCTCACCGCATCCTGCATGTTTAGAAGGGTAGTTCGTAGACCTACGACCAGTCCCACATGACCGCCGACTTCCGTGCGCTCATGGGTGTGCCGCCCACTGCCTTCCTCCGTGGCGTGCTCCCGCCGCCCACCCCGTGCAGGCCGCTGCATCGCATGTAGAACCCACAGACCCGCCGCACCGAGAACCGGTGTGGCATCGGGCAAGTCGCTGTGGGACTAGTGGTCGCGGGCGGCGCGGCGGCGGGCGAGTTCTTCCTGTTCGAGGATGGCGGCCTGGTCGAGGGTGGGGGCGGTGCCACCGAGACGGGCGGGAACCCAGCGGGCGCCGGGCTCCATCGGGTAGTTGTCCTGCGCCTGGGTGAGCAGGGTGGACATCGCGGCGCGCAGGGTGGCGGTGAGGGTTTCGGCGGGTTCGGCGGCGGGGATGGGCGCGGCGACCCGGATGTTGATCGGAAAGTTGTGGCGGCCCAGCTTTTTCGGGATGTCCTTGGTCCACACCCGGTGTGCGCCCCAGATCACCACCGGGACGATCGGCACGCCGGCCTCGATCGCCATGCGCGCGGCCCCGGACTTGAACTCCTTCAACTCGAAACTGCGGCTGATGGTGGCCTCGGGATAGACCACGACCAGTTCGCCGTCGCGCAGCGCCTGCACCGCGCGGCCGTAGGATTCGGCGCCCGCGGTGCGGTCCACGCCGATGGCCTTGCAGTGCTTCATCAGAAAGCCGACGATGCCGTGTTCCAGCTCGGCCTTCATCATGTATCGGACGTTGCGGCCGGACTTGCGGCCGACCAGCCCCACCTCCATGAAGTCCAGGTACGCGGTGTGGTTCACGGCGAGCACGGCCCCGCCGGTGCGCGGGATGTGCTCCTGTCCGGCGATATCGATCCGCAGGCCCTGCACCAGGAATATGGTGCGGACCAGGCCGGTGAGTAGGTCGTAAACCGGTTCCCGCGCCATCCGAAACTCTCCGCTGTTACGAGGCCGGCTTCTTGCGTGCGGCCTTTTCCGCGGCCTCGGCGGCGTCGAGCGCGTCGGCCTCTTCCAGAGTAGGAGCGCTACCGCCGAGGCGGGCCGGGACCCAGTACGCGCCCGGCTCGTGCACGTAGTCCTTTTGCAGGTCGAGCAGCATTTCCTGCATGGTCGCACGCAGTTTCGCGGTCAGTTCCGCGGCGGGCTCGAACGGCGCGATGGGCGCGCCGACCGCGATGGAGATCGGGGTGTTGGTGCGACCCAGACGCTTCGGGAAACCCTTGGTCCACACCCGCTGCGCACCCCAGATGACGATCGGGATGATCGGCACGTCCGCCTCCAGAGCCATGCGCGCGGCGCCGGATTTGAACTCCTTGATCTCGAAGCTGCGGCTGATGGTCGCCTCGGGATAGACCCCGACGAGTTCACCGCGTCGCAGATACTCGACAGCAGCCTTGTAGGAGTCGGCCCCTGCGCCCCGGTCCACCGGAATGTGCTTGAGCGCGCGCATGATCGGGCCGGAGATCTTGTCGTCGAAGACCTCTTTCTTGGCCATGAACCGGATGTAGCGCTTGGGCGTGCGCACCGGCAGCCCGGCGTAGGTGAAGTCCATATAGCCGGTGTGGTTGACCGCGAGCACGGCACCACCCTGCGCGGGGATATGTTCATCGCCCTTGACGGTGAACTTCAGCCCCTCGACGAAGAAGACGGTTCGGGCCAAGCCGATGATCGTGCGGTAGACGGGTTCCACAATTCCGCTAGCGTAGTCGCAGACTGTCCCATCCGGCAGTGCGCCATCACGATGTGGGCCGCACCCGGTGTGGCACAGACCCCGATCGGCCCGCCGCCGGAGGCAGAGAAGAGGATCGTCGAAGTGGACAGCGCCCTACCGAAACTGTGTGGACGCGAACAGGAATCAGCGCGGAAGGTGGTGCGGGGCGCCCGCCGTGCCGTGCTCGGCGGATTAGCCGTGACCAGCGCCTTCGCCATCGTGGGCTGTGACTCCACGGTCGGCATCCCGCAGGATGACGCACCGAGCGCGGTCGCCGCGGTGAGCACCCCGGCCGCTGCCGTGCCGACCGCTGCACCGGCGACGACCACCCCGGCGGTGGTCGTCCCCACGTCGGGCACGGTGCGCGAATTGCCGGAAGCCGTGCAGCGCTGGGCCGACGACCTGCCGACCAGCACCGTCGAGCAGCTGAAGGCCAAGTGCTGGACGATCGCGCCGCGCAATGTCGCCGACATGTACGGCAACGAGCAGGCCATTCTGGCCGCGCTCGCGCAGCCCGGCACCGCGACCCCGGACGGCATCACCTGGCAGAACCGGAGCACCACGGTCACCGTCGAACGCGCCGCATTGGACACCGACTACGCCTGCCCGCGGGTGGCCACCGGCGGCGCGGAGATCGAGTACAACGACGCCGACGCCAGGCACACGGTGCGGCGCTACCTGGCTCGATTCGTCGGCAAGCCGCTGGATCCGGCCGACAAGGAAGGCACCTATCCGCTGGTGTGCAAGGCCGCGCCCGCGGCCTGGGATCCCAGCGGCACCGGTAAGCCGGTCGCCGCACCGCTGGCGAACAACCCGGGCAAACTCACCGGGACGGCCAAGTTCGCGGATCAGGAGATCAGCTCCAAGGCGCTACGCGGGGACTACCTCGCCGTCGAGGTGCCCGTGACGAATTCATCCGGTGTGACCCAGACACGTACCTTCACGGTCCTGGCGGGCCCGCAGGGCTACTGCATCGGCGACGTTTCGTCGTAGCGCGCGCACCGCCGTGGTCGCGCGCCGCGGGACCACGGCGGCCGCCGACCGGGCCGCTCGGCGCAGCCATTA
>NZ_BAUA01000041.1 GCF_000710915.1 Nocardia brasiliensis IFM 10847
CATCCCGCTCGCGATGGAATCGCTGCTGCGCAAGGGCCAGTCACAGCCGGGCGACACCGCGCTGCTCATCGCCTTCGGCGCCGGGCTGTCCTACGCGGCCCAGGTCGTGACGCTGCCCCGGTTCGCCGCGCCCGCCGCACCGATCCCCGCCGCGGCCGACCCCGTCACCGCGGACGCCACCGTCTGACGCGGCCAGGCCTCGAACTCCGGCCAGCGCAGCCACCGAGCCCCGGCTGACGCGGCCACCGGGCTCGCTAGCGCAGTCCCCAGGTGACCTTCACCGTGAACGTCACCGTCTGCGTGCCCGGTTCCAGCGGGACCGATTGCGGTGCCGCGTCCCGGGCGGAGTACTTGGGGCTCTCGTCGCGGTCGCTCGCCTCGCTGATGGTGATCACCCCGCTCAGCTGCACCCCGGCGAGCACCGCGTACTGCTCGGCGCGGGCCTTCGCGTCGGCGAACGCCCGGGCCCGGGCGTCGGCCAGCAGCTGCGAGTTGTCGTCGATCGCGAAAGATACGCCGCGTAACCGGGTTTCGTTGCCGCCCGCGGCGATCGCCGCGTCGAGCACACCCGAGGCCTTGGTCAGCTCGCGCACGACCACCCGGACCGAGTTTCCAGCGCGGTAGCCGATCACCGTGCTGTCGGATCCGGCCGCGTACTGCGGCTGGATGGAGACGTCGGTGGTGCGCACGTCCTCGCGGGCCACCCCGGCCTCGACCATGGCGTCGGTCATCGCCTTGGCCTTCTCGTTCGCCTTGGCGATGGCGGCCGAGACCTTGTCCGCGCTCACCTCCACCCCGAGGTCGGCATTCAAGATGTCCGGGGCGCCGCGCACCTGGCCGGTGCCGACGACGGTGACATCGCGTGCGGGTCCGGACTCGTCCTTACCGCAGCCCGTCATCAACACGGCGCTCGCGGCGACGGCGGCCGCGCATTGCGTCATTCGTCGCATACTCCGGCAACGTACGCGCCCGGACGCGCCCGCCGTGGGCGAACCGCCGGACATCGGCGGCTCCGCGCGCGAAGTCCTCAGCGCTGCGCCTCGACCGCGGCTTTGATCTGCTCCAGGGTTTCGGTCATGCCGCGGACCAGCGCCGACTCGAACGGCACTTCGCCGCCGAGCTTGGTGGCGATCAGCTTGCGCGACAACCACGTGGTGCCGCGCGACATATCGCGGCGCTCCACCAGCCGGGTGCCCGTCGCGGTCGGCTCGAGCGTATAACTCCAGATCGAGCGATTCTCGTTGATCCGAAAGGCGAACACCTGGTTCGGTTCGAAACGCACTATGCGCCCGGTGGTCGGCCAATACTGCTTGCCGTCGGTATTCAGGTGCAGCGTCCAGGTGCCCTTCTTGGTCGGGCCGAGCTGCACAATCCGCACCAGTTGCGGGCTGAACTCGGGCATCCGCTTCAGGTCCGCGACGACGGACCACACCCGCTCCGGCGGGGCGGAAATGTCAATGGCGGCTTCGAGATTCTGCGGCAAGGGTGCCTCCGGTTCCGAGGGGGCCGGTGGATACCTGGCCGAACTTGTTTCATGGTTTATGCGTATTTTAATCAGAAGACAGTTGGATCACATTCAGCATGTTGCGCGCCGACTTCGGTAATGCCGAGCGCACAATGCGGGATAGACGAAGCAACGACACAGCCTCGAGCTTTCCCGTCCAACGTGAGGTGATCGGCCGTGAAACTGCGCTCTCTCTTACATCGTCGACATGCGGATCACGTTCCGCTGCTGCCCGGCGGCGAGACCGAAGGCGGCACCGCCCGCGGCCCTTCGCCGGAGAATCTCGAACGCCTGCTGACCAACGATGAACTCGACCTCATCCGGCACCACCTGCTCTGACCGCCCACACGTCCGCCTCGAGCGAACGTTGACGCCCCGTTTTGCACGACCGTCCATACTCGATAGGTGACTTCACCCGCTGCCACGAAACCGGCCATCCTGAGCGTCGACGATGATCCCGGCGTTTCCCGCGCGGTTGTCCGCGACCTGCGCCGCCGCTATGGGGCCGAATACCGGATTCTGCGCGCGGAATCGGGCGCGCAGGCGCTCGAGGCGTTGCGTGAGATGAAATTGCGCGGCCAGCCGGTCGCGGTCTTGATCGCCGATTACCGGATGCCGGGCATGGACGGCATCGAATTCCTCGAGCAGGCCATGGACCTGCACCCGTATGCCCGCCGCGTACTGCTGACCGCGTACGCCGACACCAGCGCCGCGATCAACGCCATCAACGTGGTGGATCTGGATCACTATCTGCTCAAGCCGTGGGACCCGCCGGAGGAGAAGCTGTATCCGGTGCTGGACGGGTTGCTCGACGCCTGGCGCAGCAGCGAGCACCGGCCGGTGACCGAGACCAAGGTGGTCGGCAACCGCTGGTCGCCGCGCTCCTCCGAGGTGCGTGAGTTCCTGGCCCGCAACCAGCTGCCCTACCGGTGGTATCTGGCCGACGAGCCGGAGGGCGCGCGACTGCTGGAGGCCGCGGGCGCCGATCCCGAACGCTGTCCGGTGGTGATCACGGCGGGCGGCGACGCGCTGGTCCAGCCGTCGGACAGCGTGCTCGCGGAGAACGTCGGCCTCACCGTGAACGCGACCGGCGATTTCTACGATCTGATCGTGGTCGGCGGCGGCCCGGCCGGGCTGGGCGCCGCGGTGTACGGCGCCTCCGAAGGCCTGCGCACGGTCCTGGTGGAGCGCACGGCGACCGGCGGACAAGCCGGGCAGAGCTCGCGCATCGAGAACTACCTCGGCTTCCCCGACGGTGTCTCGGGTGCTCAGCTGGCCGATCGGGCCCGCCGCCAGGCGGCCAAGTTCGGCGCCGAGGTGATCACCACCCGTGAGGTGGTCGGGCTGGAGGTGAACGGTTCGGCGCGCACGGTCCGCTTCGCCGACGGCGGCCGGCTGTGCGCGCACACGGTGATCATCGCGACCGGCGTGGACTACCGCAGGCATCCGGCGCCCGGCGTCGACGAGTTCACCGGACGCGGCGTGTACTACGGCTCGGCGATGACCGAGGCCGCCGAATGCGCCGATCGCGACGTCTACATCGTGGGCGGCGCGAACTCCGCGGGCCAGGCCGCGGTGTTCCTGTCGCGCAACGCGAAGACGGTGCATCTGGTGGTGCGCGCGGACTCGCTGGACAAGTCCATGTCGCACTACCTGATCCAGCAGATCGCGCAGATCCCGAACATCAAGGTGCACACCAACACCGAGGTGAGCGGCGCCGACGGCGACGACCACCTGCAGCAGATCGTGCTGCGCGACAACGTCTCCGGCAACGAGGAGAAGGCCGAGGCCGAGCGGTTGTTCTTGTTCATCGGCGCCGCACCGCAAACCGAGTGGCTCGACGGCACGGTCAAGCGGGACACGGCCGGATACGTGCTGGCCGGGCCCGACCTGATCGTCGACGGCGCGCGCCCGGCGGGCTGGGAACTACCCAGGCCCCCACATCATTTGGAGACGAGCGTGCCCGGCGTGTTCGTGGCAGGCGACGTGCACGCCGATTCGGCCAAGCGCGTCGCGTCCGCGGTCGGCGAGGGTGCGATGGCCGTGATGCTCGTGCACCGGTACCTCGCGTAAACAGGAGGCTGGCAGATGAATTCGAACGACACCGCGGACCGCAGCAGCCGCCTGGTCTGCGATCCCGCGGAACTACGCACGCTGTTCCTGTTCGAGAAATTGAACGACGAGCAGCTGGACTGGCTGTGCCGGGACGGGCGGGTCGAGACGATCGAGCCCGGGCTGGTCTTCCGCGAGGGCGACCCGGCCACCTGCTTCTACGTGCTGATGGACGGCGAGGTCGTGCTGACCAAGCTGTCCGGCGGCACGGAGATCGAGCTGGTGCGCACCCAGCACCACGGCTCCTACGCGGGCGCGTGGAGCGCCTACCTCGGCGACAAGGTCGACCAGACCTACAACAGCTCGATGTCGGTGACCCGGCCGTCCCGGTTCTATGTGCTGGACGCCGCGATCTTCGCGCAGATGATGCAGGACTGGTTCCCGATGGCGGTACACCTGCTCGAGGGCGTGTTCTTCGGAAACCGCAACGCCAACGCCCGGGTCGGCCAGCGCGAGCGGCTGCTCGCGCTGGGCTCGTTGTCGGCGGGTCTGACCCACGAGCTGAACAATCCGGCCGCGGCCGCGGTACGGGCCACCTCCGGCCTGCGCGAACGGGTCGCGGGCATGCGGCACAAGTTGGCCATGATGGCCGACGGCAAGTTCGACACGGCGTCCCTCGGCGCACTGGTGCGGTTGCAGGAGGAGGCGGCGGCGCAGGTGGCCAAGGCACCCGAGCTGACCCCGATGGAGGCCGCCGACCGCGAGGACGTGCTCGGCGAATGGCTCGACGAGCACGGCATCATCGACGGCTGGAACCTGGCGCCGAACTTCGTGCAGGCCGGCTTCGACGTGGACTGGCTCGAGCGGGTGGCCGGCACTCTGGAGGGCTGCACCGACCAGGTGTTCCAAGGCGCGATCCGCTGGTTGAACTACACCATCGAGACCGAGCTGATGATGAACGAGATCGCGGACTCGACCACCCGGATCTCGTCCCTGGTGAACGCGGCCAAGCAGTACTCGCAGATGGACCGGGCGCCGTTCCAGGTGGTGGACATCCACGATCTGCTCGACAGCACACTGGTGATGCTGAGCCGCAAGATCGGCGACGGCGTCGAGGTGGTCAAGGAGTACGACCGCGCGCTGCCCGAAGTGCCGTGCTACGCCGCGGAATTGAATCAGGTGTGGACCAACCTGATCGACAACGCGGTGTACGCGATGCAGGGCCGGGGCACGCTCACCATTCGCACCCGGCACGAAAACGACTGCGCCGTCATCGAAATCGGCGATACCGGGCCCGGTATCCCGGAGCAGGTGCGCAGCCGGATCTTCGAACCGTTCTTCACCACCAAGCCGATGGGCGAGGGCACCGGCCTCGGGCTCGACATCTCGTTCCGGATCGTGGTGAACAAGCACGACGGCGATATCCAGGTCGACTCCGAACCCGGCAACACGCGGTTCACGGTGTGGTTGCCGCTGAACCGCAACGCGGACAATCCCACCGACGAAGCGAACGCACCGACCGCAGGAGAGCAACGATGACACAGGAACTGGAAGGCATCGACCCGGCAGTGGCGCCGAGCGGCACCGGGTGCGTGGAATGCGAACAGGCACAAGGCTGGTGGGTGCATCTGCGCCGGTGCGCGCAGTGCGGGCACATCGGTTGTTGTGACACGTCTCCGGAGCAGCACGCGAGCAAGCACGCGAAAGACACCGGCCACCCGTTCATTCAGAGCTTCGAGCCGGGCGAGGACTGGTACTGGAACTTCCGGACCGAGGAAATGTACGGCGACGGACCCGAACTCGCGCCGCCGACCAGTCACCCCGCCGAGCAGAGCGCCCCGGGCCCGCGCGGCCGGGTGCCCGCGGACTGGCGGGCACACATCCACTGATCCCGCGCAAACCGGTACGCTGCACCGAGCACGCCGCGGGCCTGGCACTCGACCGGGACCCGGGGCGGGCTATTTCCACAGCAACCCATCGGGGAAAGCACGGTATGAAGCGAACTTCCGCCATCGTCCTCGCCGCCGGGACGGTGGCCTTGGTGCTGGCCGGTTGCGGCCAGTCCTCGACCGATTCCAGCACCGCCGACGGCCCGCGGCAGAGCAGCTCGAGCAGTGCCGCGGCCGCGGCGCCGAGTGCGCCCGCCGGGGCGAGCAACTCCGCGACACCGGGCAACACCGCGCCCGGCAGCGCCGCCGCCGACCCGTCGAAGACCACCTGCGCCGAGTTCAAGAAACTGGACAACGAGGCGGAGAAGGCGCTGATCGAACAGCTGCTCGCGCAGCATCCGGACAGCACGTTCGCGGGCAGCCCGAATGTCGCGCTCGGCACCGCGAAGCTGGTCTGCCTGTCCGGCAGCGTGGCCGAGACGCCGGTCGCGGTCGCCGCCGGGATCGTCGCGAAGAACAACTAGGCCCTGTCTCGAAGTCCGGCGCGGCAGAATGGCACGGTGGCAGAACTAGCGCTCACCGCTCGATGGAATCCGTCCGCGGCCGATGCCCGGCGCGGCGTGGTGCGCCTGCATCCGGAGGCCCTGGCCGCGCTCGGCCTGCGGGAGTGGGACGGTATCGCGCTGGTCGGCTCGCGGCGCACGGCCGCGGTGGTCGGCGTCGCGCCCGCGGGCACGCCGGCCGGCGTCGCGTTGCTCGACGACGTGACGCTGTCCAATGCCGGGCTGCGGGAGAACGCGACCGTGGTCGTCGCACCGGTCACCGTGTACGGGGCGAAACAGATCTCGGTGAGCGGTTCGGTGCAGGCGACCCGGACCATCCCGGCGGCCACCCTGCGCCAAGCACTGCTCGGCAAGGTGGTCACCGTCGGCGACGCGGTCTCGCTGCTGCCGCGCGATCTGGGCCCCGACATCAGTTCCGCCGCTGCCTCGCAAGCACTTTCACGCACCTTCGGCATCGCCTGGACCACCGAGTTGCTCACCGTCACCGCCACCGATCCGCGCGGGCCGGTCAGCGTGCAGCCGAACACCGCGGTGGTGTGGGGCGCGGGGGTGGTCGCGGCCCGCGACGCCGCCGATCGGGCTTCGGCCGGGGGGCCCGTCCCCACGGGCACCGCCGCCCACGCTGCGACCGAGGCCGCCGCCTTCGACGGCGCGGCCGCCGTGAACGGCGCGCCGGCGGGCCGGCACGGGGCGGTGCGCGACACCGCACCGCGGATCACGGTGAAGGATCTCGCGGGCGCGCACAGTCAGGCGACCAAGCTCACCGAGTGGCTGAGCCTGGCTCTCGACGAACCGGAGCTGCTCAAAACCCTCGGCGCCACACCGCATCTCGGCGTCTTGATCACCGGTCCGGCCGGCGTCGGCAAGGCGACGCTGGCGCGCGCGGTCACCGCGCCGCGGCGCATCGTCGAGCTCGACGGACCGACCATCGGCGCGGCCGAGAGCGGCACCCGGTTACGCGAGGTCGCCGAGGCGGTCGCCGACGCCTGCTCGGGACAGGGCGGGATCCTGCTCGTCACCGATATCGACGCGCTGCTGCCCGCGCAGGCCGAACCGGTCGCCACGCTCATCCTGGATCAGCTGCGGGCCGCGGTCGCCGAACCGTGCGTCGCCTTCCTGGCCACCACCGCGCATCCCGCCGATGTCGATGCCCGGCTGCGCGCGCCCGATCTCTGCGACCGCGAACTCGCGTTGGCGCTGCCCACCGCCGCGGTGCGCAAGTCGCTGCTGGAGCAGTTGCTGCGCCAGGTACCCGTCGCCGAGCTGCGCCTCGATGATATCGCCGCGCGCACACCGGGTTTCGTGGTCTCCGATCTGGCCGCCCTGTGCCGGGAGGCGGCATTGCGCGCGGCGTCGCGGGCGAGCAAGGAGCACACCGATCCGCAGCTGACCCAACCGGATCTGCTCGACGCGCTGACCGTGATCCGCCCGCTGTCCCGTTCCGGCCTGGACGAACCCGCCATCGGCAGCCTCACCCTGGACGAGGTCGGCGATATGGTCGAGACCAAGCAGGCGCTGACCGAAACCGTGTTGTGGCCGCTGCGGCATCCGGATTCGTTCGCGCGCCTGGGCATCGACCCGCCGCGCGGCGTGCTGCTCTACGGCCCGCCCGGCTGCGGCAAGACCTTCCTGGTGCGCGCGCTGGCGAGCACCGGTCAGCTCAGCGTGCACACCGTCAAGGGCGCCGAACTGATGGACAAGTGGGTCGGTTCGTCCGAGCGCGCGGTACGCGAATTGTTCCAGCGCGCCCGCGATTCCGCGCCGTCGCTGATCTTCCTCGACGAGGTCGACGCGCTCGCCCCGCGCCGCGGGCAGAGCAGCGACTCCGGGGTCGGCGATCGGGTGGTGGCCGCGCTGCTCACCGAGCTGGACGGGGTGGAACCGCTGCGCGATGTCGTGGTGCTCGGCGCGACGAACCGGCCCGAGCTGATCGATCCGGCGCTGCTGCGACCGGGACGGCTGGAGCGGCTGGTCTTCGTGCCGCCGCCGGACAGCGCGGCCCGGCTGGCGATTCTGCGGACGGCGGGTCGCTCGGTGCCGCTGGCCGGTGATGTCGATCTGCCCACGCTGGCCCGTACGCTCGACGGGTTCTCCGCGGCCGACTGCGCCGCACTGTTGCGCGAGGCGGCGCTGGCGGCGATGCGCCGCGACGTCGAGGCCGCCGACGTCACCGCCGCCGACGTGGCCGCGGCACGAACTGTCGTCCGGCCGTCGCTGGACCCGCTCCAGGTCGAATCGCTGCGCCGGTACGCCGAAAACAGAGGCCAGCCGACCAGCAGCGAGGGGCGCTACCTATAGCCGTCGACGATCAGATGGCAAACGCGCCGTAAACGACGCCTTTCTGCCGTTGTGCACAACTCGACATACCTCGGCAAAGTGACGGCAATCACAGGCTGACCCGATGGGCGCAGGTATGTTCGGCACGTGCGACGGATGGGTGATGCGTTCGACGCGGTCACGGTCTTCTTCGGAGCCGCGGTCGCGGGTGTGACGCTGTTCCTGCCGGTCACCTTCAGCACGGTCCGCGACAGCACGCCCTACCGGATCACCAACCTGATCAGCAGCGTGCCGCGCGGCGCCGCCATCGGCGTGATCGTCGCGGTCGCCGTCGCGGTGATCGTGTGCACCGCCGCCCGCCCGGCCACCGCCTGGCTGACCGCCCTGCTCGGCGCGATCGCACAGCTGGTCAACCACATTGCGGGGGAACAGGTTTCCTCCGCCGACATGCTGACCACGCAGAACTACATCGACTCGGTGTGCGCCGGGGTCGTGCTCGGCGCGCTCGGCGCCGCGGTGCTGCGCCGAACGCTGCCCGCGGCGGGTCTGGCGCTCGGCGGCGTCGGCTTCTTCGTGTTCAGCGACCTCTCGGACCTGCTGCACATCGATCTGGATCCCTACGCCGTGCTGGAAACCCCGCCGCGCTGGCTGATCGCCGTGATGCTGGTGCTGCTCGTCTTCAGCACCATGCGCAACTGGTCGGCCACCGTCGACCAGCCGCCGCGGATGGCGATCGAACTGCCGATCGCGCCGATCCTCGCGGCGATGGTGCTCGCGCTGGTGATCCTCGCCGTCACCGAGTGGCTGACCAAGCAGTTCAGCAATGCGCCCGCCATCGATCACGCGGTCGACATCGGGCTGGCCGCCGCGGCCACGGTCGCCGCGGCCACCGTGGCGGCCATGCTGCTGCCCGGCCGTGACGGCGCGGCCGTCTATCTCGCGGTCGCTTTGACCGCGGCCGCGGACGCGTTCGGCTACGTCCCCCGGCCGGGCTGGAGCGTATGGGGCATGGTCGCGCTCACCGCCATCGGCATCCTCGCGGGCGTCCGGATGCCGTCGATGACACTGGCCGTCACGCTGATCGCCGGGATCGCCGGCTTCGCCGTGCTGACCCCGCCGGACGCGAACTGGCTGCTGTTCACCGCGAGCAGCGCGGTCCTCGCGCTCACCGCAGGCTACTGCTGCGCCACCGCGCGACCGCGCTACGCGCCGAGCGGCGTGCTGGCGCTGTCGGCCCTCTATCTGCCTTCGGTGGTGACCGCCCTGCCGGATACCGACAAGGCCTGGCACACACCCGAGGCGTCCGGCTACAACAGCACGCCGGGCCGCGCCGCCCTGGCGATCGCGCTCGGCAGCGCGGTCGGCCTCGCCGTGCTGTACCGGTTGCGGCCCCGCGGGCGGCCGCGGGCGAGCGGATCGACGACCGACGCCGCGTTAGCGGATATATAGCCTGACCAGCGCCGGATGGCCGACGCCATACTCGGCGGGGAGCAGAAAGTCCCAGGCTCCAAGTAGGATTGTCCCGCACGACCCCGCCGCCCCTACCGGACGGAGTGCAGTTTGCTCGCAATCCTGCTCGCCATCGCCGCCGCCGCGCTCGTCGCACCGCTGTGGGTGAAGGCACTGGGGCGCAACGCTTTCTACGTACTGGCACTGGTGCCGCTCGGCTGCCTGGGCTGGGTGATCGCGAATTGGGGTAGCACACAGCAGGTTCGGCTCGCCTGGGCGCCGAGCATCGCGATGAACATCGACCTGCGCTTCGATTCGCTCGCCGCGATCATGGCGGTGCTGGTGCTGGGCATCGGCGCCCTGATCCTGGTCTACTGCGCCCGATATTTCGAGGACGACGAGCCGCGGCTGGGGGTGTTCGCCGCCGAACTGGTCGGCTTCGCCGGCGCCATGTTCGGGCTCGTGACGAGCGACAACATGTTGCTGCTGTTCGTCTTCTGGGAAGTGACGACCGTGCTGTCGTTCCTGCTCGTCGGCCACAACGCCGAACAGGCGAACAGCAGGCGGGCCGCGATCCAGGCCCTGCTGGTGACCGCCGCCGGCGGGCTGGCGATGCTCGTCGGCCTGATCGTGCTCGGCGAGGTGAGCGGCAGCTACCTGCTCTCCGAGCTGCTGGCCCGGACCGATCCGCCCAGCGGTCTCGCGGTGAACGTGGCGCTGGTGCTGATCCTGGTCGGCGCGCTCAGCAAGTCCGCCGTGGTGCCGCTGCACTTCTGGTTGCCCGGCGCGATGGCGGCGCCGACTCCGGTCAGCGCGTATCTGCACGCCGCGGCCATGGTGAAGGCCGGCGTCTACCTGGTGGCGCGGCTGGCCCCGGTGTTCGCGGACAACCCGGTCTGGCATCCGCTCGTGCTCACCCTCGGCGTGGCCTCGATGCTGCTCGCCGGGTTGCGCGCGATGGAGGTGACCGACCTGAAACTGGTGCTCGCGTTCGGCACGGTGAGCCAGCTCGGCTTCCTGATCGTGCTGGTCGGCGTCGGCACCCCGGCGGCGGCGCTGGCCGGGGTCGCCCTGATCGTGGCGCACGCGCTGTTCAAAGCCTGCCTGTTCATGGTGGTCGGCATCATCGATCACAGCGCGGGCACCAGGGACCTGCGCCGGCTCTCCGGGCTCGGCCGCACGGCGCCGGTGCTGTGCGGCATCGCCGTGCTCGCCGCGTTGAGCATGGCGGGCCTGCCGCCGCTGGTCGGCTTCGTCGGAAAGGAGAGCGCGCTCGGCGCCATCCTGGACGCGGACAACCTCGCCGAACCGGCCAGGGTGGCGCTCGCCGTCGGCGTGGTGCTCGGCTCGATGCTGACCGTCGGCTACAGCATCCGCTTCGTCTGGGGCGCGTTCGCGGACAAGCCGGGACAGCCGACCCCGCACGGTGCGCACCGGGCCCGCCGCGTCACCGAATACCTCGACGCGTCCGGCACCGCGACCGACGACAAGCCCGATCACCAAGGCGATTGGCACGCCCCCGGCGCGCTGTTCCTGGCCGCGCCCGCGGTCCTCGCGGTGGCGAGCCTGGTCGCGGGTCTGGCCGCGCCCGGGCTGGACCGGCTGTTGAGCCCCTACGCGAAAACGCTGCCGGAGGAACTGCTTTCGCACCTGGCGCTCTGGCACGGCGTGAATCTCGCACTGCTGCTGACCGTTCTGGTGATCGCGGGCGGTATCGCGCTGTTCCAGCTGCGCGACCGGCTCCGCGACCCGGCGCATCCGCGCCTGGGCAACGCCGACCGCGCCTACGACGCCACGCTGCGCGCGATGGACCGGCTGTCGCTGCGGATGACCGGCGCGGTGCAGCGCGGCTCGTTGCCGTTGAGCCAGGCGACGATCCTCAGCACGCTGATCATCCTGCCCGCCGTCCTGCTCGCGGTCGGCACCCGCACCGGAGTCGAACTGCGCCTGTGGGATTCGCCGCTGCAGGCGGTGATCGGCGGCATCATGATCGCGATGGCGCTCGGCGCGACCGTGCTGCGCAACCGGCTGGCCGGCGTGCTGGTGGTCGGCGTCACCGGTTACGGCTGCGGCGTGATCTTCGCGCTGCACGGCGCGCCCGACCTGGCGCTCACCCAATTCCTGGTCGAGACGCTGACCCTGGTGATCTTCGTGCTGGTGCTGCGCGCCTTCCCCGCCGAGATCGAGGAGGGTAAGGCGACCGCGTTCAAGGCCCGCCGCGCGATCCTGGCGGCGCTGGTCGGCACGGCCGTCACGGTCTTCGGCGCGTTCGCCACCGCGGCCCGCACCGCCGAACCGATCTGGCACCGGATCCCCGACGCCGCATACCAATTCGGCGGCGGCAAGAACGCCGTCAATGTGCTGCTCGTCGATATCCGCGCGTGGGACACCCTCGGCGAGATCTCGGTGCTCGTGGTCGCGGCCACCGGTGTGGCCTCGCTGGTGTTCCGCAGCCGTCGCTTCGGCAGCGCGCCGCGCGCCGCCGATTCGCCGCACTACGACCCGGATCTGGTGAGCTGGCTGCCCGCCGGACGGCTGGTCGATCGCGCGGACCGGTCGATGGTCATGCAGATCACCACCCGTCTGGTGTTCCCGACCATCATGGTGCTGTCGGTGTATTTCTTCTTCTCCGGGCACAACGCGCCCGGCGGCGGGTTCGCGGGCGGTCTCACCGCCGGGCTGGCGCTGACGCTGCGCTATCTGGCGGGCGGGCGCTACGAGCTCGGCGAGGCGCTGCCGGTCGACGCGGGCCATCTGCTCGGCGCCGGACTCACCCTGGCCGCCGGAACCGCGGGCGTCTCACTGTTTTTCGGTGTGCCACCGCTGTCCTCCGCGATCTTCGAGGTGACGCTGCCGGTGCTCGGCCACGTCAAACTGGTGACCGCGCTGTTCTTCGATCTCGGCGTGTACCTGATCGTCGTCGGCCTGGTGCTCGACGTGCTGCGCAGCCTCGGCGCCCGCCTGGACAGCGAGCTTGCCACGAGCGAACCCGCCACGGCGAAGGGAGATCCCGCGTCATGACGGCGAATCTCACCCTGCTGATCGTGATCGGCGTGCTGGTCGCGTGCGGGGTCTATCTCATCCTCGAGCGCGCGGTGTCGAAGATGCTGCTCGGCATGATCCTGTTCGGCAATGCGGTGAACCTGCTGATCATCACGCTGGCCGGGCGGGACGGGCGCGCGCCGATCCAGGGTCAGACCGACACCACCCACCGCGACACCGCCGATCCGCTGGCTCAGGCGATGGTGCTCACCGCCATCGTCATCACCATGGGGATCGCGGCGTTCGTGCTCGCGCTCGCCTACCGCTCCTTCACGCTCACCACCACCGACGATGTCGAGAACGACCCGGACGACGTGGACGTGGCCCGCAGGCGCGAGCGAGAGGACCCGGAAGATTGAGCCTCTCCGCCGACCTGCTGCGCACCCTGATGCCGCTGCCCGTGCTGGTGCCGCTGCTCGCGGCCGCGGGCACGCTGGTCTTCGGTCGCAGGCCGCGCACGCAACGCGTGATCATGTTGAGCGCGCTCACCGCCGTGGTCGTCATCTGCGCTTTCCTGCTGTATCTGACCGACCGCCACGGCACCACCGCGGTACAGGTCGGCAACTGGGAGACACCGATCGGCATCACCCTGGTGGCGGATCGGCTGTCGGCGGCGATGCTGCTCGTCTCGTCCATCGTGCTGCTCGCCGTCGCGATCTACGGTGCGGGACAGAACATCCGCGACGGCGACCAGCGCCAGCCGACCTCGATCTACCGCCCCACCTATCTCGTGCTCACCGGCGGCGTCTCGGCCGCCTTCCTGGCCGGTGACCTGTTCAACCTGTTCGTCGGCTTCGAGATCCTGCTCGCCGCCTCGTTCGTGCTGCTGACCGTCGGCGGCACCGCCGCCCGCATCCGCGCCGGCGTCTCGTACGTGATGGTCTCGATGCTCGCCTCGCTGATCTTCCTGACCGGCATCGGCATGACCTACGCGGCCACCGGGACGTTGAACCTGGCCCAGCTGGCAGAGCGGATCGGGGCGGTGCCGGAGGGCATCCGCACGGCCATCTACGCGGTGCTGCTGGTGTCGTTCGGGATCAAGGCGGCGGTGTTCCCGCTGTCGAGCTGGCTGCCCGACTCCTACCCCACCGCGCCCGCACCCGTGACCGCGGTGTTCGCCGGGTTGCTCACCAAAGTCGGTGTGTACGCGATCATCCGGACGCATTCGCTGCTGTTCCCCGGCGGCGAATTCGAGTCCATCCTGCTGGTGTGCGGACTGCTCACCATGCTGATCGGCATCCTCGGCGCCATCGCGCAGAGCGATATCCGCAGGCTGCTGTCGTTCACACTGGTCAGCCACATCGGCTACATGGTGTTCGGCGTGGGGCTGGCCAGTGTGTCCGGCCTGGCCGGCGCGGTTTTCTATGTGGCGCACCACATTCTGGTGCAGACGGCGTTGTTCCTGGTGGTCGGCCTGATCGAGCGGCAGGCCGGCTCGACGTCGCTGCGCAGACTCGGCGGGCTGGCCGCGGCCAGCCCGGTGCTCGCCGTGCTGTTCCTGATACCGGCGCTGAATCTCGGTGGTATTCCACCGTTCTCGGGATTCATCGGCAAGGTAGCGCTGCTACAGGCGGGCGCGCAGGACGGCAGCGTGCTGGCCTGGGTGCTGGTAGGCGGCTCGGTGCTGACCAGCCTGCTCACGCTGTACACCGTCGCGCGGGTGTGGAGCAAAGCGTTCTGGCGGCCGCGCGCGGAGGCGCCGGAAGGGCACCTGTCCGCGGCGAATACGCCGACGCTGATCGAGGAATCGACCGACGTGCTGTACGACGAACGCACCGATCCCGGCCGGATGCCGCTGCCGATGGTCGCCTCCACCGCGGCCCTGGTCGCGGTGAGCCTCAGCCTGACGGTGCTCGCGGGCCCGATGCTGCGCATCGCCGACCGCGCCGCCGCGGATCTCGCCGACCCTGGCGTGTATATCACCGCGGTGCTGGGTGATTCGCTGCCCGCCGAGCCGGGAGGAAGCCGATGACCACGCAGCGTTGGCAGCGCGGGGTGAGCCGCGAGGGCGCGGTGCGCGTCGGCGTGCTGAGCTGGCTCACGGTGGTCTGGATCGCGCTGTGGGGCGATCTCAGCGTGGCCAATCTGCTGGCGGGGATCGCGGTGGGCGCGCTGATCATGGTGGCGCTGCCGCTGCCCCGGGTGCCGGTGGGCGGGCGGTTGCATCCGCTGTCACTGCTCCAATTGGTTTTCGTCGCTTCGTATTACGCGATCGAGTCGAGTGTGCAGGTGGCCTGGTTCGCGATCCGCCCGGCCGCGCCGCCGGTTTCCGGGGTGCTGCGGGTCTATCTGAGCACCAAATCCGATCTGGTGCTGGTGCTGTGCGTGGACCTGCTCAACCTGATCCCGGGCACCATGGTGCTCGAGATCGACCGGCGGCGCTGCGTGGTCTACGTCCACGTGCTCGACGTCAGCAGCGACGCAGCGGTGGACAAGTTCTACCGGACCACCCGGCGCCTGGAGAAACTGCTCATCTCGTCGTTCGAACGCCATGCCGAATGGCGTTCGGGCGCAACGCCCCCGGAGGTGCTCCCGTGACCGTCGTCGCCATCGTGGCCGGGGTGATGCTGACCGTTGCCGCCGCGCTCACCTGCTATCGCATCCTCGCCGGACCGAACACGCTGGACCGGGTGGTCGGCATCGACTCGCTGATGGCGATCGCCGCGTCCGGTCTCGCCGTCTGGGCGGCCTACAGCCAGGACACCACCCTGCTGCCCGCGATCATCGCGCTGGCCCTGGTCGGTTTTCTCGGCTCCGCCGCGGTATCCCGCTTCCGCGTCCGGGACGACCAGTGACCCGCACGCACCCGACCGCCGGAGGTGGCCGATGACCCTGTGGCAGTGGCTGTCCGCCGCGCTGATCCTGTTCGGCGCGACCCTCGCGCTCACCGCGGCGATCGCGATCGTGCGCTTCCCCGACACCCTCACCCGCATGCACGCCGCCACCAAACCCCAGGTGGTCGGCCTCATCCTGGTCCTCGCGGGCGCGGCCATCGAACTCTACGGCCACGGCAACGTCTGGGCGCTCGTCCTCGTCGGCCTCTTCACCCTGCTCACCGCCCCCGTAGTAGCCCACCTGATCGGCCGCACCGCCTACCGCGAACAACGCCACCGCGACGGCCTCCTCACCGTCAACGAACTGGGCAACGAGATCGACTGACCCTCGCAGGCGGAAACGGTTCAGTGGGTGACGGTTTCGAGCTCTTTGGGGGTGGTTTGGGAGCGGTTGGCGAACCAGGCGGCGTGAAAGGCGGCGGCGAGGCCGGCGAGCAGGGCGAGGACGACGGTGCCTGCGAGGACGGGGTATTCGGCCATCGAGACCGGCAGGAAACGGTAGGACAACAGCAGGGTGGCCAGGACCGCGAGGCCGCCCGCGACGAGGCGGATGCGGAACCAGCCCCAGCCGCGTTCGGGATCACGCAGCGCCGATTCCACGGTCAGGCAGAGCACCGCGCCGGCCACCAGGTCGACGCCGTAGTGATAGCCGAAGCCGAGGGTCGCGGTGAGCGTGGCCAGCAGCCAGAACGTGCCGCCCCAGCGCAGCCAGGCCGGCGCCGGACCGCCGTCGGTATCGCGACGGGTGTGCAGGAAGACCGACAGCGCCCAGGCCGTGTGCATGGACGGCATGCAGTTGCGCGGGGTCGCCGTGTCGAACGGCATCGGCATCGGGCTGCGGTCCAGCGGCGGCACCACGCCCGGCCAGAAGTTGCCGAGTTGCAGCCCGTGCCCGTCCGGCCCGAACGCGAACATCGGTCCCACCACGGGGAAGATCACATAGATGACCGGGCCGACCAGCCCGAGCACCAGAAACGTGCGCACCAGATAGTGACTCGGCCAGCGCCCGCTCGTGGCCACGCGGCGCAGCTGCCACACCGCGACCACGATCGCCGCGACCGGCAACTCGATGTACACCCAGTGCAGCACCGCGTACACGACGGGCCCCAGCACGTCCAGCACCCGGCCCATCACCCAGGACGGGTCACCGAGCGCGTGGTCGGCCAGCAGCACGTATTCGTCGAGCACCGTCGGCCTG
>NZ_BAUA01000040.1 GCF_000710915.1 Nocardia brasiliensis IFM 10847
TCTCGTGCGGGTGGTCGGTGACGGCCTCGCCGGCCGGCTGCACAATCGCGGCTTCGCCGTTCCCGCCGCGTCCGACCGGCGCTGGCAGGAGATAGCCGAGGCGCGGCGCACGATCGAGCCGGTCGTGCTCCGAATGTCCATCGCGCGTGGCGATCTCGACTGGGAGGCCCGGGTGCGCGCCGCCCATCACCGCTTGGCCCGCACGCCGCCGTACGCGCCGGACGATCCCGAGCACTACAGCGCGGAATGGGCCGAAGCCCATCGCATCTTTCACCGGACGCTGCTGGAAGGTTGTGCCAACGCGGTGCTGCTGGAGACCTTCGATCGGATGTGGACGGCGAGCGAGTTGACCCGCCGCTGGTCGGCGCAGCGCAACCCGGACCGGGACGGTGTGGAAGAACACCGCCGCCTGGAGGAGGCGGCGTTGGCCCGCGATGGCGATGCCGCGGCCGAGATTCTGATCCGGCACCTCACGCTGACCGCGACCGGTCTGAACAACCCGGTGTCAGGTAGCGCATTGGGATAGTGACTGTTTGAGTCCTTGGCAGACGAAATCCCCCGCAGCGCAGGGGATTTCTGTGAGCTTTCGGCTATCGATCCTGGCCCAGGCCCAGGTTGGGGAGCAGCGTGAAGACGCCGGGGGAACCCGGCTCGACCGGCTGCGGCGCCGGTGACGACTTACCGGATCCGATGACGGTCGTGGTGAAGATCGGTGCCGGGTCCGGATAACACGACACCGGAACGTTCACCGCGAAGGGGCCCGCCTGTGCGTTGACCACCATGGTCAGGCCGGGGTCGGCGTAACTGGTTCCGGCCAGCGTGGTGGTGATCGAGCCGGAGTTGCCTGCCGTGACATTCACGGTGAGCGCGGGCAAGGTGAACGTCGAGCCGCCGGGCAGCCGGTCGGTCACCTTGATCGCCGCCTTACCGCCGCTGGTGTCGATCGTCGCCTTGACGGTGCCGCCGGTCAGCGACGAGGACACGTAGGTGGAGTTGGTCGGGAAGGGGGCGACCAGTTTCAGGTCACGGACGTAATTGATTTTGTATCCGCCCTGCTCGGCGGGAATCTGCCCCTGCCCGGCGACCAGGTTGATGGCGACCGCTGAGCCGGGCGACGCGGTGGCCGGAGCCGTGCCGGTGACCTGCATGGGCATCGTCGATTCCTGCGGCGCGCCGATCGGCGGTTTGGCCTGGCACTTGAAATTGACCGTCACCGGGTCGGCCGCAGCGGGCCCGGCCAAGAGTGCCGCGGGCGCCAGCGCCAGCGATACGAGCGCCGAAATAGTGGATACGCGAACAAAATTCGCGGAATATCTGTTCATCGCCGTTCCTCACGAATCTTTCCGGGTACACGGCCGACCGAGACGCGCCGGCCGCGAGGTAACAGACCTTCATCCGAAATGTGGATGCTTCTGATTGGTACAACGATTATGTGCAGCATGCACAGCCCAGATGAAGCTGTCGGACTGGGGATTTGAGTGGGGAATCGCCGGCGCCGGGGGCGCGCACTGCCGCGACCTGCTCGTAATACACAGTGGCAGTTGATCTTCCAGTCGAATCCTGCGATGCCCGCTTGGGGATCGGACCCGACCGCGTTCAGCTCCGGAGTGTGCGAACGGCGGCGCGGAAGCCCTCGGTGCACAAACCCCTTGTGCAGGATGCTTGATTCGGCTTGAACGGCGCCGAGCGAAGAACTAGCGTGTGGTCGCGGTCGGCGCGGATGCGCCGCAAGACTAGGTAGCGGGGCGGGATGTTGGTTCTTCGGCAATTGGTGTTTCTTCTGGCGATGCTGGCGGGCTTGGTGGCGATACCGGTGGCGGTGATCTCGATCGGTATAGGTGTCCACCTGTCGTCGCAGGATCCGAACGCGACGCCGATGTGCGACGAACGGCCCATGACCCCGAATTCGATCTGCTACACGTACCGCAACGGCAGGCAGGCCGGCGGCACCAGCTACGACCAGGCTGTGCGGGCGCAACGCAACAGCCACGAGAGTGGTAAGGGCGCGTTGGGGGTGGGTGCGCTCGCTGTGCTCGTCGGCCTCGTCGCGTTGGCGGTATACCGCAACGGTCCGCCGGACCCGGCTCCCGCCCCGGCCGCCCCCGGGTTTGCTCCTGCGAAATCCGCTGTGCCGCAGCCGCAGAACGTGGAGGACCGGCTCCGTCGAGCCGCCGAGGGCGGCAATTCCGTCGCGATGAATGATCTCGCTCGACTGCTCCGAGGGCGGGTCGCCCGGCGGAGCGGGCCGCTGCGCTGGCTGCGCAGCATCCGCAGCCAGAACGAGCTGGACGAAGCCGAACTCTGGCTGCGCCGCGCCGCAGTCGCGGGGCACCCCGAGGCCATGGGCAGTCTCGCCGCCGTGCTGCAACGGGGTGATCAACTCGACGAGGCCGAAATCTGGTTTCGCCGGGCGATTCAGGCCGGTGAGACGAGCAGGATGCGCAGCCTGGCCGAGCTGCTGGAAAAGCGCGGTAACAGTGCCGAAGCTCAGGAATGGTACCGAAAAGCCGCGCAGACTCCTGAAAAGCCAAGGCCGACAACGGTGAACGCCCATGCTCGAACGGTCGGCAAGCCTGCGTCGAGTCCAGCGGGCGACTATGCGGTGCTGCTCACGATGGTGATGGGCAGCCGCGCAACCGCCGAACGCCTGATCGCCTTCGAACAACAGAAGTCCGGTCTGGTCGACAGGGCGTCTCTGATAACCAGGGCAATCGACCGCCTGCGCGAGGACCACCGCCGAGGCTGAGTGGACGGGCCGCGGCACCCCCTTTTCTTCCTTTGCCAATGGAAACCAGGGCTTGTTCGTGACCTCGGACGATGGTGTCGTGGACGCGGTCAGGTCCTGTGCGGCGCACCGTCTGGTTCGCGTCGAGAGAGCGAGTGTCGGTGGAACACGGTGAGCGGGTGGCGCAGCGCCGAGCAGAGTTGACGGGGGAGTTGCTGGCGTACTTCGGGTCGATGGCGGCCCGGGAGTTGGGCGCGGACGAGGACATCTTCGCACTCGGACTGGTCAACTCGCTGCGGTCGCTGGAGATCGTGGTCCACGTCGAACAGTCGTACGGGATCACTGTCGATGTCGAGGATCTCGAGCTCGACAATTTTCGCACGGCCGCACGTGCCGCGGCGTTCGTCGAACGCAAACTGTCCGGGAGCGGTCTCTAGTGATCGACGTCGCGCACCTGGTCGCGGCGGCCGAGACGGATGCGGCCCGCTGGGACCGCGACGGCCTGCCCGACGAGATCATCGCGCTCGCGGCCGGCAGCGGTGTGCTCGGCGCGGACCGGCCCGTACGCTTCAACGGCGGCGGTCTCGACGCGCACGAACTCGGCCTGCTCGCCGCCACTCTCGGCCGCGCCTGCACGAGTTTGCGCTCATTGCTCACGGTGCACGGTATGGTCAGCGCCGCGGTGGACCGGTGGGGGACCGTCGCGCAGCGCGAACTCTGGTTGCCCCGGCTCGCCACCGGTACGACGGTGGCCGCGTTGGCTGCTACCGAAGCCGGTGCGGGCACCGATCTATCCAACGTCGCAACGACTTTCGAAGAAGATGGCAGCGACAGGCTGGTGTCCGGAACGAAGATGTGGGTGACTTTCGGTCAGATCGCCGACGTCTTCCTGGTACTCGGCACCTCGGCGGGCGGTCTGTGCGCGGCCCTCGTCGACCGAGACCGCCCGGGCGTCTCCGTCCAGCCGGTCGAGGGCGGACTCGGCCTGCGTGGCGCGCGGCAGGCGCACATTCGGTTCGACAGGGTGGGTATCCCCGCCGAGCAACTGCTCGCGCCGCCGGGATTCGGTCTCTCCCATGTCATCGGCACCGCCCTGGACCATGGACGATTCACTGTCGGGTGGGGCTGTGTCGGATTGGCGCGGGCCTGTCTGGATGACGCGGCCGCACATGCCAATACCCGCAAACAGGGTGACACCGCGCTCGCCGAGCACCAGTTGATCCGCGCGACGCTGGGCCGATGCTCGGCGGAAGTCGAAGGGGCACAGGCGATGTGCGCCCGGGCGGCGGCGGCGCGGGCTGCCGGTTCGGCCGAAGCGCTCGTGGCCACCATCGCCGCCAAGTATGTGGCCGCCGGTGCCGCGGCATCGGTGAGCGAACGCGCCGTGCAGGTGCTCGGGGCGGCCGGGTGTGCCCCGGACAGTCGCGCCGGACGGTTCTATCGCGACGCCAAAGTCATGCAGATCATCGAGGGAGCACAGGAGGTCGCCGAAGTGGCGATGGGTGAGCACGTCTTGCGGGGCGCGCGATGAGGAACGGACCCGTACTACTCGGCCCGGTGGCGACCTGGTTTCCCGCCGCGACGGCGGCGGTATCCGGGCTGGCCGAGCTGGCTGCGCTGCCGGCCCCGCGCCGGGACCACGCCCTGGCATTGGGTATCGATACGGTGCGGACGGCAGCGGCAAGCACGGAGGTCGATCTCGCCGCCGAAGCGGCGCAGGCCGTGCTGGCCGAGGCCGGTCGCAGCGCCGACGAGATCGATGCGCTGCTGCTCGTGACGGGTCGTGCGCCGGAGTATCTGCTGGCGTCGGAGGCGACCCGATTGCAACACCGCCTCGGTGCGCGACGCGCATTCACCACGGGCGTCGGCGATCTCGGCTGCGTCTCGGTGTCGGCCGCGCTGTCCATGGCCGCGGCGCTGGTACGCGCGGACCCGCACTGTCGCTCTGTGTTGGTTGTCACCGCAGCGAAAACCCCTACACCCCAGCGCTATCGGCCACCGATGACCCTACTCGGGGACGGGGCGGCCGCCGTCCTGGTCACCACCGCGGGCCCCGGGCGCTGGGAGTTCGTCGATCAGATCGTCCGCAGCGACGGCAAATACGCGGACCTGTTCCGGATCGATTACCGCGACATCCCGGCGGATGCCTGGACCGAGCAGTGCACGGACGAACCCACCTATTCGTTCCGGCTCGCGGTGGAGAGCAAGAAGCGGCTCGAAGCGATCATCGCGGAACTGCTGGACCGCAACGGAATTCCTGCGGACGCGGTGGGACCGATCATCATGCAGAACCTGTCGGCGGGCGCCTTCGCCTTCTGGGAGGAGGCGCTGGACCGCCAGGTCGACAAGGCGTGCCGCAGCAACCTCGCGGCCTACGGCCACCTCGGTTCGATGGACATGCTGGTGAACTTGGAAACCGCCGCCGCGACACGGGCGATCGGCGAGTACGCGTTGCTGGTGAACAGCAGTCCGGTCGCGGCCTGGAGCGCCGGTCTGGTGCGGAGGGTGTGATGGATTCGACGGTGAAATGCCTGGTCTGGGATCTCGACGACACGGTGTGGCCGGGCGTGGTGCTCGAGTCCGACGGCGGCGCACCCAAACCGGAAGCACTGCAAGCGATCCGGGTGCTGGACGAACGCGGGATCCTGCATGCCGTCGCGAGTCGCGGCGAAACCGACGTCACCACGGCGCATCTGCGTCTGCACGGAATCGAGGAGATGTTCACCGCGGTCGAGATCGGCTGGGGCCCGAAATCGGCCGCGATCCGCCGGATCGCGGAGACGCTGAACATCGGCCGGGACACGATCGCGTTCGTCGACAACGACCCGGTCGAGCTGGCCGAAGTGGCGGCCGCCTATCCCGAGGTACGTTGCTATTCGGCAGACCTTATCGGCGACCTGCCCGGCCTGCCCGAGTTCACCCCGGGCGCAACGACTTCCGAAGCACGGGAGCGTCGTTCGTATTACCGCGCAGAGCGAGCCCGCGAAGAGTCCCGGTCCGAGTTCGAGGGCTCGGACGCGGCGTTTCTCGCCTCTCTGGACTTGGTGATGACGGTGCGGGAGGCCACGCAGGACGACCTGATCCGGGCCAACGAGCTGACTGTGCGCACGCATCAACTCAATACGACGGGCACCACGTTCGACATCGATGAGCTGCGCGCACTGTGCGCCTCGCCCCGGCACGAGGTACTGGTCGCCACCCTGACCGACCGATTCGGTGGCTACGGCACGATCGGGCTCGCGGTCACCGAGCACCGGGACGGCGACGCGGTGCTGCTGCTGTTGCTGATGTCGTGCCGGGTGATGTCGCGCGGCGTCGGGACGGCGCTGATCGGCGAACTGGTCCGGCGGGCCCGGTCGGCGGGGCGGCGGCCGGCGGCCGAGTTCGTCGCGACGCCGCGCAACCGGATCATGCTGGTGTCACTGCGTTTCGCCGGCTTCGAGGTGGTCGAGCACGGCGACCGCATGCTGTTGGCCTACCAATCGCCGTCGGACACCATCAGCGGCACAAGCCATGTCGAGGTGCGGCGATGAGTACCGTGGACAGCCGGGCGACCGACCTGCTGAGCGCAATCCTGTCCCAGGCCGAACGGGTGCCCGATCGCACCGCGCTCGTGGTGGGGTCGCGCGCGCTCACCTATCGTGAACTCGACACCGCCACAGCGTCGCTAGCGCGCCGGCTGGTGGCCGCCGGCGTGCGGCCGGGCCAGACCGTGATCGTGTACCAGCGGCAGAACCTGGACACCGTCGTCGGCATGATCGCCGCGCTGCGTGCCGCGGCCGCGTGGTGTGTGATCGAACCCGATCGCGGTGAGCAGTCGTTGCAGGCGGTGCTGGCCGCGACGGACTGCGCAGCGGTGCTCATCGACGGGCAAGACCCGCTCACCCCCGCGGGCGTCGCCGCCACGCTCGCGGCTGCGCCGCAGGCCGGGCTCGCGGTCCTCGATATCGCCGAGGCCGCAGCGACGCCCGAGCTGGAGCTGCCCGCTCAGCCGCCGATGCGGGCTCCCGCCTACGTGATCACGACCTCCGGTTCCACCGGTCTGCCGAAGGTTGTCGTCGTCTCACGCGCGAATCTCGCCACCCTGATCGGATCGCGCGACTATCCGCACACCGAGGGCGAACTCGTGACCTTCTCGGCGATGCGCCTGATCTGGGACGGGTCGCTGATGGGTTTGGCTTGGGCACTCGCCGTCGGCGGCACGAGCGTGCTGCCCGACGCCCGAATGCTGCCGGACGTCGAAGCGGTCGCCGAACTGGCGGTGCGGCAGCAGGTTTCGCACCTGGTCTCGACACCCTCGTTCTACCGGTTGCTGCTGCCCCGCCTGGCGGAGCGGATAGCGACGCTACGGATCGTGACGCTCGGCGGGGAGGCGGTGCCGGTCCGTCTCGCGCAAGAGCACTATGCGACCCTGCCCGACACTCGGCTGCACAACGAGTACGGCCCCACCGAGGCCACGGTTACCTGTATCTGCCACGTGGTTTCGGACGGCAAGCGCCATATCGTGCCGATCGGCACACCCACCGCGGGCACGGCGGCCTACCTCGTGGACGGCACGCTGCGACCGGTCCGTTCCGGTGCGCGGGGCGAGCTGTATCTCGGCGGCGGACAGGTCACCGACGGTTACGCGGCCCGTCCGGGCCTGACCGCGACCCGTTTCGTGGCCGATCCGTTCGCCGCAGAGCCCGGCGCCCGCATGTACCGCACCGGTGATCTCGCACGGGTGGATGCCAACGGCGACATCGAGTTCCACGGCCGCGCCGACAGCCAGGTGAAGGTGCGCGGCGTCCGGATCGAACGGGCCGCGGTCGAGACCGTGCTGGAGAATCATCCCGCTGTGCGCGAGGCCGTGGTGCTGGCCGAGAGCGACGCCGACGACGCGGTGTTCCTCGCCGCGTTCTGGGTGCCGGCCGACAGCGCGGCGATCCCGCCGAGCACCGGCGCGTTGACCGCCCACTGCGCCCAGTATCTGGCGCCCGAGTCGGTCCCGGAGCGGTTCGTCGCGATCGAGGTGCTGCCTATCGCGCCGGGCAGCAGCAAGCTCGACGAAGCAGCCCTGCGTGCGCTGCTACGCGCGCCGGCGCGACGACCGGCGCCGTCGCGTGCGACCTGGACCGAGCTCGAGCGGGCGGTGGGCGCGATCTGGTCCGAGGTGCTGGTGCACGACGAATTCGACCGCGACGAACGGTTTTTGGATGTGGGCGGCAACTCACACCGGGTGGTGGCGCTGCACGTGCGGCTGGAAGCCCGCTGGCCCGGTGCCATTTCGGTGGGGATGCTGTTCGATCTCGACACCGTGGCCGCGCAGGCGGGTGTGCTCGCAGCGGATCCGGTTCCGTCTACCGAGCCCGTGGACAGCGCGCCGATGACATTCGAGGTGTAGAGGAAATCGTGACCGCATTCTCCCTTCGTGACGACGACATCGCGATCGTCGGCATCGGCGCCCGGTTCCCGGACGCGCCGGATCTGGCGCGGTTCCGCGCCAACCTCGCGGCCGGGCGCGACTCGATCGGTCCCATGCCGGAGGCCAGGGCCGAGGCCACGGCGCTGGACCGCGGCGTCGACTACCTGCCGATGGGCCATCTCACCGACATCCACAGCTTCGACTACGCCTTCTTCGGTCTGTCCAAACGCGAAGCCGCCCTGATGGATCCGCAGCAGCGGATCGCATTGGAATTGGCACACCTGGCGATCGAGGACGCGGGCTACGCGCCCGATACCCTGCGCGAGGCGACATCCGCGGTGGTGTTCAGCGCGCCGATGCCGAGCTACCACGCGATGGCGGTGGACCCGGGCGCGCTGAGCATGCTCGGCAACCTGCCTTTCGCCACACCCGCCCGGATCGCGCACCTGCTCGGTTTGACCGGCCCGTGCTACGCCATCGAGAGCGGCTGCAATTCCTCACTCGTCGCCGTCCATCACGCCTGCCGCGAGTTGCGCTGCGGCGAAGCGGAATACGCGCTCGCGGGTGGAGTCAGCGTGCGCGCGGGCGGCACCCCCCGGTGGACCGCGCAGACGATGACCGAGATCGCCTCGCCCAGCGGTCAGGTGCGCGCGTTCGACGCCGACGCCGACGGTACGGTGCCGGGCGAGGGCGGTGCGGCCCTGCTGCTGACCACGTTGGCGCGGGCCCGCGCCGATCGCGCGCCGGTCTACGCCGTCATCCGGGGTAGCGCGGTGCTGCACAACGGCCACTCCGCGGTCACCATCAGCACGCCGAGCGCGGCCGCGCAGGCCCGGGTCATCCAGCGGGCCTGGCGCAATGCGGCGGCCGATCCCGCCGACGCCGGATACATCGAAGCGCACGGCTCCGCGACCCGCCTCGGCGATGCGGTGGAACTCGAAGGTCTGCGCGCCGCGTTCGCCGGACGGCCCGAATCGCTGCCGATCGGCTCGGTGAAAACCAATATCGGCCACCTCGACCACGCGGCCGGGGTCACGGGCTTGGTCAAGGCGGTGCTGTCCGTTGCGGACGGCGTGTTGTTCCCGTCCCTGCATTTCCACCGTCCTACCGGGGATCTCGACTTGGCGGCCGCCGGTATCGAGGTGCTCACCCGCGGGCGGGTGTGGGCCGGCGAGAAACCACGTCTGGCGGGGGTCAGTTCGTACAGTCTCGGCGGCGCCAACGCCCATTGCGTTGTCCAGCAGGCACCCGAACGGCCGGCGCTCGAAGCGGCACTACCGCGTCCTCGCCTCGTCGGGGTGTCCGCACGGACGCCGGAAACGCTCACCGAGCTGTGCCGCGAACTGGCAGCACACCTTCGGGCAAAGACGGTCGAATTGCCGGATGTAGCCTTCACCCTGGGCCACGGCCGTCGACACTTCGCGCAGCGCCTCGCTGTGATCGCCGGCAGCACAGCCGAAGTCGCCGAACAACTCGGTTCGCTCGGTCCCGCCGTCGCGGCGGATCGGGAGCCGTTGGCCGCGCCACGCGTCGCGCTCCTGCTCTCGCCCGGTGCGCGACCGGTAGGTCAGGAGACCGCGCCGCTGCCCGGACAGATCCCCGCCGTCGGGGCGGTCGCCGAGGTGCTCGGCGGTCAACTCGCCATGCACAACCGGCTGCGGGCGAGCGGTATTCGATTCGCGGCCGTACTGAGCGGGGGAGCGTCCAAGTTCTTGTCCCGCGCACTGCTCGGATCGACGGCACCGGTCGACCCAGTCGAATTGGCCGCGGCAGCGGACGACCCGGCGGTGGACCGCGCGCGACTGCTCGTCGCCGCAGAGACGCTGCTGCGCGAGGGACCGGTCGTCTTCGTCGATCCGAGCACCGACGGCATGCTCGGACGTTTCCTCGCCGAGGATCTGGCGGGCCGCTCCGACGCACGGATCGTCTTCGGCACTGCGGAATCGGACCTGCTCGGGTTGCTCGGTCGCCTCTACGAACACGGCCTCGACCTCGATTGGGCCGGGGTGAACGGCGACGACGGCCACCGCGTGCGCTTGCCCGGACATCCATTGCACGGCACCAGGTGCTGGGTCGAGCTGCCGTCGTCGGCGCGGTTCACCGCGCCGGAGGTGGCGGTCGTCGCGCCTACCGCTCCTACGGATCCGACGCTCTGGTTGCGCGAGGTACTGCGCGAACTGCTGCATACCGAGTCCGAAATCGGTTTGGACGACGACTATTTCGATCTCGGCGGCAACTCGATCATCGCCGTGCAATTGGTCGAACGTGTCGCCGAGAGCTACGGCTTCCGCCCCAAGCTGCTCGAAGTCTACGAAAAGCCCAGGGTGGCCGATTTCGCCGAGATGCTGCGTGGTCGCGCCGATCTCGCAGCAGCTGAGACCGGCGCGCCCGCCCGCGACGTACCGCCGATCACGCGCACCGACGAGCTGGTCATGTCGCCGGGGCAGGAACGCATGTGGTTCCACCACCAGCTCGTGCCGGACACCACCCTGTACAACTACCCGGTGGTCAACGTCCTGCGCGGCGCGTTCGACTTCGCCGCGATCAAGGGCACTTTCGAGGACTTCGCCGCGCGGCACGAACCGCTGCGCTACAACCTCGTGGAGGTCGACGGCTTGCCCGTGGTGCGGGTGCGCCCTTCGCTCGGCGAGTTCTTCCGGCTCGCCGACGTCTCCGCCGCGCCAGACCCGGTGGCGGCAGGACGCGCGCTGATCCGGGAGGCCGCGACCGCACCGTTCGACCTGGCGCGGGACCCTCTGGTCCGGGTGCTGGTGGTGACGCTGGCCCCGGAAACGCATGTGCTGCAGGTGACCTGCCATCACTGCGTCACCGATGGGGCCACGCCGGGCATTCTGGCCCGGGAGATCCCGCTGCTCTACGCAGCCCGTCAGGAGGGGCGGGCGGCCGAGCTGGAGCCGCTGCCGGTGCGCTATCGCGACTATGCGCGCTGGCACCGCGACCTCCTCGACTCCGGCGCTCTCGACCATGAACTGGCGTACTGGACGACCCTGCTGCGCGACGCTCCGAAACTGCAGCTGCCCACCGATTTCCCGCGCCCGAAGCGCAAGACCTTCGTCGGCGACCTGGAGCCGTTCACGGTCACGGCCCCACTGCTCGCGCAGGCCCGGGTGGTCGCCAAACGCGAATCGGTCTCGCTGTTCGTGGTCTTGCTGTCGGCGTTCTACCTGCTGCTGGCGCGGCGCAGCGGGCAGCGCGACCTCGTGGTCGGCACACCGACGACCGGACGCGCTCGGCGTGAGCTGGAAGGGCTGATCGGCTTTTTCAACAGCACCGTCGCGCTGCGGGCCAACCTGTCCGGACCCGCGACGCTGGCCGACCTGCTCGCCCGGGTGCGCGCGATCGTGCTCGGCGCCTTGGAGAATCAGGAGATCCCCTTCGAGCGGGTGGTCAACGCGCTCGACGATCAGCGGGATCTTTCGCGTACACCGCTTTTCGACGTGCTCTATGTGCATCAGGAACTCAGCGGCACCGCCAACCCGCTCGGCACCGGCGAGACGGAGTTCTTCGACCTGGATCACTCGATCCACAATGCGTTCGGCGGATTGCCCTCCGGGACAGCGAAATTCGATCTCAGCCTGATCACCTACGACCGCAGTGACGACCAGGACATGCTGGCCTGTTTCGAGTACAGCACCGAGTTGTTCACCCAGCGCACGGCGGCGGGTTTCGCGACCACCTACCTGGAGATCCTCACCGAGCTCGTCGAATCGGCGCCGGATCGGTCGATCGACGAACTCGCCGCCGCGCCGGTGCCTTCGGATGGTGCTGTCACCGACCATATTTCGCCACTGGATGTTCCGACTGATCGACCGAGAAGTCAGAGCCCCGTGCGATACACCACGGACACGGTGTACCAACCACTCGACGCCGAACACGGCGACGACGTGCTGCTCGCCGCGTGGGTGGCGCTGCTGAGCTGGTACGCGGGCGCCGACCAGGTGCCGGTGGGGCTGGCGGCGGGTGTGGTCCGGATCGAGCTGGCCGACGAGCCGGACGGGGCCGAGTTGATCGAGCGGTCCGCGGCGGCACTGGCAGAACCGCCAGGCCGGCCGGGTGACCCGGCGATCCGCTATCGGACTGCCCCCACGGCGGTGACGGAGCTGGCGCTGGACCGCGGCGCCGACGGCACCGCCCTGGAATTGACCTACGCGAAGGAACTTTTCGATGAATCGACGGTGCGGGAGATGGCCGCGGATCTCGTCCGGCTGGTGCGCGGACTGCTCGCGACTCCGGCGGAACCAGTGCCTGATATCGCCCTGCGCTGCGTCGCGGAAGCCGAGGTGACCCGATGAACGGAGTGGTCGCGGTGATCGGCGCGGGAACCATGGGAGCCGGTATCGCGCAGTGTCTGGCTCAGGTGGGCCGGGAGGTCGTGGTAGTCGAGCCCGACCCCGCCGCCGTCGAGCGCGCGCGGCGCGGCCTCGGCGAATCGGTGCGTTTGGCGCTGCTGCTCGGGCACGGTGACCGCGGGATCGCGCGCGAAGCCGTCCGCCGGGTGCGGTGGGTCGCGCGCATCGAGGAGTTGGGCGAGGTGGAGTTCGTCATCGAATGCGTCACCGAGCGCATCGAACTCAAGGAGCGGCTGTTCGGCGAGCTCGATCGCCGGTGCCCCGCGGAGGCCGTCCTCGCCTCCTGCACCTCCGCGATCCCGATCGCACGGCTGGCCGCCGCCACCGACCGCCCGGACCGGGTGCTCGGCCTGCACTTCATGAATCCCGCGCCGCTGACCGAGGCGGTGGAAGTCGTGCGCGGCGCGCAGACGTCGGCCTCGACGCTGGACCGGGCGCGGAGTCTGCTTGCCGAACTCGGTAAAACCGCCATCGTGGTCGGCGACCGCGCCGGCTTCGTGTTGAACCGTTTGCTCATGCTGAGCATCGCCGAGGCCGCCGACACGCTCGGCACCGGGACCGACGCCGAGACCGTGGACGCGCTCTTCGAGCAGTGCCTCGGGCATCGGATGGGTCCGCTGCGCACCGCCGACCTGATCGGCCTCGACAACGTGGCCGACACCATCGCCGTACTGCGGCAAGAGACCGGCGCGCAACACTATCGGGTGCCGCCCGCCCTCGCGGCGCTGGTCGCCGCCGGACACTTCGGTCGCAAGACCGGGCAGGGATTTCATGACTATCGCTGAGCAGCCCCGCGCCGAGACGACCGGACCGCGGGCGCCGAGTGACGCGCAGCGTGCCGCCTTCGCGGCGCGAGCACACCGGAACAGTTCCGAAACGGACTGCGTAGACCTGTATCTGGAACTGAGCGGGACCGTGACCGCTGCAGCCCTGTGCTGGGCCGCCGAGACCGCCGCGGCGGCATGCCCGGTGCTGCACAGCGTATTCCGGGATGACACGGGGACGGCCCAGGTGTTCGAGGCATCGCCCGTCCCGGCCCTCGTGCAGACCTGTGACGGAGCGGACGCCGCGCGGTTCGTCGCCGAATGGATCGGCGAAGAGCGTTCGCGCGCAATGGATATCAGCGGCGAGCGGTTGTATCGGCAGGTGATCTTCCCGCTCGGTGCGAACCGGGTCGGCTGGTATCAGCGTGGTCACCGGCTGGTCGTCGACGAGCCGGGCTTGCTCGCCCTGGCGGCCAGGGTGCGCGATCTGCTCGACGGTGCCGACTCGGTCGACGATTCCGGTGCACCGTTCGGGTCGGTCGAACAACGTTTGGAGCACGAACGCCGCTACCGCGAAGCGGGTGCGTGGGCCGCCGACCGCGAATACTGGACGGACAGCTTCGCCGTCGCGCTCCGGCCCGAACCGCTTCCGGTACCGGTGGATTCGCGCGACCCGGCGACTCCCGACGCGTTGTGGGCCGAGGTGGCGGCGTCGGCGGAGTTGACCAGGATCGCCCGATCGTGTGGCGGCGGCGCGCCCGCCGTCCTGCTGGCGGCGCTGGCCGTCTACGGCACCCGGCTGGCCATGACGCGCGAATTCGTGATCGCACTCACGGCCGGGGAAACCACGGTGCCACTGCGGATCACGGTGGCACCGCAGGACAGTTTCGGTGCGCTCGCCAAGCAGGTCGGACGCGAACTGCGTACAGCGCGCCGCCACCGCTACATTCCCGATATCGATGATCCGTGGACCGAAGCCCCGCTGTTCGGACAGTGGCCGCTCGAAGTACGGATGCTCCCGGGCGCGGCCTTGGATCGTCTCGGCACGGCGACCGTCACCGCGGTCGAAGGGGAGGGGGCGGTTCTCAGCCTGTGCCTCGACGACCGAGCCGCCGGCGGCTGGCGGCTCGCACTGCCCGGAGCGCACCGTACGCACCGGGACCGGATCATCCGACTGCTCGACGTACTCGCCCGCACGCCGAACACGCCGGTGGGCCTCGTGGGTCTCGCGGCTCCGAACGAGGCCGGTCCGCTCGTGGGGCAGCGCGCAGACACCGCCGCCGCGCCGCCCACCACGCTGGCCGCGTTGTTCGCCGCGCAGGCCGCCCGCGCACCGGAGGCGATCGCGCTCACCGGCCCGGAGCTCACCCTCTCCTACGCCGACCTGCACGCTGCATCGAACCGATTGGCCCGCAGGCTGGTTCGATCGGGAGTCGGCCCGGAGGGATTGGTGGCGCTCGCGTTCGAGCCCGCGGTGGAACAGATCGTCGCGCTGCACGCCGTGACGGCGACCGGCGGCGCATACCTGCCGCTGGACCCCGGCCAGCCACGCGAGCGGCACGCCCACCTGCTCGACCTCGCCCAGCCGGTCTGCGTGCTGACCACCCGGCGTGCCGGATTCGTTGCGCCGCCGCCCATTCCGGTGCTCTACCTCGATGAGATCGACCTCGCCGACGAATCACCCGCCCCGCTGACCGACGCCGAGCGCATCGCACCACTGCGGCCGGAGAATCTGGCGTACGTGCTGTTCACCTCCGGCTCGACCGGGCAGCCGAAGGGCGTCGGCGTCACCAACGCCGCCGTGTGCACGCACCTGGCCTGGATGCAGCACCTGCACGGGCTGGACAGCACCGACGCCGTGCTGCGCAAGACCGCGCTGTCGTTCGATGTCGCGGCGTGGGAGGTGCTGTGGCCCTTCGTCACCGGTGCTCGGCTGGTACTCGACGCGGCGGCGGCGCAGGGCGAGCCGAGCGCGCTGGCGCAGGCGATCGCCGAGAACGCCGTCACCACGGTGCAATTCACGCCCGCCACCCTCGCCGCTCATCGACTCGCGGTGAGTGCGCCGTTCGGCTCGAGCGTGCGCCGCGTCCTGCTCGCCGGTGAGGCGCTGACGCACACGCTGGCGGCCGAGCTGCCGGCCGTCGCGCCGGGCGCGCGCTACGACAACCTCTACGGTCCGACCGAGGCGACCGTCGCGGTCACCCGGCACGCCATCGGCGTGAACGCCGTCGGTCCGATCCCGATCGGCACCCCCTCGTGGGATTCTCTTGCCTACGTGCTGGACACGTGTTTGCAGCCGGTGCCGCCGGGCATACCCGGCGAGCTGTATCTCGGCGGCGCGGCACTGGCCCGCGGCTACGTGCGCCGGCCCGGCCAGACCGCGGCGCGTTTCGTCGCCGATCCGTTCGGTGGCGCCGGCGAGCGGCTCTATCGCACCGGCGATATCGTGCGCTCGACCGCGGCCGGCGAGCTGGAGTTCCTCGGCCGCAGCGACTTCCAGGTGAAGGTGCGCGGCATCCGGATCGAGCTCGGCGAAGTGGAAGCGGTGCTCGCCGCGCAGGATTCGGTGGCGCAGGCCGTGGCCGTGGTCCACGACGAGACCGCCTCGGGCAGTGGCCGATTGGTCGCCTACGTGACTCCGGCCGCCGGACATCGGATCGATCCCGACGCGGTGGACCAGCGGCTGCGCGAGAGCTTGCCGCAATACCTCGTGCCCGCCGCCATCGTGGTGCTCACCGAGCTGCCGCGGAATCGATCCGGCAAGCTGGACCGAAAGGCCCTGCCCGCTCCGGTCTTCGAGCCGGTGGCCTTCCGTGCCCCGGGCACCGATACCGAACACGCGCTCGCGGCAGTGTTCGCCGAGGTGCTCGGCCGCGACGGCATCGGTGTCGACGAATCCTTCTTCGCGCTCGGCGGCGACAGCATCATGTCGATCCTGCTCGTCTCCAGGGCGCGGGCGCGCGGCATCGCGGTGACCGCCCAGCAGGTGTACGAACATCGCACGGTGGCGGGCCTCGCCGCCGTCGCCGAGACCGCGGCCGACGCGGACCTGCGGCCCCTGCCGGAGCTGCCCGGCGGCGGTGTCGGCACGTTGCCGCTCACGCCGGTGATCCGTTTCCTGATCGAACGTGGTGGCGACTTCGACCGCTTCTGCCAGGCGATGACGCTGGAGCTGCCCGTCGGAATCGACAGGGCTGCAGTAGTTTCCACGGTAACGGCCGTGGTGGATCAGCACGACATGTTGCGCTCGCGGTTGTATCGGGACGATACGGGGGAATGGCAGCTGACGGTCGCGCCGCCCGGCAGCGTGGACGTCGATTCGCTGGTGCACCAGGTGGTGCACGAGGATTTGGCGCACGCGGACCTGGTGGCGCTGGCGACCGCCGAACTGAACGCCGCTGTCGATCGGATCGACCCGGCCACCGGCGACGTGGTGCGGTTCGTCTGGCTCAGGCCGCAGTCCCCGGCCACGCCGGGCCTGCTCGTCGTGGCCGCGCACCACATCGCCGTCGACGGCGTGTCCTGGCGCGTGCTGTTGCCCGATTTCGTCGCCGCGTGGGCTGCCGTCGCGGCGGGCGGCACGCCGCGGCTGCCCGAGGTCGGCACGTCGATGCGGGCCTGGTCGCATGCCCTCGTCGAGACCGCGCACGCCGCCGCGACGGTCGACGAGCTGCCGATCTGGCGCGAGATCGTCGAGGGCCCCGATCCCGCGTTCGGCGACCGCCCGTTCGACCCGCATCGCGATTTCGCGAATCAGGTGGCGCACACCACCGTCGAACTCGATGAGCGGGACACCGCGGCGCTCGTCACCGCCATCCCCGGTCGGTACCGCGCCCGGGTGGCAGACGCGCTGCTGACCGCGCTCGCGCTCGCGGTGACTCGCTGGCGGTCCCGGCGCGGGGAACCGGAACGGTCGGTGCTGCTGCGGCTGGAAGGTCACGGCCGCGAGCAGGACGCGGTGCCCGGCGCCGAATTGTCCCGCACCGTGGGCTGGTTCACCTCGATCGTGCCGGCCCGGCTCGACCTGTCCGGGGTGGATCTCGATGACGCGTTCGCGGGCGGCCCGGCCCTCGGCGTCGCGCTGAAGGCCGTGAAGGAACAGCTGCGGGCGGCCCCGCACAACGGCTTCGGTTACGGCCTGCTCCGTTTCCTCAACGCGGACACCGCCGCCCAACTGCCGCACCGGGAGCCGGGCGAGATCTCGTTCAACTACTTCGGCCACATCACCGGCGTGGACGTCCCGGCGGAGCTGGCAGGCATCGGCTGGTTGCCCGCGCCCGAATACGGCCGGTTGGTGATCCGGCCCGATGCCCGCCGTGGCGCGCTGGGCGCAGTCGAAGTGGATTCCATCGTCCTCGGCGAGCGGCTGGTGACCAGCTTCGGCTACGCGCGCACGTTGTTCACCGAGGACGCGGGCGAAGAACTGGTTGCGCTATGGCGTGCGGCCCTCGCCGCCCTGGCCCGGCACGCGCGCGACGTGCGCACGCAGGGCGGGCACACGCCGTCCGATTTCCCGCTGGTGCGGCCCGCGCAAAGCGATATCGAAACCTGGGAGCGCCGGTATCCAGCGTTGACCGATGTGTGGCCGGTCTCGCCACTACAGGCCGGAATGCTCTTCCACGCCATGTTCGATCCCGGCATGGTCGACGTGTACACGGTGCAGTTGGTGCTCAGCGTGCACGGCACGGTCGACGGGCCGCGGCTACGTGCGGCCGCGGCGGCTGTCCTCGCGCGACATGCGAACCTGCGCACCGCTTTCGGCTTCGACGCGGCGGGCTCGCCGGTGCAACTCGTCGTCGCAGAGGTGGCGTTGCCGTGGCGGGAGGTGCAGCTCGCGGACGCGCCGGACGAGGAAGCCGAGCGGGTGCTGGACGCCGAACGCGCGACACCGTTCGATCCGGCGCGGCCGCCGCTGTTGCGTTCGCTGCTGCTGCGCCGCGGCGCCGACCGGGCACAGTGGGTCGTCACCTACCATCATCTGCTGCTCGACGGTTGGTCCATTCCGCTGCTGGTCCGCGAGATAGTCGCCGAGTACGCCGGATTCGCGCTCGAACCACCGCGGGCATACCGCAACTACGTGGAATGGCTCGCCGAGCAGAATCTTTCGACCTCGAGGCAAGCGTGGGCGGCAGCGCTCGCCGGAGTGGCCGAGCCGACGTTGCTGGCCGGGGACACGGACCTGTCTGCGCCTTCGGTGCTGCCGCTCGAGCACGAGTTCACGCTGGACGAGTCACAGTCCCGAGCCGTCGTCCGGTTGGCGACCGAGCTGGAGGTGACGGTCAATACGGTGCTGCAAGCCGCATGGGCGATACTCCTGGCGCGGATGACCGACCGTTGCGATATCGTCTTCGGCACCACCGTATCGGGCCGCCCCGCTGATCTGGTGGGTGTGGAATCGATGGTCGGTCTGTTCATCAATACCGTGCCGATCCGGATCCGGTTGCGCCCGACGGAGACCGCGGCGGAATTGCTGCGCCGCGTGCAGCTCGAGCAGTTCGCGCTGAGCGCCCACCATCACCTCGGCCTGCCGGATATCGTCGCCCAGGCCGATGCCGGCGAGCGCGGCTTGTTCGACACGCTCTTGGTGGTCGAAACCTATCCCGTCGACGAAGCGGCGCTGCGCGCGCAGACCGCCACCCACGCGGGACTGACGATCACGGGACTGCGCTCGCGAGAGGCGACGCACTACCCCTTGACCCTGACGGTCCGGCAGACCGACCGGCTGCATCTGACCGCAGGATGGCGACCCGATCTGCTCGATCAGGCGAGCGTCGCGCGGCTGAGCGATCGGCTGGTACGGGTGCTGAGTGCGCTCGCGGCGAATCCCGCTGCTGCGGTGGCGGACGTAGATCTGATCGGTGCCATGGAACGCGCGCAGGTGCTTGCGCATTGGCAGCGGTCGGCCGAGCCGGTGCCGGAGCTCACCTTGGTGGATCTGTTCCGGGCACAGGTGGCCGCGCGTCCGGATGCCGTCGCGGTCCGCGACAGCTCCAGGGCACTGACCTATCGCGAGCTCGACCGCGCCGGCGATGTACTCGCGTGGACGTTGTCCGCCCGCGGCATCGGTGCTGATTCTTTGGTCGCTGTGGGCGTTTCGCGTTCGGTAGAGCTGATCGTCGCACTGCTCGGTGTGCTGAAGTCCGGAGCGGGCTATGTCCCGCTGGATCTCGGCAACCCGGCGCGCCGCCTCGCCTTCGTGCTCGCCGAGACGAATCCGGCCTGCGTGGTCACCACCGACGCCGACCGAGCCGATCTGCCCGCGACCGATGTCCCGTATCTCCTGCTCGGCGAGACGGATACGGCCGAGGCGAGCACGCGGCACCGACCCCCGCGTCCGGACGATCTCGCCTACGTGCTGTACACCTCCGGCTCCACCGGGCAGCCGAAGGGCGTCTGCGTGACGCATCGCAATGTCGTCGCGATGCTGCGCGCCACCGCGGCGGTGATCGACACCGGCCCCACCGATGTGTGGACCATGTTCCACTCGCCCGCCTTCGACTTCTCGGTATGGGAGATGTGGGGTGCCCTGGCGGGCGGCGCAACCTTGGTCGTCGTAGCCGCCGACGTGACGCGATCGCCGCGCGAGTTCGTCGAACTACTGGCGCGGGAACGTATTACGGTGCTGAGCCAGACACCGTCGGCGTTGTACTCGCTGCTCGACTCCGGCACGATCGCCTTGCCCGCGCTGCGGCACCTCGTGCTCGGTGGCGAGGCGCTGGACCCGCGTCGGCTGCGCCCGTGGTTCGCCGCGGATCCGGCGGCCCGGACCCGTGTTTCGAATCTGTACGGCATCACCGAGGCGACCGTGCACGCCACCCAGCTGACGCTGACGCACGCCGGTTCGAGCGGGGCCAGCGGAATCGGCCGGGGCCTGGCGGGACTGGCTGTGCGCGTGCTGGACTCGCGCCTGCGGCCCGCGCCGGTCGGCGCGGCGGGGGAGATCTACCTCGCCGGACCCCAGCTCGCTCGCGGCTACCGGTCCCGTCCCGCGGCGACCGCGGCCCGCTATGTGGCGGACCCGTTCGGCGCGTCCGGCACGCGCATGTACCGCACCGGTGACCGCGCCCGCTGGAATTCCGACGGCCGACTCGAATACCTGGGCCGCGCAGATGATCAGGTGAAGATTCGCGGCTACCGCATCGAACCCGTCGAACTCGAGGTCGCCCTGCTCGAGCACGAGGCGGTGGCGCGAGCGGCCGTCGTGGTCCGGACCGGAGCCACCGGTTCGCCGCAGCTGGTGGCCTACGTGGTGCCGGTGCACGGCACAGATCCGGCTATCGAATCTTTGGAACAACATGTCGCTGAACGTGTTCCGTTCTACATGCGACCCGCCGCCATTGTGCGGATGGCGACGCTTCCGCTGACCGCGCACGGCAAGCTGGACCGCGCCGCGCTGCCGGACCCCGTCGCCGTGCCTCGATCCGCTCAGGCGCCACGCACCGAGGCCGAACGAGTCGTGGCCGAGATCTTCACCGAGGTACTCGGCGTCGACCGGCCCGGCGTACACGACTCCTTCTTCGCGCTCGGCGGGGACAGCATCATCTCGATCCAGCTCGCGTCGCGGGCCAGGGCCAAGGGCTGGCATTTCACGCCCCGCGACGTCTTCGACCAGCGCACGGTGGCCGGAATCGCCGCGGCGGCAACGGCCATCGGCTCTGACACCGTCGTGCCACAGCTGTCCGAGCTGCCCGGCGGCGGCGTCGGCGAATTGCCGCTCCCGCCGGTTGCGCGCTGGCTTACCGAACGCGGCGGTTTCCGCCGAGTGCATCAGACCCTCACGGTCGACCTGCCCGCGAACACCACCCTCGAGGCGCTAATCGGCGCGGTCGCGGCTGTGCTCGACCGGCACGACATGCTGCGCAGCCGCCTATTCCGCGACGACACCGGAGAGTGGCGGTTCGAGACCACGGCACCGGGAACGGTCGAGGCCGCGAAGGTCCTGCGTCGCAGCCATTTCGATGAAGAACCCGACGACGCCGCGACGGCGGTCCAGCTCGATGCCGCCCTGGGCCGTCTCGATCCGGCCGCCGGGGTCATGGTCCAGTTCGTCTGGCTGGACCGTACCGATCCGGCTCTGCCCGGTCGGTTGCTGATCTGCGCCCATCACCTGGTGGTCGACGGCGTGTCCTGGCGCATCCTGCTTCCGGATCTGCTCACCGCTCTCGCTGCCGTATCGAACGGGCAAGCGCCGCAGCTGGATCCGCCGGGCACCTCCATGCGCCGGTGGTCGCACGCGCTGGTCGACGCCGCCTACGCACCCGATCGGATCGCCGAAGTCGGCCTGTGGCAGCGCATCTGTGCCACCCCGGATCCGTTGCTCGGTGCCCGGTCGCTCGATCCCGCCATTGATCTGGCCACCCGGGTCGAGACGGTAGCGGTCACGGTGGACGAGGCGGTCACCGAGGCCCTGGTGCGAACTGTTCCCGGCCTGTTCCACGCGGGCGTGGACGAGATCTTGCTCGCCGCGTTCGCTGCGGCGCTCGTGCGGTGGCGGCGCCGTCGCGGCCAGGACGCACCGGTGTCGTTGCTGCGCTTGGAGGGTCACGGCCGCGAAGAACAGCTCGCCGCGGGGGCGGATCTGTCCCGCACGGTCGGGTGGTTCACCTCCCTCTACCCGGTGCGCCTCGACCTCGGCGACATCGATGTCGATGCGGCGCTGGCCGGTACGGACGAGACCGGCGCAATGATCAAGTCGGTCAAGGAGCAACTGCGCGCCCTGCCCGACCACGGGATCGGCTACGGCTTGCTGCGCTACCTGAATCCCGATACCGCACAGCTGTTGCCGGAATCGATGCCGGGGCAGATCGCGTTCAACTATCTGGGTCGCGTCGGCGAGCGGAGCGCCGAGCTGTTCGCGGCACCGGCCGCCGAACCTGATCCCGACCTGGCCGCGGCGGCCTCGATCGAGGTGAACGCGATCGTCGCCGGAGCGCGGCTGCATGCCGGATTCGCCTATCCCGATACTCTTCTCGACGCGGGTGCGGTGACCGAGCTGGCCGAGCTGTGGGTGGCGGCGCTCGGCGCGATCGCCGCCTACGCGCGTACCGGCCCCGCGGGCGGGCACACCCCCTCGGACTTCCCGCTCGTCCGGGTCAGCGGCGCGGACATCGCACGGTGGGAACGCGATTATGGGCAGCTCACCGACGTGTGGCCGCTCGCGCCGCTACAGCCGGGCCTGTACTTCCACGCGATGCTCGCCGGACGTGCGGATGCGGCCGCAGTCGACGTCTACAACGTGCAGACGGTGCTGCGGCTGCGGGGGCCGGTCGATCGCGCGCGGCTGCGCGACGCGGTCGGTCACCTCATGCGGCGCCATCCGAACCTGCGCGCGGCGTTCGTCACCGACACCACCGCCGCAGCACGTCAGGTGATCCCGGCAGCGGTCGAAGTGCCGTGGCGCGAAGTCGAGCTCGCGTCCGAAGCCGAGCTGACCGAGCTGGCGGAGCTGGACCGCGCGGCGCGTTTCGACCCGGCCCGCCCGCCGTTGCTGCGATTCACCCTGGCGCGGATCGGGCAATCCGGGTACGCGTTGCTCGCGACCTATCACCACATCCTGCTCGACGGCTGGTCACTGCCGCTGGTGCTGCGTGACCTGTTGGCGGCGTACGCCACCGGCGAACCACTGCCCGCTCCCGGTGGGTCCTTTCGCGAGTACCTCGCCTGGCACCACGGCCGCGACACGGCCGCGTCCGCGCGAGCATGGCGGCGGGAGCTCGACGGAATTCGCACGCCGACCCTGATCGCCGCCGGCGCGCGCACTCACGAGATCGCGGTGGTGCCGGGCACACACCGGTTGACGATCGACGCGGACACGACAGCGGCACTCGGGGCCGTCGCGGCGAGCGCCGGGACGACCCTCAACACTGTCTTGCAGGTGGCCTGGGCAATCCAGTTGGGCCGCAGGCTCGGTCGCGACGACGTGGTGTTCGGCGCGACCGTATCGGGCCGCCCGGCCGCGTTGCCCGGCGTCGAATCCATTGTCGGACTGTGCATCAACACCGTGCCGGTACGGGTGCGACTCATCGCCGAACAGTCGGTCTCGGAGCTGTTGCGCGCGGTACAGGCCGCGCAGGCCGCGCTGATCGAACACCACCACCTGGGCCTGGCCGAAATCCACGCCGCGGCAGGCGCGCGGGACACGTTGTTCGACACCGTGCTCGCCTACGAGTCCTATCCGATCGACACCGATCAGCTCGCGGCCGCGGGTGACGGACTGTTCGAGGCCGACGTCGAACTGCGCGATGCCGCGCACTACCCCCTGACGCTCACGGTCGATCCGAAAGCGGAGCTGACGATCGTGTTCGGTTATCAGCGCGCGGTATTCGAGGAAGCGCAGGTGGTCGAGATCGCCGCGCAGACGCAGCGGCTGCTCGCCGCCGTCGCTAGGGATCCGCACGTGCTCGCCGAGGAACTACGGTGACCGCCAGGCTGCCGCTCACCGGGGCACAGCAGCACGTCTGGGTCGCGCAGCGACTCGACGAGTCCGGACTCCGGTTCGTTGTCGGCGGCTATGTGCGCCTCCGCAGCGCGCTCGACGAGACGGCGTTCGAGCGAGCGCTGCGCATCGTGGTCGCCGGAGCGGAGTCGATCAGGGTGTACTTCGACGAGCAGCCCGGCGGTGCGGTCACCCAGGTGCTCGCGGAGCTTGTGGACTGGCCGTTGCGCCGCTGCAGTTTTCGCGACGCATCGGATCCGCACGCCGAGGCGCGTGCGTACATGGAGGCCGCACTGGAACGGCCTTTCGATCTCGCCCGGGCACCGCTGTTCGAACATCACCTGATCGATCTCGGCGCCGAAGGCACCGTCTGGTTCCTCCGCGGCCATCACCTGGTGCTCGACGGTGCCGCGTCGGTCGCGATGATCCGGCGGGTGGCCGATGTCTATACCGCGCTGATCGACCGAAAGCCGGTCGCGGAAAACATCTTCGACCGGGTGACCGACCTGGTCGAAGCGGACGAACGGTACCGCGGGTCGCCGAGGTTCGCCGCGGACCGGCAGTTCTGGGCGCGGCGACTGGCTGTGGCCGGGCCGGACGACGCGCCACTGTTCGCCGGGGCGCCGTCGACCGTCGTGTCCGCCCGGTACATCAGGCAGCCCGGCGTCCTCGGCGCCGCGGCGTGGCAGGCGCTGCGGGCGCGCGCCGACGCGTCGGGAATCGCTTGGCCCGCTTGGGTGCTCGCGGCGATCGCGATACTGTTGCACGCCGATTCCGGGGCGCGTACGGTCACCCTTCGTCTCGCCGTGCCCGCGAAGCGTTCCCGTACCGCGCTCGGTGTGACCTCGAATCTCCTGCCACTGCGTATCCCGGTGGACCCGTCGGCGACCGTCGGCGAGCTGATCCGTGCACTGCGTGCCGAAATGCTGATCGTGCTGCGCCATCAGCATTTCCAGTACGCAGACATGCGGGCCGACCTCGTCGCGGCCGGCGTGGATCCCGGTGTCCTCGGCCCCGCCGTCAACGTGCTGCCGTTCCAGAAAGGCATCCGGTTCGGTGCGGAAACGGCCACGCTGCACCATATCTCGGGCGGTGGCTCCGACGAGCTGGTCATCGGGATACAGGACGACGGCGGACCGGAGCCGGGTGTGACGCTGGAATCGAGCACAGCGCGCTACACCGAGGCCGATCTCGCCGCCCATCAGCACCGTCTGGTCGTGGCGATCGAGGCGCTGAGCACGGCACCGGACGAACTCCCGCTGGGGCGACTGCGGTTCGCGCCGGACCCCGTGGGCGCGGCAGTCGTCACCGCGGTGCCCGAAACGCTGCTCGACCGGTTCGAAAGAACCGTGGCCGCCCATCCCGGCAAGACGGCGGTCGTGCACGGCGGCGAGTCGCTCACCTACGCCGAACTCGACGCACGGGCACGGCGGCTGGCCCGTGCCTTGGCCGGATATGGCGCGGGCCCAGGGGAGTTCGTCGTTCTCGCGCTGCCGCGCTCGGTGGATTTGATCGTCGCGGTGGTCGCGGTGCTGTATTCGGGCGCGGCCTACGTTCCGCTGGACCCCGGCTATCCGGAGCAGCGGCTGCGGGGGATCATCGATGACGTGGCTCCCGTGGTGGTCCTCACCGGAGACGGTGTCGCGCTGCCGGAAGGCCTCATCACCGTGCCGGTGCTGCGACTGGCCGACGCGGCCGAGGCACCCGTCGCGACCGCGATCCGGCCCACCGCGCGGCAGCCCGCCTACGTCATCTACACCTCCGGTACCACGGGCCCGCCGAAGGGCGTGGTCGTGACGCACGCGAATGTCGTCGCGCTCCTCACGGCGACCGAGTCCTGGTTCGAGTTCGACCCCAACGACGTCTGGACCCTCTTCCACGCCGCCGTTTTCGACTTCTCGGTATGGGAGATGTGGGGAGCGCTGTGCCAGGGCGGCACCCTCGTGGTCGTCGACACCGACGTGGCGCGCGACCCGGACGCGTTTCTCGAGCTGCTGGTGGCACAGCGCGTTACGGTGCTGAGCCAGACGCCGACCGCGTTCGGCACGCTGGTCGACGCCACCGCAGCCCGTCCCGCACTCGGCGAGCGGCTCGCGCTGCGCTACATCGTCTTCGGTGGTGAACCGGTGGAGCCGTGGCGAGTGACGGAATGGTGGTCGAGGCCGGCCATGCGGCTGCCGCGCCTGGTCAACATGTACGGCATCACCGAAACGACGATCATCAGTACCTGGACCCCCTTGACCGAGCCGGTCTCCGCCCGCGATATCGGCACTCCCATACCGGGCACCGCGACGTACGTCCTCGATGCGGCGTTGCGGCCCTGTGCGCCGGGAGTGCCCGGCGAGCTGTACGTGGCCGGCGCGGGCGTCGCGGCGGGATACCTGCGCAGTCCGGGACGCACCGCGACACGGTACCTCGCCGACCCCTTCGGGAATTCCGGCGGACTGATGTATCGCAGCGGCGACGTGGTGCGCTGGAACGCCGCCGGGACGCTGGACTATCTCGGCCGGGCGGATCGGCAGCTGAAGGTCCGCGGGTTCCGGCTCGAGCCCGGCGAAATCGAGGCCGCCCTGTGCGCCCAGCCGGGGGTGCGCGCCGCGGCGGTGCCCGCCATGCCGGACCGGCGGTTCGTCGCTTTCGTCACGGGTGCACACCTCGATGCCGCCGCTCTGCGGGGCGGGATCGCGAAACTACTGCCCGCGCACGCGCTTCCGTCCGCGATCGTCATCGTGGATGCGATACCGACCACGGTGAACGGCAAAGTCGATGAGCCGAGACTGCGTGCTCTGGCCGCGCGCGGCAACGGAGGGGGTACGCCGCCGCGTACCGACGTCGAGGCCCGGCTGCACGCGCTGTTCGTGGCGGTACTCGGGCACGAGGGCGTCGGCGTCGACGACGGATTCTTCGCATCCGGCGGTGACAGCATCCTCGCCATTCGTCTGGCGGACCGGGCGCGGGCCGCGGGTCTGTCCGTGTCGTCACGAGATGTGGTCGAGCATCAGACAATCCGTGCGCTGGCCGAGGTGGTCGCGGCGAACGGACCCGTCGTCCCGGTCGCGACGAGCCCCGCGACCGACGGACGGCTTCCGGTGACGCCCTTGCAATCCGGCATGCTGTTCCACTCCCTGTACGAAGGTGGTGACGGCGACGACCCCTACCTCGTCCAAGTGGAGCTGAGCCTGCGTGGCACTCTCGACGCGGAGCGGCTGCACGCCTGCGTGCGCCGACTGTGCGTGCGGCATCCCCATCTCCTGGGACATTTCGTGCTCGACGAGAGCACCCGACCGCGGTACGAGATCCGCGACGATCTCGAACCACGCTGGCGGGTGGTCGATCTTCTCGATGCGGCGCACGTGGAGCAGGACATCGCCGTGGTGCGGGCCGAGGGACGCCCGCATCGATCCGCTCGCCGGGCCGCTGTTCGCGGTGAGCCTGGTGCGCACCGCGCCGAGCCGCTCGACCTTGCTGGTGAGCCACCATCACGCGCTGCTCGACGGTTGGTCGCTGGGCATTTTGCTGCGCGAGTTGTTGCTCGGCTACGCGGGCGTGGAATTGCCGCCCGCCGTGCGTATCCGCCGCTTTCTGGACTGGTCGGCGGCGCAGGATCAGGACAGTGCCCGGCGGGCCTGGGCGGTCGCGCTGGACGGCGTGGAACCGAGCAAGGTGGCGCGGCCCGGCCTGGAGCGCTGGCACCGGCCTGTCGAACGCAGCTTCGAGATGCCCGCCACCATGGTCACCGCGCTGCGCGAACGGGCTGCCGAGCACGGCCTCACCGTCAACTCTCTGACGCAGACTCTGTGGGCGTTGACGCTGGCCACCCTCACCGGCGGCGACGATATCGTCTTCGGCATCACCGTGTCCGGCCGCGACGGCGGCGACCTGGGCGAGGCCATCGGTCTCCTGATGAACACCGTGCCGCTGCGGGCGCGCGTGAAACCCGGTGAGACGCCACTGGATCTGGCCGTGCGGATGCACCGTGAGCGGGTGGCGCTGCTGGCGCACGATCATCTAGGCCTGCCCGAGGTGCTCGCGGCGGCCGGCGCCACCGACCTGTTCGACACCTCGCTGGTCTTCGAGAATTTCCCCCTCGACACCGCCCTGTTCGACCAGCCGGACGCGGATTTCGCGGTCGATGCCGTCGAAGTCCGTGGCGGCACGCACTTTCCGCTCACCGTGGTCGTCGTCCCCGGTGCCGAGCGACTGACCTTTCGGATCGCCGCGCAGCTCGAGCGGATCGACGGTCTCACCGATCTCGACGAGCTGTGGTCGTGGATGCTCGCCGCCGCGCGTGCGTTGACGGCGGTGCCGCAACCACGGTGGGGGCGGGTCGGTTTGCTCCCGCCCGCCCGGCACGCCGAGTTGCTCGCCGCCGGGCGGGGCCGTGCGACCGCGCTCGTCGACGCCGGTATCGCAGCGTGTTTCGAGTCCCACGTACGGGCCACGCCGGACGCTGTCGCGGTCTGGTGGGACGAAAAGGAGTTCAGCTACACCCAGATCAACGCTCGTGCCAATCAGGTCGCGCGATCGCTGCGCGAGCGGGGCGTGGGACCCGGCGTTCCGGTCGCCATCGCCCTGCCGCGCTCGATCGACCTGGTGGTGGCCTTTCTCGCGCTCGCCAAACTGGGCGCGGTCTGCGTGCCGCTCAGCGAGCGCTATCCCCCCGACCATGTGGCGCGGCTGTTGCGCTTCACCGGAACCGAATTGGTGCTGCGCGAACTCGATGCCGGGTACTGCGGCGACGACAGCGATCTCGATATCGCCGTCGCCCCGGACGCGATCGCTTCACTCATGTTCACGTCCGGCTCGACCGGGGTGTCCAAGGGCGTGGAAGTGACGCACCGGAATATCGTGACGCGGGCGCGCGATCGGGTCGGTGACCACGCGGGGCATGCGCGTGTGCTGCTGCACCTGCCCTACACCTGGGACATGGTGGTGTACGAGCTGTGGCTGCCCCTGCTGACCGGCCGTACCGTGGTGATCGCGAAACCCGGCGTGCTCGATGTGCACGATTACGCCGAGGTACTCCGCGCCGGCCGGGTCACCTCGATGTTGTTGTCCACCGGGCTGTTTCATCTCCTGGCCGAACGGATTCCGGCGGAACTGTCCCGGCTGCCGCAGCTCGCGGTCGCGGGTGACGTGCTGTCCCCGCAGGCCGTCGCGGCGGTGCGGCGTGGTGCGCGCCCGTCGATAGTGACCAATCTGTACGGGCCGGTCGAGGCGACCTGTTTCGCGCTGAGTTACCCGATTGCGGCGGACGCGTCGCCGGAGCGCCCGGTCCCGATCGGTCGTCCGGCCGACAATACGCGGGTGGCGCTGCTCGATTCGGCCCTGCGGCCGGTGCCGACCGGAGTGACCGGCGAGATCTACCTGTCCGGCGCGGGTATGGCCAACGGCTACCACCGGGCGCCTGCCCAGACCGCCGCACGGTTCGTCGCCGATCCCCACGGCCGACCCGGTGAGCGCATGTACCGCACCGGCGATCTCGGTCGCTGGGATGCCGACGGCCTGCTGCACTTCCTCGGCCGGGCCGACCGCCAGGTGAAGGTCAACGGCTTTCGCGTCGAGCCGGGGGAAGTGGAGGCGGTGCTGCGGCGCGAACCCGGCGTCACCGCGGCGGTGGTCACGACGCGACGGACCGGACTGGGCCAGTCGCTGATCGCGCACGTCGTCGGTCCTGATGCGGTCGACGTCGCCGGGCTGCGCACCCGATTGGGCGCGACACTGCCGTCCTACCTGGTGCCCTCGGCGATCGTGCCGATGCGTGCCCTGCCGTTGACCCCCACCGGCAAGGTCGACGTCGGTGCGCTGCCGCTGCCCCGCGCGGCGGACCCGCTGCCCGCGTCCACGCCTCGGCAGCAGGTCATCGCGGCATCGTTCGCGGAGGCGCTCGGCATGGCCGAGGTCGGCGTCACCGACGACTTCTTCATGCTCGGCGGGAACTCGCTGTCCGCGCTGCGGGTGGTCGCGGTCCTGCGGTCGGCACTGGGTGTCGCGGTGTCGCTGCGCGATCTGTTCGAGGCGCCCACGGTCGCCGCCTTGGAGCGCGCGCTGGCGAGTCGCGGGCCCGCAGACCAAGGCCCGGCCATCGCGAGTGTGCCACGCCCGGAACCGATCCCGCTCTCGCCCGCACAGCAACGCCTGTGGACCGTGGACTATCTTTCGGGCCACCGCCCCGACTACTTGATCGCCACCGGCCTCGAACTGCTCGGATCGGTGAACGAGGCGGCGCTCGCGGCGGCGGTCACCGATGTCGTTGTGCGGCACGAAATCTTGCGTACCGTCCTGCCGTACACGGCGGACGGTCCGGTGCAGCGAATCCTGCCGCTCGAGTCGATGCCGCCGGACTTCCGTCTCGTTGTGCTCGGTGACGGCGAAAGCCTCGAACAGGCAATGGATTACGAGCTGTCGCGAGGTTTCGATCCGACCGTGCGGTCACCGCTGCGGATCCGGTTGTATCGGCTGAACCAGAGACATCACGTCCTGCTCGGTGTACTGCATCACATCGCCGGGGACGGTGAATCGCTGGGCATCCTTCAGCACGATCTGCTGCTGGCCTACCGAGCGCGCACCGCCGATCTCGAGCCTCGATGGCCCAGTGCGGCAACACAGTTCGCCGACTACGCGATATGGCGGCGGTTGCTGCCCGACAGCCTACTCGAGCGCCAGGCCCGGTACTGGCGCGCCGCGCTCGACGGACTGCCCGAGCAGCCGGTGCTGCCCGCGGACCGTCCGCGCGCCGCGCGCCGTGAGAACATCGCGGGCACGGTACCGGTCGTCCTCGACGCGAACACCCATCGCGCGGTGGCCCGCACCGCCCGGGATCACGGGGCCAGCAGCTACATGCTGGTGCACACCGCATTGGCCCTCGCGCTGCACCGGCACGGCGCAGGCGTCGATCTGCCGATCGGAGTCGCGTTGAGCGGCAGGGACGCTCAGGAACTGCACGACGTGGTGGGGTGCGTGATCGACACGGCCGTGGTTCGGGTCGACCTGTCCGACGAGCCCGGCCACCGGGACCTCATAGCGCAGGTCCGGGAGCGCGTGCTCGGGGCGTACGAGCACAAAGAGTTTCCCTTCGACCGTCTGGTGGAGCTGCTCAATCCACCGCGATCGCGCACCCACCATCCGCTGTTCCAGGTGATGGTGACCTACCTGCGCGGCGTCGACAGCGATGGCGAGCAGGACGGTTTGGTGGTCCGGCACCGCCCGGTCGCGCCGCGGCACACGGTCTTCGACCTCCTGCTGAACCTCCGGGAGGAGTACGGGCCGAATCGGGAGTGCGCGGGCATCCGAGGAGAGATGATCTACGCCGCAGAGCTGTTCGACCATGCGACGATCGAATCGCTGGTCGCGACGATGACCACCGTGCTGGCGCAGCTGTGCGCGACGGCGGGTGCGGCGGTCGCCGAGGCTGGAATTCAACCTGGCAGGGGCGTTTTCGAAGAGTAGTGAGGTCGGATATGAAGGTCTTCGTCGCCGGTGGGACGGGCGCTGTCGGACGGTATGCGGTGGCGGCGCTGGTGGATTCGGGACACGAGGTGACAGCGCTCGCACGGACACCGGAGAAGGCGGCACTGCTCGCCGGTCGCGGCGCGTCGCCTCGGCAGGTCTCGCTGTTCGACCGCGCCGGTTTGACCGCGGCGCTGAACGGCCACGACGCCGTGGTGAATCTGGCCACCGCGCTCCCCGCCACCGCCGGGTATCTTTCCGACAAAGCCTGGGCGAGAAACGAATACGTGCGTGTCGAAGGCTCCGCGGCGCTGCGGGACGCGGCGCTCGGCGCGGGCGTCGGACGGTTCGTGCAGGAATCCGTCGCGATGCTCTATCACGACCACGGCGCCGAGTGGGTCGACGAGCAAGCGCCAGCCGAACGGTATCCCCGCGCGCTGTGCAACCTCGCCGCCGAGGACAACGCATACGCGCTGACCACCGCGGGCCACACCGGAATCGTCCTGCGGTTCGGTGTGTTCTGCGGCGTCGGGGCGAGTCACAGCGAGCTGATGCTCACCGCTGCCCGCAGGCATATCGCGACTGTTCTCGGCCCGCCGGACGGCTACCTCCCGTCGATCCACCTCGCCGACGCCGCCTCGGCCGTGGTCGCCGCCCTTACCGCGCCGCCGGGCCGCTACAACATCGTCGACGACGAACCGCTCACCAAACGCGACTATGCCGCCGCCGCCGCCGCGGCGGTACACACCCGTCCGTGGCTGTGGCTACCCGGTCGCGCCGCCCTGCTCGGCGGCTATCGCCTGAGCTCGCTGACTCGCTCATTGCGAGTGTCCAACAAGCTTTTTCGCGATACCACCGGATGGTCGCCGCGGTATCCGAGCGCGCGTGCTGCCTGGCGTGCGATGGCCGGCGAACAGGCGTCCTAGCGTCCGTCTCGCCGCGCACTAGACTCGTCCTGCCGCCACTTCGCTCGTGAAGCGGGCCACCAGCGTGGCGCATTCGTCGTGATGGGTTTCCAGGAGCTGGTGCCCGCTTTCGAAGACGTGGATCTCCAGCGATCGCAGGTCGCGGTGATAGGCCATGATCTCGTCGATCTCGAAGAACGGATCGTGTCTGCCCCACAGCAGCAGGCACGGCGGCTGGTGCTCGCGGTGGTAGGCGCGTAGGGCGGGGAACCGGGCGATGTGCGCGCCGTAGTCGGAGAAGATCTCGAACTGGATGTCCATGATGCCGGGCCGGGACAGGCGATCCCAGTCGAATTGCCAGCTTTCGGGAGGATAGAGCCGCGCCAGGCGCTCGGGTTGTGCACCGATGTACTGGTGCCGGGTGGTCTCGAGATTCATCCACTCCGGTAGTGCGGCCTTGTTCGCCGCGGTGGGGTCGGCGAAGTAGGCCTGCGGAGCGTCCCAGTCCGGCCCCAGTCCCTCGTCGTGGGCGTTGCCGTTCTGCACGATCAAGCCGAGTATCCGATCGGGGTGGTGGGTGGCGAGATGGTAGCCGACCGGTGTGCCGAAATCGGTGACGTACAAGTAGAACTGGTCTACCTTCAGCTCGGCGAGGAACGCCTCTACCGTGTCGGCGAGGTGCTCGAAGGTGTAGTCGTAGTCCCCGGTGGCCGGCGCGGCGGAGAACCCGGAACCGGGCAGGTCCGGCGCGAGGACGTACGCGGTGTCCGCCAACGGTTCGATGATGTCGCGATACGCGTGCGACGAATTCGGGTAGCCGTGCAGCAGCAGGATCGCCGGATCTGCCGGGTCGCCCGCATGCCGATAGAAGATGTCCAGACCTTGGACCTCGATCGTCTCGTGCCGGGTTTTGTGCCGACGGTTCTGCATCTCGCAGCACTCCCTTCTCCGGCCTGAGGAGAGCCCTTGTACCGGATACTATGCTTATAGAGGTTACCGATCCAGGTAACTGCTAAACATGCAAAACGAGGTTACGAACCTTGGAGTACGCGGTGACGCAATGGGTGCCGGAGCATTTCATCGGCGGGCACCCCGCCCTCGACCTCGCGAACGCGGTGTTCGATCGCCGGGTGCCCGTGTCCGGCAACGAGCTGCTCGGGTCCGCCGGCGATATCGGGAACTGGCTGCTGGCGGCGGGGCTCGCCAGCGCTCGCGGAGCGAGGGCGGTCGCCGCGATCGAAGCCGAGCCGTTCGTCGCGCGGGTGCACGCGGTGCGGGAGGCCGCCGCTCAGCTCTTCGGGTCGATCGTCGCGGGCAGGACCCCGGACGCCCAGGCGCTCGGCGTGCTCATGGCGACTGCGGGGAGTGGATTGTGCACCAGCGCAATAAGATTGGACGACACGAGGCCCCGCCTCACCCTGGCCCGATGGCAGGATCCCGACGCTGTCACCGCTTTGCTCGCCCTGCTCGCCGTCGAAGCCTTCTACACCCTCCCGCGCGACCGCCTGCGGTCCTGCCCGCGCTGTGCCTGGCTCTTCCTCGACACCTCACGCGGCGGGAAACGCCGCTGGTGCAGCATGCAGGTGTGCGGGAACCGGGAGAAGGTTTCGCGCCATCGGGAGCAGCTCCGCTGAACATCGGCCGCGCCTATCTCAGCATGCGGCGGATCACGGCGGCCGCGGCGTCGATATCGTCGGGTTCGCCGGTGATCAGCTCGCGGAAGTAGAAGGATTCGCCGATCCGGATGACGGCGTAGGCGAGCGAGTGTGTGTCGATATCGTCGAACTCGCCGACGTCGTCGCGGATGAGCTGGGCGAAGGTGGCGACGAACCGTCGCTGGATCACCCCGTCGCGTGAGGTGAGCACCCGCAGCGCGGTGTCGGTGTGCTGTGCGACGAACGTGCGCATGGCAGGGTGCGCGGCGGCGAAATGCAGGCTGCGCCGGATCATTTCGGCGATTCCGTCCGCGCCCTGGCCGCCGCATTCGCGGCGGATGTCCTCGAACCCGGCGGTGGCGATCGCCCAGATGGCCTCACCGATGATCCGGTTGCGATCACCGTAGCGCCGATACAGCGTCGAGCGGCCGATACCGGCCGCGGTGGCCAGTGCCCTGGCGTCGATCCAGCCGTCGCGGCGGAACATTTCCACCGCGGCACGCAGGACGGCATCCGACTCGGCCAACTGGGGATCTGGGGAATCTAGCGGTAGCGACATCATCAATTCTAGTGTGGCATGGGACACCATTAGTTATGTGTCCCAGCCTGGTGGATCGCACGCCATGGTCGATTCACTCTGGATCGCACGGGAGAATTCGATGTTCAAGCAACCAGCACTCCTATCCCTTTTGCTCGCCCTCGGCGCGGGTACCGTTGCCGCTCCGGCGGTTTCGGCCGCCCCGGACGCGGCTGCGCCCGCTTACTCGTCTTACGTTTCGCTCGGTGATTCCTATACCGCGGGATCGTTCTTGCCCGTGGCCGACGCGCGCTGCGTCCGGTCCAGCCGGAACTATCCGAATCTTGTTGCGGCAGCACTGAAACCCAAGTCCTTCACCGATGTCAGCTGCGCCGGCGCGGCCACCGACGACATGACCGGCACACAGCTCCCGGCCGGGAATCCACCACAGTTCGCCGCGTTGCGGCCGGATACGACGCTGGTGACGCTCGGCCTCGGCGGTAACGATGTGCCCGGCTTCGAGATCATGTTCAACTGTGCGGTGCGCGGTGCGTCGGTACCGCACGGTTCGCCCTGCAAGGACTACTACACACAGGACGGTACGAACCGGATGGCCGAACAGATCCGCGCCATCGGTCCCGAACTCGGTGCGGTGCTCGACGGTATCCGCACCCGGTCGCCGAAGGCGAAGGTGCTGCTGGTCGGCTATCCGGCGCTGTTGCCCGAAACCGGTCCCGGTTGCTGGCCGATCGTGCCGATCTCCGATGGCGACGTGCCGTTCCTACGGGACGGCGCCAAGCTGCTGAACCGGGTACTCGCCGAGCAGGCGGCGAAACACGGCGCGACCTACGTGGATACCTACACCAGCAGCATCGGCCATGACATGTGCCAAGCGCCCGGCACGAAATGGATCGAAGGTCCCGTCCCCACCGACCTGGCCGCCCCGGTGCACCCGAATGCACTCGGCGCGCAAAACCAAGCGCGCCAGGTGATCGCCACGCTGCGCGGTTAACCCCGGCTCCGAAATAAACGGCGAAAATGGGTGCAGCCGAATTGCGCTTTGTCAAGGCCCCTGGGCGAATGTGCAGGTCAACGCAGATGTGTTGGCCTGCTTAGGGTTTCGGCAAGGTGTGCGTTCGCGTGCGGAATTCGCGAGAGGTGACAGAGTCCGCCGCAGCTGCATTCACCACCGCTGCGTTCTGGATATGGTTCGAGTGTTGAATTCGTAACTAGGTGAAGGGGTGGTCGTCGTGACCGAAGGTAACGCAAAACTGGCTATGGATCCGACAAAGGTCGATTTCGAGGAGGCTTACTCCACCGGGGTTCTCGGCCCGGGTGTCGTCATGGAGAAGCTGCCGTGGGAGATCGACAAACCGCAACCGATTCTGGTCGAGCTCGAGCGTGCCGGGCACGTGCAGGGTGACGTGCTCGACGTCGGGTGCGGCCGTGGTGACACCGCGGTCTATCTGGCCGAACTCGGCTATCGGGTGACGGGCGTGGACATCTCGCCGACGGTGATCGGCAAGGCCCGCGACCTGGCGGCCGAGCGCAACGTGACGGCCACGTTCGACGTCGCTGACGTGACTGTGCTCAGCGGTTACGAGGGATCGTTCGACACGGTCGTGAGCAGCGCGCTCGTGCACTGTCTCGACGAACAGCAGCGCAAGGCGCACTGGGACGCGCTGGTACGCGTGCTGCGCCCGGGTGGCCGGTTGATCCAGTTCTGCTTCGCCAAGTCGCCCGGTAGTGATACCTACGCTCCGTACACGCTCGGCGAGGAAGAATATCGGGCGGTCTTCTGCGCCCCGGCGTGGGAGATCCTCGAACTGCGGCGGGACAAGATCTCCGCACTCAAGCCGCCGCAAGCCTTTTGGGATCTGCTCGGCGAAGAACTCTTCCCGGAGTTCGAGGGCGAGGACGGGATGTTGCTGCCGGTCTGGCTGCTGGAGGTCAAGCGGGTGTAGTCCCGCGCTGAAGCGGGTTGTCACGCAGCTTGCGTGCCAACCCGTTTCGCATGGCAGCGGCGGCGGTGCTGCGGGGTTTGCGTGCGGCTTGACGGTCGAAGCAATCGGTGAACTCTTCGGCCAGCGCCAGTCGAGGCCAGAGCGTCGAAACCTGTGCACGCACCGGCAGCGGGATCAGGTCGGCCTCCCGCCCGGAGATATCGAGCCCGGTCGAGCGGGCGAGCAGGTGCCCTTCGGGATCCTGGTCGACCTCGACGTGGTCCCACATGTGCCGCACGATGATCTCGTGCAGCCGTCGTCTGCGTCGCTCGGACCAACCCGCGCCGGCGGCGAACACGGCGGCGACATGTCCGCCCGCGTCCTCGAAATCGACGGCGTAGCTGTCGAATTCGTCCACCAGACCGATGTCGTGGAACATCGACGCCACGTAGAGCAGTTCCATGTCGACCGTGATCGATTCCGCCCGCGCGAGCAACGCCGCCCAGATGAACGCTCGCGCGGAATGATGGAACAACGACGGCGAGCAGTACTGTCGTGCCACCTCGCGCGCGGCGCGCGCCGTCGCCGTCTCGACGTTCGGCAACTCGATCGCGCTCATTGCTTTCCTCCTCGTATCGTCCTCACCTCACGATGCCGCGGCGCGCTACACTGCCGCCATGTCATCCGAGACACCTGAACCACAGATTCGGACATGACGCATCGGGTCGGCGTCCTGGTCTTCGACCGGGTCACCCTCCTCGACGTCACCGGGCCGGTCGAGGTCCTGCACACCGCCGGTGTAGATCGCCGGTATGAATCGGTTCTGCTCTCCGCCCGCGGTGGATTGATCACCACCGCCGCGAACATCGCTCTGGCCACCACCGCGGTCGCCGACGTGGACACGATCGATACCCTCATCGTGCCCGGCAGCGGCTCGCTCGCCTACGAGCCCATCGATGATGAAATACTGCGCACCACAAGCCTTCTCGCTGATATGGCGAACCGTGTCGCCGCGGTGTGCACGGGCGCCTTCGTTTTGGCCGAGCTCGGTCTTCTCGACGACCGCCGGGCTACCACGCACTGGCGCCAAGCGCCCATCCTCGCGCGCCGCTATCCGCGAATCGAGGTCGTGCCCGACGCGCTGCACATCCGCGACGGCCGCTACCTCACCTCCGCGGGCGTCAGCGCGGGGATCGACATGGCGCTCGCGCTGGTAGAGCACGATCACGGCCCCGAGGTCGCGCGCGCGATCGCGCGTGAGCTGGTCGTGTTCATGCAGCGGCCGGGCGGGCAGTCCCAATTCTCCGCGGCCTTGGACACCCCGCGACCCCGCACCGCGACCTTGCGCGCCGCGCTCGACGCCGTCCTGGCCGACCCCGCCGCGCCCCACTCCCTCGACACCCTCGCCGCGGTAGCCGCGCTGAGCACCCGTCAGCTCACCCGGCTGTTCCATGCCGAACTCGGCACCACCCCCGCCCGCTGGATCGAACGGACCCGCCTCGACCGCGCCCAGCAACTGCTCCTCGAAGGGCACACCATCACCGCCGCCGCCCGCCGCAGCGGTCTCGGCAGCGACGAAACCCTGCGCCGCGCCTTCGCCCGCCACCTGGGCATCACACCCACCGAGTTCAAACGCCGCTTCGCCACCACCTGCGCCGAAGCGCGTTAGGCGCGCGGTGAGGTTGCCTCACGCCTTCCCGGTACCGTGCAGCGTGATCTTCAGGCGTGGGTTCCCGTTCTTCTGGTTGATCTTTATCGTGGCGTCGAACTGGCCGACGTCGGGCGGATGGAACACAACCCGTAGATAGCAGTCCGTTTTCCCCTGCGGCGGCGGGCATTGGCCGTCGAGGATGGTGAAGGCTTTGCCGTTCATCCCGTCATCGAGCTGCACCACAGCCAGGTTGTCGCATTCCATGTACGCGAAGGGGATGTACTTCTTGACCGCTTTTCCGACCTGGGTGATGTCGTAGAAGACGGTCGTGTTGTACGGGGTGCACAGCGGCTTCGGCGTCGTGCTGGCCGGAACGATCGGAATCGGGACGACTGTCGTTGTGACGGTGGTTGTTTCGGCCGGTTCGTCGGTGGGGGCCGTGGTGGGCGGCGGTGCGCTCGGGGCGACCGACCGCGGCTGTCCGGTGCGGGTCGGTACGGGCTCCGGAGGTTGTTCGGGCTCTGCTGCCGGGGCCTGCGGCGTAGCGGTGGTGGGTACTACTTTGTCGGTGGCGGCGATCTCGGTGGGCGGGGGCATGATTCGCGTGCAGGTGCCCCAGAGGCCGAGCACGATGGCGACGATCACCGCGCCGATCAGGGTCCGGGGGACACGCGGGCGGCCGCGACCGGAGGGCCGGTCGGGTGGGGTCCGCCACTTCGAGATGGTGTCGCGCACCCGACGGGTCTCGGGATGGTCGGCGCCGAGGCGCGCGGTGAAGTTGGGCAGCCACGCCTCCCACAACTCGATCCGCTCCGCCCGCGAGGCGGTGGGTAGCGCGTACAGCGCGCCGAAGGCGCCGACCGGATCGCCCGCACCGAGGTAGTGCCGGACGGCGGCGACTTCCCGATACGCGGCTGCTTCGGCGGTGCCGCTCTGCACGAGCGCGGCGATGATCGCCCGGTGCGCGCGGACGCTCGACACGTCCTTACGCGGATTCGCCTTGCGCAGTGGGTCTTTCAACGCTGTATGCGCCACACCGAGGTGCTCGCCCGCGGTGCCCGGACGGCGCCGGGCGATCAACGCGCCGAGGCCGACGGACAGGTCGCGTACCTGCGATTCCTCGACGGTGCGAGCGCCGAGATCGTGCAACGCCCGCCGGACCACATCGATCGGCAGTACCGGTCCGGTTTCCGCGGCGACCACCACGGCGATCAGCAGCCCGACCGCCTCGGCGTGCGGTCCGGTCAGCGACCACTGCAGATGCCCGAGTCGATGCCGGACGAGGACGCCGATCGGGAGGCCCGCGGTGAAGTCGGCGTCCACGAGATACCGGTCTACCTGCAGGATCAAGCGGGCGTGCAGCCAGCCGCCCACCGCGCGCCACGGACGGTCCGGCCACGGCGCGTCGGTCACGATTCCGGGATCGACGGCGGCGAGCGCGCGCGAGACCCGGGACCTCGGCCACGGTGCACCCTGCTCGTCCCGCGCGTGCCGCAGGAGGAAGGCGCCGATATCGCTCGCACCCGGCATCGGGAGTTCGAAACGCCACATACGAAGGGCCTGCGGCAAAGCCGGGGCGTCGGTGTCGCTGCGGGTGGTGCCGATCACCCGGACGTGCGCGAAATCGGCATGGCTGGTCAGTGTTTCGATCGCGGTCCACAGTTCGTCGCGGTGACCGTGCTCGGTCGGTAGATCGAGGCCGTCGAGGAGAAGTGTGGTGGTACGGCCAGTGTCGCCCAGTGTCCGCAGTGCGCGCGCCAATCGCGCTGCCACCTTGCGGTATTCGTCGGCGACGGGCGCGCAGGCAGCGGCTGGGTCGAGCTCGCCGGCGGCGACGAGCAGCGCCACCCGGCGCTCGAGCTGGGCGGCCAGTTCGTCGGTCGTCGCACGCAGTGTGCTGGTGCCGGTCAGGAAGACCGCGGCGCCGATATGCGCTGCGCTGATCGCGGTTTCGAGGCCGAGCAGGTCGGGGCGCACCAGCAGGGCGACGGCGGTGGACTTGCCGCTGCCGCCCGGCCCGACCAGCATCCGCAGCCGCTCGTGGCCGTGCTCGGCCACGGTGTTCACCTGACCCCGCAGTGCCTTGGTGATCTGCAGGCCACGGACGAGTTCGTCGACAGTGCCGGCGTCCGGACGGTCGCGCACCGCGTCGCGGGACCGAGTCACGTTGGGCACCAGCCACAATCCATGATCGGCGACGGCAACCGGCGATCCCGCGGCGAACGAGAAGTGCTGAGGCTGCTGATGCGCGCAGGCCTGTGCGACAGGTGTCAGGAGGTCTGCGGACAGTAAGTTCTCGCCACTGGCGGGTACGCCGGTACGAAAGGTGGCGAGCACGGTCTCGGTGAAACATCCGTTGTAGGCGTTGCTTTCGTCGCTGGCAACCAGTAGGTCCACGCGGCCGGACGCCTGCCGGATGAGGCTCGGCCAGCTACGTGCCCCCGCGTCCGCCACCGCCGCGGCCTCGCAGGTGTCCACCACGACCACCAGGCCGTCCAGCCCGGACGAGCCGCTGATCCGTTCCTTGAGGGTCTGCGCGAGGTGCACGGCGTATTGCGAGTCCAGAATCGGCTTACCGGCGGCGTCGGATTCGAGCGAGTCGTGGGCGAGAAAATAATAGTCGCCATTGGTGCTGAGCCCGTGCCCGATGAGCCACAGCAGCAACGTTGCCCGGTGCTGTGCAGCGGACTCGAATGCCGCTCGCAAGGCGGCGTGTAGATTCCGGACGGTCGGATTCACAATTGTCATACCGCCCGATATCGCCGACTGCCACTGACCGTAATCGGTAAGTGCGGCAGCGACTTCCGGGGCGAGGCGTGCGGGGAATCCGAGGTGGGGGAGCGCGGCGCATTTGGAGCCGATAATCAGCGCCAGCCTTCTCCCCACCGTTCCGATAATAATGCCGAGAACTCTGGAACGTCCGATTACGAACACAACTCCGTCGGGACGATGTTGACCACATTCGGGGCGCGCACGATCACATCGGCGATGTCCGCGCCGCGCAAGGCGGCGGTGGCCTTTGCCGAAGCGAGCGCCAGTGCGCGCAGCGCGTCGGCAGTTATGTCGACCGGCACCTCGAGCCGGTCGCGTACCTTACCGGCCACCTGCACCACGCAGGTCACCTTGTCCGCGACGATCAGCGCGGGATCACACTGCGGCCAACCGTGTTCGGTCACCGAGGCCGCTCGTCCCAGTCGCTCCCAGGCCTCCTCCGCGGTGTACGGCGCGACGCACGACAGCATCCGAGCCAGGGCTTCGGCTCCTTCGCGGACCACCGGGTCCGCCGCGCCGGGCCCACCGTCGATCGCCCTGCGCAGCGTGGCGGTCAGGGTCATCATCCTGGCGATGGCCACATTGAATCGCCGGCCGTCCATCGCGGTGGTGGTCGCGTCGATCAGCCGGTGTACTCGTCTGCGCAGATCGGGATCGCCTGCCGCAGAGGATGTTTCGCGCAGTTCGGCGATATCGCCACTCAGGCGCCGGACTCGGGTCAGCCACTTCGCCGCCGCGGCGGGCGCGACATCGGCCCAGTCGATATCGTCCTCCGGCGGCCCCGCGAACAGCATGGTCACCCGCACCGCATCCGGTCCGTGTGCCGCGATCTGATCCTGCAAACCCACCAGGTTGCCCAAGCTCTTGCTCATCGCCTTGCCCGCCATGAGCACCTGCCCCTGATTGGTCAGCCGGGTGAACGGCTCGACGAAGGGCACCAGTCCCATGTCGTACAGCACCTTGGTGATGAACCGCGCATAGATCAGATGGCCGGTGGCATGTTCACGGCCGCCGATGTACTCGTCCACCGGCAGCCAGCGCCGTATCTCCTCGGGGTCGAACGGGCCCGCGGTGTATCGAGGATTCGGATAGCGCAGGAAATACCAGGACGAGTCGACGAAGGTGTCCATCGTGTCGGTGTCGCGTTCGGCCGGACCGCCGCACGCCGGACAGCGCACGGTGACCCACTCGCGGGCCGTGGCCAGCGGTGGCGACCCGTCGGCAGGGCGCAGCTGGTAACCGTTGTCCGGCAATCGGACCGGCAGCTCGTCTTCGGGTACCGGCACCACGCCGCAGTCGGCGCAGTGGATGACGGGGATCGGCGTGCCCCAATAGCGTTGCCGCGATATCAGCCAGTCCCGCAGCCGATAGGTCACCGCGCCGGAGCCCCGCTCGGTCGCCCCCGGCGCCGTCTGGTCGTCGACGGGCGCGTCTGCCGAGCGCCCGATCCAGTTGCGCTGCATGGTCAATACCTCGGCGGGCCACTTACCGTGCAGTTCGGCCATGTCGTCGAGCAGGCGTTCGGCGTACGCGGTGATGCGGAAGAACCACTGGGTCAGCTCGCGCACCGTCACCGCGGTGCCGCAGCGCTCGCACCGTCCGCGCACCACCTGCTCGTTGGCCAGTACGGTCCGGTCGTTCGGGCACCAGTTCACCGAGGCGGCCTTCCGATAGGCCAGGCCGCGTTCGAACAGCCGCAGGAACAGCCACTGGTTCCACCGGTAGTAGTCCGCATCCGAGGTATGCAGGCGGGTCCGCCAGTCGAACGAAATGCCCAGCCGGGTAAAGGATTCGGCTTGGACGTCGATATTGTCGTAGGTCCAGCGTCGCGGATCCCGGTCCCGTTTCACGGCGGCGTTCTCCGCGGGGAGCCCGAACGAATCCCAGCCCACCGGATGCAGCACGTCATCGCCCCGCAGGCGTCGATAGCGGGCGATGGCATCACCGATCGCGTACACCTCGGCGTGGCCCATGTGCAGGTCGCCCGACGGGTACGAGTACATGCTCACCACATAGGAGCGCGGACGATCGTCACCCCGGGTACGCCCGTCGGCGTCGAAGACATGGCGCTGCCGCCATATCCGCGTCCACTTGTCGATGATCGCGGCGGGGTCGGAGACGTCAGGGGCACTGTGATCGTTCATGGTCACCTCACGGCGGAAGTCCGAATCGACCCGCGAGTCGTCGCCGGTCGAACGCGGGCACCACCTCCCACAGGAGGTCCGCCGTGCTGACTGTGCCCTCTCAGAACCGGGTCAGCACGGCCCGGTAAGCGCTGTCCCCGGGAACGTCATGCGCGCATCGTAACGCGCACCGCCGCGGTGGTGCGAATGCTTTTCCCGCCGGTCGCCACGCCGATATCGGCACCCGGTGCGGGATCGTCACCGATGTTTCGGGCGACACGATCGGATAACAACAATCGCGACACGTGCTGAGCGCCGGGATATTTTCCTCGGCATGTGCATCGAGACCTCCTGTGTCCCGGCGTAATCGCCCGCAACCTCCTACCCATCCGCGACAGGGGCCGTAACGAACTAGGAGGAACACTCGACCGCTGCCGTTGCGCCTCGCCCTGGAAGGAGAACAGTGATACGCGTCAGTTCGATACGTCCTACCGTCCCACTGACGAAATGTTCCCGGAACTTTCCGCTGACCGGAGTCGAGTGCGCGAGGCGCGTGTAACGAGCGGTGGTGTAGTAACTTTCGCTGTCGGTATCGGCGGCATTCGCCGGGCCGATCGGCCCGGTTCGATACGTGATGCCGGGGGTGGCTTCGGCAGGCCTGAATATCGTTCGTCCAGTGTGGCTGTAGCTGACTCGGGAGGTCGAAGGTCGATGAGTTACGAACAGATATCGGAACGTCCGTCGACTCTGGCGGACATCTTGGTGCGTCGTGGTGTCGAAGATCCCCACCGAGTCGGCTACACGTTTCTCGACGCAGACGGGCACCGCGAAACAGAGGATTACGGGCGGCTCTTGGAACGTGTGCTCGGCTTGGCGACGCGGTTGCGGGAAATCAGTGCGCCGGGCGACCGCGTCCTGTTGCTCTGCCCGTCCGGTCTGGACATGGTGCACGCCTACTTCGCCTGTCTGCTGATCCGCCGTGTCGCTGTACCGCTGTACGTGCCGACCGGGCAACGCCATTCCGAGACCGTGGCGGCGATCGCCCGCGACAGTGGCGCGGCGGCCGTCATCGCGCCGCAACAGGCCGCGGCGGTGGCGCGTGAGCTGCTCGACTGGCCCGATGAGCGGATCCTCGACAGCACGGCGATCGGCGGCGGCGCCCAAGAGCTGCTCGACATGCCGCTGCCCACCGAAAACGATGTGGCACATCTGCAATACACCTCCGGCTCCACCGGCAGCCCGAAGGGCGTGGTGGTGCGCCATCGCAATCTGATGCACAACCTGGAATGCCAGCGGCGCGCCTTCGGGCACACCGAGCGTAGTTCGGCGGTCCACTGGCTGCCGCCGTCGCACGATATGGGCCTGGTGCTGGGCATTCTTTCACCGCTTTTCGCCGGATACCCGGCGACGCTCATGGCGCCGATGACCTTCCTGCGTAAACCGCTGACCTGGCTGCGCGCGGTGGCCGAGCAGGCGAATACCACTGCGGGCGGGCCGAATCTGGCATTCGGCATCTGTGCCGAGCGGGTGTCGGCGGCCGAGGCCGAGGAATTGGATCTGTCGCGGTGGGATGTCGCGTTCGTCGGCGCGGAGCCGGTCAATCCGACCATTCTGCGCCGATTCGCCGACAAATTCGCCGTGAGCGGTTTTCGCCCGGAGAGTTTCTTCCCCGGATATGGACTGGCCGAGGCGACTTTGTATGTGAGCGGTGGGCCGGTCGGCTCGGGTCTGCGCACGCGCTCGTTCGCGAACGACGAACTGGAAAAGGGTTTCGTCGTCGCGACGCCGAACGGGCGCGAATTGGTCGATCTGGGCCCGGTCGGGGCCGCGACGGCGGCGGTGATCGATCCGGTGACGTCGCGGCGATCGGATTCCGGCCGGGTCGGCGAAATCTGGCTGGCCGGGGAAAGCGTCACCACCGGCTACTGGAACAAACCCGAAGAGAGCGAGCGGGCTTTTGCCGCGGAAATCGCGGGTGAGGCCGGTACGCCATATCTGCGCACCGGCGATCTCGGTTTCCTGGCCGACGGGCATCTTTTTGTCTGCGGCCGGCTCAAGGAAGTGATGATCATCAACGGGCGGAATCTGTTCCCGCAGGACATCGAGTGGAGCATCGAGTCCACCCATCCGCGATTGCGTCGCGGGGGCTGCGCCGCGTTGTCGACCGAGGTGAACGGTGAAGAGCGTTTGATCGTCGTGCAGGAGCTCGACGAGGAAATCGCCGACGACACTGTGGCCGCGCTCGAACAATCGATCCGATCCGCGGTGAGCCGGGATCACGCCGTGGCGCTGTACCGAGTGATATTCGTCGACAAGGGCAAGGTGCTGAAAACGACCAGCGGGAAGATCCGGCGAGCGCAGCTACGTCACCTGTACGCCAACGAGATCGGATCGAGGGCCATATGAGCGAGCCGCAGGGCCGCGCCGACACCACGACGTTCTTCCTCGGCTGGGCACAGCAGCGCCTGGGACTCGAGCAGATAGATCCGCGGACACCGCTCACCGCGCTGGGCCTCGACTCGGTCAAGGCGGCCGAGCTGTTGACGATTCTCGAGGACCGATTCGGCATCGAGGTATCCGCCGAAGACATCTACGGTGACATGTGCGTCGCCGATCTGGTCGACGAGGTGGTCAACCATCGCGACGCCGGTGCCGTCGCCACGACCGTGGCCTCGTGCGCACCGGATCGCCAGGTTGGTGCTGCCGTCGAGTTCGGCCTGTTCTTCTTCGCCAGCGACGCGCAGCAGCGTAGTTCGCAGCGGTACCAGCTGTTGTTCGACAGCGCGCGCTTCGCCGACGCACACGGCTTTTCCTCGATCTGGTTGCCGGAAAGGCACTTTCACAAGTTCGGCGGCCTCTACCCGAATCCGGCCGTGCTGGCGGCGGCGCTGGCGCCGGTGACCGAGCGGGTGCGGATCAGGGCGGGCAGCGTGGTGCTGCCGCTGCATGATCCGGTACGGGTCGCCGAGGACTGGTCGGTAGTCGACAACCTGTCCGACGGCCGGGTCGATGTCGCGTTCGCCACGGGCTGGAACCCCGACGACTTCGTGCTGGCGCCCGACCGCTACCGCAGCCGGGTCGAGGTGATGCGCGACGGCATGCAGACGGTCCGGCAGCTGTGGCGCGGCGAACCGATCTCGCTGCCGAACGGCGCGGGT
>NZ_BAUA01000039.1 GCF_000710915.1 Nocardia brasiliensis IFM 10847
CCGGATCGTCGTCGACCCCCGAGTCGCAGAATTAGGGCCGACGGCGTTGCGGATCGCGGTCGGCGGTCAGCTTCGAAAACTCCGTGAGCAATGTGGCGTCACACCGCAAGAGGCGGGTGACCACATTCGCGGCTCGTATGCCAAGATCAGCCGGCTCGAGCTGGGGCGCACCGGGTTCAAAGAACGTGACATCGCGGATCTGCTGGATCTCTACGGAGTGACCGACCCCGAGCAGCGGGCGATGTTCATCGATCTCGCACGCAAGGCCAACGAGCCGGGCTGGTGGCATCGGTACAACGACCTGTTGCCGCAATGGTTCGAGACCTACGTCGGTCTCGAGGGCGCGGCACAGATGATCAGAACCTATGAGGGCCAACTGGTTCCGGGTCTGTTACAGACCGGGAACTACGCTGCCGCCGTCGTCGAGATGGGTGAGGACAGCAACGAGGCGGCACGTCGTGTGGAGTTGCGAACCAACCGGCAGCGGATTCTGGATGCCCCTGGCGGACCGTTTCTTTGGGCGGTGCTCGATGAGGCGGTGCTGCATCGGCCGGTCGGCGGTACGGCGGTCCAGCGGGAGCAGATCGAGCATCTCGTCACTGTGTCCGCCAAGCCCAACGTGACGATCCAGGTGCTGTCATACGGCTCCGGTGGCAGCGCGGCCGCGGGCAGTTCGTTCACCGTCTTGCGCTTCGCCGAACAGGAACTGACCGACATCATCTACTTGGAGCAGTTGACCACCGCGCTGTATCTGGATCGTCCGGAAGATGTCCGGCTCTACCGCGGGGTCATGGACCGCCTCTCGATTCAGGCGGAGTCACCGGAACGTTCCCGGGCGCTGATGATCGAGGCCGCCGCGGCGCTGTGAGTCGCGTTCAGGCAGCTTCGGCAAGTTCGTCGCGCAGATCCTGGTTCCGGAGGGGGGAACGTCGCCGAAGTTTGCGCTTAGGAACAGCGCTGTCCTAAGCGCTCAATACCGTCGACGTCATGGCAAACACCCCAGACAGCATCCGTCCCTTCCGCATCGATTTTCCGCAGGCTGAACTCGATGACCTGCACGCGCGGCTCGCCAACACCCGCTGGCCCGGCGAGGTGCCCGGCGTGGGCTGGAGTCGAGGCGTTCCGGTCGGGTACCTGAAAGAGCTGGCCGACTATTGGCGCACCGAATTCGATTGGCGGGCACAGGAAGCCATGCTCAACGAGCTCCCGCAGTGCATGACCACGGTCGACGGGCAGAACGTCCACTTTCTGCACGTCCGCTCGCCGGAACCGGATGCGACGCCGTTGCTGCTGCTGCACGGCTGGCCGGGCGGCTTCACCGACTTTCTCGACGTGATCGGTCCGCTGTCGAATCCCGTTGCACACGGCGGAGATTCGGCAGAGGCCTTTCATCTGGTCATCCCGTCGCTGCCCGGCTTCGGGTTCTCCACGCCGCTGGCCGGTCCGGGCATGAGCACCGCCAAGATGGCAACGGTGTTCGGTCAGTTGATGACTCGGCTCGGGTACGACCGCTACGGGGTGCATGGCTATGACACCGGCGCGTTCGTGGCCCCGCACCTCGGCAGGCAGTACCCGGATCAGGTTGTCGGCGTTCACGTCAGTGCGATGATCACGTTCCCGATCGGCGCCGACGGCGAGATGGACGGGCTGAGCGAGGTCGAACAGCATCGCTGGGATCGCATGCTGAACTTCAATGATGCCTATCTGCAATGCAATTCGAAGCGCCCGCAGACGGTGACCTATGGGCTGCACGATTCGCCGGTAGGTCAGCTCGCCTGGATCGTGGAGAAGTTCAAGGAGCTGACCATGCCCGAAGACGGTCTGCCCGAGGACAGCATCGACCGTGATCGCATCCTCCTCGACATCTCGCTGTATTGGCTGACCGGCACCGCGGGTTCGGCGGCGCAGGTCTACTACGAGGACGTCGTGGCGAACGTATGGAGCGGTGCGGACTGGTCCGCCGACACCCCTGCCGGTGACAGCGAGGACGTGGGGCAAACCGGCGCAAACGGCAGCGCCGAAGACGGGAACGGCTGGGGCGCCGAGCAATCCGACGATGCAGCGGACTGGGCAACCGCCGTGCGCAGCACCGTGCCGACCGCCGTGCTGGTCTCCGCCCACGACGTCACCATCCGCCGCTGGGCCGAACGCGATCACCACATCGTCCGCTGGAACGAACTCGACCACGGCGGCCACTTCCTGGCCATGGAAGCCCCCGACTCGCTCATCACAGACCTGCGCACCTTCTTCGCAAAGCTCGACTGAACGGGAGCGGCGACCGCGCGCCGCCAGGTCGCGGCAACGCGAACCCGCAGGGTCGGCTATCCGGCGCAGGGCGCTTTACCGCGGCAGGAGCGACGCCGATCCTGGCCTGCCTCCGCCGATCCGGCCGATGCGGTCGCCGCGACTGCCGCGCCCGTGCGCAGCAGCGTGGCGAGCGCGAGTGGTCGAAAACTATTCGTGGCGTTCATCTTTGCCCTCGGCTTCTGCTCGGACGGAGTGGTGACCTGGGTGTGCGGCTCGCAGGACATGCCCACCGACCTGATCGGTAGCGGTGCTGTCCGGCGCGAAGCGGGCGATCATGTCCTGCCAGCCCAGGTCCTCGATATCACCGAAGCCGAATCCGGTCAGCTTGGTGGCGATTTCGTCTGCTGTGAACAGCGACAGCCATGGCTCGCCGATGGACGCCATGACTCCGGCGAGGACTTCGACCATTGCCCGGTTGCCCGGGGGCAGGGCCGATATCGGCTCGCTGTAGTCGATGATCAACTGGCTCGGCGCGGGCAGTTCGGCGATGAAACCCAGGGTGGTGTCGATCGCCGCATCGGTGAGGTATTGGACCACGCCCAGCCAGAGGAAGAAGGTCGGTGCGGCGGGATCGAATCCGGACTCGTGCAGCCGATTCGAGAGGGAGTCGGTCTCGAAATCCACTGCGACGAAACGTAACGATGCGGGAACCGCTATCCGGGCATCGGTGAGGCGGTCCCGTTTCCAGGCCTGGGTGTCGGGGTGATCGACCTCGAAAACCGTCACGTTCGGATAGGTGTTGCGCACCCCGAAGGTGTCCAGACCGGCGCCCAGCACCACGACCTGACGCACGTCGTCGGCGCGGGCGGCGAGTTCGTCCTCGGCGAAGCGGTGCCGCATCGCAAGGAAGAGCCGTGCCTCCCATGGCACTTCCCGGTCCTCGGGAGATAGCACGGCGGCCGCCTCGGCGATCGGGACAGCCAGCGGATCGCGAAAGATCACTGGTTCATCGGCGCTCTGATGCACTGCGCGTCCCCGGGCAGCGCCCAACGCGGTCCGGCTCGGCTGACCCACTTGCATATCGCACTCCTTCTGATATTCGGATGCGTCGTCGAGGTGGCGGACCCGCCGTCGACGCGAGGCCGCTGGTGCGACCTCGCGTCGACAAGGAACTGCGCCGGATCACCGGGTGGACAGGCACCCCTGCAACGTTTGGAAGTCACCGGCGAACGCGAGTCCGCCGCGGCAGGTGGGTCCGGTCTGCCCGGTCAGTTCGACGGTGGCCCCCGGCCCGGCGATGGCGATCGACAGTCCCGGGCGGACTCCGGCGGCATCTACGGTGGCTCCGGGACCGATGGCGATCGCGGCCGGACCCGCCAGGGACTGCGATCGTGCGGTGGCGGTGCCGCCGTTCTGCGCCAGCGCCAGCGCCAGGCTCGCGGGACCGGCGTCGGCGTAAGCGGTGCCGTCGAAGCCGAACGCCGCCGCCGCGCTGCCATCGACGCTGGTCGCCGCGCACTGCGACCCGTCGGCCGCACCGACGACTCGACTGGCGCCGGGCGCGCGGCAATCCGCGGCCGGTGCGGCCGCGGCGTACGGCGCGGCGATCCAGGCCGCACCCACGGTCGAGAGACCGAGCCCGAGCAGGCTTGCGGTCAATCGGCGAGAAGTGTTGTGGAACATGGGTTCTCCCTAAGTCTGTCGATCGTTGCCACAAGGTGGCCATCCACCAGCCGGTTGCCCTACGCCAACAATCTCAAACACTTAATAGTTAAGCAAATGAACTATGTTGAACGGGCTACCTTGCATCAATAGTGCATCGATAGTTGGTATCGTGCATCAAGACCCGATCTGAGGAGAAGCGATGGTGCCTGGCCGGCCGGTTGTCCTCGGTGGCGGCTCGTGACCGGGCTCGAGGGCGCGGGCGGTGGGGGATCCCGTGCGCCCGCTGTCGAATACACCGTGGGGCAGGCGGCTCGGATGGTCGGAATCCCGGTCGCGACGTTGCGCAGCTGGACCCAGCGCTATGGCCTCGGTCCGTCCCTGCATCGGCCGGGCAGGCATCGGCACTATTCGCAGACCGATCTCGCCGTGATCACGCGGATGGTGGGGTTGGTGCGGGCCGGGGCGAGTCCTGGCAACGCCGCCCGAGCGGCGCGCGCGGTCGCTGTTCCGGTTCCTGCGCTCGGCGATACGGCGCCCGTGCTGGCGGCCGCGGAACGCCTTGACCCAACGGAGCTGCTGGCGACGATCATCGGACATTTCGTCGGCTACGGCGTCGTCGCGACGTGGAATCAGTTGTGCCGCCCGGCGTTTGCGGAGATCGAACGGCGGCAGGCCGACGGCGATCGTTTGATCGATGTCGAGCACGTGTTGTCCTGGGCGGTAGCCACGAGTCTGCACCGGGTGGTGCCGCTGCTGCGGCCGGTGTCCGGTGTGCCGGTTGTCGTGCTCGCGTGCGTCGCGGGGGAGACGCACTCGCTGCCGCTGGAAGTGCTGCGTGCGGCGCTGGCCGAGCGCGGTATCCCCGCGGTGCTGCTGGGTGCGTCGGTGCCGGCGGGTGCGCTCGTCGACGCGATGGCGAAGCAGGGGCCGGGCAGTGTCGCGGTGTTGTGGTCGCATACGCGCGAGACGGCGAGTCCGGAGCTGGCGCGGACGGTGCGTGACACTACGGCGCGCACCGTCGTAGCGGGGCCCGGATGGTGCGCGAACGACCTACCCGAGGGGGTGATTCGGGTCGGCTCGCTGGAGGAGGCGATCGAGATTCTCGCCTGAATCGTCAGGGCAAGGCTTGGCAAATGATTAAGTTTCTGAAAGAGTCTGACGAGCCGTGCCGGTGTGCGCGGCGCCCCGTCGTGACGGACGGCTCGGTAGCGAGCCGGACCTGTCGCCGCTGCAATGTTGTGCCGCAAGGGGTTTGACGGAAATGCCCGAGAGTTCAGGAACCGGACAATGCTGTCGACGTGTTGCATCGTTTTCGCATCGTTTAGCGTAGGATGTGTCTCAACCGCCCGAGAGGAGCTTGCGTGGGTTCGTACCCGTACGGTCTTCCCGATCGGCGCCATGTCACCCGGCACGGGGGTGGCGATCGGCGCCGAGGCGGTGAACGCGAGGCAGCGGCCCTGCTCCGGCGGCGTCGAGGCCTTACTGGGGCGGGCGGCAGCGTCGCCGCCCGCCGTCCGGATCGCAGGGCTCGACATGGCCGGCGCCTACCTGGCGACCAGCGAAGGAACAGTTGCATGGCTCGATATCTGATCGCGGCGTCACCGATTCCCGGGCATGTGACACCCATGCTGGCGGTGGCGGCCGAGTTGCGTCGGCGTGGTCACGACGTGCGGTTCTTGACCGGTGCGGCCTTCGTGGACGCGGTCCGGGCAAGTGGCGTGCCCGCGACGTCCCTGCCGCGTGAAGCCGAGGTGGCACGCGTGCCGGCCGGTCGCGGCCGAACGCCGAACCTGGTGCGGCGCTGGCGAACCGGCACGATCGAGATGCGGACCAGCTTCCTGTCGCCACTGCGCGCCCAGTATCGCGCGCTGCGTGCCGTGCTGGAGCGGACCGAGTTCGATGCGGTGCTGGTCGATGTCATGTTCACCGGCGCGATACCGCTCGTGCTCGGCGCCGCGGCGCGTCCGCCGGTACTCGCGTGCGGAGTCGTGCCGCTGATGTTGTCGAGCGCGGACTGCGCGCCGTTCGGCACCGGGTGGCGGCCCCGCACGGGGCGCGACTACACGGCGATGAACCGCGTCGTGCAGCGCCTGCTCTTTCGCGGGGCGCAGACGCGCCTCGACGCGGTGCTGCGTGACCTAGGTGTAGGTCCCGCGCCTCGTTTTCTGCTGGACTGGCCCGTACTGGCCGACCGGATCCTGCAGTTCACCGTGCCCGGGTTCGAGTACCCGCGTGGTGATCTACCCGATTCGGTGGTCTTCACCGGGCCGATCCCGCCCGGCACCGCTGCGGATCCGGTGTTGCCGGCGTGGTGGGACGCGTTGCGTACTGGGCGCACAGTGGTGCACGTGACCCAGGGCACTTGGGACAACAGCGATCTCGATCAACTGATCCGGCCGACGCTGACGGCGTTGGGTGACCGTCGAGACGTGCTGGTGGTCGCATGTACCGGTGGTGCGCCTATGCCCGCTGCTCCGGTTCCGGCTAATGCTTACGTCACGGACTTCGTTCCCTACGAACATTTGCTGCCACATGTGGATGTGATGATCACCAACGGCGGGTACGGCGGCGTGCAGCAGGCATTGCGGCACGGGGTGCCGCTGATCGTCGCGGGTGACACCGCTGACAAGCCCGAAATCGCTTCCCGTGTCGCCTATTCCGGCGCCGGCGTCGATCTGGGGACGGCTCGTCCCCGGCCCGCCGCGCTCGCGGCTGCCGTCGACCACGTCGCGTCTGCTCCGCACATCCGCGCGGCGGCCCGGCGGATGGCCACCGAGATCGCCGGATACGCCCCGTTCGAATCGATCGCCACGGCGTTGGCGCAGGTGTCGTCTGTTCATGCCAGGCAACGAGCCGATCCCGGCGTCGCGGCTACCCGAAACGGAGAACCCCAGTGAGCACAGTGTATTTCGATCCGGTCGGACCGTCGCGGACGGCGGCCGGGTGGGATCGCGGGCGCGACTTCGTCCGCTGGCAGCAGGAATTTCGTGATCGAGTTCTCGGCGAACTCGAAGACTTCTTGCGGCAGGCTCGAATCGAGGAGCTGGCGATCACGGGTGTCGACGAAGTCTTGCGGCAGTACGTGCTCGGCGGCAAGTGCCTGCGGTCCACCTTCATGTACCTGGGTTGGCTGTGCGGGGAGGAGCCGGATCCGGCCGCCGTGCGGGCAGCCGCCAGCCTGGAGTTGTTGCACGCCTTCGCCCTGCTGCAAGACGATGTGATGGACGAGGGGATGCTGCGCCGCGGCGAAGCGGCCGCCCATCTGCGGCTGGCTGAGCGGCATCACACGAACGGCCGATCCGGGTCGGCGGCCCGGTTCGGCGCCTCGGCGGCGACCCTGCTCGGCGACATGTGCCTGGTGTGGGCCGAACAGATGCTGCGTGACAGCGGGATCGCGCCCGATGCGCTGGCGCGATTGTGGTCGCTGTACGACCGGATGCGGATCGAATTGGCGGTGGGGCAGTTCGCCGACCTGTCCAACGACAGCCGGGAAATGCCCACCCTGGACGCGGTGCTGGCCATCGCGCGCGCGAAATCGGGCAACTACACCGTGCGCCGCCCGCTGGAACTCGGTGCGGCACTGGCCGATTGCCCGGCGACGACGAGAAGCGTGCTCGGCCGCTACGGGACGCTCATCGGCGAGGCCTTCCAGCTGCGCGACGACCTGCTCGGCGTTTTCGGGTCCGCCGCGGTCACCGGGAAGCCGGAAGACAGTGACCTCGGCCAGCACAAAGCGACCAGCGTGGTGGTCACCGCGTTCGAGGTGGCCGACAGCGCTACTCGAATCGAGTTGGCGGAGTTGACCGGTCAGCCGGTGCTCGACACCGCCGCGATCGCGCGCTGCCGGGAGTTGATCGCGTCGAGCGGGGCGCCGGAGTACATCGAGTCGATGATCGCCGACCGGGTGACCGATGCCACCGCGATGCTCGGCGCCGCCGCGCTGGCCTCGGATCGACGTGCGGCACTGGAACACATGGCGCTGCTGTGCACTGCGCGGCAGCTGTGACGAGGGAGAGATGATGCGCACCGTAAAAGGCCGCACCGATCATGTCGTAGTCGTCGGCGCGGGTCTGGCGGGTTTGTCGACTGCCCTGCACCTGGCCGGCCGGGGACGTTCGGTCACGGTGGTCGAGCGAGACGCCACGCCGGGCGGCCGGATGGGTCGGCTCGATATCGATGGTTATCGCATCGACACCGGCCCGACCGTGCTCACGATGCCCGACCTGCTCGATGACGTTTTCGCGGCGGTAGGGGAGAAGACCGCGGACCGGGTGGATCTGCTCCCGGTGACTCCTGCCTATCAGGCCCGGTTCGCCGACGGCCGCACGCTCGACGTACACAGCGACGCCGAGGAGATGACGCGGCGGGTCGACGCGTTCGCCGGACCCGAGCAGGCCGCGGGATATCGCAGGCTCCGTGACTGGCTGGGCAAGCTGTACGCGGCGGAGTTCGATCGTTTCATCGGGTCGAACTTCGAATCGCCGCTGTCGCTGGTTTCGCCCGCCCTGGCCCGGCTGGTCGCCCTGGGCGGATTCCGCGGCTGGGACCGCAAGGTCGCCGAGTTCATCAGCGACCCGCAATTGCGGCGGGTCTTCACCTTTCAGTCGTTGTACGCCGGCGTCGCTCCGCAGCGTGCGCTGGCGGCGTACGCCGTGATCGCCCACATGGACACCATGGCGGGGGTGTATTTTCCGCGCGGGGGCATGCGTGCGGTGCCCGACGCGTTGGCGGCGGCGGCCACCGATGCCGGTGTGCGGTTCCGTTACGGCGCATCGGTGACGGAGCTGGTCAGCTCCGGCGGCCGAGTGCACGCGGTGCGGACCGATCAGGGTGACGAAATAGCCTGTGACGCACTGGTCCTGACCACCGAACTGCACCGCAGCCACGCTCTGCTCGGCCACCGTTCGCGGCGTCCGATCGCCGTGCGCGCCGCCCCCTCGGCGGTGATCCTGCACCTCGGTTGTGCACGCGGCAGCGAGCTCCCGCACCATTCACTGCTGTTCGGTGCGGCCTGGGAAAGCGTCTTCCGCGAGATCACCTCCGACGGACGGGTCATGTCCGACCCCTCGTTGCTGCTCACGCGGCCCACCGCCGCGGATCCCTCGCTCGCTCCGCCGGGGCGAGACCTGTTCTACCTGCTCGCGCCCGCGCCGAACCTGTCCCGCGGCGAAATAGATTGGGATCGAACAGGTCCGGAATACGCCGAGCACATCCTCGCCATCGCGCGCCAGCGGCTGGGACCCGAGGCGCTGCGCGAGGCGCAGGTGCTGCAGGTGGTGACTCCCGCGGACTGGGCCCGGCAGGACATGCTCGACGGCAGTCCCTTCGCCCTGGCGCACACCTTCGCGCAAACGGGGCCGTTCCGTCCCGCCAACATGATCCGCGGTATCGAGAACGTGGTGTTGGCCGGCGGTTCCACCGTTCCGGGTGTCGGGATACCGCCGGTGCTGATCTCCGGCCGCCTGGCCGCGGATCGAGTGACCGGCGCATGGAGCGAGGCCAGGCAGGCCGCGGTGGCCGCAGCGGATCGGCAGGTCCGATGACGCGCACCGAACTCGACGCCGCGGGCATCAGCGACCCGGCCCTACGCCGGTCCTACCGAGAATGCCGGGCGCTCAACGCCAGACACGGCAAGACCTTCTTCCTCGCGACGCGGTTGCTCGCGCCGGATCAGCGACCCGCGGTGCACGCCCTCTACGGGTTCGCGCGGCGTGCGGACGACATCCTCGACGGCTTCGATCCGTTGCTCACCGTGCCCGAGCGCGCAAGCCGGTTAGGCCTGCTGGCACAGCAATTCGAGTCCGGCGACGCCGACGGCGACCCGGTGCTCGCGGCGGTGCTGCACACCGCCGAGCGTTATCGCATCCCCGGACATCTCTTCGACGCGTTCCTGACCTCGATGCGTATGGACCTGTCGGTCACCGACTACCCGACCCGATCCGAACTCGACGACTATGTCTACGGTTCGGCGGAGGTGATCGGACTGCAGTTGCTGCCGGTGCTCGGGACCGCGACGTCGGTGCCCCAGGCGGCCCCGTACGCGGCGGCCTTGGGTAAAGCGTTCCAGCTCACCAACTTTCTGCGCGACATCGACGAGGATTTGGCGCGCGACCGCGTGTACCTGCCCGCCGACGAGCTCGCCGCGCACGGCGTCGATCGCGAACTGCTGCTGTGGTGCAGCAGGAACCGCAAAGTCGAGCCGCGGGTCCGTGCCGCGTTGGCCGCACAACACGAGATCACCCGGGGGATCTACGACTACGCTCGCGCCGGCATCGAGTCACTGGCGCCGCGTTCCCGGCCCTGCGTAGCGACGGCATTGACGCTCTACGCGCGCATTCTCGATCGCATCGAGCAGCGCGATTTCGAAGTGTTCGGCCATCGGGCCAGGGTCGGCACCGGGACACGGCTGCGCGTCGGCGTATCCGGTGCGGTCCAAGCATGGTGGGTCCGTCGGCGCAGTGACGCACGACCTGCGCCGGTTCCGGCGCCCGCACCGGTGCGCGGCACCGCCCACGAGGAACGCTGAGGAGGGCGCGTGGACCGATGGCATTATCTCCTCGTTCTGGTCGCGTGCGTGCTGCTGACGGTCCCGCTGGAATTCGTCGGCCAGGGCGTGTATCGCAGGCCTCGACTGCTGCTCGGCACCCTCGTGCCCGTCGCCGCGTTCGTCGTCTGGGATCTCCTCGCGAGCGCCGCGGGCGTGTGGAGTTTCAACTCGCGGTACATAATCGGGGTCCTGCTGCCGGGTGGGCTACCGCTGGAGGAACTGCTGTTCTTCGTGGTGGTGCCGCTGTGCGGGCTACTGACCTTCGTGGCGGTCGAGCGGCTGCTGCGCACCGCCGCGACGGTGCGCCGGAAGCGGGCCGAACGGTGAACTTCGGTGGCATCGGCTACACGCTGCCCGCCGTCGCGGCGGTCGTCGTAGTCTGCGCGCTGGAGTGGAAATGGCTGCGCACCGGGTTGTTTCGCCGCCCGGCCTACTGGCTGTCGATGGTGATCGTGCTCGGCTTCCAGATCCCGGTCGACGGCTGGCTGACCAAGCTGCATGCCCCCATCGTCAGCTACGACCCGAACCATATTCTCGGACTCCGCTTTCCGTTGGACATCCCGGTGGAGGACTTTCTCTTCGGGTTCGCGCTGGTGACCGCGGTGCTGCTCGGCTGGGAGCGGACGCGGCAGCGACAGGAGGAACCTCGACGATGACCACCGTCACCGAAATCGGGCGTGATTCGCGCCGGGTGCGCTACCCGGCGGCACCGGGCCTGGGCGATCTCGGCCGAGGGGGCATACGGCCCAGAGCGGTCGTCGTGGGCGCGGGCATCGCGGGGTTGGCCGCCGCGACCGGCTTGGCCGAGCGCGGTGTCGACGTCGAAGTGGTCGAGCGGGAGCACTATCTGGGCGGGCGAGTGGGCGGCTGGGCACACCAGCTTCCCGACGGCACCCCGGTCGCCATGAATCGCGGCTTCCACGCCTTCTTCGCGCAGTACTACAACTTGCGAAAGTTGTTGTCGCGCAGTGATCCGCGGCTCGACAGGTTGCGCAGGCTCGACGACTACCCGCTGATCGATGCCCACGGCCGCCTGGACAGCTTTCGCGGTCTGCCCCGGACCCCGCCGTGGAACGCGCTGGCCTTCGCGTTGCGCAGCCCCACATTTCGGCTGCGGGATCTGATCCGGCTCGATGCGCGTGCGGCAGCGCCGCTGGCCGCTGTCTCGGTGCCGGGTATCTACGAGTTGCTCGACCACCTCGACGCGGAAACGTTCCTGCGCGAGATCAACTTCCCGGAAGCGGCCCGGCACTTGGCGTTCGAGGTGTTCTCGCGCAGCTTCTTCGTCGAACCCCGGCACATGTCGGCCGCGGAACTGGCGACGATGTTCCACATCTATTTCCTCGGTTCCAGCGAGGGACTGGTATTCGACGTCGCGGCGGACAATTTCGACGCGAGTCTGTGGACCCCGCTGCGCGATTACCTCACCGCATCCGATATTCAGGGACGCCCCGGAAACGTCCGGTTCCACACGGGTGTGCCGGTGGACCGGATCGAGACCACCGGCGGCGGGTTCACCGTCATCGACGACGCCGGCGCGACGATCTCGGCCGACGCGGTGGTGCTGGCTGCCGATATCGCCGGTCTGCGTCGCATCGTGGCGGCGTCGCCGGCCCTCGGCACCGCCGAATGGCGCTCTGACATAGCGAATTTGGCGACAGCGCCGAGCTTCGCCGTCTATCGCCTGTGGCTGGACCGTCCGGTGCGCGCGGATCGGCCCGGATTCCTGGGAACCGGTGGGATGGACCCGCTGGACAACATCAGCGTCGTGGACACCTACGAACGCCAGTCGTCCGACTGGGCCCGCGAGCACGGTGGCAGCGTCATCGAACTGCACGCCTATGCGGTAGCGGGCGGGCCGCCGCCGGACGCGCAGGCCGAGCGGGTGCGCCACCGACTGCTCGCCCGGCTGCACGAGATCTATCCCGAAACCGCCGACGCGCGGATCGTCGGTGAAACCATGTTGTGGCGCCAGGACTGCCCTCGGTTCGCCCCTGGCGATTTCGCGCGAAGGCCCGGAGTGCGGACACCGCAACCCGGACTCGTGCTCGCCGGTGACGGCATCCGAGTCGATCTACCGGTCGCGCTCATGGAACGAGCCGCGACCACCGGCTGGCTCGCGGCGAACGCGCTGCTGAGCCGATGGGGCGGTGCGGGGCACCGGTTGCAGACGGTACCTGGCCAGGGGCGCTCGGCGGTATTGCGTTCGCTGGCCGGGCGCGGAAGGACTGAGCGATGAACAAGATTCCGCTGCAACGGTTCTCGCCGGAGAAGTGGTCACGGCAACGTCCCACCTACGCCGACGCCGATCCGGCGTTGATCGCGGCGGCGCTGCGCTGGTCCCAGGGGCGGCCGTCGGGCAATTGGTACGTCATCGCCGGCAGCCGGGAGATCCGCCGGGATCGGCCGTTCGCCACCACGGTCGCCGGCGTGGAGATCGTCGCGTGGCGCGATCGCAGCGGCAGCCTGCACGTCGGTCCCGGGGCGTGCCCACACTTGGGGGCCGATCTGGCGACCGCGCAGATCGAAGACGCCGCGTTGATCTGCCGGTGGCACGGCCTGCGGGTCGGCGCGCAGGGCTCGTCGCGATGGTGCCCGTATCCCGGTCACGACGACGGGGTGCTCGCCTGGGTGCGCCTGGACGCGGTCGGCGGCGAAGAGCCCACCGCCGCACCGATTCTCGGCGATCGCCCCGCTGACGCGACCGTACACGCCGTGACCCGCCTGGTCGGCAGCTGCGAACCCCGCGACATCATCGCCAACCGGCTCGATCCTTGGCACGGATCCTGGTTCCACCCGTACTCTTTCGCCCGTTTGGAGGTGACGCAGACGCCGCCACGTCACGGCATCACCGAGGACAGTCATCGGTTCCTGCTGACGGTGACCTTCCGGGTGACCCGCCGGCTCGGCGTGCCGGTCGAGGCGGAATTCACCTGTCCGGATCCGCGCACCATCGTCATGCGGATCATCTCCGGCGAAGGGACCGGCAGCGTGGTCGAAACGCATGCCACCCCAATGGGTCCGGGCCCGGACGGTCGCGCGCGGACCGCCGTGGTCGAGGCCGTGATCGCCTATTCCGAGCGTCCGGGCTTCCGTCACGCCAGACCGGTGCTGCCGCTGTTGCGTCCGGTGATGCGGTATGCGGCCGACCGGCTGTGGCGTGACGACCTGATCTATGCCGAGCGCCGCTATCACCTGCGCAACCGGCCGCGTTGATGCCGGAAGCCCCGAAACCGGCGCGACCGGTCCCGCAAGTGGACGGGCGTACCAGGTTAAGCTACCCGGATCATGGACAACGACGAGCCGACGAGAGACCCGCGCCCGGGGGGAGCGCGCGCGGAGCTGGAGCAGGCGATCGCCCTCGACATTCGTGCGCTGACCGCGGTCTCCGAGGAGATCGGCCATGTATTCGCTCGGTCGAACGACCTGCGGCCCAATGATTTTCGTGCCTTGCTGCTCATCGCCGTCGCGGACATGGAGGGCAAACCGCTCACCGCGGGACAGCTCGGCGGCATGCTCGGCGTCACCTCGGCGGCCGTGACGTATCTGGTCGAACGGATGATCGCTTCCGGGCACATCCGAAGAGAAACCGATGCCGCCGACCGCCGCAAGGTGATCCTGCGCTACGACGAGCACGGGATGCGGGTCGCGCGCGAGTTCTTCACACCGGTGAGCAATCACATCAGCTCCGCCATGACCGGCATGACGGATACGGAATTGACCGCCGCGCACAAAGTGCTGCACTCCGTGACCGAGGCGATGCGCCACTATTACAGCGCTCTTGCGCCGGAGCGCTGAGCCCTGGGCCGGGACAGAGCTCTGCGGAGCGTCGCTCAGTGATCGGTCCGCCGTCGACTTAACCTGAGATATTGCCGCCATCGCCTTGGAGGAGGGAGCAGCGCGGCTGCGGATCGCGAACTCGAGGAGGTTGTGTCCTTGTGGCTGTGCTGACCCCGCGCGAAGGTCCGAGGCGTTGGTCGCTGGACGACATCGTCGTCACCGATCCGCCGATCATCCGCCGGGCGATCGGCGCGGCGAGCATCGGCAATATCACCGAGTGGTACGACTTCGGCGTCTACGCCTATTTCGAGCCCACGATCAAAGAGGTGTTCTTCGCCGATCTCGGCGACACCGCCGGCACGATCGCCACCTTCGGCCTGTTCGCGGTGGCGTTCCTCGTTCGCCCGTTGGGCGGGATGTTCTTCGGTCCGCTGGCCGACCGGATCGGCCGTAATCGGGTGCTGGCGACCACGATGATCCTGATGGCGCTCGGCACCTTCGCCATCGGCTGCATCCCGGATCAGAATTCGATCGGCTTCTGGGCACCCATGCTGCTGCTATGCGCACGGCTGTTGCAGGGGTTCTCCACGGGCGGTGAATACGGCAATGCGATGACCTTCATCGCCGAATACGCGCCGGACCGGCGACGCGGATTTCTCGGCAGCTGGCTGGAATTCGGCACTTTCACCGGATATCTGCTCGGCGCATTGGTCGTCACGCTCGCCGATGCCACACTGAGCCATGACCAGTTACTGGCGTGGGGCTGGCGACTGCCGTTCTTCCTCGCGCTGCCGCTCGGCCTCGTCGGCGTCTACCTGCGAATGCGTTTGGCCGACACTCCGGCTTTCGCCGCATTGGAAAAAGAGTCCGAGCAGCGCGAGCAGGCGAACAAGACCGGCGACGAGGCCAAGATCCTGGCGAAGCTGTGGCCGTACGTCCTGGTCTGCATGGGCCTGGTCGTGGTCTGGAACGTCCCCAATTACATGCTGACTTCCTATATGCCGACCTATGTCACCGCCACGGTGCCAGACGCGACCGGCGCAGGGGTGTCCACGTCGGTCTCGCAGTGGCTGCAGATCGCGGTGATGGCCGTGGCGTTGCTGACCATTCCGGTGATCGGTTTCCTCTCCGATCGGGTCGGCCGTAAACCGATCATCTGGACCGGTATCGCGGCGTTGATCGTGCTCTCGTTCCCGATGGTGCTACTGGTCCGCACGAACAATGCGTTCGCCGTTTTCGTGGGCCTGTTGATGATGGGCCTGACGCTGATCTGCTTCAGCGCCACGATGCCCTCGACTCTGCCCTCACTGTTCCCCACGAAGGTGCGCGGCGCGGGCCTGTCGGTCGCATTCAACGTCGCGGTATCCCTGTTCGCGGGCACCACCTCGGTCGTCGTCGGCGCCCTCGTCGGCCTGACCGGCGATTTGAACTGGCCCGCCTACTATCTGATCATCGCCGGCGTCATAGGCGCCGCATCGGTCTACTTCCTCCAAGAGCCCAACGGCAGACACATGTGGGGTTCGGCCCCCGCCGCCCGATCCGAAGAGGAAGCAGCCGAGTTCGTCGGCTCGCAAGCGCCGGCGTAGCGGGTCGCGAACTCGCTCGATGTCCGGCGGGCCGATGAGTGGCACAGTAACGCTCGGCGAAATCGACCAGGGCGCGGCCGATTCCAGCGCGGTATCGCTTAGTGTGCGATCGTTCTGGCGCTACGACAGCGCGGCGCGTGCGTGATCCGCGCCGCGCGTACAGTATTCAGCTGCGCAGGTAGGAGGCGCCGTTGAGGTCGAGGATTGTGCCCGAGGCCCAGGTGGCGTTGGGGGAGGCCAGGTAGAGCACGGCGGCGGCGACTTCGTCCGGTGTGCCGACCCGGCCGAACGGGCTCTGGGCGCGGACCTCGTCACCGGCGTCGCTCGCGAGTTTCGCCTCTTGTCGCTCAGTGCCGATGAATCCGGGTGCCACGGAGGTCACCGCGATGCCATGGGGTGCGAGCGCGACCGCCATGGACTGTCCGAAGGCGTGCAGCGCGGCCTTGCTTGCCGCGTATGCGGGAAATTCGGGTTCGCCGCGGAACGCGCCGCGGGAGCCGATGTTTATCACGCGACCGGGCGCGCCGCGATCGATCAGATGCCGGGCGACCCCGTACGTCAGGTGCACCGCGCCGAGCAGGTTGACATCGAGCATCTGCTGCCAAATCCGTTGCCATTGACCGAAATCGACCTCCGCGACCGGGTGCCGGGTGGTGGCCGAGGTGGCGACGGCGGCATTGTTTACCAGGATGTCGATTCCGCCCAGCGCATCCACGGCCGTCTCGACGACCTGGCACGCGGCGTCGGGATCACCGAGGTCTCCGGTGATCGTGGTGTGCCCCGCGCCGGGCAACAGCCGCAGAGTTCGCGCAGCGGCGTCGGCGTCCTTGCCATAGTGCACCGCTACGCGATCACCGTTTTCGGCGAACGCCACTGCCACCGCCCGGCCGATCCCGCGGGATGCCCCGGTCACCAACACCCGTCTCATCGCGCGAACACCTGCGTCTCATCGGCGAAGGCCTTGAACTCCAACGCATTACCGGCCGGATCCCGGAAGAACATCGTCCACTGTTGCGCGGGTCGACCGGGGAATCGCAGGTATGGCTCGATCACGAATTCCACACCGGCCGTGCGCAGCCGCTCGGCCAGGGCGTGGAAGTCGTTCGCTTGCAGGAGCAGTCCGAAATGCGGCACCGGCACGTGATGTCCGTCGACTTCGCTCAGTCCCTGCGCGGCGATCTCGCCTGCGACCAGATGGGTCACCAACTGGTGGCCGTGCAGGTTCCAGTCGATCCAGTGATCGCTGCTGCGCCCTTGCTCGAGTCCGAGGACGTCTCCGTAGAAGCGGCGGGCGGCGTCCAGGTCATCGACCGGGATGGCCAAATGCATGGCGGGACGGGTTGGCATGGCCGGCACTCCTTTTTCCTTCAACGAGGCTTTCAGCTTGCTCCGCACCATGTCCTAATGTCAACATTAAGACATGAGCAACCTACCGCTGCCCAAGGCGGCACGTCGCGGGCTCGCGAACGAGGCCGCCGACGTCATCCGCGACGCGATCTTCGCCGGTGACATCGCACCCGGTGCGCCGCTGCGCGAGGTCGAACTCGCCGCCGCGCTCGGTGTCAGCCGCGGATCGGTTCGCGAGGGCCTGGCCCTGCTGCAGCGCGAAGGCTTGATCCGCAGCGGGTGGCATCGCGGCACTGCCGTCATCGAGGTCACGCCGCACGACATCGAGGAGGTCTACGCGGTCCGCGGCGCCCTCGACCGGTTGGCTGCGATCAGCGCCCAGGTCACCGCGAGTCCGCAGCAGTTGGCGCCGCTGGACGACCTGGTCGCGGCGATGGCGGCCGAGATCGCCGGTGCGGCGTCCGGGCCGCGACTGCTCGCTCTCGACATCGCCTTCCACGACCAGATCTACGACGCCGCCGGGAACCAACGGCTCAGCCAAGCGTGGCAGGCCGTGCGGTCGCAGGTCTATCTGTTCCAGATGCACCGTGTCGCAGCGGGATACGAACACTATCGGGATCGGGTGATCGATGAGCATCGTGAGCTGGCGGAGTTGCTGCGCTCCGGTGATCGAGACACCCTGGCGCGCTGCGCCGAAGAGCACGTCGACTCGGCCCGGCGCAGTCTGCTCGCCCACCTCTCGGCTTGAGTGCGCCGCAGGTCGCTCCCGCAGCCGGTGCCGGCCACAGGTGCCGCGCAAGGTTTCGTACGGCGCGTGCGTGTCGCTCGGCTGACACGCGCGCGGGACGACGAATTGTGCGCGGCGGGCACTACGTTCAGTCGGGATCGGTGCCCTCGGCGACCCGGTGTCGGGCAGCCCCCTGACCGACCGGGTGTGGCAGGTCCGCTGGAAGCGCTGCGGATTACCTGGATCGGAATGCACAGGTAGGTAGATGTCACTGCTGATAATCGATGCTGTTAGAAGGTGGTTGAGCTCGGTCGCGCTGATCGCTGGTGCGGCCACGGCAAAACGCGGAACGTCCGGCGCGGGCCGGTCACCGGTACCGATGCGCGCGCGTGATGGGTTCCGTCCGCGCGCTGTGCGTGCCGGTTCGCAACGCTACCGACACCGCGAACGCCGTCCGGCGGATCAAAGCGCACGCGCTGTCGATGTCGAACCGCGCCACGGTATCGCCGATCGCGATCGCGGCGACGGGACGACGCCGCCGATCCATCACCGGTGTGGCCACGCAGCGCACCCCGCGGGTGAATTCCTCGTCGCTGGTGGCGATTCCGGTGCTGCGCACGCGGGCGAGGTGTGATTTCAGTTCCGCGCCATCGGTTATCGTGCGCGGTGTCATCTGGTCGAAGCACTTGGCCCGCAGCAGGTCGGCGGGCTGATCCAGGGCGAACGCCAGCAGGACCTTGCCGATCGCGGTGCAGTGGACCGGCGCGAAGGTCTGACCGAACGACGGCGTTCGGGCCGCGGCGTGCCCGTAGATCCGCTCCGTGTACCGCACCTGGGAACCGGCCAGGACGCCGAGTGACACCGTCGCCCCGGTGCGCACGTGCAAGTCGACGAGAAACGGAACGGCCGCCGCGCGCAACAGATCTCGGTTCTCCGGCGGCGGCACGGCGATGCGCATCAATCGCTGCCCGACGACGTAACCGGGCCCCTGCTGCTCGATCAGCCCGTTGGCGCACAGGACTCTGATCAGTCGCCAGACCGTGGTCTTGGGCAACTCGGCCCGGCGCGCGAGGTCGGCGGGGCTGACCGGTTCGACCTGATCGCCGAGCAGATCCAGCAATCGGGCGGACCGAGCGACCAGGCCCTCCGGCTGCTCAGACATCGCACCGGAGCTCGCGCGGCCGGGCCTGCGGAGTTCCCCGCTCGGTTGCCGCCGCCGGCAATTGGACAGGGGTTTCGCTCTCGCGCACGAGCGGGCGTGGATACCGCAGCATGATGGACATCGATCACTCCCTTGTGGCAACTACTTCCGAGCCCGCCGAGCCCGAACCTACTCAGGAAGATCCACGCCGTAACCCCCTGCCCGGAGTTTGCACGCGCTAAGTGCAGAACGCCGTTCCGTGAACCGGCCGATTCCGGTCGGGAAACTACTGATTTGCCCACTTCGTCGCCGACTGCTGAAGTTTGTCCAGCTTGCCGCGGTAGCGTCCGGCGGTCCGCGCGTCGAGGAGGTCGGTCGCGCGCTTGATCGTGTCCTCGTTCGCGCGGATCGCCGACTTGACGGTCGCGCTGTTCACCTTGCCGCCCTTGGTCATTGCGAGAATTCGCGCCAGCGTCGATGCCATGCTCGGTCCTTTCGATCGGGAGGGCCATCGTTCGGCCCTGCGATCTCCAAGATATATGCGGAAATATGCATATATCGACGCCAGAGGCAACTTCTCAGTGAACCCACAGATCGACACCAGCCGCCGACGCCCACGCATAGAGCCCGTTTCGGCCTGGGCGATTGACCACCGGGTGGCGGAGGGCTTTCGGCCGATCCCGCAACCATTACCTGGTGATCGCTCGTCCGACTGGGATCCCGCAACATCCCGGCGGCCGGTAAACGAGGATGGGCCGCAGTAGGGGCACTTCGCGGTGGCGCAGGTGCCGGACTATCTGACGATCGCGCGTCCGGCGTCGGGTCGGGGAAGTGCTGCGGCGTGGGCGTTCAGGCCCGGCATCCGAGCGGAACGGTCCAGGTGCGCACGGCGCCGGCCTGTTGCAGCGCCGTGCGGACGGTGGCGGCTTGCTCGTCGTCTTCGGCGAGCGCGATCATGCACCCGCCCAGACCGCCGCCGGTCAGTTTCGCGCCCACCGCACCGGCCTCGATCGCGGCGGCGACCAGCCGATCGAGTGCGCCGCAGCTGACACCGATTTCGCACAGCATGGCGTGGAAAGCGGTGCAGTGCTTGCCCAGCTCGGCCACCCGGCCCGCGGCGAGGTCCTCGGCCGCCATGCGGGTCAGCGCCGCTGCGTTGACCAAATGTGTTCGTGCCCGGTTGATCTCGCTCGCGAGCTGGGTGCGGACCTGGGTGACCGCGGCCCTGGTGCTGCCCGTGATTCCGGTATCGGCTGCCACGATGCGGGCCCGTGTCGGCCCTGAAAGCGGTTGTACCCAGCCCGATTCGAACCAGACCGGTCCGTCTGCCATGCAGGCGACCGCGTCGATGCCGCTCGCGGTGCCATGGGCCATGTCTTCGCCGTGCTGTACCGCCCGGTGCAAGATCTCCGGTGTCAGTACGCAATCGAGATGATCGGCGAGCGCCCGCACGGCCGCGACGGCGCATGCGGCACTGGCGCCGAGGCCCCGGCCGGGAGGTATCGCACACCGCAGGACGAGGTCGACGCCGCGCTCCTTGTAACCCACCAACCGCATGAAGGCGTGTGCGGCCACCACGACGCTGTCCTCCGACCGGCCGTCGGAACGCGGGTCGACGTGCACGAGGCGGCTGCGCGAGCGTTGTGCGTCGAGCACGGCGTCCGCGGCAGGGGAGTCGGCCGCCGCGCGACCGTATGCGGTGGCGTGCGCGCGGAGTTCGGGCATCGGTACCGCGATGGCCGGCATGCCGTAGACCACCATGTGCTCACCGAGCAGAATGATCTTGCCGTGCGCGCTCCCCGCGCCTGCTCGGTGTCGCTGTGCGGTGCGGTACAGGTTGTCGGAAATCACGCTCGAGCTCCCAACTCTGCGGCGGGTGAAGGTCTTTCGATTGCACGGGGCGCGGCCCCCGCTCGCCACCCGCCGTTCCGTGGAACGGAACGAAGATCGACACCCGTCCTGTCGCACCTGCGGACGACCGGCGGCGGTTCGTCCGCGAACTCCACGAGCTGCGCCGCCAACTGACCGACCACATGGTCGCCGGCAATCCCGCCGTGGGCGAGACCTGCTCGACGTTGACGGCGACTCTGACCGGCAAGGTCCGGTCTCGACGCGGTACCGGCCGACGAGGAGCCTGCCCCTCACCCATGGTCGGTCTTCGATACATAGGCGTCGGGCGGATCCGGCCGCGATCGTGATCGGTGGCGGCGTGTGCGCGCCTTCAGGAGTGCGTATCTGGCCGCTCAGGCCTCGCGTGCACGCCCGGCGTAGTCGTTTTCGGCGTACCACTCGCCGCGCCCGGCGGGGAGCAGGTCGAGGACGTTCCAGACCGGGGACAGGAGGTCGATGCCGCGTTGCGCGTCGTCGAGGAAGTTGGCGGGCAGGGTGTAGAAGTGGCGCACCTTGTCGCCCTCGGTGGTGAAGACGCTGATCATCGGTCGTTGGTCGCCGTCGGGACGTTCGGCGTTCAGGTCGGCGTTGAAGGTGGTCTCGTGGCTGGAGAGGATGCGCAGGCCGTCCCAGCCGCGCCGCAGCGCCCAGCCGCGCAGTTTCGGCAGCGGAGCCTTGGCGATGACGGCGAAACTGGTCCGCTGGCCCAGATGATGCGCGACGCCTTGGAAGCCGTCGACCCACATCGAGCACATCGGGCAGGCCGCATCGTCGTCGGGATGGAACATCAGGTGGTAAACGACGAGGGTGTCGTGCTCGCCGAACAGCTCCCGCAGTCTCGTGGTCCGGATCGGTCCGGGCCTGCCGAGGTCGGCCGGGCCCTCGGCGAAGGCGTAGTCGTCGAGGGTGCGTCCGGGCGGCATCTCCCGGCGGGCGGCGGCCACCGCCTCGATCTGATCGCGTAGCGTGCGTTCGGCTTTCGCCAGTTCGATACGGGCCGTGACGTATTCGTCGCTCGCGCCCTTGGGCCACATCGGTTCCATCGCCGCGGCATCCACTTCGCCCATGACGGGGGATCTCCTCTGGTTTCGGATAGTGAGCCTGCCCTCGGTCAAGGTAGAGCACGGGGGACGGGACCTCAAGAGCGACACGAAGCTATCGCGAACTCGGGCTTGCCACCATCGTGTGGGCAGTTACTATATATTTATATACCTACCTGGCATGGTGGTGAGGAGTGC
>NZ_BAUA01000038.1 GCF_000710915.1 Nocardia brasiliensis IFM 10847
GCGGTGGATCAGGTCCAGATCAAGGTCGACGCCTGCATGGGACCGGTCTCGCTGCGCTCATTCGCCACTGCCCGGATCTCCACCCCCGAGGCCGACGACACCGTCTCCGTCTACGGCGACCCGATCTACTTGTAAAGGCAGGGAACGTGCCTGTGAGCTCACACAGCAGCGCCGCACGCCACCGAAGACCAGCGACTGCGCGACGGACTCGGCTCCTCGTCGGGATCGTGCCGCCGCTTCTGGCGGCGTCGGCCTTCTTGGTGTCCTACGCGCCCGTCACTGCCCAGCCAGACATCCCGTGCGAGCAGTGGCAGCAGATGCATCCCGGCTGGCCTTGTATTCCCGTTCCGAAACCGCCACCGAGCCCGCCACCTGGGCAGCCGACAACACCTGCACCGCTATCGACGCCCGCACTTCCGGGTCAGTCCGGTGTCAACACCGGTGGCATCGGCGGGCGCGCTGGAGCCCTGACACCCCCGCCGCTGTTGCCGGGTAACGGCACGCCGATCGTGCCCGTTACAGGTCAGGAGGCTCAACAGCAGCCGCAAACACAATCTCCGCCACAGCAGATCGGGTCTGAGGCTGCGCCGTCGACACCGCAGACGCCGTCACCCGGCGAGCGCGCACCCACCTCCGCCACAGCTACGATCACCGCGTCACCGGCGTCCACTGCGCAACCGAACGTGCCGGTGCCGACTACTGCGAACTCAGCACCACAGACAAGACCATCCGGTGGAGCCTCGCCACTGACCTGGCAACTGGTGGCACTGCTTGTTTTCGTCGCCATCGGCGGGATCATGGTCGGACGCCGCTCGGTATCCAAAGTTCGGCCACATACCACTGCTTCGACACGGAACTGGCCGACGACTCGGGCTCCGCACGAAACGCCGGGCAGGGTGCCTACCGCGATGGTCACACCGCCCGCGCCGGACCCGCAGCACAAGCCCGCACAAGAGCACCCTGCGCCACCCGACCCTGAGTTACGTCCCGCCCGACCACACACTCCACCATCCCCACCCTCGAACGGCGGCGGTAATGGTGGGAGTGCGGGCAACAGCCCGCCCGAATCGACTGTGCCGCAACCTCGTTCCGGCATTCCCAGTGAGCGAACAGCGCCGAGTACGACCGTGCCCTCCACACAGGGCAAGGTGCTGCTGGCGTTTGCATTCGCATTGCCGCTGATCGGCGGTGCACTTGCCGCAATCGCGTCTGCGCCGCTGTGGCTGATCATTCTTGCCATCGTGGCTGCGGTAGGAATTGCTTGGGCGCTGACTCATCCCGATGAATTCCAGAAGATGATAGAAGCCGCCGCGAAGGCGGCCGGCGTTCCATTGGAGAAGCTGAAAGAACTGCTCGACAAATGGTTCAGCGATTCCGCACCCTCGGATGGTGACGATGTTCGCGATATCGTGGAAAGCCTCCCGAAAGGAAAGAACAAAGGTGTCAGAACCGTCCCGGGCGACGAGGACGTCGAGGCGCTCTACGATCGACTCGCCAGGAACGGCGAGAAGATAGACTGGCCGAACTACGACGGCGAGGTCGTACGACTCCCGGACGGAACCGAGATCGGGCTACGCGGCTCCAGCCGGTCCGGCGGCAAGACTATCGACATCAAGTACCCGGATGGCAGCGTGGGAAAGGTTCATAGGCGATGAATACTCTGCTGAAGAATTTTATTCTCTACGACGCATCCGATGACTGGGTGTCCATTCGCTCAGTCTATGACGCTGCGCGCCGCCTCTACCCGGATGATCAGGCGTTTGCAGAGGCTATCGAAGCCATACGATGGGTATTACAGCATCACTTGGTCGAACTCGGCGAAGTCAGCAACGCAGGATGGAAGCCCATTGGCCAGCCAACCGAACAACAACTCGCGGATATACAGCAGGCCTACCTAGAAAACCCTCTTCCCGACGCAGGGGCCAAATGGATGTTCATGCGGTGGATGAACCTCACTCCCGCGGGCCAAGAAGCAGTCGACAACCTGCGCGAAACCGATCTCGATCAACTCGAAACCTTCTACTGAGACCGGGCGGACCGACTACCGTGCTACTCAGCGCGGGTCCGGGCGGCTGGGCCCGGACATGCACAACTGCTGCGGGGCGGCGGTCTAGACGGGGCGGTCCCTCGTCAAAGCCCCAGAGCCGCTGCTGCGCAGGCTGTTCGAAGTCACACAACTCAACATCCGCCTCCACGACGACGGCGACCGCGTCACCATCACCATCAAGCTGCCCGAGGACGGGCTGCCCCAGGTCGCGGGAGCGGTGGCGGCTATAGCCAACGAGAACACCGAGCAGGAGCCACCTCCGCAGGTCACGGGCAGCAGTAGTTGTGTCGATGCTGGTGTGCCCCCAGTCGGACTCGAACCGACACTTGGCGGATTTTAAGTCCGCTGCCTCTGCCAATTGGGCTATGGGGGCCGTCCGGGACAGACTACCGAGTCGTACGGTTGTACCGGAATTCTGAGGGTTGAAGATGGGCAAATTGTCGAGTATGGGGGCGGGGAAGTCGGGCAGTTGACCAACAGCGTGCCGACCGGTTGCTCTGAAAAGGCTTGGTTGCGAACCGGTTTGGGGTAGCGCGGCTCGCAACCGGGTCAGCGGGGTCGGTGCGGGCCGGTGCTGTCCAGTGGGCTTACCGCCGCGCCGGTAAGGGGATGCGGGCGAGGTCGGCGGCGATGTGGATCGGGCCGGGGAAGTGGGCGCTAGCCTCGGTCAGATGACCGGACAGGTCACGGTAGCGCTGGGAGAAGTGGGTGAGCACCAGGGTGCGGGCGCCTGCCGCGGCGGCGACCCGGGCCGCCTGGCCCGCGGTGAGGTGGCCGTATTCGGCGGCGAGCCGCGCGTCGGCGTCGAGGAAGGTGGCCTCGATGACGAGCATGTCGGTGTCGGCGGCGAGTTCGTAGACGCCGTCGCAGAGCCCGGTGTCCATCACGAAGGCGAAGCTCTGGCCGCGGCGCGGCTCGCTGACCTCGTCGAGAGTCACGGTGCGCCCGGCCGATTCGATGCTGCCCTGCTGTTGCAACCGCGCGATGACGGGACCGCGCAGCCCGAAATGCTGGAGCCGGTCGGGCAGGATGCGCCGCCCGTCCGGCTCCGTGAGCCGATAGCCGAAGGTGTCGACAGGGTGCGCGAGCGGAACCGCCGTGACCGCGAAGGGCGCGCCGGGAAAATCGACGGCGCCGGCCCGATCGATCGGACGCGGCCGCAACTCGGCCCGGTGATAGTAGGAGGTGGCATTGACGAGGCGGTCGTAATACTCGGTCCCGGAGGCGGGGAAGCACACGTCCACCGGATGGGGCACCCGGTCGAGATTGATCCGTTGCACCACTCCGGCCAAGCCGAGGCTGTGATCACCGTGGAAGTGCGTGATCGCGATCCGGGTGAGGTCGGTGGCCGAGACACCGGCATAGGTCATCTGCCGCTGCGTCCCCTCGCCCGGGTCGAACAGCACCCCTTCGTCGTCCCAGCGCAGCAGATACCCGTTGTGATTGCGCTGCTTCGTCGGCACCTGGCTGGCGGTACCGAGCACTACGAGCTCCCGCTGCGACACCCGTGTCACGCTACTTGTTCGTCAGTCGTGCAGTGGCACGGGCGCGGTGCCCGTGCCACTCGGCGACTATTCGGCAGGCGGATTGCCGAGCAGGGAGTGCCTGCGGCTGTAGGCGAAATAGATGACGAAGCCCAGCGCCATCCAGACGAGGAACCGCAGCCAGGTCTCCACGGACAGGTTCAGCATCAGCCACAGGCAGGCCAGCACGGCGAGCACCGGGATCACCGGAACCAGCGGGACGCGGAAGCCGCGCGGCAGGTCGGGCCGGGTGCGCCGCAGCACGAGTACACCGATCGACACCAGCACGAACGCGAACAGCGTGCCGATATTGACCATTTCCTCGAGCGTGCCGAAATCGACGAAGCCGGCCAGCACCGCGCAGACCACGCCGACGATCGCGGTGATCCGCACCGGCGTGCCCTTGCTGCCGGTGTGCGCCAGTTTGCGCGGCATCAGCCCGTCGCGCGACATCGCGAACAGCACCCGGGTCTGCCCGAGGAACATCACCATGACCACGGTGGTGAGCCCGGCGAGCGCGCCCACCGAGATGATGTTCTTCACCCAGGTATCGCCGTGGATCGCGAAAGCCGTTGCCAGGGTGGCGTTCTCACCGGACAGCTCGGTGTAGGGCACCATGCCGGTGAGCACCAGCGAGACCGCGACGTAGAGGATGGTGACGATGAGCAGCGAGCCGAGGATGCCGCGCGGCACCGCCTTCTGCGGGTTCTTGGTCTCTTCCGCGGTGGTCGCCACGACGTCGAAACCGATGAACGCGAAGAACACCAGGCTGGCCGCGGCGAGCAGGCCGTACCAGCCGAACGTGCTGTGCCCGGCGCCGGTCAGGAAGGAGAACAGCGACTGGCGCAGACCCTCGCCCTCGGCCCCCGGCTGGGACGGCGGCACGTAGGGCGTCAGGTTCTCCGACTTGAAGTAGGTGACGCCGACGATCAGCACCAGCGCGATCACGCTCAGCTTGATCGCGACCGCCACGGCCGACACCCGGGAGGAGACCTTGGTCCCGGTGGCGAGCAGCACGCCGAGCACCGCGATCAGCAGCACGGCGCCCCAGTCGAACGACACCGAACCGAGGTGCACGATCGGCGTCGTGCCCATCACCTCGCCGAGGTACTGCGACCAGCCCTTGGCCACCACGGAGGTGGCGAGCGCGAACTCGAGGATCAGGTCCCAGCCGATGATCCACGCGACGAGTTCACCGAAGGTGGCGTAGGAGAAGGTGTACGCGCTGCCCGCCACCGGCACCGTCGAGGCGAACTCGGCGTAGCAGAGCGCGGTGAGCCCGCAGGCGATCGCCGCGAAGACGAACGCGAGCGACACCGACGGTCCGGCGACGTTGCCCGCGGTCCGCGCGGTGAGGGTGAAGATGCCCGCGCCGATCACCACCGCCACGCCGAAGACGGTGAGGTCCCATGCGGTCAGGTCCTTGCGGAGCTTGGAGTCGGGCTCGTCGGTGTCCTTGATCGACTGCTCGACGGATTTGGTCCGGAACAGGCCACCCCATCTGGCCTGCTGTCCGATTGCGCCGTCCGGCTTGCGGATCGCCACACGTTCTCCTCACCTCTGGTCTTACTGTCTAGCTGGTTCTATGCCCGCTCGGGGCTAGTGCACGCCTGCCATGTGCTGACTGATCCGCGGCGCGATGGCGGCCACGACGACTCCGGCGCACACCGCGACGGCGCCGATGATGCCGAAATAGGCGACTTCGTGGTCTTGGTCATAGAACCGAGCCAAAGTACCCGACATGGATGTACCGATGCCAACCGAGAAAAAGTACAGCGCCATCATCTGAGCCCGGAAAGCTTCCGGTGCGAGCTGGGTGGTGACCGCAAGTCCGATCGGCGAGAGCAGCAGTTCGGAAACGGCGAAGCCGCCCATGACCACCAGCACGAGCAGCGCCGGTACGGTCGCGCCGCTGAAGCCGGCCAGCGGCACGAACAACAGGAACGCCAGGCCCATGCCGATCACACCGAGCGCGAACTTGCGCGGGGTGCTCGGGGCGCGGGAGCCGAGCTTGGTCCACAGGATGGCGAACAGCGGCGACAGGGTGATGACCCAGACCGGCTCGACCGAACCGATCCAGTTCGAGGGGGCGGTCCAGCCGAAGATGCTCCAGTTCATCCGTTCGTCGGAGTACACCGCGAGCACCGTGAAGATCTGCTGGAACAGCGACCAGAACACCGCGTTGGCGATGAACAGCGGAATGAACGCGCGCACCCGGCTGCGCTCGACCGGCGTCACCTTGGCGTGGGTGAGCATGACCACGAAGTAGACGACCGAGGCCACGGCGATCACGATGGTGGTCGCGTCGGGCAGGTTGTCCAGCGTCACCAGGCCGGTCGCCCACACCACCGCGACGATCACCGCGGCGCCGGCCACCGCACCGAGTACCGGGGCGATCGCGGTGCGCGGCAACGGGTTCGGCACCTCGCGGCCGTGCGCGCCGAGGTTGCGCCGGAACACCACGTACTGGACCAGACCCAGCGTCATGCCGATCGCGGCGGCGCCGAATCCGTAGTGGAAACCCAGGCGGGTCTGCAGCACACCGGTGAGCAGCGGGCCGATGAACGCGCCGAGGTTGATGCCGAGATAGAACAGCGTGAATCCGCCGTCCGCGCGGGCATCACCCTTCGGATACAGCGTGCCGAGCAGCGAGGACGCGTTGGCTTTCAGCGCGCCGCTGCCCAGCGCGACCAGCACGAGGCCGACGCCGACGCCGGTAAGTCCCGGCAGCACCGCCAGCGCGAGATGCCCCGCCACCACCACGACGCCGCCGTAGAAGACCGTCCGCTCCATGCCCAGTACCCGGTCGGCGATCCAGCCACCCAGCACGGTGGACAGATAGACCAGTCCACCGTAGGCGCCGACGATGCCGACCCCGGTGCTCTTCGCGAGCCCGAGCCCGCCTTCGGTCGTGGAGTAGTACAGGTAGTAGCCGAGGATGGTGACCATCCCGTAGTAGGAGAATCGCTCCCAGAGCTCCACGCCGAACAAGTTCGTCAAGCCGATCGGGTGACCGAAGACTGTTCGTCCCGGGGTCACCTGTTCGGCGGTTGTTGCTTCCGACATCCTCCGACCATCCCATGTTTGAGGCGAATTGTGGGCATCCACACACGAAATTCACCTTCCCCAGTCGAACATCGAGGTGCCGTCGCCGTGTTATGCCGAATTTGTATCGCTCAATCCTGCGATGATCAGAATCGGAGCGCATTCTGATAGTAGATCCCACGAAGTCGCGGGCCCGCCCCGCCGTCGTTTTCCGCCACCGCCACTGGGCATGCCGGAACCAGCGGGGCACGATGGCGAGTAGCGCCCGGCCCGCCCGACGACGAAAGTGACGTGCAGATGGAACCTGTCGAGATCACAGTGTCCGCCTCGGCCGAGGATACGTTCGCGGTACTGGCCGACGGCTGGCTGTACGCACTCTGGGTGGTCGGCGCCTCGCATATCCGCGACGTCGATCCGGGGTGGCCCGCGGTCGGCACCCGCATCCATCACAGCGTCGGCCCCTGGCCGCTGAACATGTCCGACACCACCAAGGTCCGCGACGTCGATCCGCCGCGGATGATCGAGCTCGAGGCCAGGCTGTGGCCGGCCGGCTCGGCCTGGATCCGTTTGGAGCTGACCGAGATCGGCCCCGACCGCACCCGGATCAGCATGGCCGAACGGGCGATCAGCGGCCCGGCCGCGTTGATTCCCGGCGCGGTCCAGGCGCTGGGACTGGTTCCGCGCAACAAGGAATCACTGTCCCGGCTCGCCGATCTCGTTGTCGGCCGGGCGCGCGAAATCGACCGGAAGAGCTAGACCGGGCCCAGGCCCGGTCTAGGCGATCGAGAGGGCGATCCCGTCCAGGATGTCGTGCTCGCTCACGACGAGCTCGGAAATGCCTGCGCGACGGGACAGTTCGTCGGCCAGGACCTCGGCGATGACGGCGCCGCCGCCTATCACGTCGACCCGGCCCGGATGCATGGGGCCCAGGGCGGCGCGCTCGTCGTGCGACATTGCGATCAGCCGATCACACACGGCGCGTAGGTCATTCAGCCCGAGCCGGGTGAGATGCACCCGCTCCGAATCGTATTCGGGCAGATCGAGCGCGACGGCGGCGATCGTGGTCATGGTGCCCGCCACGCCCACCCAGGTGTGCGCGCCCTCGACCGGCACCCGGGCGAAGGCTTCGGTCAACCGTTCGGCCGCGAATTCCCGTGCCGCGCCGACCTGTTCGGCGGTGGGCGGATTGCCGGGTAGGCAGCGTTCGGTGATCCGGACACACCCGATATCGGCCGAGAACGCCGCCTGCACCCCCGCGCTGTCGCCGAACACCAGCTCGGTCGAGCCGCCGCCGAGATCGACGACCACGAACGGCCCTGCGGCGCTGGAGAGCTCGCCGATGGCGCCGCGGAACGAGAGGCGAGCCTCCTCGTCGCCGGTGATCACCTCGGCCTCCGCGCCGGGCACCACGGTGCCGAGTTCGGCTCGCGCCATGGCGAAGAAGTCTTCCCGGTTCGCCGCGTCCCTGGTGGCGGAGGTGGCCACCATCCGCACCCGGCCGACACCGGCCTCGCGCATCGACGCCGCGTAGTCCGCCAGCGCGACCCGGGTTCGCTCGATCGCCTCCGGCGCCAGCGCACCGGTCGCGTCGACGCCCTGGCCCAGCCGCACGATGCGCATCTCGCGGTGCACATCGGCCAGCCGTCCGTCGCCGAGCACGTCGGCGATCAACAGCCGGATGGAGTTGGTGCCGCAATCGACAGCGGCTACCCGATCGGTCATGCTCGCGCCCCGTCTTCCTGACTGCCCGCGCGCTCGTACTTCGGCCAGTCGGCCGGAATCGCGGTGCCGCGCAATCCATTGTCGGCGGCCAGCGCCACCGCCTCGTCGCCGAACGGGTTCACGCCCGGCCCCTTGGCCAGCGCATGCGCGATCAGCACGTGCAGGCATTTCACTCGTTCCGGCATGCCGCCGCCGGTGAAATCGGTACCGAGCGACTCGATCTCGTCGCGCTCGGCCAGATAGCTCTCGTGTGCGGCGCGGTAGGCGGCGGCCAAGGCCGCGTCGTTGCCGAGGCGCTCGGTCATCTCCCGCATCACGCCCGCGGATTCCTGCCTGCTCGCCTCCGCGGTGAGCCGCGGGTCGGTCAGGTAGTAGAGGGTGGGAAACGGCGTGCCGTCGGGCAGCCGCGGCGCGGTTTTCACGACGGCCGGGATCCCGTCCGGGGTGCGATAGGCCACGGCCAGCACGCCGCGTGGTTCGCGGCCGAGCTGGCGGGCGATGATCGCGAGATCCTGGTCGTTCGGTGCTGTCACCTGGGTCCTTCCGGTCCTGGCGGGGCGGCGGGCGGTCCCGGCGGCGGCGCCGGAGCGGCCTCGGGAACGGGTTGCGGTTCGGAAATGCTGTGCCACAGTTCGGTGTACCAGGGATCCGGTTCCTTGGACTTGGTCACCGCGGTGGGTGGGGCGGCGGCTTCTATGCCGGGCACCTGCACGATGTAGGGGGTTTCGCCGGGCAGTACCAGCCGCAGCCGGTCGCGGGCCTCGGACCGGATGTAGGCCGGATCCTGTTGCTGCGCACGACGATCGCGCAGCCGCGCCAGATCGGCCTCCAGTTCCCTGCGCTGCTGCGCCAATTGGGCGGCCTCGGCCCGCTGGGTGAAATACGTGCGCATCGGCACGGCCAGGGTCAGTGCCAGCGCGCACACCACGATCGCGAGCACCACCGCCTTGCCGGTGGACAGGCCGAGGATGGTGCGTTCATGTTTGTCCGCACCGGGTTCGGCGGCGCGGGCCGCCGCCTTCTTCGGCTTCGCCGACTTGTCGTCGGACCGCCGGCGCGCGGTCCGTTTGGCCGCGGCGGGCCGGGCCGCCGTTTCGGTGTCGGACCCGGCCTTGGGCCGCGAGCGGGCGGCACGCGACGTGCGGCGGTCCCCACGCCCGGCTGGACTGGTTCCACGCGCACGTCGCTCCGTCATAGCGAACCCCTGTGTGACTAACCCTCGAAGGCGAAACGCGGGAACGCGGCGTCCCCGGCGTAGCGGGCCGAATCGCCCAGCGCATCCTCGATGCGCAGCAGCTGGTTGTACTTGGCGACCCGCTCGCTGCGCGCCGGCGCACCGGTCTTGATCTGGCCGCTGCCGACCGCGACCGCGAGGTCGGCGATGGTGGTGTCCTCGGTCTCGCCGGACCGGTGGCTCATCATCGTCTTGTAGTTGTTGCGGTGCGCGAGTTCCACCGCGTCCAACGTCTCGGTGAGCGTGCCGATCTGGTTCACCTTCACCAGCAGCGCGTTCGCGGCGCCGCGGGCGATGCCCTCTTCGAGGCGCTCCGGGTTGGTGACGAACAGGTCGTCGCCGACGATCTGGATCTTGTCGCCGATCTCGTCGGTGAGCGCGACCCAGCCGTCCCAATCGTCTTCCGAGAGCGGGTCTTCGATGGAGACCAGCGGGTAGGCGCCGAGCAGTTCGGCGTAGAACGCGGTCATCTCGGCGGCGCTGCGCACGCTGCCCTCGAACTTGTAACCGCTGCCCGCGGTGTAGAACTCGGTGGCGGCGACATCGAGCGCCAGCGCCACATCGGTGCCGAGCTTCAGTCCGGTCTTGCCGATGGCGGAGCTGATCAGATCGAGCGCCTCACGGGTGCCCGCCACGTCGGGCGCGAAGCCGCCCTCGTCACCGAGGCCGGTGGCCAGGCCCTTGGCCTTCAGCTCGGCCTTCAGCGCGTGGTACACCTCGGCACCCCAGCGCAGCGCCTCCTTGAAGGTGGGCGCGCCGATCGGGGCGACCATGAATTCCTGGACGTCGACGCTGGTGTCGGCGTGCGCGCCACCGTTGAGGATGTTCATCATCGGCACGGGGAGCACATGCGCGTTCGGGCCACCGAGGTAGCGGAACAGCTCCAGGCCCGAGGACTCGGCAGCGGCACGGGCCACCGCGAGCGAGACGCCGAGCAGCGCGTTCGCGCCGAGGCGGGACTTGTCCGGGGTGCCGTCCAGGTCGAGCAGGACCTGGTCCACGGTGCGCTGCTCCACCGCGTCCAGACCGATCACGGCCGGCGCGATCTCGTCGAGCACGCCCTCGACCGCTTTGCGCACGCCCTTGCCGCCGTAGCGGTCGCCACCGTCACGCAGTTCCACGGCCTCGTGCTCGCCGGTGGACGCGCCGGAGGGCACCGCCGCCCGGGTCAAGGTGCCGTCGTCGAGGGCGATCTCGACCTCGACAGTGGGGTTTCCGCGAGAATCCAGGATCTCACGAGCTCCGACCTGTTCGATGATGGCCACGAAAACGACACTCCTTCGGCTACAGGCACGGTAGGTCTCAGGGGAATTGCCGTGCGCTGCGAGCCTAGCGTCCGGCGCGCTGGGCGGGTAACCGGCACTCCGATGGACGAGGTCACACCCGCCGGCCCACGCTGTAGGCCGCGGCCCGGTCGCGCACGGTGAGCAGATAACTGGTGGACTGGTTGTAGGTGAGCAGCGCCTGCTGCCAGCCGTGCTCGGAGGTGAGATCGCCGCCGCTGGCGCACAGGTAGCGGGCAGCGGTGAGCGCCGCGTCGTCGATGTTCTGCGGATCGGCCACCCCGTCGCCGTTGGCGTCGACACCCCAGCGCTTCCAGGTTTCCGGGATGAACTGCAGTGGGCCGATCGCGCGATCGAACTCCGGATCGCCGTCCATCTTGCCGCCGTCGGTGTCCTTGACCAGGGCGACGCCGGGCGCACCGTCCAGCGGGATGCCGATGATCGGCGGCCGGACCACGCCGTCAGCGTCGATCCGCGAACCACGATGGGTGCCGTGCTTGCTCTCCACACTCGCGATGCCCGCGAGCGTGGTCCAGGCGATGCCGCATTCCGGCTTCGACCGCGCGAGCACCGCCGCGGCATAGCCGTACGCCTCCAGCGCGACCGGCGGAATCGCCATCCGGTCCGCCTGCTCCTCGGCCCACCCGCGCAGTTGCAGCGCGGTGCGGCCGGGGCCGTCGATATCGATCAGGGGCAGCGGCGTGCCGGGGCCGGGCGGAATGCCCTCGGGGATCGGGGTGAGATCACGATCGATCCCACAACCGGCGAGCACGAGGGTCACCATGGCGGCGACCACAGCGCCGGTCTTCTTCAGGAGCACCCCATCCATCATCCAGATCCGGCGGAGCAAGTCGAGCAATCGCCTGGTCATCGAGTTTCCCCGCGACGTTTCCGTGCGGTGCACACCGACCGGGCCGGGAGTGCGGTCAGCGCAGCAGGTCTCGGGTGGCCTGCTGGGCCGGGGCGGCCAGGACCGTCGCCGTCTCGCCGGACTCGACTATCCGGCCGTGGTCGAGCACCACCAGGCGCGAGCAGTGCGCGGCGACCAACGACATGTCGTGACTGATCACCAACAGCCCCATGGCGCGCTCGGTTCGGATCCGATCCAGCAGCGCCATGAGCGCGGCCGCGGTCGCATGATCCAGCGCCGAGGTGATCTCGTCGCAGAGGAGCACCGCGGGCTCGGCAGCGAGCGCCCGGGCCACCGCGACGCGCTGGCGCTGGCCGCCGGAGAGCTGGTGTGGATAGCGTTGCGCCAGTTCCGGTGCCAGTTCGACCGCGGCCAGCAGCTCCGTGACGTGCTGCGCCACTTGACGTCTCGGTACCCGGCCGATCCGGCGCAGTGGCCTGCCCAGGGTTTGCGCGACCGTGCGCCGTGGATTCAGCGCGGACCGCGGGTTCTGCGTCACCAGCTGAATACCCCTGCTACCGAGTGATTTCCGGGCGCCATGCGCGAGCGGCAGCGGCGCGCCGTGCAGCTCCAGTGTGCCTGTCGCCGTCCGATGCAGCCCCGCGATCACCCGTGCCAGCGTGGTTTTGCCGGCTCCCGAGGCCCCCACGACAGCAAGCGCCGAACCGGCCGCCAACTCGACATCGATGCCGGTGAGCACCTCCCGACCGGCTATGCACGCGGTGATTCCATTGCCGCGCAACAGCAACGGTGTATGCCCGGGCTCGGCGCGGTCCGGCGCAGGTGCTTCGAACGCTGCCGCCGCACGCTCGGCCGACGACGGCTCGGCCGCCGCGTCGCCGCGCGCGGGATCGATCAGGCTTGCCTCGGCTGATCTCGGCGTTGTACGAGAGAACCGGAGTGCCGCAGCAGCGGGACGGTCCGGGCTATCGAAGGTGGTGACGGCGCTGTCGAGTTCGATCACCTGGTCGGCGACGGCGTGGATGGTGGCGGTGTCGTGCCCGGAGAGCAGGACGGCGACGGAGCGATCGGCGGCGACCTCGGTCAGCAGGCGGGCGATGTCGGTACGCAGGGCACCGTGCAGCCCGGCGAGCGGTTCGTCGAGGATCAGCACGTCGGTATGCCGGATCAGGGCGCGAGCCAAGGCGACTCGGCGTTGCTGACCGCCGGAGAGTTCGGCCGCCCTGCGCCGCAGGTGTTCCGGGGACAGACCGACGAGTTCCAGCGTTTCGACCAGGTAGTCGCGCGTGGCGTGCGGGGCCACCTCGTGCAGCAGCCCGTGTACGCGCATCAGCGGGTTGAGCGCGGATCCCGGATCCTGCCCGACATAGGCCACATGCGTCCGCCGAAACCGCTGTAATGCCGCGGGATACAAGGCGAACACGTCGTGACCGGCCACCACGACCGAGCCGGATCGCCTGGCACCGCGTGGTAGATCCCCGAGCAGAGCACGCATCAACGTGGTCTTGCCCGCACCGGAGGGCCCGGTCAGCGCCGCCACGCTGCCCGCCTCGATCCGGAAATCCAGTGGTCCGAACAACTCCTGGCCGTTCGGGCCGTGTACCGCCAAACCATCGACCAGCACCGGGCAGCTCGGCACCGCGGAACAGTCGGTTGACTCCGCCGGCGCACTATGGCTGTCACCATCGGCTCCGAGATCGCCGTCGAGCACCGAATCCCGCACGGCGGCATCGCGTCCCCGCTCAGCCATGAGTCCACCCCTTCCAGTACGCACCGGCGCGCGGTTCCGTGACACCACAGGTCCACCGGCAAGCGCTCATGCGTCCTGGCCTTTCCCGAAGGCCGAGACGGCGAGGTTCACGCTCACCGCGAGGATGGCGATCGCGAGACTCGGCGCGAGCACGGACCAGGGGTTCAGCAGCATGCCCGCGGCGTTCTCGCGCACCATCACCGACCAGTTGCTCGCGCCGAGCGTGGTGGGAAGTTGCAGGAAGGAGGCGGTGCTGACGAGGTAGACGGCCTCGACGAAACGCAGGCCGAGCTGTGCCGCGATCACCTCACGCAGGTTGGGCAGCACCTCTCGGAAAACCAAGTGCCATAGCGTCTCTCCGCTGGCCTGCGCGGCTTCGACATAACCGGAAGCGGCGACACCGGCGGCCGCAGCGGCGAAGACCCTTGCGCAGTACGGGGTGCCGAACAGCAAAGCGACGACGAGCAAGCCGTAGGCCCCCGCGTCCGGCCACGAGGTGAGCACGAGCAGGGTGCCGAGCACGGCGGGCAGCAGCATCACGAAATCGGTCGCGCGTTCGATCAGCGTGCCGATGCGCGGCCGCAAGGCCGCCACCGTGCCGAGCACACACGACAGTGCCGTCACGGCAACCGCTATCATCGCTGCGAGCAGCAGCAGACCCCAACCGCCATAGAGCAATTGGCTCAGCACGTCGCGGCCGATCCGATCGGTACCGAGCCAGGCGCCCCCGGTCGGATCGCCGAACGGAATACCCACCGGCGCTTGCGCGGCGTGCGGCGCGAACGCCGGACCCAGCACGGCGAGCACCGACACCAGCACCGCGGGCAGCACGGTGAACAGCCGCAGCAGCTTCGCCCGGCGGCGGCCGCGGTCAGTGGAAATCCCCGCTGTCGACGTCTCTTTCATCGACTCCCCCGCAACGACCACGCCCGGATCCCGTCGGCCACCGCGAGCACGCACATGATGACCACGCCGGACAACGCCACCACCGCGGCGACCATCGATACGTCCCGGTCCGCGACCGAGCCGGCGAGCACCGCGCCGAGACCCGGGTAGTTGAAGATGGTCTCGACCACGAGCGCGCCGCCGAGCACCATGCCGACGGTGGTCGCGAAGCTCGCCACGATCGTCGGCAGGGCGAACGGCAGCACGTGGCGCAGCAGCACCGCCCGGGTGCCGATCCCGTCCAGCACCGCGCTTTCCACGTGTGGTGCGCGTGCGGCCTCGACCAGCGCCGCCCGCACGACCCGGGTGTTCCAGCCGATCTGCGGGATAGCCAGCGCGAGCACCGGCAGCACCAGCATGTCGGCCCGCGCCGGAAATCCGGACCGACCCGTGACGGTCACGGCGGGCAACCAACCGAGGGCCAGTGCGAAGATCAGGATCAACAGTGTCGCGAGGACGAATTCCGGTATCGCGGCGGCCGTCGTGGTGGCGGGTTGCAGTGCTCGTGCGAAGGCCCGCCGTACCAGCCCCGCACAGTGCCGGAACAAGACAGCGCACCGTCTGATCAGCCCACCACCGACGTGGTTCGGCACGACAGTTCCGTGCCGCCTCTGCGTATCGGTCGCCGCCCCGGGACCGGCCTTCGACCCGAGCACACTCGGGCGCAACGGGTTCAGCGCAGCACTCTGCCGCGTCGCCCACCACGCGCCCAGCAGTAGTGACACGATCACGGTGGCCACCAGCGCCAGCCCGCCGAGCAGCAGCGTCGGCGGAAACTTGTCGGCGAGCAACTCGTTGATCGAGCGGCCGCGCGCGGTATGGCCGAAATCGCCGGTGGCGACACCGGCGATCCAGTCCCAGAAACGGGCGGGCAGCGACCGATCCAGTCCCAGTTCGTGTTCCTTCGCCGCGATCAGCTCCGGTGTCGCGTCCCGGCCGAGCACCGCCCGGGCCGTGTTGCCGGGCAGCAGGTCCACCACCACGAAAACCGTGGCGAGCAGCGCGATCAACAGCACGATCCGGCGCACGAACAGCCGGGCGAACGCCATCACCCCGCCAGCCAGGCTCGTTCCAGCTGTACCCGGGCGTAGCCGCCGAGCGTGGGCAGGTCGTTGACCCTGGCCGATGCGATATCGATGCCATCGGCCATCCCCCAGACCAGGTAGCCGCCGCGGTCGTACTCGATCTGCTGGAGCTCGCGACTGGCCTGCGCGTACTCCGAATCACTCGGCGCGGCCAGGGCTTTCGCGGTGGCGGCGTCGAAAGCGGCGTCCCTGAAGTCGGTTTCGTTGCGATTGGAACCGCTGGACATCAGCTGCTTGGCGAAGAACAACGCGGAATCGTTGGTACCCCAGGACACGGTGTACAGCGGCGCCTTCAGCCAGGTCTGGTCGTAGAAAGCATTCGACTCCTGCGTGACCACGTCGAGGCGGACGCCGATCTCGGCCAGCTGGGTCGCGATCACCTTCGCCGACTCCACTTCACCGGGCGCCTCGGCCTTGGTCACCAGCGGATAGGTACGGCCGGTGTCGAACGCGGCCTCGCGCAGCAGCGTCTTCGCGCGTTCGATGTCACGGGCGCGCTGCGCGATGGACTTGTCGTACACCGGGTCGGCGGTGCCGAGAATATCGTTGGCGACCGTGCCGTAGCCCGAATGCACCTGCGTCACCAGCGCATTGCGGTCCACCCCGAGCCGCAGCGCCGTCCGCACCCGCGGATCGGCGAACGGACCGTCCGAGCAGCGCATCGCCACACCGAGCATGGTGTCGTTCGCGCGCCGCACCACTTTCAGGTCACCACGGCCCTCGGCGGTCCGGCCCGCGATCGCGCCGACATTGGACGCGAGATCGATCTGGCCGCCGAGCACCGCGTTGCCAAGCGCCGTCACGCTTTCGAACATGGTGACCTCGATGGCGTCGAGCAGCGGCGCGGGGCCGTGCCAGCGCTCGTTGCGCACCAGGCGGGCGTTGCCGTTCTGGTAGGACTCCAGTCGGAACGGTCCGGTGCCAACGGCTTTGGTGAAGTCGGTGGTGTCCTTCTTGACCGTGAACGTCATCAACCGGACCAGCAGCGGCAGCTGGGTGTTCGGCTCGGGGACGGCGAGCACCACCCGATTCGGGCCGTCGGCAGTGATATCCGCCACGGCGACAGGCATTTTCGAGGCACCGCCGACCGTGCGCAGCCGTTGCAACGACCACACCACGTCCTCGGCGGTGACCGGTGTGCCGTCGTGGAAGGTGGCGCCGTCGGCGATAGTGAACGTCCAGCGACGGCGTTCCGCGTCGGATTCCCACTTGGTGGCCAACCGTGGCAACACATTCGGATCGCTGCCCGGCACGGTCAGCGCGTCGTACACCAGAGAGGTGATGAGGAAATCGCTGTCGTTGCTGAGATTGGCGTGCGGGTCGCGCTGGATCCGCGCCGCGACGCCCAGGGCGCCGACCCGTAGGGTGCCACCACGCTGCACCGATCCGGTTCCGCCACGATCGTCCGAGCACGCGGCGACGAGCAGTACCGCGCCTACCCCGAGCCCCGACCTGATCAGCTGCCTGCGGTTCAATCCCATTGCGCTGCCTTCTTCCTCGTGAGCCCCGCGCCCTAGCACAAAATGCGGACGCAGGCGAGGACAGGCTAGCCTAAACGTTGCCACCCCTCATCGATACCCGGCCCCAGTGGCAGCGAATCGGCCGATCGGCCATCAGCTTCGAATCAGCAACTGCAATCTCCCAACAGAGTCATAGATTCTTGCTATCTTTCTACAACTCGCTTAGGTAAGCCTTGCTTAACGGGGTGCGAGCGGCTAGCTTCGCAGGGCGACGTCAGTTCTGCTCTTTTCAACGATGCGAAGAAGGGATTCCCTCGGTGAAAGGCGTTCTCTCCGAACGTAAGACGCTTCACCCGCAGGATATCGAACGCCGCGAGTTCCCCGCCGCCGCCGGGCGTGCGGTGCGTGAGCTTGCGCGAGAGATATCTACCACACTCGACGCGGCCCGCACCAGCCCCGCCGCGACGGCCCACACGCTGACCGATCCGGCGCTCATCGCGCAGATCGACGCGCGAGTCGGCGAGTTACCCACCGAGGTTCGACAGGCCATGCGACCGCCCGCGACGGCCGCGGGCGCGACCATCGTGAGCAGACTGCCTCTGACCGACGACGAACTCGGCCCCACGCCGCCGAGCTGGCGCGAGGCCGCGCAGTGGAGCGGGTGCGCGGCGCGGCGCGCGCATTCCTTCGAACTCGATCTCGCGATGCTGCTGCTGGCCCGGGCCGCGGGCGAGCCGTTCGGCTGGCAGGGTCAGCAGGGCGGACGGCTGGTCAACAACATCCTGCCGTCCCCCGGTCACGAGCACGAGCAGTCGGGCGCGAGCAGCAAGACGCTGCTCAGCCCCCATTCCGAGGACGCCTTCCACCCGCGGCGCGCCAACCTGCTCATGCTCGGCTGCCTGCGCAATCCGGACCTGGTGGGCACCACGGTGTCCTCGGTGCGACGGGTCGAACTCAGCGCCGCGCAGCGGCGACTGCTCAGCACACCGGTGCTGCCGATCCTGCCTGACGTCTCCTATGGCACGGGGCACGAACAGTATTCGGCCCCGCCCCTGCCCACGCTCTGGAGCAGCGCGGGTCCGGACGAGACCACGCTGCGTTACGACCCGGCCTACACCCCGCTCGACGACGCCGACCCGGCCTTCCGCGCCGCCTACGCCAGGCTCACCGCCGAGTTGGAGCGGGTCTGCGTCACGGCCGCGCTCACGCCCGGTGAGCTGCTGCTGGTGGACAACGACGTCGCCGTGCACGGCCGGGTTCCGTTCACCGCGCGTTACGACGGCACCGACCGGTGGCTCAAGCGGGTGAACGTTCGCCTGCCGGAACGCCCGCGCCGGCCCGAAGAGACCGACGAGAATGGTTATGGGCAGCGGATCGTCGCCCCGTTCCGAGCAGCAGGCAGTCCCGCGTTCGTGTCCGGTGGCCGCGCGCCGGCCCGTACGGACGGAAGCCGGGCGCAGCGCCCGGCGGGCACAGAGCGGGATGCAGCACATGATCGAGGATCCGTTGAACACACGTGACCGCAGCACGCCCTTACGGGTGTTGAGCCGCAGCGACCTGGCCGGCGTGCCGATCACGCCCGGCGAGGTGGTACGCGCGGTGGAGGACGCGTATCTCGCGTTCGCCGCGGGAGATTCGGACAATCCGCGCAAGCTGAGCGTGGCCAACCCGGACGGGTGGTCGGTGTCGTACGCGATGCTCGGCCGCGACGGGCGCCGCCGGGTGGTCGCCATGAAGACGTCCTACAAGTTCGATCCGGGACACGACCGCAGCACCAAGCGCTACTACACCACCATCACGCTCTACGACGACAGCACCGGCGCGCCCATCGCGCTGATGGACTGCTCCCGGGTCGGCGCGCTGCGCACCCCGGCGGTCTCGGCGCTGCTGGTCCGTGAAACCATGCGCCGGGACGCGCAGAGCGTGCTGCTGATCGGCACCGGAACCCAGGGCCGCAACGCCCTGCCGCACTTGCTCGCCGCGAATCCGCAGCTGCGCAAGCTGATGCTGTACGGCACCCATCCGGAGGGACTCGACGCGGTCCACCGGCACCTCGCCGAGTACTACCCGCACGCGCTGCTGGAAACGGTCGAGGATCCGCGGGTGGCCGCCGCCACCGCCGACGTGGTGCTGGCCACCGCGGGCCCCGGCACCGAGGTCGCGCTCGAATCCGCCGATCTGGCACCGGGTTCGACAGTGGTCCTGGTCGGCTACGGACTGGCGCCCTCGACGCTGATCGAGGCCGATCGGGTGGTCGCCACCAGCGCCGAGCAGATGGCCCTGACCGGAACCGACATGGTCGGCCCGGACGGCAAGCTGCGCGCGGTGGACGCCGAGCTGCCGCAGATCCTGAGCCGCCGCGCCACCGGCCGCCGCTGCGACGACGAGCGCATCTTCGTCTACAACAGCGGATTGGTGCTCACCGATATCGCGGTCGCGCACGCCCTCGCGGAGCGTGCCATCGAGGAAGGCCGGGGCACGGAGGTACCGCTGTGGGATTGACGGTCGTGCCCACGCACAGCGCGACGCCGCTGCCCGCGCACTCCGACCCCTGGGAGCGCCGCGTGCTCGACGATCCGAACCTGCTCGGCGACATCGCCTTTGCCGTCGGCGGTCCGTTCCACGTCATGTATCCGCCACGCGTCGCCCGCAATATCGACAGCTTTCACGCGGCCTTCACCCGGGCCGGAGTCGACGGTGTCGTCTACTACGGCAAGAAGGCGAACAAGTCCGCCGCGGTGGTCCGCGCCTGCGCCGAACACGGTGCGGGCGTAGACGTCGCCAGCGTCGGTGAGCTGACGGCCGCACTGGCACAGGGCATTCGCGGCGACGAGCTGATGGTGACCGGTCCCGCGAAGGCCGACGAGTTGCTCTGGCTCGCCACCCGCCACGGTGCGCTGATCGCCGTCGACGATCTCGGCGAGCTCGATCGCCTTGCCGCACTGGGCAGCTCGGCACTGCCCGCCCGGATCCTGCTGCGCGTGCTCGCGCCCGCGTCGTCCAGCCGATTCGGCCTGACCGATGCCGAAATCACCACCGCGCTCGCCGTTCTCGACGGCTGCGGCACAGTGCGACTGGAAGGCTTCAGCTTTCATCTCTCCGGCTACGACGCCCTCGCGCGGGCGGAGCTGGCGGCGACGACGATCGCCCGCTGCCTGCACGCGCGCTCGCTCGGCCATCCCGCCACCACGCTGTCGATCGGCGGCGGATTCGGCGTCGACTACGTCCCGGCGGCGCGATGGGCCGAGTTCAGCGACCGGGTCGACCGTTCGTGGTTTCATTCGGGCAAGACGTTCGAGTCGTACTACCCGTACCACTTCCCCGCGCCGGGTGCAGACATGCTCACCGCGATCCTGGCGCACGACGGACTCGCGCAACGACTGCGCGACAACGCGATTCGCCTCGCCGTCGAACCCGGCCGGGCGCTGCTGGCCCATGCCGGTTTCACCGTCTTCCGGGTGCAGGGCAGCAGGACCAGGTACACCGATGGCGCGCCGTACCGGCTGCTCACGGTAGACGGCACCAGCCTCAGCCTGTCCGAGCAGTGGTTCGACAGCGAATACCTGCCCGACCCGGTGCTGTGGCCGGAGCTGCCCGGCGCGCCGACGCCGACCAGCGTCGGCGCGGCCACCTGCCTCGATTCGGACATGCTCAGCTGGCGGCGGATTCCGCTGCCGCGCGCCGCCGAGGTCGGTGATCTCTTGATCTACCCGAACACCGCCGGGTATCAAATGGACTCGAACGAGTCCGCCTTTCACGACCTGCCGATACCGCCCAAGGTCGTGCTGCACGACGCGCCCGGCCGCCGGTTCCGCTGGACGCTCGACGGCTGACCCCACTACCCCGACCCGAACGAGGAGAACATCCCATGCCGCTCGTCACGCGCGTGACGGATCTGATCGGCCGCACACCGCTGTTCGAACTGGCGGCGACCTCGACCGGTACCCGGCTGCTGCTCAAACTCGAACAGTTCAATCCGACCGGTGCGGCGAAGATCAGAATGGCGCGCGAGATGGTGCTCGATGCCGAGCGTCGCGGGTTGCTGGCCAGTGGCGGGCATATCATCGAGTCGACATCCGGGAATACCGGGCTCGGTCTCGCGGTAGTTGCTGCCGAACGTGGGTATCGCTTCACCGCAGTGGTCGATCATCACGCATGTAAGGACAAGCTGCGCGCTATGCGAGCAATGGGTGCGGAACTGGTGTACGTCGCCGATGACGGCGACGACAACCTGGCCACCTCGGCGCGAGAGGACCTCGCCGAGGCGATGGCGGCCGAGCGGCCGGACGCGTATTTCACCGAACAGCACAACAACGACGCCAACGCAGTCGGCTACTACGCGGTCGCCGAAGAATTGCTGGAGGATGTCGAGCGGGTCGACATCCTGCTCTCCTCGGTGGGCACCGGCGGTTCGCTGTTCGGCACCGCGACCCGGTTGCGCCAACTCGGCCGCCCCGCCCACGTGATCGGCGTCGAGCCGGTCGGATCGATCGCCTTCGGCGGCGAAGGCGGCCCGTACTGGCAGTCCGGCACCGGGACCCCGCCCGGCGCCACGATCGGTACCGCCGTGGACTATTCGCAGTTGGACGAGGGCGTCAAGGTCACCGATGTGGCGGCATTCGCGACCGCGCGGGCCGTCGCGGCCGAGCTGGGCCTGATGATCGGCGGCTCGGCGGGCGGCTCGGTGCACGCCGCGCTCACCCGGCTCGAGGAGTTTCCCGCGGGCTCGACCGTCGTCACCATCGTGTGCGACGGCGGCGAGAAGTACCTGGACACCGTCTTCGACGACGCCTGGATGGCCGAGCGCGACCTGCTCGACCCCGCCGCCGAAACCGAAGTGCGCCAACTGCTGCGCCGCTACACCCCGGCGTCGCGTCGCACCGAACTGGTCGAGGCGCGGTGATGCTGCTGTCGGGCTACCGGGCCGACAGCCGTCGGCTCACCGCTCTCGCCACGCCGATCGCGATGACGCAGCTGGCGCAGATCGCGGTGTCCACCACCAACATCGCACTGATGGGCACGCTCGGCGTGCAGGCCGTCGCCGCGGGCGGACTGGCCTTCGCGCTGTTCAATCAGATCCGCACCATGTGCGTCGGGCTGATCACCGCCAGCGGCAACCAGATCGCGACCGCGGTGAGCGCGGCGGGCAAGCGCGGCGAATCCCCCGATCACGAGATCAGGGACGTGCTGCGGTCGAGCTTCCTGATCGCGACCATCGCCGGAATCGCCGGTGGCGCAGTCCTGATCGGACTCGGCTGGGCATTGCAGTGGCTCGGTCAGGATGCCGGCGTGCTCGCGGACGCCCGGCCCCTGATGGTGGCGCTGGCCCCGGGCCTGTTGCCCTGTCTCTGGTTTCAGGCTTTGCGCCAATACACGGTCGGCATGCAACGCCCGCAGGCGCTGCTGCTGGTGACCCTCGGTTCGGTGGTGCTGAACCTGGTCCTCGCGCTCGGCTTCATCCACGGCCGCGCCGGGCTGCCCCAGCTGGGCATCACCGGTATCGGGGTGGCCACGTCGCTGGTCTTCCTGATCACCTTCGGCGTGTTCTGGG
>NZ_BAUA01000037.1 GCF_000710915.1 Nocardia brasiliensis IFM 10847
CGGCATACAACGCAGGCTTCCGGTATAGCTGGCTGGCCGAAAAGCTGGGTGGTGACCTGGAGGAGCTGAACGGCTATCTGAAGCAGGTCAAGGCTGAGATGTGGACCGGTGACGGTGCCGACCTCGCCATGAAGGCGGTGACGCGGTTCACCGAAGGCTCGAAGGCTCTCGTCGACACGATGACGAATCTGAGCACGAACCTGGTGTATTGCTCGAAGTGGATATACGCCATGTACAACGACACCCCGGGGCAGAAGTGGGAGTACACCAACCCGGAATGTAAGCGCGACGGCTGGCTCTCCGGATACCGTGCCACCTACGCCGCCGTCTATCGGCCGGGCATCGAAGGTGCGGTGAAAGCCATGCCGCCGGTGGTCGGAGTCGGCACAGTGAAACAGCCGCCGCCGGAAGAGAAGAAGCCTGAAGAGAAGAAGAACGAGGGCGGCGGCAACGGGAACAACAACGGCGGCAACAACAACGGGAACGGCAACAACAACGGCAGCGGGAACAACAACGGCAACATCGATAAGAACAGTCCCGAGTACAAGGCCGGCTACCAGGACGGCTACAAGCAGGGGCAGGAAGATGCCAAAGCCAAGGCCAACGGTAACGGCGGTAGCGGCAACAACGGTGGCAGTGGAAACAGTGGTGGTAGCGGCAACACTGGCGGCAGCGGCGGCCCCGGCAACATCGACAAGAACAGCCCCAACTACAAGGGTGGCTTCGAAGATGGCCGCAAGCAGGGACTAGGCGACAGCCAGGGCCAGAACGGCGGCGGCTCGAGCAGCGGCGGTTCGGGTAGTCCTGGCGGCCCGGAGAACAAGAAGGTCAACCCCGCCGGGTACGGCGGCGGCGATGGCAGCAAGGACAGCTCGGGCAACAATTCCGGTGGTGGCAGCGGCAACTCGGGCCAGAGTGGCAGCAGCGGGCCCGGACCCACGAACCACAACATCCCGAATATCCCGGAGCCGCAGCAGAAGATCCCGGAACAACGAAAGCCCGAATATCCTCCGACGAAGCAGCCGAACGGTGGCCAGCCGCCCAAGGGCTCGCCTCAAGACCTGCTGAACAAGCTGCTCCGTGGCGAGAATCCGCTGAAGGATCTGAGCCCGGAGGCGTTGCAGAAGATCGGCGCGGGGCTGCTCGGTGGTCTGAGTCCGGACTTGCTGAAGCAGATGACGCCGGAAGGCTTGCAGAAGCTGGGCTCCGATCTGTTGAAGGGAATGAGTCCGGAAGACCTGAAGCGGTTCGGGGCCGACATTATGAACGGCCTCAGCCCGGAGGGCTTGAAGAACCTGAACCCGGAGACTCTGAAGAACCTGGACCCGGAAACGTTGCGAAACCTGAGTCCGGAAACGTTGCGCGACCTCGGCCGGGTGCTGCCGCAGACCCCGGGCGGCGCGGACCTGATCAAGGCGCTCGCCGACGGATTGAGCGGGATCACGAAGACGATCGGCGACGTCGTGAAGACCGGTACCGAGATGATCGCGGGCTTGGCGTCCAACGGCATGCTCGGCATCCCTGGCCTCGGCGAACTGCAGCCGATGAATATGGCGTCCTACAGCGACGCGGTCCCGAGCGATCTGTCGACGTTGCTGAAAAACGGTGCCGGCCTCGCCGGCGGTGGCGGCCCGGGGCCCGGCCCCGGTGGCGACATCAATACCCCGCTCAACGCGCACACGCAGGCCAACCCGGCCGAGTCGTCGAAGTTGTTCCCGCGGGCGGCGATCAATCCCGGAGTGAACATGTCGCAGTCCGCGCCCGGACCCGGGGCCGCGGGCATGCCCATGGGTCCTGGCCCCGGGCCCATGGGCGGTGCACAGGGTGCGGGTGGCGAGTACAAGCGGGGCAAGTTCCTCGACTCGGTGAACAACATGGATGATGCCCTCGGGCCGGACATCGCACGGTCGAAGCCGGTGATCGAGCCGTGACGCAGCAGTGGAAGTTCACCGCGCTCGAGTTTCTGGTGCTGTGCGACCAGTATCGCGGTGGGTCGATGCCTCGGCCGCTGCTTTTCCAGAGCGACGAGACCATGATGACCGACGAGTTGGAGCGCCGTAAACGAGTGGTGGGGCAAGATCTGCAGCGCCGGTTGGATGGCTCGTTCAACGGCGTGCTCCAGGTGCTGACCCAGCCCGAACTGTATGTGCTGGCGCGTAGCTGGGACGAGCACGACGCCAACGACTCGAGCAAGAGGCTCCGTGTGCATGCCGGACGGGCAGGTCTGCACGGGTTCGTGTTCGAACAGGCACTGGGCGATCTCACCTACGACTCGCCGATGGTCGTGGTCACCGAATGTGATCCGCAAGCGTTGGGCGTCGCGGTGGTGCGTTCGCTGCCGAACGTGGAAGCCGGTCGGCTGCCGGACATTCCGATCGTCACCGACCCGCAGGAGCACATCGCTCCGAGCTGGGGGCGCAGCTTCGTCCAGGACGACATCGAGGATCGGCCGGTGTATCGCACCCAGCGGTTCTTCGAACAGCGGGCCGACCTGACCGGTGCGATCACAGTGGCGCAGGGCCGTTCGAAGTACGGTCCGCGCGGTATTCACGAGACGACGTTGATGTGGCGCGACGTGGCCGGCGACGGGCGCTACGTGATGTCGCTGGACGAGAACCCGGTCGCGCACGCCATCAGCCGACGGCAACTGGCGTGGCGAATCCAGCAGGACATCGACAACCTGATGGAACGCGTCGAATCACATTGGGAAACAGGGCGTCCCGAGGACCGGTACTGAGTTCGGATCAGCAAGGCAGGAGACCATCATGGCCGAGAATCGCAGAATCCGCGTGGACACCGCGCAGTTACGCCAGGCCGCAACCAAAATGGATGGGGTCGGCGGCAAGACCGGCGATATCATCGCCACCCTGCGGAACAACCTGAACGCCCAAGGCGAACCGTGGGGCAGCGACGACTACGGCGACAAATTCGTCAAGGGCGACAAGGGTTACGGCACATCCTCGAAGAACCTGCTGACCGGTGGCGACAACATGGCCGACTCCGCGAAGAAGTTCAGTAAGGGCATGCGCGACGCCGCGACCAAGATGGACGATATGGACGGCGGGAAGTGATCGCGCCTCGGCTCGCGCACGAGCACCGACGGGCCACGCTGTCCGGATGCAGATCCACGGTGTGATCAGGCATCCGGACAGCGCGTCGGGGGGACCTCAGCCCGCGGCCGGTGTCTCCCTGATCTGCACGATCGGAAGTACCAGTGCGGCAGGGGCGTTCGCGGGCACGACCGGCTTGGCGGGGGCGACCGGCGGGATCTGCTGGTAGCCGGCGCCGAGCGGCGGCCTGGTGTCGACCTCGCCCTTGTTCGGCCAGTAGGCGGCGGCGCGTTCGGCCTGGGCGGTGATGGTGAGCGACGGATTGACGCCGAGGTTCGCCGACACCGCCGCGCCGTCGACGACGCTCAGCGTCGGGTAGCCGTAGACGCGGTGGTAGCCGTCGATCACGCCGTGCTCGGCGTCGGCGCCGATCACCGCGCCGCCCAGGAAGTGTGCGGTGAGCGGGATATTGAAGATCTCGCCCCAGCTGCCGCCCGCGATGCCGCCGATCTTCTCGGCCACTCGCCGGGTCACGTTGTTGCCCATCGGAATCCAGGTCGGGTTCGGTTCGCCGTGGCCCTGCTTGCTGGTCATCTTGCGGCCGAACAACCCGCGCTTGGTGTAGGTCGTGATCGAATTGTCCAAGTGCTGCATGACGAGTGAGATGATGGTCCGCTCGCTCCAGTTCTTGGTGCTCAGGAAGCTCAGCAGGTTCATCGGATGCCGCAGCACCAGGCCCAGGAAGCGCAGCCAGCGTGGAATCCGGCCGCCGCCGTCGACCATCAGCGTTTGCAGCAGGCCCATGGCGTTGGAGCCCTTGCCGTAGCGGACCGGCTCGATATGGGTGTCCGGCGTGGGATGGATGGACGAGGTGATCGCCACGCCCTTGGTGAAATCGACACCGGGGGTGACCTTCTTGGTCGCGGCGCCGACGATGGATTCGGAGTTGGTGCGCGTCAGCTGGCCCAGGCGCGGCGACAGGTCGGTGAGCGCGCCTTTGTCCTGCATCTCGAACAGCAGCTTCTGCGTGCCTCGGGTGCCCGCCGCGAGCACCACGTTGGCGGCGGTGTAGGTCTTGGGCTGCTTACGCAACCAGGCGCCGGTGCGGGCGGTGGAGACGTCCCAGGTGCCGTCCGGATGGGGCCGCAGGTCGGTCACCGTGGTCATCGGAATGACCTGTGCGCCTGCCTTTTCCGCGAGGTAGAGGTAGTTCTTCACGAGGGTGTTCTTCGCGCCGTACTTGCAGCCCACCATGCAGTCGCCGCATTCGATGCAGCCGGTGCGCTCCGGGCCGACGCCGCCGAAATACGGGTCGGCGACGGTCTTTCCGGGCTCCCCGAAGAACACGCCGACCGGCGTCTGCACGAAGGTGTCGCCGACCCCGAGGTCCTCGGCGACCTGTTTGAACACCTCGTCGGCCGGTGTCATGTGCGGGTTGCGCACCACGCCGAGCATCTTCTGCGCTTGTTCGTAGTACGGCGCGAGCTCGGCCTGCCAGTCGGTGATGTCGCGCCACTGCGCGTCCTGGAAGAACGGCGCCGGCGGCACGTAGAGCGTGTTGGCGTAGTTCAGCGAGCCGCCGCCGACGCCCGCGCCGCCGAGGATCAGGACATCGCGCAGCAGATGGATGCGCTGGATGCCGTAGCAGCCGAGTTTGGGCGCCCAGAGGAACTTCTTCAGCTCCCAGCTGGTCTTGGGCAGTTCGTCGTCGGCGAACCGCTGGCCCGCCTCGAGTACGCCGACCTTGTAGCCCTTCTCGACCAGCCGCAGCGCGGTGACGCTGCCACCGAAGCCGGAGCCGACGATGAGGACGTCGAAATCCGTCGTCCGCTGGTCCATGGTGAACTCCTCGATAGTGTCGCCAGTGACTCGGCTAACACTACTACCGAGTAGCTTGTGCGCCGAACCAGGGCGGGTCCGGCTGATTCGTCTCCGCGCCCGGTGCTTTCCAGAGCGGCGCTCGCTGTTGTTGACAGTGCTCTCTGAATATTGCACGGTGGGGTATGCCGACGACCCCGCGTGCGCGTGCCAGAGCGCAGACCATGAACGACATAGTCCGCATCGGCCGCGAGCATCTCGCCTCCGAAGGCGCCGCGGCCTTGTCGCTGCGGGCCGTCGCGCGTGATCTGGGCGTGGTGTCCTCGGCGGTCTACCGCTACGTGCGCAGCCGCGACGAGCTGCTCACGCTGCTGGTGATCGACGGCTACAACGCGCTCGGCGACGCCGTGGACGCCGACCTGGCGGCGGCGCCCGACGACCCGATCGAACAGATCCGCACCCTGTGCCACTCGGTGCGCCGCTGGGCGCAGGCCGAACCCGCCCGCTACGGGCTGCTTTTCGGCACGCCGGTGCCCGGCTACGACGCGCCCGCCGAGCAGACGATGACGCCCGGCACCCGGGTGATCACCACCTTGCAGGGTCTGTTCGCCCGCGCCTACCTGGCCGGACAGCTCACCGCTCCGCAGCCCGAGCCTGCCGTATCTGCGACGCTCGCAGCCGATTTCGACCGAATCCGCGATGAATTCGAACTGCCCCTACCGGATTGGCTGTTCGCCCGCGGCATCACCTTCTGGGCAAGCCTCTTCGGTGCCGTGAGCGCCGACGTCTTCGACATGTACGGCACGGACACCTTCACCGACCGCACCGACCTGTTCGACCAGCAGGTGGACGCGCTGCTCGACATGCTCGGCCACCGGCGCTGAACACGCCTCAGTCCGCGCTGCTCCAACGATCGCCGAGGAAGCGCAGCAGGGCGGGATCGGTGGAGGTGATGCGATCCACCTCTTGGCCACCGGTGCACTCGAACAGACCGATGGTCACCCGAGTGGTGGTGCGCGCGAGCACCCGCCAGATCGCGCCGGAATCTTCCCAGCGGCGCAACATCGAAGTGGGATCCGGAGTTTCGGTCACCGGGGGAGCGTGACCGGGTCGGTGCAGCTGGCCAGGGCGTCGACGAACGAGCAGGGCTTGGGCGCTCGGGTGGGCCGGTAGTTCGGTGGCACGCCGCCCGCGCCGGTGATGGCGGTATAGGCGGCGACCGCGTCGGTCGGTTTGCGTGTGAGCGTGGGATCGGTGCGGACATCGACCGTGTAGAGGCCGAATCGCGGTGTGTAGGAGCCCCATTCGTAATTGTCGGTGAGGCTCCAATAGTTGTAGCCGATGAGGTTCATGCCGTCGGCTTTCGCGCGTTGCAGCCAGTAGACGGTGTCGCGGAGATTGTCGGCCCGGGTGTACCCGTCGGCGCGCGGAGCGCCGTTCTCCGTCGGCATGCCGTTCTCGACGATGTAGAGCGGCTTTCCCGGAAACTGCCGGGCGTAGTGCTGCAGGGCGTAGTAGATGCCCTCCGGCTGCAGCGGCTGCGTCCAGAGTCGCTCGAAGTCGGGCGGGCCCGCCAGCAGCGTTTCCGGGGACAGGCCGTAGTAGTAGTCGATGCCGATGTAGTCCAGGCGTGCGCCGATGCGGTCGATGAGCGGCTTGTTGATCAGGTCCTCGCCGGTGGGGATGTACGCGACGTTGCTGGTGACCAGCGCGCCCGGCTGCACCTGATGGATGTAGTCATAGATGCCGTTGTGCGCCTGCGCGATTCGATCGTGCATCGCGGGTACGTCGAGCGGCGACAGGCCGCCTTTGCGCAGCTCGTTGACGATGTAGAAGGTCGGCTCGTTGAAGGTGACCCACAGCGGGTCGCGCGCCGCGTAGCGATCGACCAGGGCGCGTGCACTGGTGAGCCAGTCCTCGACGATGCCCGCATTGCGCCAGCCGCCGCGATCGACCGCCCACCCCGGATACACCCAGTGATCGATCGTCAGCATCGGCCGCATACCGGCCTGGACGATGGCGGCCACGACCTCGTCGTAGAAGCGCAGACCCGCGGGATCCCAAGTGCCGGGCCGTGGTTGCACGCGCGCCCACTCGAGGCCGATCCGATACACCTTGACGCCGAGCTGAGCCGCCAACGCGATATCCGACCGATACCGGGTGTAGAAGTCGATCGAATCACCGTACGGGTCAGCGGTTTTGCCCTCCGCGACGTAGCGGGACCAATTGCTGTCGGGTGCATGGCCCTCCGCCTGATAGCCGGATGCGGCGACGCCCCACAGGAATTCGGCGCCCAGCGGAGCGATTCGTGCGGGTGGTTCCGGCCGTGCGCCTGCCGTGGCCGTGCCCGCGACGAGCAGGGCGACGGCGGCAACGATCAGGCCGGCCGAGAAGCGACGCGGTGCTCGCCGCAGAAGCTGTGCTCGCATCAGAACTCCTGTTCAACGCGATAGTGGCGCTGGGAACCTTGGGGGACAGCGTAACTGGTCGAATGTCCGTTTCGTGGTGATCGCCGTCGTAAGCGGTGGTGGGGGAGTGCGGGCAGCGGTCGGGCCTATCGGCGGACTAGGGGAGGAAGGTTGTTCCTCGGGCGGAAGACGCGTGCTGGGGCGGCGATCCTTCGAATGAACGAGTGAGTGAGCACCTCTGGTTATCGACCGGAAAAAAACATCTACTTACGTAGATATGCGCATCCAAACATATAAAGCCACTCGTTCAACCAACACCACACACCACCTACCAGCGCACCGCACCTCCCACACAACCTCACCAGCACAGAAGGGGAGGTGCGGCCGCCTGCTAACTCTCCGTCGCGGCGAGCGCCTCCAAGAGCTGTGCGCCGGCCGCCAGTGTGGGCGCTCGCATCACGAATCGATCGAAGCCCCAACGCTGTTGGTGGCCGCGAAGCTCGGTGACCAACTCGTCGGCGGTGCCGATCAGCACGTACGGGGCGCTGAGCAATTCGGCGGCAGTGGTGGTCGGTATCTCGGCGGCCAATCGCGCGCAGGCAGCCTCGGCGTCGTCGGTGATCTCGACGTGTTGCACGAGGGCTTCGAGGGCGGGTGTGCGCCCGTTCGCGGTCGCCGTCGCATGTACCTTCGCGACCTGGGCGTCGATCTCGGCTCGGCTCCAGCGGGTTTCGTGCCGGTGTCCGTCGGGTAGGGTGCGGCCGAGCCCGGAGAAGCCGACGATATCGGCGGTTTCGGCGGCGTAACGCAGGACGCGGTCGCCGTTGCCGCCGACGAGGACCGGGATCGGCGTCTGGATCGGACGCGGCCGGTCGAGCACGGCGTCCTGGAGCCGAACATGGTCGCCGGCGAAGGTGACGGTTTCACCGGAGAGCAGCTGTCGGGTCGTGTCGCCGACCTCGATCATCCGCGCGACTCGCGCTGCGGCGGAGGGGTGTTCGCGGCCCTGCATGGTCCATTCGGCCGGGGTGTGCCCGGCACCGATCCCGAACAGCGCGCGCCCACCGGAGACGAGGTCGAGCGTGGCGACCTCGCCGGCGAGCAGGAATGGCTCCCACATGCCCGCATTGACGACGTTGGTGCCGAGTTTGATCGTTTCGGTGGCGGTCGCGGCGGCGGCGAGTGCGACGAACGGTGCGGCGAACGCGCCGGGATGGTCCGGGACCATCAACGCGTCGAAACCGTCGGCTTCGCAGCGGCGGGCGAAGTCCGGCAGTGAGCCGATGCTGATCACGTCGGCGGCCATGGAGAACTTGATCGGTGTGGGCATACTCGGCCTCCCTTTCGAAGGGTGCCCACGCTAGCTCGTCGCGCGCTCGAATCGAACGACGTTCTGCTGACAGCAGATTCGGCTGGTCAGCGCCGGACCTGGTCGGCATCGACGACGGGGAGGCGGACCGTGACCGGGTCGGTCACCGGTGTGGTCTCGACCAGGTCGGCCATGTCGCGGGTGGCGGGATGTTCGTCGTCGAGGACGGGTTCGCTGAGGCCGACGCGTTGCTGCAGGCGTTTCATCCAGGCCGGTGCCCACCAGCAGTCGTCGCCGAGCAGTTTCATGACCGCGGGCACGAGCAGCATGCGCAGGATAGTGGCGTCGATGAAGAGCGCGGCGATCATGCCGTAGGCGATGTACTGCATCATCACCAGGTCGGAGAAGGCGAACGCGCCCGTGACGACGAGCAGGATGAGCGCGGCGGCGGTGATGATGCCGCCGGTGTGCGCGGTGCCGATCCGGATGGCCTCGGTGGTCGTGGCGCCTTTCGCGCGCGCTTCGACCATGCGGGACAACAGGAATACCTCGTAGTCGGTGGAGAGCCCGTAGATGATCGCGATGATCAGGATCAGCACGTTGGCTTGAATCGGTTGCGGGGTGAAGTTGAGCAGCCGCGCGCCGTGGCCGTCGATGAAGATGAGGGTGAGGATGCCGAGGGTGGAGCCGAGGCCGAGCACGCTCATGAGTGCGGCTTTGATAGGCAATACCAGGGAGCCGAAGGTCAGGAACATGAGCAGGGTGGTGAGCAACAGCACCACGACGACCATGAACGGGATGCGGCCGAGCATGCCGTCGATGGTGTCTTTCTTGATCGCGGGCTGGCCGCCGACGAGCACGGTGATGTCGTCGGGTACGTCCATCGAGCGCAGGTAGTCGATGGTGGCGTTGGCGGCCTCGGTGTCGGTGGAGTCGGCGAGGGTCGCTTCGCTGCGGTAGACGCCGGGCTGGGTGGTCGAGGCTTTCGGTGTGGCGAATTGGCCTGGTACGCCTGGCCTTTGCTCGGCGAGGCCGGGGGCCTGGCTCGCCTGTTTGATCACCGCGCCGATGGCGTTGCGGTGTGCCTGACGGTTTTCGTCGGTCTCCTCGGTGACGAAGACGAGTTGTACGGGGTCGGATTTGCGCAGCGGGAAGGTGGTGTCGAATTCTTGCTGGGCGATGCGGGTGGTGTGGTCGGGCGGTAAGTAGGTTTCGCTGAAGGTGCCGAAGGCGATGTTCTTGACCGGGATGATCAGGATGAGCAGGCCGATGCTGATCGGGATGGCGATCTTGGTCGGGTGCTGCATGACCCAGCGGGTGCTGCGGCCCCAGAGTCCGTTCTCGACTTCGTCGGCGGTTTTGCTGCGGCTGAAGCGTTTGACGCCCAGCAGGTCCACGCGCGGGCCGAGAATGCTGAGGATCGCGGGCAGGATGGTGATCGCGGAGAGTGCGGCGAGGGAGACCGTCGCGATGGAGCCGTAGGCGAGCGAGCGCAGGAAGCCCTGCGGGAAGAAGAGCATGCCGCCGAGGCTGGTGACGATCATGGTGGCGGAGAAGACGACGGTGCGGCCGGCGGTCATGACGGTGCGGCGGACGGCGGTGGGGGTGTCGTAGCCTTCGGCGATCTCTTCGCGGAAGCGGCTGACGATGAACAGGCCGTAGTCGATGGCCAGGCCGAGGCCGATCATCGTGACGACGCTGGAGACGAACGAGTTGACCTGGGTGAATTCGGTGATGAAGCGGACGATGCCGTTGGCGCTGATGATGGTGAGGCCGCCCAGCACCAGCGGCAGCGCGGCGGCGACGAGGCCGCCGAAGACGAAGAAGAGCAGGATGGCGACGGCGGGCAGGGCCAGCAGTTCCATGCGGTGCAGGTCGTCGGCGAGGGTGTCGGTGAGTGCGCCCGCGACCGGTTGCAGGCCGGCGACCTGGACGTCGACGCCGGGGATGGAGAAGGCGTCTTTGACGGCGCGGAAGTTGTTGACGATGTCGGTGTCGTTATCGCCTTTGATGGCGATGGAGGCGAAGGCGCGGTTCTTTTCGGGCTTGCCGAAGAAGCTCGGCTGGGCCGGGGCGTTCTCGGTTTGCCAGTAGGCGCCGTTGACCCGGTCGATCTGCGGGTGTTCGCGGGGGAGCCGGTTGAGGTTGTCGACGATCTTGGTGCTGAAGTCCGGGTCATCGAGAGGCACGCCGGGTGGCGCGGTATAGAGCACGATGACGTCTGCGGAGTGGTCGCGGCCGAATGCCGCGTCGGCGGTACGTGCGGCGTGCGCGGATTCCGAGGTCGGGTCGTCGAAGCCGCTGGCGCCGAGATGATTGCCGAGGTCGTAGCCGTATCCACCGAGGGCGAGCATGCCCGCGCCGACGACGGCGATGACGATGAACCGGAATCGATGGACGAGGTCCCCCCAGCGTGCGAACATCAGCAGCCCCTCCGGCGGTGCCGGCCGGACGGGTGGGTGGTGTGCGGCCGCGAGGCACCGATCGTCAAGTGTCTGGGTCCTTTCCGGTGGGTCGCGCCCGATGTGCGCGCTGTCCAAAGTACCGGCGGTGCAGGACTGCTCGCCGGAAAGTGATTGCCAGGTAATAGCTCAGGTCGTCGCGGTCGTCGCGAACGCGGTCATCTACGGCGATCTGGTTGCTCATCTACGTGCGAATCGCCAAGCCGGTCGACACGGTGCAGACCGCGGCCGCGCAGGCGGGTGTCACTCCACCGAATGCGCTTGCGCTGCAAGACAAGTGGGACAGCGTCAGCCATGCGCGGGTCGCGCTGCAAACCGTCGCGCGCGGCGGCCTGACCGCCGCCATCGCTCTTATCTGACCATGTGCTTCGGCCCGCACGGGTGCGGATGTGAGATCGCCCTCGTCCCGGCCTGCCGTGGCCGGTGCCGGACGACGACGTGTCAGGATTCGAGGATGGTGTCGAATCCGTTGCCGTCGTTCGCTCGACAGCTGGCTCGCCAGCGCTGGGCGATGCGGGGTGCGCCGGTCGTGCTGCCGGTGGAACGGACGATTCGGCGCTGGACCGGCGGACGCAAGGGCGTGCTGGATCTGGCCGGGTTGCCATCGATCGAGATCACCGTTGCGGGTCGCAAGACCGGCACCCCGCGCACGACGTCGCTGTTGTATGTGCCGCGGGGCGAGGACTTCCTGGTCATCGGTTCGAATTGGGGCAGTGCGAAACATCCGGCCTGGTCGGCGAACTTGCGGGCCGCGACGACGGCCACGGTCCGCCACGGCGGCGAGCAGTTCGAGGTGACGGTCACCGAGCTGACCGGCGTCGAGCGCAAATCCGCGTGGGATCTGGCGGTGGAGTTCTGGCCCGGATACGAGATGGAGTACGAGCTGTCGGGTGGCCGGCAGTTCCGGATGTTCTTGTTGCGCCGGCGCTGATTCGCCTCGGAGGCCCGTGCCGGCCGGGGGATTCGGCGGCGCCCGTTTGTCGGCGGGCCCGGTTACGGTGAGTTGGTGACCACGCATCTGACGCATTGGGGAGCCTTCGAGGCGGACAGCGACGGCGAGCGGCTGACGGCGGTGCGGCCGTGGCGCGAGGATCCGGAGCCGATGTCGTTGATCGACAATGTGGCTTCCGCGCAGCATCATCCGACGCGGATCGATCAACCGTATGTGCGGCAGGGGTGGCTCGAGCGCGGGCCGGGCGCGCCGGGGCGGGGCGCTGAGCCGTTCGTGCCGGTGTCCTGGGAGACCGCGCTCGAGCTGTTGTCCGGCGAATTGCGCCGGGTGTATCGCGAGCACGGGGCGGAGTCGGTGTACGGCGGGTCCTACGGGTGGGCGAGCGCGGGACGGTTCCATCATGCGCAGAGTCAGGTGCACCGGTTCCTCAACTGCCTCGGCGGGTACGTATATCACGTCAACAGCTACAGCCTGGGTGTATCGCAGGTGCTGCTGCCGTACGTGATCGGCGATCTCGGTTGGGTGATGCAGCAGGCGACCTCGAAATCGGTGCTGGCCGAACACGCGGAGCTGGTGGTGGCGTTCGGCGGGCTGTCGCCGAAGAACGCCGCGGTCTCGCCGGGCGGGGTGTCTCGGCACAATACGAAGGGGTGGATCGCGGCCGCGCGGAGGCGGGGCTGCCGCTTCGTGTCGGTCTCGCCGTTGCGTGACGATATTCCGGCCGAGGCGCAGGCGGAGTGGATCGCGGCCCGGCCCGGTAGCGACGCGGCGCTGATGTTGGCGCTGGCGCAGGTGCTGGACGCGGACGGGTCGGCGGATCGAGGCTTCCTGGACGAGTACACCGTGGGCTACGACCGCTTCATCGGCTATGTGCGCGGGGACGCGGACGGGATCGTGAAGTCGCCGGAGTGGGCCGCGCCGATCACGGGGTTGGCGGCCGAGCGGATCCGGTCGCTGGCGCGGGAGATGGCGGCGGCGCGGACCCTGGTGACGGTCAGCTGGTCGCTGCAGCGGGCGCAGTACGGTGAACAGCCGCTGTGGCTGGGTGTGGTGCTGGCGGCGATGCTCGGCCAAATCGGCTTGCCCGGTGGTGGTTTCGGGCACGGATACGGTTCGGCGGCGAGTCTGGGGGAGCCGGCGCGGGCGTTCTCCCCGCCGCGGTTGCCGCAGGGACTCAACCCGGTGACGACGTTCATCCCGGTCGCCAGGATCGCCGACATGCTGCTCGAGCCCGGTCGGCCGTTCGATTACAACGGTCAGCGTCTGGTGTATCCCGATATCCGGCTGGTGTACTGGTGCGGCGGGAATCCCTTTCACCACCACCAGGATCTGGCTCGGTTGCGCGAGGCGTTCACCCGGCCGGAGACGGTGGTGGTGCACGACCCGTTCTGGTCGGCGACCGCCCGGCACGCCGATATCGTGTTGCCCTCGACAATGTCGATCGAGCGCGACGATTACGGCGCGGGCGAGAACGACCGGGTGTTCTTCGCGATGAAGGCGCTCACCCGGCCGCACGGTCAGGCGCGCGACGACTACGCCGTTTTCGTCGACCTGGCCGAGCGGCTCGGGGTCGGCAAGGAGTTCGGTGAAGGTCGCACGGTCGAAGAGTGGCTGCGGCACCTGTACGAGCAGTGGCGGCTGCGGTTCGCCGAGCACGCGCTGCCCGATTTCGACACCTTTTGGGCGAGTGGGCATGTGGAGTTGCCGATCCCGGACCCGGATCAGGTGCTCGGTGCGCAGTTCCGGGCCGATCCGCAGCGGTTCCCGTTGGGCACGCCCACCGGCAAGATCGAGATCTGGTCGGAGACCATCGCCGGTTTCGGCTATGCCGACTGCCCCGGGCATCCGGTGTGGCTCGAACCCGAGGAATGGTTGGGGGCGCCGGACGCCGCGGAGTTCCCGTTGCAGTTGGTCGCGAATCAGCCCCGGTCGAAGCTGCACAGCCAACTCGACGTCGGTGAGTTCAGTCAGTCCACGAAAGTCGCTGGGCGCGAACCGGTTCGGTTGCATCCCGAGGATGCGGCGGCGCGTGGCTTGCGCTCGGGCGACGTGGTGCGCCTCGTCAGTCGGCGCGGCAGCTGCCTGGCCGGGCTCGTCGTCGACGACGCGGTCCGCCCCGGTGTCGCGCAGCTGTCGACCGGCGCCTGGTACGACCCCGACCCGGCCGATCCGACATTCTGCCGGCACGGCAACCCCAACGCTTTGACGCCGGACCGGCCCTCGTCGAGCCTGTCCCAGGGCTGCACGGGTCAGTTGTCTCTGGTGGAGGTCGAACGCTACGAAGGCGAGCTCCCGCCGCTGACCGTCACGCAGGCACCGCCCATCGTTCGGTAAGGGGCGCATCAGGTTTCGCGCGGAGGTGCGTCCGAGCGTCCGTTCCGGGTGCGGAGCAAGGTGGTTGGCTTTGGCGATCTCCGGTTTCGGGCGAGCGTTTGTTTTGAACAAAGATAAATTACCAGCTAGGCTAGTTTTTATCTTTGTTCAACCCGTATGAGGAGATGCCGTGCCGATCCCCGTAGCTCTCGCCGGCCTGTTGCAGTTGCTGTTGGCTGGGATGTTCGTGGTCATGCTTGTCGCCTACCGGACCGCTGGGCCTCGCGCGCAGCGGGTCGTGGACGCCGAGGCCGCGCGACACGGTGTGGACTCGCGGGTGCTCGGCGAGCATGGGGTCCGGTTGGAAGAAGGCCGGTGGGGGTTCGTCGTGGGCTATGCGATCGCCGCGGTGCTCACCGTGCTGGCTGCACTCAACCTGGCCGGTAGCGAGATCGGTCGGGTAGCGACCTGGGTGGTGCAGCCGCTGGTGCTCCTCGGCGTCGGTTACGTGACTACCATCCAGGTGTTCGCCATTCCGATGACCGTGTCCGCGTTCGCCGAACTCGACGATCCGCGAGTGCGAGGCCTCGATATCCGTGCCGTGCTGCGAGCTGCGGCCGACGCATTGCCGTCCTGGTATCGACCGGCGACGGTGCTGCGGTGGCTGCTCGCGACCGTGGGTTCACTGGTCGTGATCGGCGCGCTCACGCTGCCTGCCGCTGCCGGCTATTTCTCCTGAGCGGCGGCCAGCCGGCATTGCAGTCCATCGAGCACGGCGCGCAGCCCGAACTCGAAACCGGTAGTGCCGGGCAGGGTTTCGACCGCGTCCGATACCGGTGAGTCGAGACGGGCCCGTAGTCGAGGGAACTGTGCAGCGGCCTCGGTGACGTAGGCGAGCGCATCGGGTCGGCGCGCACCCGCGTCGCCACCGTCGCGCTTCAGTCGTGCCTCCCACGCCCGCTCAGCGGCCGAGCCCTGCGCTGCGCCGATCACGAACATCAACAGGGTCGCTGCGGCGCGGTCCGCGTCGGCGCCGGCGAAACCCGCGCCCTCGAATATTTCCAGACCACATTCGTCGAAACGCGCTTTGCCCGGCCCGTAGATCACGTGGGTGCTCATGGCCGCCAGCAGCCAGAAATGGCGGCCGATCATCTCGTGCACCTCGCGCGCCAAAGCTGCTGCCGCCGAACGCCAATCGGTGGTCGCGGGATCCGGCAACTCGATCTCGTGCCACACCAGGTCGGCGGTGAGTGTGACCAGTTCGTCCTTGTTCTTGATGTAGTAGTACATGGCCGTCGATGCCACGCCCAGCTGGGCGCCGAGCCGTCGCACGTTCAGCCCGGCCACTCCCTCGGCATCGAGCACCTCCACTGCAGCCTGCAGGACCTGCTCCTTGGTCAATGTCGCTCGCGGCACACCGTCACCGTACCCAGAGCCGCCGTCGGATCGGGGCACCGATCAGACCGCGGGCCGATGCGACGCACTCACCACGAGAACTTCGTTGGCTTTTCGGCGGTTACTACCGCAACCCCCGCTGCGGCGATTTGTGTTCGTTGGCGTGGAAACGCGCTTTCTTCTCGCGGTTTCCGCAGGTGTTCATATCGCACCATCTGCGGGTGCGACTGCGGCTGGTGTCGAAGAAGGCGGCGCGGCAGGTCGGTGACGCGCACAGGGCCAGCCTGCCGTCGCGGGTCCCGGCAATGATGCTGATCGGGCGGCCATTTCCCCCTGCCTGGAGGTCCCCGACTTCTTCGTCAAGGACCTACAGCAAGGCTTGGCGGCAGTACTGGCCGCCACCAGCTGACGACGCAGAAGCACGGATCCGGGTTCAGGTTCAGGTGCAGCAGTTGGGATCGAGCACCAGGCACAGCGCGGCGAGCGCGTCGCGGCGGGCCCGGTGGGCCACGGTCATGCCGTGGCGTTCGGATTCGACCAACCCTGCCTTGCGTAGCTGCGAAAGGTGATGGCTGACGGTGGATTCCGACAACCCGACCGCGGCCGCGAGATCGCCGCCGTTCTCCTGTCCGGCCGGGCTGGTCAGCAGCAGGGACATCAGTTTCACGCGGACCGGGTCGGCGATCGCCTTCAATCGCAGCGCCACCTCCAGGGCGGCGGCGTCGCCCACCGGGCCTGCGGCCACGGGCGGGCAGCAGACCGGGGCGGACATGTCGATCACGGGCAACGCTTTGGGCATGACTACGACACTACCCGGCGTATTGACTTATGTCGAAAAGGTGGCACACTCGGCACCGTCAGCTTTTCGACATATGTCTCACAACTTGGAGGTTGTGTCATGTCCCGTGTTCAGCTTGCCCTCAACGTCGACGACCTCGAGGCGGCCGTCACCTTCTATTCGACCCTGTTCGGCACGGAGCCCGCCAAGCGCAAGCCGGGCTATGCGAACTTCGCGGTCGCCGAGCCGCCGCTGAAGCTGGTACTGATCGAGAACCCCGGCCACGGCGGCAGTCTCAACCATCTCGGCGTGGAGGTGCAGACCTCTGAGCAGGTGCACGCCGAGATCGCCCGCCTGTCCGACGCGGGTCTGTTCACCGAGGAACAGATCGCGACCACCTGTTGCTTCGCCACCCAGGACAAGGTGTGGGTCACCGGCCCGAACGCCGAGCGCTGGGAGGTGTACACGGTGCTGGCCGATAGCGAAACCTTCGGCACCGCACCAGAACTCGCCTCCGGTGTGGATGCGGAGACGGTGGCGGTGTGCTGCGGTACCGCCGAGGACGCCGCCGCCGAGGGTGCGTGCTGCGGCGCCGACGCCAAGCAGAGAGCCGTCGCGTCAGGCGCGAGTTGCTGCGGCTGACGTCCGGGAGTGGGCAGCGTTGACCAGTTGTTCACTTGCCTTTCGGGTTCGACATCGGTCAATATCGACGCATGTCTAAGTCGGAGTTGTCGTTGCGGGTGACCTCACCGGAGTGTGAGGTCACCCCCCAGGCTCGGCCGCCGCTGACCGCCGCGGCCGCGGCCGAGCTGGCGGGGATGTTCAAGGCGCTCGCCGATCCGGTGCGGTTACGGGTGCTCTCGGCGGTCGCCGCCCGCGCCGGGGGTGAGGCATGCGTGTGCGAGGTCTCCGAGGGCATCGACGTCACCCAGCCGACCATCTCCCACCACCTGAAGGTGCTACGCGAGGCGGGCCTGCTGACCAGTGAACGCCGCGCGTCCTGGGTGTACTACCGGGTCGTTCCGCAAGCACTGCACCAACTTTCGGAGCTCCTGGCGGCCGAGGCCGGGTCGGCGGTGACCGCGTGACCGCCACCGCCGAGCCCCCGGCCGTCGTCGGCAAGCTCGCCATCTCGGCTCGGTTCCTGCCGGTGTGGATCGGCGCGGCCATGGCCGCCGGGCTACTGCTGGGCCGGATCATCCCGGGCTTCGGCGACGTGCTCAGTGCGGTCGAGATCGATGGAATCTCCCTGCCGATCGCGCTCGGCCTGTTGATCATGATGTATCCGGTACTGGCGAAAGTGCGCTACGACCGCCTCGATTCGGTTACCGGCGACCGGCGGCTGCTGGCCGGGTCGCTGGTGGCGAACTGGGTGCTCGGTCCGGCGCTGATGTTCGCCCTGGCCTGGCTGCTGCTGCCGGACCTGCCCGAATACCGCACCGGGCTGATCATCGTCGGACTCGCCCGCTGCATCGCGATGGTCATCATCTGGAACGACCTCGCGTGCGGGGACCGCGAGGCCGCCGCCGTGCTGGTCGCGCTGAACTCGGCGTTCCAGGTGCTGATGTTCGCGGTGCTGGGCTGGTTCTACCTGTCGGTGCTGCCCGGCTGGCTGGGCCTCGAGCAGACCGAGATCCACACCTCGCCGTGGCAGATCGCGAAGTCGGTGCTCATCTTCCTCGGCCTTCCGCTGCTCGCGGGCTACCTGACCCGCCGCCTCGGCGAGCGTGCGAAAGGCCGCGCCTGGTACGAGTCGACGTTGCTGCCCCGGTTGGATCCGTGGGCGCTGTACGGGCTGTTGTTCACGATCGTGGTCCTGTTCGCCCTGCAAGGCCGCCAGATCACCGCACAGCCCCTGGATGTGGTGCGCATCGCGGTGCCGCTGCTGGCCTACTTCGCGATCATGTGGGGCGGCGGCTACCTGCTGGGCGCCGTGCTGGGGCTCGGCTATGCCCGTACGACGACGCTGGCGTTCACCGCCGCGGGCAACAACTTCGAACTCGCCATCGCCGTCGCGATCGCCACCTATGGCGCCACCTCCGGCCAGGCCCTCGCGGGCGTCGTCGGCCCGCTGATCGAGGTCCCCGTTCTCGTCGGTCTGGTCTACGTCTCCCTGGCGTTGCGTAAACGTTTCCACCCCACCGCTTCCCAGCTGGCCGTGACCGAATCGGGGGTCCGGTCATGACCGCGGCACCGGCGGTGATGTTCGTGTGCGTGCGCAACAGCGGCAAATCCCAGATGGCCGCGGCCCTCATGCGCGCGGTTGCCGGGAACCGCGTGGCGGTTCATTCCGCCGGTACCGATCCCGGCCAGGAGTTGAACGCGTTGTCGGTGCAGGCACTGGGCGAGGTCGGGGTCGAGGTCGGCGACGAGCACCCCAAACCCGTCGACCCGGCACTGCTGGCGCGGATGGACGTGGTGGTGGTCCTGGGCCGTGAAGCCCGCCTCGGCCCGGTTGACGGTGCGCGAATCCGATACTGGGACACAGACGAGCCCTCCGAACGCGGTATCGGCGGCATGGAGCGGATGCGGCTGGTCCGTGACGACATCGCCGCCCGCATCCAGCCGTTGTTCACCGAACTCGCCCGCCGCCCGCCCGCCGCGGGTGGCACTGCGTCGACCACATCGGAACACACACCATGAGCGACAGCCCTCGGCTGCGCCGTCGCCCCGCGACGACACTTCGCCGAGGAGGATTCGCGCGCTGCCGGTTTGGGCGGGGCAGGTTGAGCAGACCCCGAGCGCGGCGATCTCGAACTCATGGAGTGCAGCGGATGCCGTATTGCGCTCGGTGCACTGGCCGTGCAGCGGCGGTGCGGACGTCGACCGTGAACGGCGGCAACGTGCTTCGCCGGCAGCGTCGCCGCCGGTCGCGCACCGGGTGAAGATTATTGGGCTGCAATGGCACTCGGTGCACCGTTAGTCTCGCGCGCATGATCCTGCGGCATGTGAGCATCGACTGCGCCGACCCGTACCAGCTCGCCACGTTCTGGGCGGCCGCCACCGGTTGGCCGGTCTCCGACGCGGACCAGGCGGGCGACGAGGAAGTTCTGCTCGAAGCACCCGCTCCGGTACCGGGATTGCTGTTCATTCAGGTGCCGGAGGGCAAGAAGGTGAAGAACCGCGTCCACTTCGATTGGATGCCGTCCGAGCGCACCCGCGACGAGGAAGTGGACCGGCTGCTCGCCCTCGGCGCCACGCTGTACGAGGATCACCGCACGCCGGAGGGTTCGGGCTGGGTCACGCTGCTCGACCCCGAGGGCAACGAATTCTGCGTCGAGCGAAGCACATCCGAACGCGGCGACACTCCCTGAATCGGCCTGTGCGGCGGACGGATCGGCGGCGACCTCTAGGATTCCCGCGTGACCTACGACGACCTCGAGCATCTCGACACGTCCCGGCTGCCGGAGCGGCAGCAGCGGATCCTCGCCACGATCCGGGATTGGGTGGTGCGCCACGGGTACGCGCCGAACTCCCGGCAGCTCGGTGACGCGGTGGGGCTGCGGTCTTCGTCGTCGGTGTCGAAACATCTGAACAGCCTCGAGGAGCAAGGGTTCCTGCGGCGCAGCGAGACGATGTCGCGCCCGATCGATGTGCGGATGTTCCTGCAGGCGAGCGCGCCGCGGGAAACGAACGAGGACTCGGTGGCGGTGCCGGTGGTCGGCGATATCGCGGCGGGCACGCCGATCCTGGCGGAGGAGCATTCCGACGACATGGTGACCATGTCGCGTCAGCTCGTCGGCCGCGGCACCGTGTTCGGGCTGCGGGTGCGCGGCGATTCGATGATCGATGCGGCGATCTGCGACGGCGACATCGTCGTGGTGCGCAAACAGAACGAGGCGCATTCGGGGGAGATCGTCGCCGCGATGATCGAGGGCGAAGCCACGGTGAAGGTGTACCGGCGGCGCAACGGGCACGTCTACCTCGAGCCGCGTAACCCCGCCTACCAGGTCATCGACGGTGACGAGGCGGTCGTGCTGGGCAAGGTGGTCTCGGTGATGCGGCGGGTCTGAGTACCCGACGTACCCTGAACTGCATGCCCGACAGCACGTCACTTCGCGCGGACGTCGCACGGCCGGCCGAGGTGCTGGCCGGGCGGCGCATCGCCGTGCTCACCGGGGCCGGGGTGTCCACCGACAGCGGCATCCCCGACTATCGCGGTCCGGCCTCGCCGCCGCGCAACCCGATGACCTACCAGCAGTTCGTCGGCGATCCGGTGTTCCGGCAGCGGTATTGGGCGCGCAATCACGTCGGTTGGCGGCGGATGGACGCGTCGCGGCCCAACCCCGGGCACCGTGCGCTGGCCGAGTTGGAGCGCATGGGCGTGGCGACGGGGTTGATCACCCAGAACGTCGATCTGCTGCACACCAAGGCGGGCCATCGCCGGGTCATCGACCTGCACGGCACCTACGCGCAGGTCCGGTGCCTCGGTTGCGGGGCCAGGATCTCGCGGATGGCGTTGGCCGAGCAGCTGGAGGCGGCCAATCCCGGGTTCGCCGACGGTGTCACGACCGACGGGGTCGAGGTCGCGCCGGACGCGGACGCGGTGGTCGCCGATACCGCGGGCTTCCGGATGGTCGATTGCGCGCGCTGTGGCGGCATGCTGAAACCCGACATCGTGTACTTCGGCGAGAACGTCCCGAAGGACCGTGTGGCTGCCGCGTTCGACCTCGTCGACGCCGCGGACGCGCTGCTGGTCGCGGGCTCGTCGCTGACCGTCATGTCGGGACTGCGATTCGTGCGGCACGCGGCCAGGCACGGCAAACCCGTGGTGATCATCAACCGGGGCGTCACCCGTGGTGACGAACTGGCGACCTGCACCCTCGACGCGGGGTGCTCCGAAGCGCTTCCCGCGCTCGCGCAAATCCTCGGTGGGGTAAGGGTTTTCGCTGGAACGTAGCGTTCAGCGGTCGGCGAGTACGGTCAAGCTGCGCACCAGATCCGCCGCCGCCGCCGAGGCGAGCCGGTAGCGCACCACCCGACCTTCGCGTTCGGCGGTGACCAGTCCTGCGGTGCGCAGCACGGCCAGGTGATTCGACATATTGGGTTGGGTGGCCCCGGTGTGCTCGACCAACTCGCCCACGGACGCGTCGCCGCGGGCCAGGTGTTGCAGAACCGCAAGGCGCACACGGCAACTCAGTGCGCGACCGAGCGCGAACAG
>NZ_BAUA01000036.1 GCF_000710915.1 Nocardia brasiliensis IFM 10847
CCGTGTTGGCTCGCACGGACTGTCCGTCGCGGACCGCGCGTGACCAGTCGATCAAACCCGCGCTGTCCAACTCATCGAGGACCGCGCGATGCCGCTTGCGCCATAGACCGGCATTGTCCAATCGGTGAACCGGCGATGACGGTGGCTCTCGAACAACATTGGCAGATACTGACCGGCGCATCCGCTCGTCAGCACGTACGCGGTGATGGTGACTACCCGCACGATCGTCCAGCGGTGTGGTGTCCCGACGACCTGGAGATGGGTGTCGAACTCGGGATCGGTTCAGCCAGCGCCCGAATCTCATCTGGCACCGACCCGGCGCGAAAGATCTGTTACCGCAACAGGTTAACCAAACACAGACCATTCAATTACAACCATGCAAGACGCACTATGGGGGTATTATCCGCGAGAGCAGATGCGACTTGCATCCAATTGACGCTCCTTCGCTTCTTTGCCGCCGGATCAGTGGCACCGGGTCCAGGGGCCTTCCAAATTTCTAGCTAACACCACTCAACCTAGTGAACTAGATGGAGATGCACATGTTGAGAAAATGTCGAATGCTATCTTCTCCCAGCGCGGCGAGCATTCCTGAACCCCCCGGGGCGTGGCCACTTCTCGGCCACGTCGTGCCGATGGTACGTCGCCCTCTTGAGTTCCTACCTGCAGCGGCCCGATACGGAACAGTCGTGCGGGTGAGATTCGGGCGATTGCCCGTATATATCGTTACACACCCGGATACAGTTCGGGAAGTTCTCGTGCCAGGCGACGTGAACTACGCGCGTGGGCGAATATTCGAGAAATTAGTGCCGGCACTCGGCCGGGGTCTGGGAACGTCTTCTGGCGCTGAGCATCGCCGACAACGCCGACTCTTGCAGCCAGCCTTCAGTCGGGAACGCCTCACCGACTACGGGTCGATTATGCGGGAAGCCGCTATCGAGGCGAGCTCGACCTGGAAGGAAGGCGAAGTCCTCGCGGTCGATGACGTCATGAACGATGTGGCGCTAACCGCACTTACGCGGAGTCTGTTCAAATTCACTGCGAACGACGACGCCACGCAGGCGATCCGGGATGGGTTGCGGGTCCTCACCCACGGTCTTCTCTTCCTCACAGTATTACCGTCAGCGTGGGAACGTGTGCCCTCGCCTGGCAATATTCGAATCAAGCGGGCGCTGGCCACAATGCACAAGGCAGTCGATGACGCCATCGCGATCTACCGCAACGCCGGACAGGACCGAGGCGACGTCCTGTCCGCGTTGCTGAAGGCTCGTGATGACAATGGCAACGGACTTTCTGATCAGGAGATCCACGACCAGGTTATGACCTTGGCGTTGACCGGCATCGAGGCTCCAGGAGCTGTGCTGGGTTGGGTGATGTACGAGCTGGGCCGCAACGTTGAAGTGGCGGATCGTGTCTACGCTGAAATCGACTCGGTCCTAGGCGACCGTCCTCCCTGCTACGATGACGTCCCTGCACTGGACTATCTCGGCCGGGTCATTTCTGAGGTGCTCCGGCTCCGAACACCCCTTCTGTTTATGCGGCGGACGCTCACTGCGGTTACAGTCGGCGGCGTAACGATTCCCGCTGGCTCCGAGGTCGTCTACAGCCCGTACCTGCTGCACCACGATTCCCGCTGGTTCCCTGAACCTTTGCGGTTTGATCCCGATAGGTGGCTCCCCGAGAACGCACCGCAGTTGACGAAAGGCGCCTACATTCCCTTCGCTGCGGGTGCTCATCAATGCATCGGCAAGCAGTTCGCCACCATGGAACTCACCATAATCGCCGCAGCGATATGCGCGCATTGGAAGCTTCGACTGGTACCCGGTGAGGAAGTCCGCGAGGTCGCTACAGCCCTCGTGCGCCCGAACCAATTGCCAATGACCGTTCATCGGCGGATCCGCGGCAACCAGCGTGTTGCGGACTGATACACCATGGGCGTATACCGAATTCCCGATCTGAGGCTACCATTCACTACGACTTGCCACCCGCAGCAAGACCGAGTGCAGGAATTGACCGAACTGTGGTGCGACAAGCAAGGTCTTTTGCGTTCACCGACTGTAGTGAGCAAGTTTCGAGCCCTAGGCTACGGCCGCCTGATGTCCACCCTCTGCCCTCGCGTGAGCCTTGAGCGTCTGATGCTTGTCGCCGACTGGAACAGTTACTTTTTCATTGTTGACGATCAGCAAAACAACGCGGTCACGACGAACCGCGTCGGACGCTATGCGGAAATCATTGCGAGCATGCGGGAGATTATTGTCGACGACTGCCGGTCTACGCCGCTGCACGGTCACCCACTCATCGAATCACTGCGGGATCTGTTGCAGCGCACATTCCCTGGACAACGCCCCGACTGGGCGGCGAGATTTCGCAGGAATCTCAACCTGTGGCTGAGCGGGCATTTGGCCGAGAACGGCTATCGCGTATCCGGCACCATACCACAGGTAGCGGACTACATCTCGCTGCGGCGTGACGCATCCACAGTGCTACCCACGCTAGACCTCGTCGAGATAACGGAAGGTGCGTCGGTGTTAGAGAGCCTATACA
>NZ_BAUA01000035.1 GCF_000710915.1 Nocardia brasiliensis IFM 10847
CCGGCGACACCACGCACGAACCACAGCCATGCGCACGTTCCACCGCCACGCGCACGACCACGACCATGCGCACTTTCCACGACCGCGCGCATGAAATTGCCGACGAAAACCTGCGCGGCGCGCGAACACCTGCGCAGCGCGCGAACACCTGCACGGGGCGCGAACACCTGCGCAGCGCGAACACGGACGCGGGGTGCGCACGCCGCTGCGCGGGGCGCGAACACCTGCGCGGAGCGCGAACACGTGCGCAACGCGCACACGGACGCGGGGTGCGCACGCCGCTGCGTGGGGTGCGGACAGTGCACGGCTGGCCACCATCGACTCGGCGGAGACGACGGCTGAGACGGGGCCGTAAAGCACAGAGCGTCCGTGCGCTGCAACAGGGCTGTGCAGGGTACGGACGCTCTGTGGGGTCAGAGGCCGCGCGGGACGCGGGTGGCTCAGGGCCGCGCCGAACGCGGGTGGCTCAGGGCCGCGCCCGACGCGGGTGAGTCAGGGCCGCGCCCGACGCGGGTGAGTCAGGGCCGCGCCCGACGCGGGTGAGTCAGGGCCGCGCCCGACGCGGGTGAGTCAGGGCCGCGCCCGACGCGGGTGAGTCAGGGCCGCGCCCGACGCGGGTGAGTCAGGGCCGCGCGGGACGCGGGTAGAGCAGGGGCGCAGCGGGTGGGTCCGGGCCGCGCGGGACGCGGGTGGGTCAGGGGCGGCGGGTGGGTCAGCGGCGCATGAAGGACGGGACGTCGACGTCGTCGTCGTCATCGTCGGGGGGTTCGATGTGTGCGCGCGGGTTGTTGGCGACCGTGGGTTCGGCCAGCCGGGCGCGTTCGGAGTCGCGGTAGCTCGGCACGGCGCCGCGGGTCGAGGCGCTCGCGCCGGCGGCCGCGGTGTCGGTGCTGCGGGCGGCGACCTCGGTGCTGCGGCTCTGGCCGATCTCGCCGGAACGGGCCGAGCCGATGGTGCTGCGGCCGGTGGTGTCGAAGGTCCGCCGGGCGGGCCCGCCGCCGTCGAAGCCCGCGGCGATCACGGTGACGCGCACCTCGTCGCCGAGCGAATCGTCGATCACCGTGCCGAAGATGATGTTGGCCTCGATATGCGCGGCCTCCTGCACCAGCGAGGCCGCCTCGTTGATCTCGAACAGGCCGAGGTCCGAGCCGCCCGCGATCGACAGCAGCACGCCGTGCGCGCCGTCCATCGACGCCTCGAGCAGCGGCGAATTGATCGCGGACTCGGCCGCTTTCACCGACCGGCCCTCGCCGCGGGCGGAGCCGATGCCCATCAGGGCGCTGCCCGCCCCCGACATCACGCTCTTGACGTCGGCGAAGTCGACGTTGATCAGACCCGGCGTGGTGATCAGGTCGGTGATGCCCTGGACACCGTTGAGCAGCACCTCGTCGGCCGAGCGGAACGCGTCCATCAGGCTGACCGCCGCGTCGCCGAGCTGGAGCAGCCGGTCGTTCGGGATCACGATGAGCGTGTCGCAGGATTCGCGCAGCTGGTTGATGCCGACCTCGGCCTGGTTGCCGCGCCGCTTGCCCTCGAACGAGAACGGGCGGGTGACCACGCCGATGGTCAGCGCGCCGAGCTTGCGGGCGATCTGGGCGACGACCGGCGCACCGCCGGTGCCGGTGCCACCGCCCTCACCCGCCGTCACGAAGACCATGTCGGCGCCCTTGAGCACCTCTTCGATCTCGTCCTTGTGGTCCTCGGCCGCCTTGCGGCCGACCTCGGGGTCGGCGCCGGCCCCGAGACCACGGGTGAGTTCCCGGCCGACGTCGAGCTTGACGTCGGCATCACTCATCAGCAGAGCCTGCGCGTCGGTATTGACCGCGATGAACTCGACACCTTTGAGACCCTGTTCGATCATCCGGTTGACGGCATTCACACCGCCGCCGCCGATACCGACGACCTTGATCACGGCAAGGTAGTTGTGCGGGGGCGTCATGGGCTCTCGCCTTCCTTCGATCTAAAGCCTGTCGTTTTCGGATTCGAGACACTCCGCCGGTTTCGCCTGAGCGGCTGTACTCAGCGAACCGCCGCTCGGGCAAACCCTAAAGCTGAACCATAGGGTTAGCGTTATGTCAAGTATCCGACTGCTGCGGAACGCTATTCGCCGCCGCCGCAAACCGCGCGCAGGCGCGCCGAAACGAGACACAGAATCTTGTGTGATCCCTCTCGTTTCGCCGACCCACACGAAGTATGGTGAACGGTTGCCCCCCGGCGCCCCGCCCGCCGGCCTGTACAAGCGCGGCGGCGTGAGCGCCCGGCCCGAAGGCAGCGGCTCGCAGATCCACGAGGGGACCGCGAGCGCCGCCCGTCGAATACTGCAATTCGACGCGGGCGCAATGGGTATCGATCACTTTACCGTGACCAGATTAGGACTCGAAACATCGAACACCGTTCCGGGGCGGGTCAGCAGCGGCAGTACGACCGCCGACTTGCGCTCGGCGTCGTTCATCCCGCCCCAGAGTACCGTGCGCCCATCCTTCAGATTCAGCGAAATATCTGAAATGGACCGTGCCACAACCTCGTCCACCTGAATGCCCAGCGCAGGCGGCAATGCGGTGAGCACCGCGACCGCGGCCTCGGTGACCGGGTCGTCGCTCGCGGGATGATCGGTGATCAACTTCGGCACCCCGATCGGCGCCGGTTCGATCGCGAATTCCACGCTCTCCGCGTCCAACAGGTGCGCGCCCTGCGGACTCTCGAAAAACAACACCGGAACCCGCTCGACGACGGTCACTTTCACCGTCGACGGAAAAACCCGCTGCACCCGGGCCGTGCGTACCTTGGGAATACCGGCCACCCGCCGCGCGATCTCGGTGGTATCGATGCGCAACATCGAGCGCCCCGACGGAATTTCGAGAAGTTCGCGCACCTGCTGTTCGGGCACCGCGACCGCGCCGTCGATCTTGACGGTGCGCACCGAGAGCACCGGGGTGAACCACGCGACGGCCGCGACGATCGCAAGGACGCACACGCCCAGCAATCCCCACAACCAGAAGCGCCGGACTCCGTCCGCGCCGAACAGCGCACCGGCCGAACGCGCCACGGCGAATCCGCGCCGGGGCGCGCCGTCGCGCCTGCTGCCACGCCTGGCCATCACGACTCCGCTCCGCCGGGCCGCCGGTGCGTGCGCGGCCGCTTCGTCTCGGCGCTCATCGCCCGTACTGGGGCCGCGCCCGTAAACCGTCCAGGATCTGACTGCCCAGCATCGTCACATCACCCGCGCCCATGGTGATCACCACATCGCCGGGCAGCGCGAGCCGCGCGACCTGCTTGCCCACCCGCGACATATCGGGTTGGTAGTGCACGGGTTTGGTGACCGACTGGGCCACCAGTGCGCCGTTCACACCGGGCAGCGGCTTCTCGCGCGCGCCGTACACATCGAGCACCACCACTTCGTCGGCGAGGCTGAGCGCGGTGCCGAACTCCGCGGCGAACGTCGCGGTGCGGCTGTACAGATGCGGCTGGAACACCACGATGACGCGCCCCTGCCGCGACCGAGCACCGTCGCGGGCCTCCTGCTGCACCAGTTCGGCGGCGGCGCCGAGCACCGCGCGCACCTCGGTCGGGTGATGGGCGTAATCGTCGAAGACACGCACGCCGTTCTCCCGGCCCGCGAACTGGAATCGCCGGTGCACACCGCCGAAGCCCTCCAGGCCCTGCACGATCTCGTCCACGTCGGCCCCTGCGGCGCGGGCCGCGAGCAGCGCGGCGAGCGCGTTCAAGGCCATGTGCCTGCCCGGCACCGACAACCGCAGGGTGCGCGGCGCGGCCTCGTCGGCGAGCTGGAACTGGGCGATACCGCCGACGTCGCGCGGCTCCCAGCTGTGCAGTCGCACCCCGACCGGCACCGGCGCGTCGGCGAGTTCGCCGGAGCCGTAACCGAGTACCTGCACGTTCTTCTCGGCCAGGCGCGCGCCGACCCGCTCGGCCAGCGCGAACGAACCGGGATCGTCCAGACAGACGACCAGCAGACCGCCCGCGCTCAAACGGTCGGCGAAATCGTCGAAGACCTGCACGTAGGCCTCGTCGGTGCCGAAGAAGTCCAGGTGATCGGACTCGATGTTGGTGACCACCGCGACGTCCGGCTCGTATTGCAGCAGCGACCCGTCGCTCTCGTCGGCCTCGGCGACGAAGATGTCCCCGGTGCCGTGGTGGGCGTTGGTGCCCGCCTCGTTCAACTCCCCGCCGACCGCGAAGGACGGATCGAAGCCGCAATGCTGTAGCGACACGATGAGCATCGAGGTGGTGGAGGTCTTGCCGTGGGTACCCGACACCAGCAGCGTGCGATGCCCCTGCATCAGCGAGGCGAGCACGGCCGGGCGCAGCAGCACCGGGATCTCGCGCCGATTCGCTTCCACCAGTTCGGGATTGGTCTTCGGGATGGCCGCGTAGGTGGTGACCACCACGGTCGGGCCGCCGGGCAGCAGGTCCAGCGCGCTGGCGTCGTGCCCGATGCGCACCTGCGCGCCGCGTGCCCGCAGCGCGAGCACCCCGCGGCTCTCCTTGGCGTCCGACCCGGACACCGCGCCGCCGCGGGACAACAGGATCCGCGCGATACCGGACATCCCGGCACCGCCGATGCCGACCATGTGCACCCGTTCGAGCGCGGGCGGCAAGGCCGACAGGTCCTCGTCGGTCATCCGGCGACCTCCAGCACGATGCGCGCCACCTCGTCGGCGGCGTCGCGGTGCCCGGCACCGGCGGCGGCACGGCCCATCTCGATCAGCCGTGCGGGGTCCATGAGCAGCGGAATCACCTCGTCGATCACGTATTTCGGCGTCAGCTCCGAATCGGGGACAATTCTGCCACCGCCCTGCCGGACCACCGGTCCGGCGTTGAGCTCCTGCTCACCGTTGCCATGCGGCAGTGGCACGTAGAACGCGGGCAGCCCGACCGCCGACACCTCGGCGACGGTCATCGCGCCCGACCGGCAGACCACCGCGTCGGCGGCGGCGTAGGCGAGGTCCATCCGGGAAAGATACGGCACCGCGACATAGCGCGCCGCACCGTCGCCGGCCGCGACCTCGAGGGTGTTCTTGGGACCGTGCGCGTGCAGCACCGAGATACCGGCCGCGGCCAGCTGCGCCGCGGCGCCGGACACCGCGTCGTTCAGGCTGACCGCGCCCTGCGAGCCACCGAACACCAGCAGCACCGGTCCCTCGGCGGGCAGCCCGAAATGCGCCCTGGCCTCGGCGCGCAACGCGGCACGATCCAGCGTGGTGATGGCCGCGCGCACCGGGATGCCGACGACCTGCGCCCCGGCCAGTCCGGAGTCGGGCACCGCCGCGAGCACGCGGCGCGCGCGCCGGGCGCCGACCTTGTTCGCGATGCCGGCCTTGGCGTTGGCCTCGTGCACCACCACCGGCACCGCGCGCCGGCGGCGCAGCAGCCCCGGCCCGGCGGCCAGGTACGCGGGCAGCGCGACGTAGCCGCCGAACCCGACGATCACATCCGCCTCGACCCGATCGATCACCGCTCGGGCCTGCGCCACCGAGGCACGCACCCGGCCGGGCAATCGCAGCAGATCGGTGGTCGGCTTGCGGGGCAACGGAACCGGCGGGATCAGCTCGAGCGGATAGCCGCGTTCGGGGATCAGGCGGGTTTCCAGGCCGCGTTCGGTACCGAGCGCCGTCACCCGGATCGAATCGTCGAGCCGTCGCAGCGCGTCCGCCACCGCCAGCGCCGGCTCGATGTGGCCCGCCGTGCCGCCGCCGGCGACGATTACCGAGATCACCTAGATCTTCCCCGTTCTCTTGCGTGGTTGACCGGATAGCTGGGTTCCCATGCCCTGGTGGCCCGCAGCGAGCTGGTGCCGCGGCTTTCCGGCGAGCGGCGCCTGCCCGGTTCGCCCTGGCCGCGACGGCCGGGTGGCAACGCCGCCTGTCTGCCCGACCGCGGCGCCTTGCCCCGCTGTGCGGATTTCGCTCTGGCGGCACTGGCCCGGGCCGGCGAGTACACCTCGGGTTTGGGCAGGCGCAGCAGCCTGCTGAATCTACCGTCCTGCCCGGCGTGCAGCGCCGAAACCGCCTCGGGCTCATGCCGGGCGGCGTTGGCGATGATGCCGAACATGAACAGGGTGATCGCCAGCGACGAACCGCCCGCCGACACCAGCGGCAGCTGCAGCCCGGTCACCGGCAGCAGCCCGACCACGTAGCCGATGTTGATCAGGGCCTGGCCGGTGATCCAGGTCGTCGCGGTCGCGGTGAGCAGCCGCAGGAACGGATCCACCGACCGGCTCGCGATGCGCAGCCCGGTGTAGACGAACAGCGCGAAGAGTCCGAGTACCAGGGCACAGCCGAAGAAGCCGAGTTCCTCGCCGATGATGGCGAAGATGAAGTCGTTGTGCGAGTTGGGCAGATAGCTCCACTTGGCCCGGCTCTGCCCGAGACCGCGCCCCCAGATACCACCGTCGGCCAGCGAGTACAGCGCTTGGCGCGCTTGGTAGTTGATGCCCTGCGGGTCGTCACCGGGGTTGAAGAAGGCGCGCATCCGATCGGACCGGTAACCGGCCGAGAGCGCGAGCACCGCGGCGGCGATCAGGCCGGACACCGCGATGGTGACGAACAGGCGCAACGGCAGGCCGCCGAACCACAGCAGCGCCGCGAGCACGATGCCGAGCGCGATGGTGGTGGACAGGTTCGGCTCCACCACCACGAGCAGGCACACCAGCAGACCGGCGGGCACCAGCGGCATCAGGATGTCCTTGAGGGACGCGTGCTCCGACCGCCGCGACGCCAGCAGGTGCGCGCCCCAGACGACCAGCGTGACCTTGACGATCTCCGACGGCTGCACCGAGAAGAACCCGAGATCGATCCAGCGCCGGGCGCCCTGCACCTTGGAACCGATGCCGGGCACCAGCACCAGCACCAGCCCGAGCACCGACACCACGAACAGCGGGAACGACCACTGGCGCAGCCTGCGCAACGGAATCCGCAGCGCCAGATAGAACAGCACGGCACCGATCGCCGCGAACATCGCCTGCTGGATGAACAGCGAATACGCCGAGCCCCCATCGACATACGCCTCGACGCTCGATGCCGAGAGCACCATTACCAGACCCAGCACCGTGAGCAGCGTGGCGATGGTGACCACCAGATGGAAGGACGCGAGCGGCCGCGCGAGCCAGGCCACGAACCGGGCACCGGCGCGCGGGTCGACCCGCCGTGCGGTGTGCGTCTGATCTGCGCCGCTCACGAGCCCTCCACGGTTTCGCCGCGCTGCCGTCTCCGGGGCCGGAGCGCACGGCGCGAGGTCATAGTTGCCGCCCGACGTCACCGTCTTCCAGTGCGTGCACCGACGCCGCGAAACTGCGGCCCCGATGCGTGTAGTCGGTGAACATGTCCAACGACGCCGCGGCGGGGGCGAGCAGCACGGTGTCCCCGCGACGGGCGTACCCGGCCGCGGCCCGTACCGCCCGCGCCATCACGGCGTCGGCCTCATCGGTTCTCGACGCGTCCGCACCCATCCCTGCATCGTCTCCCGCGATCAGCTCGACGACCGGGACCTCGGGCGCGTGTCGCGCCAATGCGGCGGCGAAAACCGGCGCGTCGGCCCCGATCAGCACCACGGCGACCAGCCGGTCGGCGACCTCCTCCACGAGATCCTCGATCTGGGCGCCCTTGAGCTGCCCGCCCGCGAGCCAGACCACCTGCGGGTGCGCCAGGATCGCGGTGCGCGCGGCATGCGGGTTGGTGGCCTTGGAGTCATCGATGAAGTCGACGCCGCCCACCTCGGCGACGAACGCCGAACGGTGCGGGCCGACCTTGTGCTCGATCAGGCCTTCCCGGATGAACTGCGGGGCAACGTCGATGGCGCGGGTCAGCGCGGAGGCCGCGAGCGCGTCCGCGACGCCCGCCGGTCCCGGCGGGCTGATGTCGCCGACCTCGGCCAGGATCGCGGCCTTGGTGAACGCGCGGTCCAGCAGTTTGCCGTCCACCACGCCGAGTTCACCGTCTGCGGGTACGCCGATACGGAAGCCGACGGTCCGGCGCGCCTTGCTGCGCCGGGCCAGCGAGGCCGCCACCGGGTCGTCGAGCCCGACCACGCCGACCCGGCCGAACAGCGCGCGCGCCTTGGCCGCGGCATAGGCGTCGAGGCCGCCGTGCCAATCCAGGTGATCCTCGGCCACATTGAGCACCACGCCCGCCTCCGGGCGCACCGAGGGCGCCCAGTGCAGCTGGAACGAGGACAGCTCGACGGCGAGCACCTGCGGACCGGGGTTGCGCCGCAAGGCATCCAGGATCGGCAGGCCGATATTCCCGCACGCGACGCTGGGGATGCCCGCGGCGCGCAGGATGGCGTGCGTCATCTGCGTGGTGGTGGTCTTGCCGTTGGTCCCGGTGATCACCAGCCACTTGCGCACCGGCCCGTAGATCCTGGCTTGATCCACCCACCAGGCGAATTCGACGTCACCCCAGACCGGCGTGCCCTCGGCGACCGCCGCGGCCAGCACCGGCGAATCGGGCCGCCAGCCCGGACTGGTGATCACCAGCGCGAACCGGCTCCAGTCGGTGGATTCGAGTTCGACGCAGGTGGCGATGTCCAGGCCGAGCCCGGCCGCCTCGGCCAGCGCCGCGGCGCCGCCGTCGGTGACCACCGGGCGCGCCCCGATATCGCGCAGCGGCTCGACCAGCGAGCGCCCCGACACACCCCAGCCCGCGACGAGAACGTCACGGCCACGCAGGAATTCGAGCATGGGCCCTGGTGTACGCAGGGCCCGAGGAGAATGTTCGACCATCGCTAGTTCACCCGACCGCAGAGAGATATTCGCTGTAGAACAACCCGAGTCCGACCGCGGAAGCTATCGCGGCCAATAGCCAGAACCTGATGATCACCGTAGTCTCGGCCCATTTACTGAGTTCGAAGTGATGATGGAACGGCGCCATCTTGAACAACCGGTTGCGCGTGGTGCGGTACACCGCCACCTGCAGCACCACCGACAGCGTCTCGGCGACGAACAGCGCGCCGATCACGATCATCAGCAGTTCGGTGCGGGTGGTGATGGACAGGCCGGCCAGCAGGCCGCCGAGCGCCAGCGAACCGGTGTCGCCCATGAAGATCTTGGCGGGCGCGGCATTCCACCACAGGAAGCCGACGCAGGCCGCGGCGCCCGCGGCGCACACCAGCGCCAGATCGAGCGGGTCGCGCACGTTGTAGCAACCGGTCTCGGGCTTGGTCTCGCACGCGTGGTAGTACTGCCAGAACGTGATCACCACGTAGCCGCCGAGCACCAGGCTCATCGAGCCGGCCGCGAGCCCGTCCAGGCCGTCGGTGAGATTCACCGCGTTGGACCAGGCGACGACGACCAGGCAGACGAACACCAGGAACACGACGACACCCATGGTCACCGTGCTGATGTCGCGCACATAGGAAAGATGCCTGCTGGCCGGCGTGAGCCCGCTCGCCCCGCGGAACTGCAACGCGAGCACGCCGAAGACGACGGCGGAGGTCAACTGCCCGAGATACTTGCCCGCGGCGGTGAGACCGAGATTGCGCTGCTTACGGATCTTGATGAAATCGTCCACGAAACCGACGCCACCCAGCGCGGTGGCCAGGCCGAGCACCAGCAGACCGGACGCCGACGGGCCGTCGGCGTTGTAGCCGATGCCGATCAGGTGCGAACCCAGATAACCGGCCCACATGCCGACGATGATCGCGACACCGCCCATCGTGGGCGTGCCCCGCTTGGCCTGATGGCTGGCCGGGCCGTCGACCCGGATCTCCTGGCCGAAACCCTGCTTGGCGAACATCTTGATCAGCAGTGGGGTCAGCAGAATCGAGACGGCGAGCGCGATCGCCGCCGCGAACAAAATCTGTCTCACGACTCCGCCTCGCTGACGCTCGGCTCCGTCGTAAGACAAATGGTCGCTGCGCCCATGGTTCGCTCGCTACGCTCCCTCACGACTCCGCCTCGCTGACGCTCGGCTCCGTCGTAAGACAAATGGTCGCTGCGCCCATGGTTCGCTCGCTACGCTCCCTCACTCCAACGCCTCCGCCTTGTTGTGGTCGCGCTCGGTGTTGATCAGGTGTTCGGCGACCTCCCAGAGGCCCACCGACTTCGACGCTTTCACGAGCACCACGTCGCCGGGCTCGATTTCGTCGTCGAGCAACGCGATGGCGGCGCCGATGTCGGGCACCAGGATCGACTCCTCACCCCATGAGCCTTCCATCACGGCTCCCTGGTGCATCGCGCGGGACGGCCTTCCGGACCCGACGACGACGAGCCGGTCCACATCCAGGCGCACCGCGAGCCGCCCGATCCGGTCGTGCTCGAGCACGGATTCCTCGCCCAGCTCACCCATTTCGCCGAGCACCGCCCAGCTGCGCCGCGGGGTTTCGCCGGACCGCGACATGGTGACCAGCGCCTTGAGCGCGGCACGCACCGAGTCGGGGTTGGCGTTGTAGGAGTCGTTGACGACGGTGACCCCGTCGGTGGTGGTGCGCACGTCCATGCGCCGGGCCGACGCGGCGTGCGCCCCGGACAGGGCGGCGGCGATCGCATCCAGTTCGGCACCGCATTCCAGGGCGACCGCGGTCGCGGAAAGCGCGTTGCCGACCTGATGTTCGCCGTGCACGGCCAGTCGCACCGGCACACTGCCCGCGGCGGTGTGCAGGGTGAAACCGGCGCGCGCTTCGTCGTCGAGGCGAACGTCGGTGGCCCGGATGTCGGCGCCCTCGGCGAGCCCGACGGTCACCACGCGCGCGGTCGTGCGCGCGGCCATGGCGGCGACCTGCGGGTCGTCGGCGTTGAGCACGGCCAGGCCGGTCGGCGGAAGCGCCTGCACCAGTTCGCCTTTGGTCTTGGCGATGGCCTCGCGGCTGCCGAATTCCCCGAGATGCGCGGTGCCGACGTTGAGCACGACGCCGATCGCCGGCGGCGCGACCTCGGCGAGCGCGGCGATATGTCCCGGCCCGCGGGCCGACAGCTCGAGCACCAGGAACCGGGTCTCGGCGTTGGCGCGCAACGCCGTCCACGGGTGCCCCAGCTCGTTGTTGAACGAACCGGGCGGGGCGACAACGGGACCGAGCGGTGCGAGCACCGCCGCGAGCAGATCCTTGGTGGAGGTCTTGCCGGACGACCCGGTCACCCCGATCACCGTGAGACTGCCTGCCGCGGTGAGGCGTTGCGCGCTCGCGCGCGCCAGGTCGGCCAGCGCGGCCAGCACCGCGGCGCCCGATCCGTCCGAATCACCGCTCAGCGCAACCGAACTCGACGGCACCGAGCCGGGGTTCGGCGCGACCACGATGGCGGGCACTCCCACCGGGCGGGCGGCGAGCACGGCTGTCGCGCCCGCGGCGATCGCCGCGTCCGCGTAGTCGTGGCCGTCCACGCGCTCCCCCGGCAGGGCCAGGAACAGATCGCCGGAACCGATTCGGCGCGAATCGAATTCGACCGAACCGGTCACTCGCACCTCCGGGTCGGGTACGTCGTGCAGCGTGCCGCCCACGACGTCCGCGATCTCCCGCAGTGTCATCTCGATCATGAAACCGTCAAGTCCTCCGCGTCCGCGTGCTGCGGACTTCGCCTGTCCAGTGCCGCCGCGAGCACGTCGCGATCGTCGAAGGGGTACTTCACGCCCTGGATCTCCTGCCCTGTCTCGTGGCCCTTGCCCGCGACCAGCACCACGTCGCCGGGCTGCGCCCAATTCACGGCCGCCGCAATGGCTTCGGCGCGATCACCGAGCTCGAGCACGGTACCGCGCGCGGCTTCGGGCAGTTCCAGCGCACCCGCCCGCAGCGCCGCGCGGATGCTCGCCGGGTCTTCGCTGCGCGGGTTGTCGTCGGTGATGATCAGCAGGTCGGCGTGCGCGCCCACCGCGCCCATCATCGCGCGCTTGCCCGCGTCGCGGTCACCGCCGGCGCCGACCACCACGGCGAGCCGCCCCGGCACGTCGGGCGCGTCGTCCGCGAGATAGCCACGCAGAGTGGCGATCACCGATTCCAGCGCGGCAGGCTTGTGCGCGTAGTCGACGATCGCGAGGAAGTCCTGGCCGCGCTCCACCCGCTGCATCCGGCCCGGCACATCGACGGTCGCCAGCGCGGGCGCGGCCACCGCGGCGTCCACGCCGGCCGCCGCGCAGATCGCCACCGCGAGCAGGCCGTTGGCCACGTTGTAGCGGCCGGGCAGGCGCAGCCGCACATCGACGGCGCCGTTCGGACCGGCCGCGGTGAACTCCTGCTCGCCGCCGTGCGTGCTGATCGCACCGTCGAGCGACCAATCGCTGGCCGCGACGTGCTCCGGCTCGGCGGGCGCGTCCGGACCGGACGCGCGCAGTTCGACGGTGGACACCGTGATCGGCGCGTCGAGTCCGTCCGCGAGCCGCCGCCCCCACTGGTCGTCGACGCAGACCACCGCGGTGCGCGCGGCGATCGGCGAACTCGGCTCGAACAGCCTGCGCTTGGCCGCGAAGTAGTCCTCGAAATCGGCGTGGAAGTCCAAATGGTCCTGCGACAGATTGGTGAACGCGCCCACGGCGAACCGCACGCCGTCCACCCGGCCGAGCGCGAGCGCGTGGCTGGACACCTCCATCACCACCGCGTCCACGCCCTGCTCCACCATCAGCGCGAACATCGCGTGCAGCTGCGGCGCCTCTGGCGTGGTCAACGCGCTCGGCACCCGCCGGCCGCCGATCCGGGTCTCGATGGTGCCGATCAGCGCGGTGGACCAGCCCGCGGCGGCCAAGCCCGCCTCCACCAGGTACGAGGTGGTCGTCTTGCCCGAGGTGCCGGTGATGCCGACGATGCGCAGCCGCTCGCACGGATTGCCGTAGACGGCCGCGGACAATTCGCCGAGCACCGCACGCGGGTTCTCCCGCACCAGCACGGGCACCTCCAGCGGCCCCGCCAGCTCGGCGCCCGCCGCGTCGGTGAACACCGCCACCGCGCCCCGCTCGACCGCGTCCCGGGCGAACCGGGCGCCATGCGCCCGCGCTCCCGGTAACGCGACGAACAGGTCACCGGGCAGGACCGCCCCCGAGCGCTGTTCGATGCCGGTCACAGACACCGCGTCCATCGGCCGCGCGCCGCTCGGCTGTGCCCCGGCGGCGGAGGCCAACGCGGCCAGCGGCGTCACAGGGGGCTGGGCGGGCCGCAACGTACGCGGTTCACCGGACTGCACAGAAATCAGGCTCCTCTCGGCGGCGACGATCGACGTGTCAGGTTACCGGCGACCGATCACAGCGCGACAAGCACGGTCTTTACCGGAGGCATTACCCGGCTTGCAGGACGAACTTCTTGGACGGTTCCGGCGACGGCGGAATGCGGTCGCGCTGCAACGCCCAGGACGCGATGCTGTGGAACAGCGGCGCTGCCGACTGGCCGCCGCTGCCGTCCGAGCTGCGCACCGGATCGTCGAGCATGAGGCCGACGACGTAGCGCGGATTGTCCGCCGGGGCGATGCCGGCGAAGGTGATGTAGTAGCTGTCGCTGGAATAGCAGTGGCAGCGCGGGTCGGTTTTCTGCGCCGTGCCGGTCTTGCCCGCGATCTGGTAGCCCTCCACCGCCGCCGACGCGCCGGTGCCGTTCTGGTTGGCGTTCATCGGGTCACGCTGGGTCACGGCCTGGAACATGGTGCGCAGCGTGGCCGCGGTCTGCGGACTCACCACCCGGATGCCGTCGGGCTGCGGCTCGTCGCTGCGCTTGCCGTCCGGCCCGATCTTGGCCTTGACGATGCGCGGCGGAATCCGCACGCCGTCGTTCGCGATCGTCTGGTACATGCCGGTCATCTGCAGCGTGGTCATCGAAAGTCCCTGCCCGATGGGCAGGTTCGCGAAGGTGCCGCCGGACCACTGGTCCCGGGCGGGCACCCGCCCGCTGCTCTCGCCGGGCAGGCCGACACCGGTGCGCTGGCCGAGGCCGAACCGGCTGAGCATGTCCGCGTACCGGTCTTCGCCCACCCGCTGGGCCAGCATCAGCGTGCCCACGTTGGACGAGCGGCCGAAGATGCCGGTGGTGGTGTACGGCGCGACACCGTGCTCCCACGCGTCGTTGACGGTGACACCGGCCATCCGGATGCTGCCCGGAACCTGGTGCACCTCATCGGGAGTCGTCAACCCGTACTCGATCGAGGCGGCCGCGGTGACGATCTTGTTCACCGAGCCGGGCTCGAACGGGGCAGTGACCGAGGGATTGCTCATCCCGGCCGAATCCCAGGTGGAGGCGGGCAGTTGCGGATTGAAGGTGTTGTCGTTGGCCATGGCCAGCACCTGACCCGTCCTGGCGTCGAGCACCACCGCGGAGGCGCCCTGCGCGCCGGACATGTCCCTGGCCTGCTGCACCTGCTGCTGCACGTAGTACTGCAGATCCGAGTCGATGGTCAGCTCGACGCCGTTGCCGTTCACGGCATTCTGCTCGTCGCGCCAGCTGCCCGGAATGACCGCGCCGTCGGAACCGCGATCGTAGGTGTGCGATCCGTCGGTGCCGGCGAGCACCGAGTCCAGCGACGATTCGAGGCCGATCTGCCCGTGCCCGTCCCAGCCGGTGGCGCCGATCACGTTGGCCGCCAACGACCCACCGGGATACTCGCGGGGGTACTGCGCGTCCGCGCCCACCTCGGGGAACTGGGTGCGGATATCCGCGGCGATTCGCGGGTCCACACCGCGCGCCAGGTACACGAAATTCTCGTCACTGCGCAGCTTGGCCAGCAGGTCCGCCTCCGACGGCCCGGCCTTGCCGAGCTTCTCGTGCACCGTCTTGGCGATCGCCTTCAACCGCTCGTCCGGATCAGGAGCCTTGTCGCTCTTGGCTTTCGCGTCCGCCAGCTGCTTACGCACCGGAACCGGCCGGAAGCTCAGCTGTTTCGCCGCGACGGTGAAGGCGAGCGATTTGCCGTTGCGATCGGTGATCGGGCCGCGCACCGCGTAATCGAGTTCATGCATGACGCGCTGATTCGACGCCTGCGCGGAAAGGCCTGGGGCCTTGATGGTTTGGATCTGCAAGAGCTGCAACGCCACCACCCCGAGGGCGAGCAGCATCGCGATCCGACCGGCCCCGAGGCGTCGGCGCAGCGGCCCGCTCTTGCCGGGCCGGGCGGGCCGGGACCGGGCGGTCCGGGCCGGACCAGGCCCGCGGCGCTGACGCGGTGCGGGCCTGGTCTGCGTCACCGTTGGCCTCCGTCACCCGGAAGTACTTGCGGCTGCGGGCTTTCCAGCAGTGCTTGAGCGGGATCAACAGGCTGGTGCGGCGTTTCGGCCTGCGGCGCGGCCTCGCCCTGCGGCGCGGCCGGTACCGGCGACGGCGGCACCGGGCTGGCGGGCACGGGGCTCACCGGCGCGGCGTTGGCCTGAATGTTGGTGCCGGGAACCGGAAGTGGGGCAGCCGCGGGCGGCGTGGTCGTCACCGGCACCACCCGCTCACCACGCGCCTGGGCGTTGTCCGCGGGCGGCGGCACCGGCGCGGAGGGCGACACGTTCAACGGGGGCACCGGCGGCCCCTCGGCCGGCGTGGGCTTGCCGATCACGGTCACGGTACCGTCCGGGGCGACCACGAGGCGGGCCGGATCCTTGGCCGGGATCATGCCGAGCTCGCGGGCGCGCGCGGCCAGCTCGGGCGCGGAATCCGCGCCCTCCACCTCGCGCTGCAGGGCCGCACGCTCGTCGGCCAGGCGCTTGTTGGTGGCTCGGATGTCGCCGAGCTGGTAGCTGTCCTCGGCGGCCCGGGTGGTCAGCAGCAGCGTCAAGGCCAGGCCGCAGCCCAGCAGCGCGATGATCGCCACCACGAACGGAATGCGCGTGGCCATGACCGAACCCTGCCGCCGTGGCAGATCGGGTGCGTCCGAACGGCTTTCGGCGCGCGTGCGGCGCCGTGCATAGGCCCGCTGCGCGGCGCCCGACTTCACCCGCTCGGACTCGTGCGCCCGGCGCGCGATGCGCCCCGGCGTCTGGACGGTCCGCGTCCGAATACTCATGTTCCAGTCCCCTCGAGAGTCTGTGCGGGACGTCCGGCCTCCCTTGTCCAGGCCCCGCACCCGGTCCGCCGGAAGTCGACAGCGGCTGCGTGTCTCTCCCGACCTCCTGCGATCGATGCGGGACGGACCCGCATCGGCTCAGCCGAAGGAGCGCACGCTTGAGCGTGTCTCGATCGGCCACGTGTCCATGTGGGCCATCCGCGCTCGGCCACGAGGGCGAGCGCCACGGGTACGCGTCTCATCCCCGCTCCTGGATTCGCTCAGCGGCGCGCATCCGAACCGGAGCGGCGCGCGGGTTCTCCTCGATCTCCGCCTCGGTCGCCTTCTCGGCGCCACGGGTCAGCATCCGGAATTCCGGTCCCATGCCCGGCAATTCGACGGGCAGGTCCACCGGGGTCCGGGAGGCCGCGCGCGGCGCGAACTCCTGCTTGACCACCTTGTCTTCCAGCGACTGATACGACATGACGACAATCCGCCCGCCCACCCGCAGCGCGTCCAGGGCCGCGGGCAACGCGGCGCGCAGCGAATCGAGTTCGCTGTTCACCTCGACCCGCAACGCCTGGAAGGTGCGTTTGGCCGGGTGCCCGCCGGTGCGCCGGGTCGCGGCGGGGATCGTCGCGTAGAGCAGTTCGACCAGCTCGGCGCTGGTGGTGAACGGCTTCTGCTGACGACGGCGCAGCACCTCGGAGGCGATCTTGCCCGCGAAGCGTTCCTCCCCATAGGTTTTCAGCACCCGGGCCAGGTCGCCGTGGCTGTAGGTGTTGAGCACATCGGCGGCGGTCGGGCCGGTGGTCGGGTCCATCCGCATGTCCAGCGGCGCATCGATCGAATACGCGAAACCGCGGTCGGCCTCATCGAGCTGCATCGACGACACGCCCAGGTCCATCAGGATGCCGGAGACCGAGCCGACGGCGCTCAGCCCCGCCTCGCTCAGCGCGTCGGCGATGCCGTCATATCGGGTGTGCACCAACGTGATTCGGTCGGCGAACGGCGCGAGCCGGTCACCGGCCAGTTTCAGCGCCGTGGTGTCACGATCCAGCCCCACCAGCCGCAGACCCGGGTAGGTGCGCAGGAAATGTTCGGCGTGCCCGCCTAATCCGAGAGTCGCGTCGAGGTAGACGGCACCCGGCTCGGTGAGTGCGGGACCGAGCAACGCATCGGCGCGGCCGAGCAGAACGGGAATATGGCGAGGCTCACGCGGGTCGTCCAGGTGCTGTCCATGGTTCACCTCGACCTCCCGGGATCTGCCTCGCTTCGTCGCGCACCGCGCACGGGTCGCCTTGTTCCGCAATGCTTTTGCATAAGAAACCGTTGCCGGAGACGAATGCCCCGTGGTCTCTGACCGAGCCGCGGCACCTGGCGTCGGGGAAGTACGTCAGGGTCCGCGTCCGGGCAGAGGCCGCGCGGCACTCGTTCGCTCGGGGCTAGAAGATTCCGCCCAGCGACTCGTCTCTCGCTTGCGAGAAGTCCTCCTCGTGCTCGGCGAGGTAGGAGTCCCACGCCTGCTTGTCCCATATTTCGAGGAAATCGACCGAACCGATCACCACGCAATCCCGTTGCAGGTTCGCGTAGCGACGATGTTCGGCCGACAACACGATCCGGCCCTGCGCGTCCGGACGCTGTTCGTCCGTACCGGCCGCGAGTGCCCGGACGAACGCGCGGGCCTGCGGGTTACTCCGAGACGCCGCCGCGGCTCGCCGGGCGAGCGCGGTGAACTCTTCTCTGGGGTACACGGCAAGGCTGTGGTCTTGACCCTTCGTGACCATCAACCCTCCCGCCAGATCGTCTCGAAATTTCGCAGGCAACGTGAGTCGCCCCTTGTCGTCCAAGCGAGGTGTGTAGGTACCGAGAAACAACTCGATACCTCCCTAGTCGATCACCTCGATGGTCGGCCTTTCCTGTGGTGCGCGCTCCACATTACCCCACTTTCCCCCACTTTCAATCGAAACCGCCGGTGATCTGGCTCCCCGCCCAGACGATTCCGCAGGTCATCCCAGCTATCACCCAGGTGGAGAACTTTTTGCGTGTTCTGCCGACACGCACGGTCCGCCTGGACAAACGCCCGGAAACACCCAGCAAACACTCCAGGTGGGGTCCGGCTCGGCCGATGATGGGTGATGTGGAGGAACCGCGTGGGGCGGTGTGGGGAATCTTGGTGGGGCGAGGTGGGGGATCTTGGTGGGGCGAGGTGGGGATCTCGATGGAACAGTGGGAGACCCCATGGACGCGAGACGGCGACGCCGCACCTCGTCGGTGCGGCGTCGCCGTCTGTGCTGAAGTTGTCAGGCCACGAGCAAGCCGTTCGTCGCGGTGGGTGCGAACCGCATGACCCGCACCGAACCCGCCGGCGAGCGCTACTCCTGCTCGAACCGGCGCCGGAAGCGATCTTCCATGCGCTCGGAGAAGCCGCCCGACTTTCGTTGGCGGCTACGCCCGCTCGGTCCGCTGCTCGGACCACCGGGAGCGGCGTCGCCGCCGGACCGATTGTCCTTGGTGATGCCCTTGGATCCGCCGAGCAGCAGGAGCACGCCGGCGGCGAACATCACGATGAATCCGACCAGACTGATGATCGGAAAGCCGCCCGGCTTCACTGGAGCAGCGATGCCGGCGACGAGTAGAAACAGACCAAGGACGAACAGGGCTGCGGCCTGGAGTCTGCGACGACTCGAGGTCGAGCGAAGGCGTCCGCCGCGGACGGACGACGCGAACTTCGGATCCTCAGCATAGAGCGCGCTCTCGATCTGTTCGAGCATGCGCTGCTCGTGCTCGGAGAGTGGCACGGTACCTCCCCCGGCACTAGGCGTGGCTGTCGCCTCCGGGTAGGCGACAGATAGCCGACCTTGGCGGCTATCTGTCACCAATGATACGAGTTCGATCAGGGGCGTACCACCTAGTCGACCATAACTATGCGGTCGTGCCGCCTGTCACTATCCGGTCAAGCCGCCCGTCCAGCCCGGCGCAGGTCGCAAACGGGCTGATGCGGACAGCAGATCTTCCACGTCGTGCAGGAATGCGCCTACCCGCGAAGAGAACTCGTCGGCCTCGTCGTTGTCGACATCACGATCGAGTCCGGCCTCCAGCGCGGCGCGCAACTCCGAGCGCGAGCTGAAGTAATCGGCCCACATCGTGAACTCGGGCGCGGCGCCCTGCATGAGCACCCACGCGTTGCGCGAACGCGCCCGCGGCGCGTTGTCCGCTCCGGTGAGCGCGATCACCGCGCCCGCGCCCCGCAGCGCGGCGAGATAGGCGGTGCGGAATCGTTCCCGCGGGTCTCGCTCCCCCGCGGCCTGCATGAGCAGGCCATCCGCTCGCTTCAGGAGCTTGCCCGCACGACCGGGCTGCCCCGGATGTTCGATCCGACCAGACATCTCCGGAGTCCCTTCACGACCTGAGCACCTGGAGCCAACACAGCCTTGGTGTGACCGAACAGGTATTCGAACGTTTGAATTGAGATTGAATATAGAGACGCCCACCGACAAACTTCCGCGCCTGCGCTGTGGACCGACGAGAGTTATGACCGCCGTCAAGCCCAATCACACTCCCGCACCCGTCGTCGTCGACCTCTCCGTCGCGACCCTGCGCTCCCGGCTGCACGATGCGCTGGCGGTGTACGTCGCGGCGATGGACTATCCGCGCGGTACCGAACACCATCGCGCACCCATGTGGACCGAGCACACCACCCGGGCCGGGTGGCAGGCGGTCGCCGCGGTGGTCCCGGAGGATTCGGGCGAGGTCGACCTACGTTCGGCGCCCATCGTGGCGATCGCCTACGGCTACCGGGGCGCGGCGCACCAGTGGTGGCACCAGCAGGTGCACAGCGGGATGCGGCGCTCCGGCTGGCCGGAACACTCTGCGCGCGAGCTCCTTTCGGACTACTTCGAGCTGACCGAGCTGCACGTGCACCCCACCGCCCAGGGTCGCGGCATCGGCGCCATCCTGCTCGAACGGCTGCTGCGCGACCGCCCCGAACAAGCGGTGCTGCTGTCCACACCCGAGGTGGACGGGGAGGACAACCGGGCCTGGCGGCTGTATCGGCGCCAGGGATTCGGCGACGTGGTGCGGAATTTCGTGTTCGCGGGCGACAATCGGCCCTTCGCCATCCTCGGCCGGCGGTTGCCGCTCTACGGGACGACCGAGCAGCCGTGAGGGTCACGTGACGGTCATCGTCGTAGGTTCCGGCCACAACGCACTGGTCGCCGCCTGCTACCTGGCGCGCGCCGGGCACGCGGTCGAGGTGCTCGAACGCGACGACGTGCTCGGCGGCGCGGTGTCGACGGTCGAGCGGTTCCCCGGCCATCTGGTCGACCGCGGGTCCTCCGCTCACATCATGATCCGGCACACCGGGATCATCGAAGAACTCGAGCTGGCCGACTTCGGGCTGCGCTACATCGACTGTGATCCATGGGGTTTCACCCCGGCGGTCGGCGACCACGCGCCCCTGGTCTTCCACCGCGATCTCGACGCCACCTGCGCGTCCATCGCCGCGGCCTGCGGCGATCGCGAGGCCGCGGCGTACCGGCGTTTCGTCGAGGTGTGGGGTCCGCGCAGCGCCCGGGTGATGCGTGCGTTCCGCGGCGGGCCGACACCGGGCCGGCTGGTGCGCTCGTTCTGGGGGCTGGACGCGAAGAACGGCGGCAGCGCCCTCTCCCGCGAATTCCTGCAGTCCGGTGATGCCTTGCTGGACAGCTACTTCGACGACGAGCGACTCAAGGCGTCGCTGGCCTGGTTCGGCGCCCAGTCCGGGCCGCCGATGTCGGAACCCGGCACCGCGCCGATGGTGGGGTTCGCCGCGCTGATGCACACGCTGCCGCCCGGGCGCGCGGTCGGCGGCAGCGGCGCACTGGCCGCGGCGCTGATCGCGCGGCTGCGCGCGGACGGCGGCGTGGTGACGGCGGGCGACGCGGTGACCAGTCTGCGCCGCGCAGGCAACGGCTGGCGGGTGCGCACCGCCGCGGGCCGAGACCTGCACGCCGACAAGGTGATCGCGGGCACCCACGTGCTGACCACGCTGGACCTGTTGCGCGACGGCGGATTCGACGCGGCGGTGCTCGCGCAGTGGCGGCGGCGCATCCGGGTCGGCCCCGGCATCGGCATGGTGGTGCGGGCGGCCACCAGCGGGTTGCCGCACTACCCCGGCAGCTCCCCCGACGAATCGGCCCGGGGCCTGCAATTTCTCGTCTCCGATCGCAGGCAGCTCCGGCTCGCGCACGGCGCGGCCACCGCCGGTGACCTGCCGCCGCGCCCGGTGGTGCTGGCGATGAGCTTCAGCGCGCTGGACCCGAGCATCGCGCCCCCCGGCGAACATCAGCTCTCGCTGTGGGCGCAATGGCATCCCTACCGGCTGGCCGACGGCAGCGTGTGGGCCGCGCACGCGGAACGCGAGGCGGATCGGATCATCGCCGAAGTCGACTCCTACGCACCGGGTTTCGCCGGCTCGGTGCTGCGTCGCCACGTGCAGACGCCGGTCGATCTGGAGCGGGAGATGGGTCTGCTCGGCGGCAACGTGATGCACGTGGAGATGTCGCTGGATCAGATGATGCTGTGGCGGCCGCTGCCGGAACTGTCCGGGCAGCGGGTGCCCGGAGCGCCCGGTCTGTATCTCACCGGCGCCTCCACCCACCCGGGCGGCGGGGTCTCCGGTGCGAGTGGTCGCAGTGCGGCGGAGTTGCTACTGCGCGATCAGCGGCGCAGCCGATTCGCGCTGCCGCGCAAGCGATGAGCGGGTTGTCCGAGGCGGGCCAGGCGATGAGCGGGCCGCCGACACGGGTTCCGGTCGTCCCACCCGAGGTGTCCCGGAATCCCGGCGCGACATCGCAAGCACAGTCGCCGGACGAGGCACTCGGCACCGAAATCGCACGGGCGGGCGATCTCTGGTGGACGGCACGGTTCTCGGTGCCTGCCGCGTGCGCCGTGATGCTGGTGCTCGCACAGATCTGTTATCCGCTGACCTCGGGGATCGGTCGCGACCGGATCACCGTGGTCGTCGTACTGCTCTCGGCGGGTACGGCGTTGGCGCATGCCACGGCGACGCGCGGGCTCCGGTTCGCGCTCGGGTTCGCGGTGATCGTGTCGGGGCTCGGCCTGCTGGCCGAGATTTTCGGCACGGCAACGGGTTTGCCGTTCGGGTGGTACGAATACGCGACGGATCGGCTCGGACCCGCGCTGAGCGGGGTACCGCTGGTGGTCGCGCTGGCCTGGACCGGCGGGCTGTATCCGGTGTGGGTGGTGGCGGGATTGCTGACGCACCGGGCGACGGCACGCATCGGGCTCACCGCGATCGGCGCGGTGGGATGGGACCTGTTCCTCGACCCGCAGATGGTCGCCGACGGGCAGTGGACCTGGCGCGACACAGACTCCGGCTTGCCCGGACTCGCCCAGATTCCGTACACGAATTACCTCGGCTGGTTCGCGGTGGCGCTGGTGATGGGTGCGCTGCTCGCGGTCTGGGATCGGGCCGCGCCCGCGTCTGCGGGACTGGACAAACTGTCAGCAGGCCTGGACAGGAACCGGCGCAGATCGGCCACCGAGGCCGGCGTGCTGGTGCCCGTGCTGGTGTTCCTGTGGACCTGGCTCGGGTCCGCGCTCGCGCACGCGGTATTCCTCGGACTGCCGTTCTCGGCCGGCTACGGCGGACTCGGACTGGGCGTTCTCGGCGTAGCACTCCTGCGCCGGCTGCGCCGCGACACCGGTCCGCACCGGGAAATCCGGCGCTCACGCGCTGCCCGCACAGCCCGATGAACCTCGTTCCGCCCGTCGCGTGGGCATCTGGACGAACGGCCTGGCACGATGTCTGCGTGCAGCCGAGTCCCGTCACCACGATCCCCGATGCCCCGGTCCTACCGTCGCCGCGGACGCCCCGCCTCGCCAGGCGTATCGCCGCGGTCGTCTTGCTCACGGCATTGCTGGTTCCGGTCCTCGCGGGCTGCCTGCGCGTGCAGGTGTCGATGGGTGTCTCGTCCAACGATCGGGTCTCCGGACGGATCGTCGCCGCGGTCGTGCCGACCGACCCCAAGGACAAGGGCCCGCAGTTGAAGGCCCCCGATTCGCTCGCCGCGAAGGTGCGAGTGGAGCCCTACAGCCAGGACGGCTACATGGGCAGTCAGGTGTTCTTCGAAGACATGTCCTTCGGTGAAGTCGCCCAACTGGGCCAGCTGTCCGAACAGACCCAGGGCATGTTCCAGTTGCAGTTCCAGCGCACCGGCGACCTGGTCAGCCTCAGCGGCCGGGTCGACCTGAAATCCGTGCCGCCGCACGGCTCCGACGTCCAGTTCACCGTCGCGTTCCCGGCCCGCGTCGCCAAGACCAACGGCAACCGCGAGGGCGACAACATCGTGTCCTGGAAGCTGCCGCCCGGCGACGTCTCCACCCTGCGCGCCGAAGTCAGCTACGCCGACCCCAACACCCGCTCCTTCGCGGGCTGGGCAGGCATCGTCGGCGGCATCACCCTCGCGGTAGCCGCGATCATCGCCGCCATGGCCTACATGGACCGCAACCCCGCCGCCCCCGGCGCACCGACCGGATTCTCCTGGAGCCGCTGGTGGCGCACCGTCAAACAGAACCGCTGGTAGGTCTGCGAGCGTCCGCCGACCCAGGAGTGGGCCGTGCCGCGGAGAGTTGGGTTGCCTTGCGGCGGTTGACCGTACGTGGGGGGACGTTGCTGACGTCGGTGGGGAGTGGGGTGGCGCTGGTCGGTGCCGGGATTGCGGCGTTCAACTGGGTTACGGTGCGGCGGTTGACCGTTCAGGCGGACAGTGTGATCGAGCCGGTGACCGTGTGTGTTCCGGCGCGCGACGAGGCGACGCGGCTGCCGGGGTTGGTCGCGGACCTGCGAGCGCAGCGGGGTGTCGCGCGACTGCGGATATCGGTGCTCGATGACGCCTCGACCGACGACACCTATGGCGTGGCGCTCGAGGCGGCGGCGGGCGATCCGCGAATCACGGTGCTGCGCAACGACTCCGAGCCCGCGGACGGCTGGACCGGCAAGGCGGCGGCGTGTGCGCGGCTGGCCCAGGACGTGCGTACGCCGGTGCTGGTGTTCCTCGACGCGGATGTGCGGCTCGCGCCCGACGCCATCGCGGCGGCGGTCACCGAACTGCGCCGCCGCCGCGTCGCACTGCTGTCGCCGTGGCCGTTCCAGCGGGCCGAGTCCTGCGCCGAAGCGCTGGTGCAGCCGCTGCTGTGCTGGTCGTGGGCCGCGTCGCTGCCGATCACCGTGGCGAATCGGAGTCTGCGCCCATCCACCGCGGTGGCCTGCGGACAGTTCCTCGTCTTCGACACCGCCGCCTACCGCGCCATCGGCGGACACCGCGCGGTAGCCGCCAGCCCCACCGAGGATCTCGACCTCGCCCGCACCCTACGGCGCGCCGGCCACCCCACCGCCCTCGTAGCGGCGGGCCCGCTGGCCGCCACCCGAATGTACCGAAACGCAAGTGAACTCGAAGCCGGATACACCCGCTGGCTGTGGTCCGCGTACGGCGGCACAGCAACCGGCGGCTCCCTCATAGGAACCCTTGCCGCCCTGGCCTTTTGGATCCCACCCGCCGCGGTCCTCGTCGCCCGCGGCCGCACCCGCCGCACCGGCCTCCTCGGCTGCACCGCCGCCCTCACCGCGCGCCTGCTGGCCCGCTCCCTCGAACGCGGCGCACCGCCCACCCCCATCGACCTCGCCACCGCCGCAAGCCACCCCCTCGCCGTCGCCGCCTACCTCCGCCTCTGGGTTCGCTCCCACCGCACCCACCGCCACGGCCGCCTCGACTGGAAGGGCCGCCCCCTCCCCCACTGACGCCGCCCGACATCTGGTCAGTCGATCAGGAGGAATTGGTGGCGGTGGTCTCTCGGCCGATGCCGCCACCATTTCCTCCTGATCAACCGACCGAACAACGAGTCAGGGGACCTCCGTGATCCCCACGGTGGGGAGGAAGAGGCACGTGTTGGCGCCGTTTTCCACGGTGCCGAAGACGGCGGCGAGGACGGTGCCGGATCCGGTGTCGACCGGGACGGCGCGGATGCCGCCGACGGGGAGGGCGGCGGCGAAGAAGTCCTGGACGGCGCGTTCGGCGAGGGGGCGTAGGGCGGGCGGGATCTCAGGGGGCACCATCGCGCGGAAGACGTCGGAGAGCGAACCCATCGATGCCATGCCCGCGCGCCCGGTGGTCACGTTCATCCAGGCGACCCGCATCCCGCTGGTGTCCACACTGTCGCGACCGAGCCCGTACGGCATGAACGTGAACATCGTCTGCCCCGCCTTGACGGCAGACATATCGATCCCGGGCAACGTGATCGCCGTCTTCGGCCACGGGCCCGGCACGGCCCCCGCCACCGCCGGAGCCAGCCCTAGCGTCGTCCCCTCCAGGCAGAACGCCGCCGCGGTCGGATACAGAAACGGCTGCATCCCGAACGCCCGCAAGCCATCCACCGCCGCTTGATATGTCCCGAACAAGTCGGAGGCCGTAGCCCCGGACCGACCCGCACTGCCCCCGTGTCCGTTCGGCGCAACCGAATCCTGCGGCGCAACGGCGGGGTCAGGGGGCGGGGTGGCGGCGGCGGGGGCGGTGGCCGCGAGGGTGAGGGCGCAGGCCGCGGCTGTCGTGAGCATGGTCAGGCGGAGTGCTGCGGCCACGGGGACCTCTTCTCATCGTCGACACGACCGGGAGATGAACGGTACTCCGGCAAACGTCGGCACCACGAGAAATCCGACATCGCTACCTTCCGGCGTGTCGCTCGCACTTCCCGACCCAGCGCCTACCCCGCGCTGCCCTCACCTCTGTGCAGGTTCGCCTGCGCCGCGAACGCTCAGCACATGTTCGGCTATTGGTTATAGCGACGGTTGAGCGAGGCGGCAAGGTCTACGCTCACGGTGATCGGTTTCCTTGTGCCGGGGTTTGCGTGCTGGGCATGATAATTCGGCTCGACCCTGGCATCGCCCGATGTCCGGATCGGCGTCAACCATCCAGAGCGACCGAGAGACCTGGCTCGTCGACGTCGCAGCAACCCCCCGGTTCACCGGGTGCGGGTGCTTCCGCCGGGACCGATGGAGGAACCGAAGTGATCAGCTCTGCTGTCCGCACTACCCGTTGGGGTCGCCGACATATCGATCAGTGCAAGGTGACCGCCCAGAGCTGTCGAGGCTGACCCGCAGCCAGAGTGTGCACCCGTCGCTGGCCGGGTGATGCGACCGGCGCCCGACGCGGCGCGGTCACGTTCGTTCTTCCGAAGGACCCCGACCATGAGTGAGCGCAGCGAGCGACCAGCTGCCATGGCCGTCGAGACGCCGCCGAACCTCGGCGAGGCGGCGTCATGAGTGCGTCCACCGTCCCCGATGCCCTGGCCGGCGAACCCGCCACGGACGCGAAAGCACCCCGCGACGAACACGAAACCCCCTCGCAGACAACCACCCCGACCGTGGCCAAGCCCTGGCACCCGTGGCGGTGGGTGATCAGCGCGATCGCGTTGATCCTGCTCGCCCAGTTCGTGCACGGCCTGGTGACCAACCCCGGCTGGGATTGGCCGACGTTCGCGAAGTACATCACCGCGAAGTCGGTGCTGTCGGCTTTGCGGGTGACGCTGGAGCTCACCGCGTGGGGTACCGCGCTCGGCTTCCTGCTCGGCACCGCGCTGGCCATCGCGCGCCTGTCGAACAACCCGGTGCTGCGGGTGATCTCGTGGTGCTACATCTGGGCGTTCCGCTCGATCCCGCTGATCGTGCAACTGCTGTTCTGGTTCAACATCGCCTACCTCTACAACACGCTGTCGGTCGGGATCCCGTTCGGCCCCGCGTTTTTCACGTTCGAGGTGAACGGCGTGATCAGCGGTTTCACCGCGGCGGTGATCGGGCTCGCGCTGCATCAGGCCGCGTATTCGGCCGAGATCATCCGGGCGGGCATCATCTCGGTGGACGCGGGTCAACTGGAAGCCGCTGCGGCGCTGGGTATTCCGCGGGTGCGGCAGTTCCGCACGATCGTGGTCCCGCAGGCGATGCGGTCCATCCTGCCGAACGCGACCAACGAGGTGATCAGCCTGTTCAAGGGCACCTCGATCGTGTCGGTGATGGCGATCGCCGAGCTGTTCTATCAGGTGCAGGTGATCTACGGCCGCAACGGCCGGGTGGTGCCGCTGCTCATGGTCGCCACCGCCTGGTACATCGTGCTGACCACCGTGCTGTCGGTGGCGCAGTTCTACATCGAACGGCACTACGCCAAGGGCGCGCAGCGCACGCCTCCACCGTCGCCGCTGCAGCGCGTCCGGCTCGAGCTGCGTGAGATCGCCGAATCCGGTTCCGCCGCACCACGAGGAGCGACTCGATGACCGCCGCCACCGCCGTGGAGGTCCGCGGCGTCCGCAAGTCTTTCGGCGCGCACGAGGTGCTGCGGGGTATCGACCTGACCGTCCGATCCGGCGAGGTGGTGACGGTGATCGGTCCATCCGGTTCGGGCAAGTCGACGCTGCTGCGGGTGATCAACCACCTGGAGTCGCTGGACGCCGGCACCGTGCACATCGACGGCGAGCTGATCGGCTATCGCCTGCGCCGCAACACCTTGCACGCGCTGCCTGATCGGGAGGTGCGCAAGCAGCGCTCCCGCATCGGCTTCGTCTTCCAGCAGTTCAATCTGTTCCCGCATCTGACGGTGCTCGACAACGTCACGCTCGCACCGCTTTCCGCGCAGCGCCGCGACCGTAGGGAGGTCGAGGCCGAGGCACGGTTGCTGCTGGACCGGGTCGGCATCGGCGCGCTGGCCGACGCCTACCCGCGCACGTTGTCCGGCGGTCAGCAGCAGCGGGTGGCGATCGCGCGCGCACTCGCGTTGCGGCCCCGCGTGATCCTGTTCGACGAGCCGACTTCCGCGCTCGACCCGGAGCTGGTCGGCGAGGTGCTCGACGTGATCCGCGATCTCGCGCAGGGCGGCACCGCACTGGTGATCGTCACCCATGAGATCGGCTTCGCCCGCGAGATCGCCGACACCGTCGTGTTTCTCGACGCGGGCGCCGTCGTGGAACAGGGCCCGCCCGCGGCCGTGCTCGACCACCCCGAACATCCGCGCACCCGCGCGTTCCTCTCCAGAGTCCGCTGATGAACAGGTATCCGATGAAGCTTTCCGCCCTGGCCACCGCCGCCGCGACCGCCGTCGTGCTGCTGGCCACCGGTTGCACCGATCCCGAGGCCGAGTCGCAGGCACAGCCCGCCGGTGCGATCTCGTTCGATCTTTCGGCCGCCCAGGCCGGCCGCGTCCGCGCGCAAAAGGTGGACAGCATCGCCGCCGAAGTGCCGCAGGCGATCCGGGACCGGGGCACGCTGGTGGTGACCGGCGCGTCCGGCACCGCGCCGCCGCTGCGTTTCTACGCCGACGACGACAAGACCGTCGTCGGCTCGGAGGTCGATTTCGCCTCCTTGATCGCCGATATCCTCGGGCTGAAACTCGATGCGCAGGTGGCGGATTGGTCGCAGAACTTCGTCCGCATCGATTCCGGCGAGGTGGACGCCTTCATCTCCAACGTCACGGTGACCGAGGAGCGCAAGGAGAAGTACGACTTTGCCACCTACCGCAACGACACCGTCGCGCTGGAGGTGCCCAAGCAGAGCACCCTCGACTACCAGGACCGTAAGAGCCTGGCGGGCAAGCGGATCGGCGTCGGCACCGGCACCAACCAGGAGCAGTTGCTGGTGAAGTGGAACGAGCAGAACCGCGCGGACGGTCTGGCGCCCATCGATATCGCGTATTTCCAGCAGGTCAGCGACTACTACCTGGCGCTCGCCTCGCAACGGCTGGACGGCTACATCGGACCGAATCCGACGGCGATCTATCACTCCAGCACGGCGAACCAGACCAAGATCCTGGCCACCTTCTCCGGCGCGGGTGAGGCGCTGCAGGGCGAGATCGCGGTGCTCACCAAGAAGAACACCGGGCTGGTCACCGCGATCCAGCACGCGCTGAACTACGCCATCGAGCACGGCACCTATCAGCAGGTGATCGATCGGTGGGGCCTGAAGTCCGAGCAGGTCACCGAGTCCCGGATCAATCCGCCCGGCCTGCCGAAACAGCGGTGATCGCATGAAGTTCCTCTTGTTCACCCTGGTCACTCGCGTACCCGACCCGACCACCGGACGGCTGCCCGGCACCAGGGAACGCCTGTTGAATGTCGTCGAACAGGCCAAGCTGGCCGAGGATCTCGGCTACGACGGGTTCGCCGTCGGTGAGCGGCACGAGGATCCGTTCCTCTCGGCCGCACCGCCGGTGATCCTGAGCCACCTCGCCGCGGTCACTTCGCGCATCACGCTGTTCACCGCGGTCACCACGTTGAGCCTGCTCGATCCGGTGCGCGCGTTCGAGGACTACTCGACGCTGGACAACCTGTCCGGCGGGCGGCTGGAGCTGATCATCGGCAAGGGCAACGGGGCCGCGCAAGCCGAGCTGTTCCACGTCACCACCGACGACCAGTGGGACCGCAATCGCGAAGGCTACGAACTGTTCCGGGCGCTGTGGGACAGTGACAGCGTCACCTGGTCGGGCCGGTTCCGGCCGGAACTGAAGAACGCCAAGGCCTTACCGCGACCGTGGCAGCCGCGGGTGCGGATCTGGCACGGCAGCGCGACGAGCCGGGATTCGGTGGAACTCGCCGCGCGCAACGGCGATCCGCTGTTCTCGGCCAACGTCACCTATTCGATCGAACCGTACGCCGAACTGGTCCGGTATTACCGGGAGCGCTGGGCGTTCCACGGGCACGATCCGGCCGCGGCGCTGGTCGGTGCGGGCACGGCGGGCTTCCATGTGGCGCGCACCTCGCAGCAGGCCAGGGACGGCTACCGGCCGATCTTCGAGGCGCGACTGGCGTTGGCGCGCAAGCACGGCCTGCCGATCGTGTTCGAGACGCTCGACGATTTCCTCGCCCGCAGTTCGGCTCTGGTCGGCAGTCCGGAACAGGTGATCGACAAGGTGGGCAGGCAGCACGAGCAGTTCGGGCACGAGGTGATCCACCTGTCCGCCGAACGCGACGGCCGCTCCGAGATCGATTACCTGGACGGCCTCGCCCTGTTCCAGACCGAGGTGGCGCCGGAACTGCGCCGTCGCATTCCCAGCCGCCCCTTGGCCACCGGCACCGACACCGTCGATTTCGACCCGCGTGACGTGCTCGTCCGCACCGATACCTCTGGAGTTACCCCGTGATCCGATCCCGCCCCCGAATCGTCGCGCTGGCAGGCGCATTGGCCGCGGCGACCACGCTGGCCGCCTGCGGCGCCGATTCGGCCGCGCCCGGCGGCGACGCCGGCCCACCGCAGCCGGGCGGCACCCTGCGCTACGGCTTGTCCCAGGCGCCGACCTGCTCGGACCCGGCCCAGGCGGGCACCAACCAAACCCTCTACGTGACAAGGCAGATCGTCGATTCGCTGACCGATCAGGACCCGAAGACCGGCGAGCTGAAGCCGTGGCTGGCACAGAGCTGGGAGGTGAGCCCGGACGCGAAGGTGTTCACCTTCCATCTGACCGACGGCGTCACCTTCAGTGACGGCACCCCGCTCACCGCGGATTCGGTCAAGCAGACCTTCGATTCGGTGCTCCGGCTCGGGTCCGCCAAGGCTCCGCTCGCGGGCAGCTATCTCACCAACTACGTGGGCACCACGGCCGTCGACAAGCTGACCGCGCGGATCGAGTTCAGCAAGCCGAACGCGCAGTTCTTGCAGGCGTCCTCGACCACCCAGCTGGGCATCCTCGCCGCGGCCACCACGGCGAAGCCGGCCGAACAGCGCTGCCTCGGCGACAACATCGGCAGCGGGCCGTTCACCTACGCGAACTACCGCCAGGACGCCTCCGCGACACTGGCCAAGCGCACCGGCTACCAGTGGGGTTCGGCCGTGTTCGCGCATCGCGGCGAGGCCTACCTGGACAAGATCGAGTTCACGGTCGTGCCCGAATCCGGCGTGCGCACCGGCAGTCTCGCCTCGGGACAGCTGGACGCGATCAGCGATGCGCTGCCGCAGGACGCACCGCAGATCGAGGCGACGGGTGGCCGCATCCTGAGCACCGCGAATCCCGGTGTGCCGTTCGGCTTCCAGACCAACGTGACGCGCGGGCCGCTGCGCGATCCGGCGGTGCGCCAAGCCCTGCTGCCCGCGATCGACCGTAAGCAGCTGGTGGACACCGTGCTCGGGCCGCAGTTCAAGCCCGCGACCAGTGTGCTGGCCAGCAGCACACCCGGCTACCGGGACTTCTCGGCGCGACTGGCTTACGACCCGGCCAAAGCCGAAGGCATTCTCGATCAGGCGGGCTGGGTACCCGGCAGCGACGGCATCCGCGTCAAGGACGGTGCGCGCCTGTCCTTCTCGGTGCTGTTCAGTCAGGTGTTCGCGGGCAATCAGGCGATCATCGAACTGGTGCAGCAGCAGCTGCGGCAGATCGGGGTGGAGCTGAAGCTGGACCTGGTGTCGATCGCCGAGACCACGGCGCGACAGGGCACCAAGGATTTCGACACCAGCTATGGCAACACCACCCGCGCCGACGGCGACATCCTGCGTACCTCGTTCGGCCTGGACGGCCGCAACCTCAATGCGCGCGAGGCCGTTCCGGCACTGGACGACGCGTTGAACGGACAGCTGAGCACCGCCGACACCGCTACTCGCAACACCCTCATCGGCACCGCCCAGCAGCAGGTGCTCGACGCGGGCCTGTTGATTCCGACGGTGGAGCTGTCCCAAGCGATCGGTGCGAGCAGCACCACCCGGGATCTGAAGTTCGAAGCCTCGGCCCGGCTACAGTTCTTCGACACCTGGCTGAGCGGGCGGTAGCGATGGCGCGCTATCTGGCTTCGCGGGTCCTGCAGGCGATCTGGGTGCTGTGGGCGGCGTTCACCATCTCGTTCGTGGTGCTGTATCTGCTGCCCGCCGACCCGATCTCGATCGCGGCCGACGGCGCCGGTGCGGGCACCCCGGTGGACAAGGCCGCCATCGCCGAGTTGCAGGCCCGCTACGGGCTGGATCGTCCGCTGTGGGAACAGTATTGGACCGCGCTCGGGCACGCGGCGCGCGGCGATCTGGGCCATTCCATCGTGACCGGCCAGCCGGTCACCGGCGCGATCGGTGACGCGTTGCCCGCGACACTCGAACTGGCCGGGCTCGCATTGCTTTTCGCGACCGTCGGCGGGGTGACGCTGGCACTGGCGGCCGGCTACACGCGGCGGCCGTGGCTGCGCAGCGCGCTCGGCGCGCTCCCATCGCTCGGTGTGTCGGTGCCGACCTTCTGGACCGGATTGCTGCTGCTGCAACTGTTCTCGTTCCAATTGCGCTGGGTTCCGGCGTTCGGTGGGCACGGGATCGCGGGCACGATCCTGCCCGCCCTCACGCTCGGTCTGCCGATCGGCGCGGTGATCGCCCAGGTGCTCACCGCCGGACTGGCATCGACCTGGCGGCAGCCGTTCGTCGACGTGGCACTGGCCAAAGGCGGCTCGCGCTGGTGGGTGCAGCGCCGACATGTGCTGCGCCCCGCCAGCGTGCCCACCTTCACCATCGCGGGTGTGCTGGTCGGCAACATGCTCGCGGGCTCGGTGGTGGTGGAGACCGTCTTCGCCCGCCAGGGCGTGGGACGGCTCACCCAGACCGCTGTGCTGGCACAGGACATCCCGGTGGTGCAGGGCATCGTGCTGCTCACCTCGACGGTGTTCGTCACCGTGAATCTCGCGGTGGACCTGCTGTATCCGCTGCTCGATCCGCGGATCGCCGCCCGTTCCCGGCATGCGGCCGCCTCGGACGAGACACCGCGCCGCAGCACCGAGACCGCGGAGGTGGTCGCGAACCATGGTTGACGTCCTCGAGGAGGGCCGCCGCGCCGCCCTCCCCCGGCTGCGCCGACCGGCGCTGCGCTGGAAGTGGTTGCGCGACAACGCGGTACTGCTGCTGTCCGGCGTGGTCGCGCTGCTCGCGGTCGGCTGGGCGTTGTTCCCTTCGGTGTTCGCCAGCGGCGACCCGCTGGTCGGCGTGCCCGCGCAGAAATTCCAGAGTCCCAGCGCCCAGCACTGGTTCGGCACCGACAATCTCGGCCGCGACCTGTACACGCGGATGGTGCACGGCGCCGGGCTCTCGCTCACCGCGACACTGGCCGCGGTGGGCATCGCGCTGGTCGCCGGATCGATCCTCGGCCTGCTGTCCGGCGCCGCCGGCGGCGTGGTCGACACCGTCGTCATGCGCGTGATCGATGTGCTGCTGTCGATTCCGGCGCTGCTGCTGTCGCTGGCGCTGGTCACCGCGCTCGGTTTCGGCACCCGCAATGTGGCGATCGCGGTGGGTGTTTCGCTGGTCGCCAACTTCGCCAGGGTTATGCGCTCGGAAGTGCTGCGGGTGCGGCAGGCGGCGTTCGTCGAGGCCGCGCGGGCGGGCGGGGCCCGCTGGCACACGGTGCTGCTGCGCCACGTGCTGCCCAACTCCTACCAACCGGTGCTCGCGCTGGCCGCGGTCGAGTTCGGCATGGCGGTGCTGGCGGTCTCGGCGCTGAGCTTCCTCGGCTACGGCGCGAAACCGCCCACACCCGAATGGGGCTCGCTGATCTCGGAGGGCCGCAACTATCTCGCCACCGCCTGGTGGATGACCACGCTGCCCGGCCTGGTCATCGTCGCGGTCGTGCTCGCCGCGCAGCGCCTGGGGCGCGCGGCAGGAAGGAACGAATAATCCATGACCACCGCTTCTTCGCCCCGCACAGCGACCGTCGAGGACCGGCCGGGCGCTGCGTCGTGTGCCGAACCCGCGGAGCGGGAAGCAGATCCGCTGTTGCAGGTGCGCAACCTCCGGGTCCGGTACCGGACGGATACCGGCCCGGTGACCGCGCTGGCCGGCGTCTCGCTGAGCGTGGCGCGCGGCGAAGTGGTGGCCCTGGTCGGCGAATCCGGTTCGGGCAAGTCCACCCTCGCGCAGGCGGTGATCGGATTGCTCGGGAGCAATGCCGAGATCAGCGGCGGCACGGTGACGTTCGGTGGCCAAGTCGTCGACCTCGGATCGGAGCAGGCGCTGCGTCGGCTGCGCGGCGCCCGGATCGGTTTCGTGCCACAGGATCCCGGTTTGTCGCTGAACCCGGTGCGCCGCGTCGGCGATCAGGTGGCCGAGGCGCTCGTGGTGCATCGGCTGGCCGACCGGCGTTCGGCCCGGGTCCGCGCGGTCGAACTGCTGGCCGACGCCGGGTTGGACCGCCCGGAACTACGCGAGGTGCAGTATCCGCACGAGTTGTCCGGCGGACAGCGCCAGCGGGTGCTCATCGCGTCGGCGCTGGCTTGCGAACCGGAACTGGTGATCGCGGACGAGCCGACCAGCGCGTTGGACGCCACGGTGGCGCGCCGGGTGCTCGATCAGCTGGCCGCGCAGATCAGCGCCCGGGGCACCGCGGTGCTGCTGATCACGCACGACCTCGCCGTGGCCGCGGAACGCGCGGATCGGCTCGTGGTGCTCAACGGTGGCGAGATCGTGGAGAGCGGGCCGACCGCGACGGTGCTCGCCGCACCCCGGCATCCGTACACGAAACGACTGCTCGCCGCCGCGCCGAGCCTGGCTCCGCCGCGCGCGTACCGACCGCCCAGGCCGCGCGAGGGCGCTCCGCTGCTCGCACTACGCGAGGTGCACAAGCGTTTTCGCGCGCAGGCCGGCGGCTCGGTGACCGCGGTCGCCGGGGTGGGGTTCGAGCTGGGCCGCGGCGAAACCTTGGCGCTGGTGGGCGAATCCGGCTCGGGCAAGTCGACCACCGCGCGAATCGCGCTGCGCCTCACCGATCCCGACCGCGGCCGGGTTACCTTCGACGGCCACGAGCTCACCCGGGTGCGCGGCACCCGGCTGCGCACCCTCCGCAAGCGCTTTCAGGTCGTGTACCAGAACCCGTACTCGTCACTGGATCCGCGCTGGCGGGTCGGCACGATCATCGAGGAACCGTTGCGCGCCTATGGCGTCGGCGATCGGGCGGCGCGGCAGGCACGGGTGACCGAGTTGCTCGGGCAGGTGGCGCTGCCGGAAAGTTTCGCCCAGCGCCGGCCCGCGGAACTGTCCGGCGGGCAACGCCAACGCGTCGCGATCGCCCGCGCGCTCGCACTGCAGCCGGATCTGCTGGTGCTCGACGAGCCCGTCTCCGCTTTGGACGCCTCGGTGCAGGCACAGATCTTGGACCTGCTGGACCGGCTGCAGGCCGAGCTGGCCCTGAGCTACCTGTTCATCTCGCACGATCTGGCCGTGGTCCGGCGGATCAGCGACCACGTCGCGGTGATGCGGCACGGGCGCATCGTCGAATCCGGCCCCACCGCGGCGATTTTCGACGACCCGCAACACGAATACACCCGGGAACTGCTGTCCGCCATACCCACTCCCGCGCTCGCGAAAGGACAAGCCTGATGCCAGGTCCGACCTACCGCCACAGCCGGATACTCATCCGCACCGGACACCGGCCGCATTGCCGCAGCCAACCGGAGCCCGCCCAGCCGTCAGCCGGGCCGGTGCGACGCTGGTGGCGCCCGCGGTTGCGGGCCCCGGAACGCGCCGCCGCCACCGCACTGTGGCAGCACGCGTACTTCTTCGCCCCCGACATCGGCTGCGCCGGAACCCATCCCGCGGCGCGGCAGTGCATCGACTGGAAGGCACCCTTCTGATGGCCGAATCCGACTTCTTTCTCGCGGTGGAACTCGCGGGCACCGGCGCGCACCCGGCGTCCTGGCGTCGGCCGGACTCGCGGGCCGAGGAGCTGTTCACCGGCGGGTACTGGGTCGACGCGGTGACGGCGGTCGAAAAGGCCGGGGCCGACGCGGTTTTCCTGCCCGACTCGTTCGGCCTGCAGCCCGGTGGCCCCGGTGTCACCAGGGGCAGACTCGACGCGGTGGCGATCGCGGCACGGGTCGCCGCGCGCACCCGGCGCATCGGCCTGCTCCCGCAGGCTCCCGTGACGCACACCGAGCCGTTCCATCTGGCCAAGGCCATCCAGAGCCTGGATTTCGCCACGCTCGGCCGGGCGGGCTGGGAGGTCACCGTCTCCGAAGGCGCGGAGCAGGCCAAGGCTTTCGGCCGCAAGCAGGCCCAGGACGCGGCGTCGCTGTGGCACGAGGCGGACGAGGCGATCGAGGTGGTCACCCGGCTGTGGGACAGCTGGGAGGACGACGCGGAGATCCGCGATGTGCCCACCGGCCGCTTCATCGACCGGAACAAGCTGCACTACATCGACTTCAGCGGCGACAACTTCGCGGTGAAGGGGCCCTCGATCACACCGCGCTCGCCGCAGGGGCAATCGATTGTCGCGGTGCGCGCACACGATGACCCGAGCACGGGTGTCGCCGTGCGGCGGGCCGACCTGATCCGCATCACCGCGGCCGATCTGGACGCGGCGCGAAGCCATCGCACCGCGCTACGCACGGCGCTGCGAGCGGCCGATCGCGACCCCGACGCGGTTCGGGTGCTGCTCGACCTCGACGTGCACCTGGCCGAGTCGCCCGACGCGGCACGCGCGGAAGTGGCCGAACTGGACGGGTGGGCCGCCCCGCCCGCCGCGACCGGCGTCCGCCACCTCGGCACCCCCGCCGCGCTGCGCGAACTGCTCGCCACCGTGCACCGCTCGGCGGCGGCCGACGGCGTGGTGCTGCGTCCGCTGGCGGCCCCCGCCACTCTGCGGCACCTCCCCGCGCTGGGCCGTACCGCTGTGTCGTCCACCACATTACGAACCCGCCTCGGACTGTCCCGTCCCATCAGCCGTTACACCGAGAAGGAAGGAGCTTGCGCATGAGCTCTGCTGGATCCGCGGCCCGATCACCGCACCCGTGCCCGCGGGCACGACGATCAGCCGCGCACGTCACGGGATGGCACGAGGGGATGGCGTCGTGACCGGCAAACCACGCAAGCCCATCCACCTGGCGGCGCACTTTCCCGGCGTCAACAACACCACGGTGTGGGCCGATCCGGCGTCGAAGAGCCAGGTCGAGTTCGCCTCGTTCGTGCACCTGGCCCAGACCGCCGAGCGCGGGCTGTTCGACTTCTTCTTCCTGGCCGAGGGACTGCGCCTGCGCGAACATCTCGGGCGCATCCACGACTTGGATGTGGTGGGCAGGCCGGACACCTTCACAGTGCTCGACGCGCTGGCGGGGGTGACCGACAAGCTCGGCCTCGCGGGCACGATCAACAGCACCTACAACGAACCCTTCGAGCTGGCCAAGCAATTCGCCTCGCTGGACCACCTCTCCGGCGGGCGCGCCGCCTGGAACGTCGTCACCTCCTCCGACGCCTTCACCGGTGAGAACTTCCGGCGCGGTGGCTATCTGGAGCACAGCAAGCGCTATCAGCGCGCGGCCGAGGTCGTCGAGGTCACCCGCAAGCTGTGGGACAGCTGGGCCGCGGACACGCTCGTCGTCGACCGGGCGGCCGGCGTCTTCGCCCGGGAGATCCCCGAAACCCGCCATCGCGGTGCACAATTCGACATCGCGGGGCGGTTCGTGCTGCCGCCGAGCCCGCAGGGGCACCCGGTGCTGTTGCAGGCGGGCGATTCCGACGACGGCCGCGAGTTCGGCGCGGCGGCCGCGGACGCGATCTTCACCGTGCACGGCACACTGGAGGCCGGGCAGCGCTTCTACACCGATGTCAAGAACCGTCTCGCGAAATACGGCCGGACGCCGGACGAGCTGAAGATCCTGCCCGCCGCGACGTTCGTGCTCGGCGACTCCGCGTCCGACGCCGAAGAGCGCGCTCGCCACATCCGCCGGCAGCAGGTCGGCCCCCAGACGGCGCTCGCGTTCCTCGAACAGGTATGGGGCCGTGACCTTTCCGGCTACGACCCGGACGGCCCACTGCCCGACGTCGAGCCGGCCGACAACGCGGACATCACCCGTGGCCGGGTGCGCCACGCCAAGGATCCGCGCGCGGTCGCTGACGCGTGGCGGGCCCGGGCCGCGGCCGAAAACCTCAGCATCCGTGAGCTGATCATCGAGGTGACCGCGCGCCAGCAGTTCGTCGGCACGCCGGCCGCGGTCGCCGAGCAGATCGACGCCTACGTGCAGGCCGACGCCAGCGACGGTTTCATCCTCGTCCCGCATCTCACCCCGGGCGGGCTGGACGAGTTCGTCGACAAGGTCGTCCCGGAACTGCAGGAGCGCGGCAGTTTCCGCACCGAATACACCGGAACCACCCTGCGCGACCACCTCGGTCTGCGTCATCCCCACCACCGCACCACCGCCCACGAAGGAGCACGAGCGTCATGACGACCAGCATCAGCACCGTTTTCGAAACCGAGTGGGCACACTGGCATCACGCGCGCGAGGACCAGCTGCGTGACCCGCTCGGCTTCCTGAGCCTGACCGCGCTGCACTGGCTCACCGATCAGCCCGAGCGACTGCCGGACGTGCCGGGCACCTGGTGGGTCACCGACGACAAGGTGTTCATCACCGCGCAACCGGCCGACCGGCTGGACTACGACGGCGAGCGGATCGCCGGTGTGCAGATCATCACGCCCGCCGAAGGCGCGCCGGGACTCAGTGTGCTGCACGAGGATCGGGTGCTCGAGGTGATCCGCCGCACCGGCCTGTACGCGGTGCGCGTGCACGACCCGGCCGCGCCCACGCTGCTGAGCTTCACCGGCATCCCGAGTTACGCGCCGGACCCGCGCTGGGTGCTGAGCGGCAAGTTCACGCCGTTCGACGAGCCGCAGACGGTGACCACGGGCGCGGTGGTCGACGGACTCGAACACCACCACACCGCTTCCGGCACTATCGAATTCACCCTCGGCGAGGCCACCGAGCGGGTGCTCGCGTTCGGTGACCCGACCGATCTGCGCCTGCTGTTCACCGACGCCACCAGTGGCGTCACCACCTACCCGGCCGCGCGCTCGCTGGCGGTCGGCGCGCCGGACGCGGACGGCACGGTGCGCCTCGACTTCAACCGCGCGGCGAATCTGCCCTGCGCCTTCACCGATTTCGCGACCTGCCCGCTGGCGCCCGAGCAGAACCGCCTGCGGGTGGCCATCGAAGCGGGCGAGCAGCACCCCGGGTTGCAGCACGGCGAACTATCCGAGCGGAGGACCGCATGACGGTTCCGCTGTCCATCCTCGACCTGGCGCCGATCAGCGCGGGGTCCACCGCGCAGCAGGCGCTGCGCAACACCGTCGAACTCGCGCAGCGCGCGGAACAGTGGGGCTACCACCGGTATTGGCTGGCCGAACATCATTTCGTCTCGGTGGCCAGTTCCTCTTCGATCACCCTGATCGGCCTGGTCGCGGCGGCCACCTCGCGTATTCGAGTGGGCTCGGCGGCGGTTCAGGTGGGCCACCACACCTCGGCCTCGATCGTGGAGGCGTTCGGCACGATCGACGCGCTCTACCCGGGCCGGCTCGATCTCGGGCTCGGCCGGTCCGGGCACCGCCGCAGCCAATACGGTTCCGAGCCTGCGCATCCCAAGGGCGGGCAGCCCCGCGTCGACACCGCGACCGGCCGGACCGAGATCAAGGACGGCGTGGTGGTGCCGCCTCCGTTCGACCCCGGCCGGATCACCGACCGCTCGAAGTTTCTCGCCTCGATCAGTGCGCTGCAACAGCGCGGCGCGCAGGCGACGCCGTTCGACGAGCAGGTGGACGAGGTGCGGGCGCTGCTGGACGGCACCTTCGTCAGCCCCGAAGGTGTTGCCCTGCACGCTGTTCCAGGCGAAGGCGCACAGGTGCAGGTGTGGGTCTTCGGCAGCTCGGCCGGGGAGAGCGCCGAACTGGCCGGACGGCTCGGGCTGCCGTTCGCGGCGGCCTATCACGTCTCGCCGGGCACCGCGCTGGACGCGGTCGCGGCCTATCGGGACGCGTTCCGCCCCTCCGCGCAGCTCGCCGAGCCGTACGTGGTGGTTTCTGCCGACGTGGTGGTGGCCGCGGACGACGCCACCGCCCAGCACCACGCCGCCACCTACGGCCACTGGGTGCACAGCATCCGCAGCGGCGTGGGCGCGACCGACTACTTGGATCCGGACACCACACCGCCGCTGACCCCGGAACAGCACCGGCTGGTGGACGATCGCCTGGCCACTCAGTTCGTCGGCTCGCCGAGCACCGTCACGAGCCGCCTGGCGGCGTTGCAACACCACACCGGCGCCGACGAACTGCTCGTCACCAGCGTCACCCACCACCACGCGGATCGACTGGAGTCGCACCGACTCCTCGCCGACGCCTGGGGCCTGCGCACCGCCCGCGCCGCCTGAACCACGCGCACCGCGGGCGGGGCGGCGCTACCGAAGTAGCACCACCCCGCCCGCAGTTTCGTCGCTTTGCACAAGAACCACTAGCGGAATCGGTGCAACCGACGGTAAATCGGCGCACCCGCGGAAACTCTCCCAAAACATACAGACGTGCATGTATATTTCTGCGCGGTGGGATGAAGGAGGGTGTCGATGAGGACTGCTCTTGGCCGCCGCTGGGCCCGATGGATAGTCGGAGCGGTTGCGCTGCTTACTGTTTCGCAATCGGTCGTGGCCGCCCCTGGCGACGCGGCACCCGAGGGCGACGCGGCCTGGACCGCGCTGCACGATGGGCCGCAACGGTTCCCATCCATCCACATCGACTGGGACGTGCCCATCACGATGAGTGACGGAACCGTCCTGAAGGCGAACGTGTACCGGCCCGCCGACGCGAACGGTCCGATCGATACGCCGTTCCCGACCATCGTGAACATGACGCCGTACACCAAGCTCGGCTCGATGATCTTGCAGACCGCGCTGTCGGTGCCGGTGCTGTCCGACGCGGTGGTCGGGTTGCTGCGCGACTTCGAATTGCCGGGGACGCCACTGGAGGGCCTCACCGACGCGACCCGGGTCGCGGGCGGCGGGCTCGGACGGGTGTTCTCGGTGGACCCCAACCTGATTCGCAGCGGCTACACCCAGATCGTGGTGGACGTGCGCGGTACCGGCTTCTCGCAAGGCAGCTGGGAACCCTGGGGCCCGAAGGATCAGGCGGACACCCCGGAGGTCATCGCCTGGGCCGCGGCTCAACCGTGGTCGGACGGCAATATCGGGATGAACGGTGTGTCCTACTCGGGCATCAACCAGGTGCAGGCGGCCGAAAAGCAACCGCCCGCGCTGAAAGCCATCGTCCCGGTGGTGCCGGGCAACGATCTGGTCCGGGACATGATCGCGCCGGGTGGCGCGGCGATCGGCATCCTGCTGCCCTACCTGCTGGTGGTGAACGCGGCCAAACTCGTGCCGGACCTGATGTCGTTGCTACAGGGCAGGTTCGACACACGATGGCTGGCCGATCGCCTCGCCGACCCGCTGTCCTTCCTCGACGTCGGGCTGCAAACGCTGACCGCCGACTCCTTCGAAACGATTCCGCCGCAACTGGGCAACGTGCTCGACCCGGACAGCCCGATCCGGCAGGCCTGGCTCGGCCATCCCGAGCGGATCCAGGTGCCGACCATGGTGATCGGCGGCTGGCACGACAACTTCGTCAACGGCGAACCGCGCATCTACCAAGAGATTCCGCTGCCGCCCGGGCAGAAGCAGTTGGTGATGGGCAACGGCTACCACGTGAACACGGGCTTCGACATGCGCGGCAGGCCGGGCGAGCCGCCCCGCATCGACGTGCTGCAGCGCGCCTGGTTCGACAAGTGGCTCAAAGGCATCGACAACGGGATCGATCAGTGGGGCCCGGTGACGATGTGGCAGCAGGGCAGCGGCTGGACCACGGCCGAGCAGTTCCCGCGCCCGGAGGCCGAGCACCGGCGGATGTATCTGTCCGCGGCGCCGAGCGGCACCTCGGCGCTCAGCGCGCACGACGGTTCGCTCGTGACCGCGGCGACCGCGGACAACGCCCGCCTGACCGTCGCGCCCGGCCTGGCGAGCTTGTGCTCGGCCGACGGAACCCAGGGCACCGCAGGCATTCTCGTCTTCACCGGCTGCGGCAAGGACGCCCGGATCCAGGAGATTTCCGGGCTGACCTTCACCAGTCCCCCGGTGACCGCGCCGACGACGCTGTCCGGCCCGATCGCCGTGCATCTGAACACCGTGCACGACGCCACCGACGGCTACTGGACCGCGACGCTGAACGACGTTGCGCCGGACGGACGTTCGGTCACCCTGAGTACCGGCCAGCTGCTGGCGTCGATGCGCGCCGTCGACGACGCCAGGAGCCGCCGGTCCCCCGACGGGGCCTACACCGATCCGTTCCCGGTCATGTCGCTGGCCGCCCGGCGCGACGTCGTGCCCGGCCAGGCCACGCGACTCGACCTCGGGCTCGCGCCCACCGACGCGGTCCTCCAACCGGGACACCGGCTCCGGCTCGACATCTTCGCGGGCAACTATCCGAAAGGGCTGCCGATCCGGCCGATGCTCGACGGCACCGGCCTCAAACCGCAACACCTGCAATTGGATCCGGCGGAACCGAGCTACGTGAACGTCCCGCTGAGCGGCGACACCGGCTGGTGACCGGCCGCGGGGTCAGGCGCTGATCGGCGCGGCGGTGACGCCGTAGCCGAGGTTGGTGAGCACCTCGGTGGTCGCCTTGGCGAAGTTCAAGGTGATGAAGTGCAGGCAGGGCGCGCCCTCATCGATGAGCCGCTGGGCCATCTCGGTGGCGATCTCGATGCCGGCCTCGCGGACCGCGGCCGGGTTGCCGTCGGGGGCATCGCCCGCGGCCTTGTGCAAGCGCGCCAGCACCGCGGGTGGCAGCGTGCGGCCGCAGAGTTCCTCGGCCCTGGCCACCGTGCGCAGCGAGGTGATCGGCATCAACTCGGGAATGATCGGTTTGGCGCCCTCGACCGGATCGAACTTCCGCACACGATCGCGCAGCCGCAGGTAGTGCTCGACGTCGAAGAACATCTGGGTGATCGAGTACTCGGCGCCCGCACGCAGTTTCGCGGCAAGGAAGGCGGTGTCGGAGTCGAGGTCGGGCGAGCGGTGATGGCCCTGCGGGAAGGAGGCGACACCGACGTGGAAGTCGCCGAGATCGCGCACGATGCGCACCAATTCCTCGGCGTACTCGACACCTTCGGGATGGCGCTGCCAGGCGCCGAGCGGATCGCCCGGCGGATCGCCGCGCAGCACCAGGATGTTGCGAATCCCGGAGTCGGCGTAGGAACCGACCAGCGAACGCAATTCGGCCACGCTGTGCTCGACGGCGGTCAGATGCGCCACCGGCAGCAGGGTGGTCTCCTGCGCCAGCGCGCCGGTGACCCGCACGGTGCGGTCGCGGGTGGATCCGCCCGCGCCGTAGGTCATCGAGACGAACGCCGGATGCATCCGCTCGAACTGGCGCACCGCACGCCACAGCCGCGCCTCGGCGGGCGCGTCCCGAGGCGGATTGAACTCGACGGAGAACGGCACAGCGGTACCGGAGTGCGTCCGCAAACTCTGTACCACCGAGGGTGTCGCAGAGACGTTCGGCTGCGTCCGGGGCGGACCGCCAGGGGTCGAGCTGCCCCGCGCATTGTCGAAAGTCACCGATCCAGTGTAGAGGTGAGCTGCGGTAGCCCCGACCGGTCGGCCGCCGACCGCCGCGTATTCTCGCAGCGAAGAGGGTGTGAGCGAGCGCCCGGCAACCCGACCTTGGAGGCCACGCTGTCTGCCGGAACCGGTACCCAGACGCCGCACCGCACCTCGGCGGCCGAGCTGATCGCGCCGATCCCGGGGACGCCGGCCTTTGTCGCGGCCGTGGAAGGCGCGCTGACCAGGTTCTTCGCCGACCGCCGGGCGACCGTCGAGGAACTGGGCCCGATCTTCGTCGAGGCCGCGGACGCGCTGGAACTGTTCGTGCTGCGCGGCGGCAAACGCACCAGGCCCGCGTTCGCGTGGACCGGCTGGCTCGGCGCGGGCGGCGACGCCGCGGGCCCGGACGCCGCCGCCGTGCTGACCGCGTGTGCGGCCCTGGAACTGGTACAGGCGTGCGCGCTGATCCACGACGACATCATCGATTCCTCGCGCACCCGCCGCCGCTTCCCGACGGTGCACGTCGACTTCGAAAACCGGCACCGCGACCGCGGCTGGGCGGGTGATTCCGCTCACTTCGGCGCCAGCGTGGCCATCCTGGTCGGCGACCTGGCGCTGGCCTGGGCCGACGACATGGTGCACGCTTCCGGGCTCGAACCGACGGCGATCGCCCGGTTCGCCCCGGTGTGGGCCGGCATGCGCACCGAGGTGCTCGGCGGCCAGCTGCTCGACATCAACGGCGAGGCGGGCGGCGACGAGTCGGTCGAGGCGGCGCTGCGCATCAACCGGTACAAGACCGCCGCCTACACCGTCGAGCGTCCGCTGCACCTCGGCGCGGCCATCGCCGACGCCGACGCCGACCTGGTCGCGGCCTACCGCACCTTCGGCACCGATATCGGCATCGCGTTCCAGCTGCGCGACGATCTGCTCGGCGTCTTCGGCGACCCCGCGATCACCGGCAAACCCTCCGGCGACGATCTGCGCGAAGGCAAGCACACGGTGCTGCTGGCGGAGGCCCTGCGTCGTGCCGACGAGTCCGACCCGGCGGCCGCGAAACTGCTGCGCACCAGCGTCGGCACCGACCTCGACGCGGACGAGGTGGCCCACCTGCGCACGGTGCTCACCGATCTCGGCGCCGCCGACGAGGTGGAGCGCCGGATCGCCGAGCTGACCGACGCGGGCCTGGCCGCCATCGAGACGAGCACCGCGACACCAGCCGCGAAGGAACAATTGCGCGCCATGGCCTTGGCCGCGACCAAGCGCACCGCGTGAAAGTAGCCGCGGCACCGGCCGATCGGGTACACCTGGTCGCGTCGATCGTTGCCCGGCACCGAGGAGAGTTACATGACTGACGTGAAAACCGTTGCCGGACCGACGGATCGCGTGGTCGTCGTCGGAGCGGGACTGTCCGGACTGTCCGCGGCCCTGTATCTGACCGGCGCCGGACGGCAGGTCACGCTGCTCGAACGGGCCGATCACCCGGGCGGCCGGGTCGGGCGCTACCAGGGGGCGGACTACGAGATCGACTCCGGCGCCACCATTTTGACGCTGCCCGAGCTGGTCGCCGACGCGCTCGCCGCGGTCGGCCGCACACCCGAGACCTGCAAGCCCGCGCTGCGCATCCATCAGCTCGCGCCCAGCTACCACGCCCGCTTCGCCGACCGCACCGAACTGCGGGTGTTCGCCGACGCCGACGCGATGGCGGCGGAGGTCGCGGCGGTCTGCGGCCCCGCCGAAGCCCGGCGCTATCGGCGGCTACGGGACTGGCTGGCCCGGATCTACGCCGCCGAGTACGCCGAATTCCTGGACACCAACTTCGATTCGCCGCTGGACCTGGTGCGACTGCCCGAAAAGCGCCGTGCCCTGGCGACTTTGGTGCGCCTCGGCGGGTTCGGCAGGCTCGGGCCGCGGGTCGGGCGCTTCCTGCGCGACCCACGACTGGCCCGGCTGTTCACCTTCCAGGCGCTGTACGCGGGCCTGCCGCCCGCCGCGGCGCTCTCGGTGTACGGCGCGATCCCGCACATGGACACCTCGCTCGGCGTCTACTTCCCCGAAGGCGGCATGCGCTCGATCGCGGCGGCCATGGCCGAGGCGTTCACCGCGGCGGGTGGCACGCTCGAACTCGGCACCGAGGTCACCGGCGTGGACTACACGCGCCGGCGCGCCACCCGGGTCCGCACCGCGGACGGCCGTGGCTTCGACTGCGACGCCCTCGTACTCACGGTCGATCTCGGCACCATCGACCGGTTCGGCGTGCGCCGCCGCCGCGGCCTGCGCGCCGCGCCGTCGGCCGTGGTCGCGCACGGGACGGTGCCTGCGGCGCTCGCGCGGACCTGGCCGGTGCAGGCCCATCACATCATCGAGTTCGGGCAGGCGTGGCGGCAGACCTTCGCCGAGATCACCGGACGGCGCGGCCGCGGACGGCTGATGAGCGATCCGTCGCTGCTGCTGACCCGTCCCGCGCTCACCGACCCCGGGCTGCACATCACCCGGGCCGACGGTGCGTACGAACCGCTGTCCGTGCTCGCCCCGTGCCCGAACCTCGACTCGGCCGCGCTGGATTGGCGTCGCATGGGACCCGCGTATCTGCGCGAGGTGCTCGGGGTACTGGAAGCACGCGGCTACCACGGCATCGCCGAGCACTTCACGGTCGACCATGTGGACACTCCGCACACGTGGCAAGCACAAGGAATGCTCGCCGGAACTCCCTTCTCCGCGGCACACGTGTTCCGTCAGACCGGGCCATTTCGCCCGCGCAATTTTCCGCATGGCAGCGACAACGTGGTTATCGCAGGTTGCGGCACCACCCCCGGGGTCGGCGTGCCGACGACACTGCTGTCCGGAAAACTGGCGGCAACCCGGATAACCGGTGAACAAGCCCCAGCTCGAGATGAAACCCCGAGGACCAGCGGGATAGGGTTCGATGCGACGCCGTAAACTAGGCGCCGACCTATTCACTCGCGGTTGCGACCGCTGACCACTCGGGGGGACCGACACCAGATGGCATCCCCCGAAACGCGCGCCGCAAAGGCCACAGTGACAGATATCGACGGCCACGCACCGAAAACCGCAGCGCAGCGCGAATCGGCCGCCACCGACACGTCGGGTGTGCGGTCCTGGATGCGTACCAGTGCCGTCTTCCTGCGCACCCCCGAGGGACACGCGGCGCTGCTCGGGTTCTACGGCGCGATCATGATCACCCTCGGCGGGTTCGGCGCGGGCAGCACCCGCAAGCGCGACCCGCTGCTCGAGGCGCTACACCTGTCCTGGCTACGTTACGGCCACGGCTACGCGCTCTGCACGATCGTGATCTGGATCGGCGTGCTGCTGATGATCACCGCGTGGGTCCGGCTGGGCCGCGCCACGATCGGCAAGGGCGACAGACCCGATACACCCGTGACGTTGAACGAACTGCGGGCCATCGTCGGAATCTGGATCACCCCTCTGCTTTTCGCGGTGCCGATGTTCAGCCAGGACGTCTACTCCTACCTGGCGCAGGGCGCACTGCTGCGTGACGGTTTCGACCCGTATGTCGACGGCCCGGTGAAGAACCCCGGCGTGCTGCTCGACAACGTGAGTCCCGTCTGGAAGAACACCACCGCGCCCTACGGGCCGATATTCCTGCTGCTCGGTCGCGGTATCACCAGCATCACCGGCGAGAACGTCGTCGCGGGCACCATCGCGATGCGGCTGGTGATGCTGCCCGGCCTCGCGTTGATGATGTGGGCGGTGCCGTATCTGACCAAACACCTCGGCGGCAAGCCGACGGTCGCGCTGTGGCTCGCGGTGCTCAACCCGCTGGTGCTGATCCACCTGTTCGGCGGCGTGCACAACGAGATGCTGATGGTCGGCCTGATGTGCGCGGCCATCGCGCTGGTGCTGGAGCGCCACCACGTCGCGGGCATCGTGGTGCTCGCGATCGGCGTGGCGATCAAGGCGACCGCCGGTGTCGCACTGCCGTTCCTGGTGTGGATCTGGATGCTGCACGAACGCGAGCGGCGCGCCGCCCAGCGCACCCGCCGCGAGCCGGACCAGTTACCGGAGAGCGAACGCCCGCACGATGCCGCGGAACCGACCGAGGACATGCCGCACCCGGCACTGATGTTCGCCAAGATCGCCGGACTCGGCCTGAGCGTGTTCGCGGCGGTGTTCGTCGCGGCCTCGGCCATCGCGGGCGTGGGCATCGGCTGGCTGACCGCGCTGTCCGGCTCGAAGAAGATCATCAACTGGCTCTCGCTGCCGACCATCATGATGCACATGGTGGGCTGGGTGACCACCCTGGACGGCGGCAAGGTGCTCAACGTGACCCGGCTGCTGTGCATGCTCGCGCTCGTCGCGCTGCTCGCCTGGACCTGGTGGCGGTTCCGGCACAGCGAGCGCGAGGCGGTGTTCGGCATCCTGATCGCCTTCGTCGCGATCGTCATCCTTTCCCCCGCCGCACTGCCCTGGTACTACTCGTGGCCGCTCGCGCTGGCCGCCGGATTCGCGCTGTCCACCACGACCTTGATGGTGCTGGTCGGATTGTGTACCTGGCTGATGCTGGTGTTCCAACCCGACGGCTCGATCGGGCTCTACTCCTTCGGGCATGTCGCGGCCGCGACGTTCGCCGCCGTGGTGGCGGCCATGTCGTTGCGCAAGGTCGACCCGCTGCGTCTGCGGGCCGCGGCACCGAGCACCGAACCGGCCACGCCCGCCCGGACATGACCGGTTTCGCGCCGCCCGCGGTCGAGCACGCGCGGCGCGGCACGGCCGCCGAACTCGCCGTGGCGTATCGCGCGTGCCGGCAGATCGCGGCGCGGTACGGACGCACCTATTTCCTGGCGACCCGGCTGCTCTCGGCCGAACGCCGACCGGCGATCCACGCGCTCTACGCGTTCGCCAGAGTAGTGGACGATATTGTCGACCACACGGAAAGCGGTGCGGTGCAGCGGTTTCCGGGCGACACCGGATGCGAGGGGAATGCGCTCGCCCCGGCGGCGCAACTCGACCTGATCGAAGATCAGCTGCGCGCGCTGCTGGACGGCACCGCCGCCGCACCGGATGCCCTGTCGCACAAAGCCTTCGAAACGCACCGTCTGGCGCTGCTCGCGCTGGCCGACACCATCGATCGCTACGACATCGCGGCAGGGCATTTCTGGACGTTCCTCGACGCGATGCGGATGGACGTGCCCGGCACCGCGCGGTTCCGCGACCGCTACGCCACGATGACCGAACTCCGCGAGTACATGCGCGGCTCGGCCGCCGCCATCGGACTACAGGTGCTGCCGGTGCTCGGCACCGTCGTCCCGCTCACCGAGGCCGAACCCGCGGCCGCGGCCCTCGGCGAGGCGTTCCAGCTCACCAACTTCCTGCGCGACGTCGCCGAGGATCTCGACCGCGGCCGCATGTATCTGCCCGCCGACGAACTCGCCCCCTTCGGCGTAGACCACGATCTGCTCACCCACTGCCACCGCACCGGGCACACCGATGCCAGGGTGCGCCGCGGGCTCGCCCACCTGATCGCGGTCAACCGGGACATCTACCGCCGCGCGGACGCGGGCATCGACCTGCTGGAACCCCGCGTGCGGCCCGCGATCCGCACCGCCTCGCTGCTGTACGCGGGCATCCTCGACCGCATCGAGGAGTCTGGCTACGCCGTGTTCACCCAGCGCGCGGTCGTCCCACGGCCACACCGCCTGCGCGTCGCCGCGACACAGTTCGCCACTGCCCTGGCCGGACGCTGACGCCCGGCCGGGCCGTGCGCACGCCTGCGCGGCCGGTCAGAACGGATCGGCGGCCGCTCTGCGGACCACCTCGCGGGCGAGCGGGCCGTGCAGGGCGTCGATCGGCTTACCGGGCAGGCTGTCGTCGTCGGTGAAGATCCACTGCAGGATCTCCTCGTCGGTGTATTTGGCGTCCTTCATCACGGTGATCAGGCCCGGCAGGGGCTTGACCACCGCGCCCTCCTTGTCGAAGAACCGCTCGGGGACACCTGCCACGCCGTCTCGGCGGATGGCGAGCAGTTGGTGGTCGCGCAGCATCTGATGGACGCGGGTCACCACGAGCCCGAGCCGGTCGGCCACCTCGGGCAGCGGCACCAGCGCCACGGACTCCGGAAGAACATCATCGCTGCAGGGAAATGCACTCACGCCGATAACGGTAGACCGTCCGCCACCGCACGTCGTGAGACACCCGGGCGCGTTTCGCCGATACCATCGTGAGGGCCGCACGGGGCGGTCGATCGCTTGTGGGCGCAACCGCGAGGGGTGAGAACTTTGTGAAAGCCGGAGGACATCAATTGATCGGCCAAATGCTGGAAGGGCGCTATCGCATCGATGCGCCGATCGCCCGCGGTGGCATGTCGATGGTCTTCCGGGGGGTCGATACCCGGCTGGATCGCCCCGTCGCCATCAAGGTGATGGATCCGAAGTTCGCCGGTGACCCGCAGTTCCTCACTCGATTCGAGTTCGAGGCCCGCGCGGTCGCCAAGCTCAAGCACCCGTCGCTGGTCGCGGTGTACGACCAGGGCGTGGACGGCGAATATCCGTTCCTGATCATGGAGCTGGTGGAGGGCGGCACGCTGCGCGAACTGTTGCGCGAGCGCGGCCCGATGCCGCCGCACGCGGTGCGCGCGGTGGCCGAGCCCGTGCTCGCGGCGATCGGCGTGGCGCACAGCGCGGGGCTGGTGCACCGCGACGTGAAGCCGGAGAACGTGCTGATCTCCGACGCCGGCGAGGTCAAGATCGCCGATTTCGGCCTGGTCCGCGCGGTGGCGGCGGCCAACACCACCTCGGCCAGCGTGATTCTCGGCACGGCCGCGTACCTCTCCCCCGAACAGGTGACCAGCGGCACGGCCGACGCGCGCAGCGACGTCTACTCGTTCGGCGTGCTGATCTTCGAACTGTTGACCGGGCGCGTCCCGTTCACCGGCGATACCTCGATCTCGATCGCCTATCAGCGGATCGAGAACGATGTGCCGAGCCCGAGCCGATTCATCTCCGGCGTGCCGCCGGAGTTCGACGAGCTGGTCGCGAAGGCCACCGCGCGCGAGCCGGCGCATCGGTTCGCCGACGCGAACGAGATGGCGGCGGCGCTGCGGCAGATCGGCGCGAAGCTGAACCTGCCGCCGTACCGGGTGCCCGCGCCGCAGGAGTCGGCCGAGCACCTGAGTGCCAGTTACAAGGTGGCCACCCCGGCCGCCCAGCAGCCCGCCGCGACTCCCGCGCCGCCGTACACGCCGCCGACGGTGCAGCACACGCGCGTGGTCACCGCGCCGCGCCCGCGCGCGGACTACGGACCCGACGGCTACGACGAGCAGCCCGTACGCCAGCAGCACGCGTCGGCCCCGTACCAGTCCTACGCACCGGATCCCAGCAGGTCGCGGCGCACTGCGTGGATCTGGATCGCCGTCGTGGCGATTCTCACGCTGGTGGTCGGTGCCGGCGGCTGGTGGCTCGGGTTCGGCCGGTTCTCGCCCGTGCCCGCGATCGCCGGACTCGACACCGACCGAGCGGTCGCGACCTTGCGGGATGCCGGATTCGAGACGGAGTTGCGGCAGAAGGCCTCCGACACCATTCCGGTCGGCGGCGTGGTCGGCAGCGACCCCTCCGCCGGATCACGGATCACCAAAGGGTCGACGGTCGCGGTACTGGTCTCCAGCGGCAAACCGAAGGTGCCGGACCTCAATCCCGGTGACGACATCTCGAAGGTCAATCAGCTGATCCGCGACGCGGGCCTGCAACCGGTGGACTCCGGCGAAGAAGGCAATCCCGCGCCCAAGGGCACCCTCGCCAGGGTCGAGCCCGGCCCCGGCACCGTGCTGCCGACCGGCGCGCAGGTCAAGGTGTACCGCAGCAACGGCGCGAAGCCGATCAAGGTGCCCGACGTGCGCGGCAAGACGGCCGACGAAGCGGTGAAGCTGCTCACCGACGCGGGCATCAAGGTCCGCGACCGGCAGACCAAATTCGACAAGTCCGTCGAGGCGGACAAGGTGATCGGCACCGATCCGGTCGCCGGGACCACCGTCCAATCCGGCAGCGGCGTCACCCTTTTCGTCTCCAACGCGCTCAAGATGCCGAACCTGATCGGGTCGAGCGTCGGCAACGCCAGATCCAAGCTGGAAAGCCTCGGCCTGCAGGTCGAGGTCAAACAGCTCACGCCCACCGACGGCTCGGTGGTGATCGGCCAGGTGCCGGGGATCAGCGCGAACGTCGAGCCGGGATCCACCGTCCAGCTGACGGCGCTGCCCTAGCGCGACAACAGACTTCGGCTGTCGCGATCGCCGCGCTGCTCGAACGACATACGGAATCAGAGGAATCGGACGATCGATACCGTTCCCGCGACCAGGCAGTAGACCGCGAACGGGAGCAGGGTGCGGGTCCGGAAGTAGCGCTCCAGGAAGCGCACCGCCAACCACGACGACACTCCGGAGACGATCGCGCCGACCAGCACCGGCCCGCGGATTCCGGCGGTGTCCGGCCCGGCCAGCTCCGGGATCTCCATCAGGCCCGCACCCAGGATCGCCGGAGTGGCCAGCAGGAAAGCGAATTTCGCCGCCTGCTCGTGCTGCAGGCCGCGCCACAGTCCGCCGACCATGGTCAGTCCCGCTCTGCTGAATCCGGTCAGCAATGCGCCGACCTGAGCGAATCCGATGGCGAGGGCGTCCTCCGGCTCGAGCGCGGCCAGGCGTCGATCCGACCGGCGCTTACGGGCTTCCGCGGTGCGCACGCCCGCCCGGCCGTGCAGCGCGAAGCTTCGCCCGTACTGTGCGAGCGTCGGCTCGTTGCGGCGGCGCAGCCCCTCGCCGATGATCAACACGATGCCGTTGAGCACCAAAAAGATTGCGGCACAGATCGGCGCCGCGAACAGCACGTGCAGCGGATGTTGCAGGAACGGCCCCAAGGCCGCGATCGGCAAGCTGGCGATCACGATCAACAAGGCCAACCGCTGGGCGACCGTTTCGGCCCGGCCGGTGCGCAGCAAGCCGGCGAAGCCGACGGCGATGGCCCGCCAGTCTCGCCAGTAGTAGCCGAGCAATGCCACCGCGGTCCCCACGTGCAAGGCCACCACGAAGGCCAAATACGGTGTGCCCGTGCCGGACTCGCCTTGATCGACCAGCCGCTGCCAGTCACCGCCGAGCCACGCCGCGAGCAGCACCGAATGCCCCAGGCTGGAGATCGGGAACAGCTCGGTGACCCCCTGCACCACACCGATGACCGTCGCTTCGAAGTAAGTGAGCATCGCGAAGAGTTTCGCACGGCCACAGCGACCTGGATCACCCGCCACGCCTCACGACCGATATGCCCGAATGGCCTATCTCCCAGCGACTTTCGTGCGCCGGCGCAGACTACGTCACGGCGCTGCAGGCGCTCCCGCAGATGATCCGGAAACGTCGGCGGGGCAGCACAATAGCCGGAGGGGACGTACCCGGACGGGTACGTCCCCTCTGGAAAGCCTTGTTCAGCGCAGCATTTCGGCGACCAGGAACGCCAGCTCCAGCGACTGCTGGGTGTTCAGGCGCGGGTCGCAGGCGGTTTCGTAGCGACCGGACAGGTCCAGGTCGGAGATGTCCTGGGCGCCGCCGAGGCATTCGGTGACGTCCTCGCCGGTGAGCTCGATGTGCAGGCCGCCCGGGTGGGTGCCGAGCGCGTGGTGCACCTCGAAGAAGCCCTGCACCTCGTCGACGATGCGGTCGAAGTGCCGGGTCTTGAAACCGGTGGACGCCTCGTGCGTGTTGCCGTGCATCGGATCGCACTGCCAGATCACCTGGTGGCCGGTGGCCTGCACCTTCTCGATGATGGGCGGCAGCACGTCCCGGACCTTGCTGTTGCCCATCCGGGACACGATGGTCAGCCGGCCGGGCTCGTTGTTCGGATCGAGCCGCTCGACGTACTCCACGGCCTGCTCGGGCGTGGTGGACGGGCCGATCTTCAGGCCGATCGGGTTCGCGAGCAGTTCGGCGAGGGCGATATGCGCGCCGTCGAGCTGCCTGGTCCGCTCGCCGATCCACAGGAAATGCGCGGACAGGTCATAGAGCACCGGCTCGCCCGCCGCGTTCTCGCTCAGCCGCAGCATCGCCCGCTCGTAGTCGAGGACGAGCGCCTCGTGGCTGGCGTAGATCCGCGCCGACTTCAGGCTCGGGTCGTTCACCCGGCAGGCGGTCATGAACGCGAGACCGCGGTCGATCTCCTCGGCCAGCGCCTCGTAGCGCGCACCGGCGGGCGACTTCGCGACGAAGTCGCGGTTCCAGTCGTGCACCTTGTGCAGGTCGGCCATGCCCGCACCGGTCAGCGCGCGCACCAGGTTCATCGCGGCGCTCGCGTTGGCGTACGCGCGCACCAGCCGCGACGGATCGTGTTCGCGCATCGCGGCATCGGCGACGAGCGCGTTGACCATGTCGCCGCGGTAGGACTTGAGCCCGAGCGAATCGGTGTCGGAGGAGCGCGGCTTGGCGTACTGCCCCGCGATCCGGGCCACCTTGACCACCGGCATGCTCGCGCCGTAGGTGAGCACCACCGCCATCTGCAGCAGGGTTCGAATGTTGCCGCGGATATGCGGCTCGGTGTTGTCGGCGAACGTCTCCGCGCAGTCACCGCCCTGCATGAGGAACGCCTCGCCGCGGGCCACCTCGGCGAGCTGTTCGCGCAGCTCCTCCACCTCGGCGGGCACGCAGATCGGCGGCACGCTCTCCAGCACGGTGCGCATCACCGCCGCCTGCTCCGGATCCCACGACGGCTGCTGTAGCGCAGGGCGGGCCAGCGCTTCGTCCAACCGCCTGCGCAGCTCCGTGGGCAGCGGCGGCAGTTCCGGCAGGCGATCGATGGGTACGTCGACGGTCCAGTTCACTCGTTCAGAATACGGACCCTTCGGACGGCCGTGATACCCACCATAGGGGTGGTGACCACCACCACCCTGCCCCGATACGAATCCGGCGCCCGCCCCGCTTAGGGTGATTGACCGAGACATATCCGGGGGCAACACCGAACTGCGGAGGAGTAGAGCGATCTCGCTTCGATATTTTTACGACTGCGAATTCATCGAGGACGGGGTGGTCATCGACCTGGTCTCCATCGGTGTGGTCTGCGAGGACGGCCGCGAATATTACGCGGTGTCCACCGAATTCGACCCGGGCCGGGCCGGGCCGTGGGTGCGCAGGCATGTGCTGCCGCAGCTGCCGTCCCCGTCCTCGCCGCTGTACCGCAGTCGCAAGCAGATCCGCGACGAGCTGTACAAGTTCCTGGTGCCGCGCTCGTCGGTGGTGCCCGAACTGTGGGCCTGGGTCGGCGCCTACGACCACGTGGCGCTGTGCCAGCTGTGGGGCTCGATGGTCGACCTGCCCAGCGCGCTCCCCCGCTACACCAATGAACTGCGCCAGCACTGGGACGCGCACGGCCGCCCCGAACTGCCCCCGGTCCCGCCGGACGCGCACGACGCCCTGGCCGACGCCCGGCACAACCTGGCCAAGTTCGAAGCCATCGAAGCGGCGCGCCGGCGCTGACCGCGAACGACAAAGGCCCCGAGTCGGATCCGACTCGGGGCCTTCGTTTTTCAGCTGTCAGTGGCTGTGCTTGCCACCGTTTTCGAGCTCCTGGCGCTGCTGCAACACCGCGAGCTGGCGGTGCTCCTCGGCGTGCTCGATCTCGAAGTGCTTCTCGCTCTCCTGCCACGGGTCGGGCCGCAGGAAGCTACCGGTGCCCGGCTTGCCCGCCGAACCCAGCTTGTTCATCTTCTTCGGGACCGGAGCGCCCTGGTACTCCAGCGGCAGCGGGTGGCCGTGGTCGTCGACCGGGCCGAGCGGCTGGTGCACCTCGATGTACTCACCGTGCGGCAGCCGCTTGATCACACCGGTCTCGATGCCGTGCTCGAGCACCGCACGGTCACTGCGCTGCAGGCCGATGCAGAACCGGTAGGCGACGAAGTACGCCACCGGCGGCACCACGAGCAGACCGATGCGACCCATCCAGGTGGTCGCGTTCAACGAGATGTCGAACTTGAGCGCCAGGATGTCGTTGACGCAGGACAGCGTCAGCACCACGTAGAAACCGATCGCCATGGCGCCGATCGCGGTACGGACCGGCACGTCGCGCGGGCGCTGCAGCAGGTTGTGATGCGAACCCGCGTCGCCGGTGAGCCGCTTCTCGATCCACGGGTAGGCGATCAGGACGGTGAACACCAAGCCCATGATCAACGCGACCCAGAACACCGCGGGCACGGTGTAGCGACCCAGGTACAGCTCCCACGGCGGCATGAGCCGGGCCAGGCCGTCGGTCCACATCATGTAGAAGTCCGGCTGCGAACCGGCCGACACCTGAGACGGGTTGTACGGGCCCAGGTTCCAGATCGGGTTGATCTGGAAGACGCCGCCCATGATGCCGACGATGCCGAGGGTGAACGCGAAGAACGCGCCCTGGTCCGCGGCGAACACCGGCACGATGCGCGCGCCGACCACGTTGTTCTCGGTCCGGCCCGGGCCGGGGAACTGGGTGTGCTTCTGGTACCAGACCAGCGCGACGTGCGCGGCGATCAGGGCCAGGATGATGCCGGGGAACAGCAACACGTGCGCGATGTAGAGACGCGGGATGATGATGTCGCCGGGGAAGTCACCGCCGAAGATCAGCCAGTGCAGCCAGGTGCCCGCGATCGGCACGCTCATCGTGATACCGCCGAACGCGGCGCGCAGGCCGGTGCCGGACAGCAGGTCGTCGGGCAGCGAGTAGCCGAAGAAGCCCTCGAACATGGCCAGGATCAGCAGCAGGCAGCCGATCACCCAGTTCGCCTCACGCGGCTTGCGGAACGCGCCGGTGAAGAAGATGCGGAACAGGTGGATGATGATCGACGCCGCGAACAGCAGCGCCGCCCAGTGGTGCACCTGGCGCACGAACAGACCGCCGCGCACCTCGAAGGTGATGTTCAGCGACGACTCGTAGGCCCGCGACATGGTGACACCACGCAGCGGCTGGTACGCGCCGTTGTAGACGACCTCGGTCATCGACGGATCGAAGAACAGGGTCAGGTAGACGCCCGACAGCAGCAGAATGATGAAGCTGTACAGCGCGATCTCACCGAGCAGGAACGACCAGTGGGTCGGGAAGACCTTGTTGATCGACCGCTTCATGAACGCGGCGGCGCGATAGCGCTCGTCCGCCTCGTTCGCCTGAGCTGCAACGGAAGGGCTCATGACTGCACCTCGCTGGCGCTCGGTTCCGTCATGTGCCCTGCACGCTGGCACATGATTCGCTCACTACGTTCACTCATGAACGACGCTCCCAGAAGGCCGGTCCGAGCGGCTCGATGTAGTCGCCGTTGGCGACCAGGAAGCCCTCGGAGTTGACGGTGATCGGCAGCTGCGGCAGCGCGCGGGCGGCAGGACCGAAGACCGGCTTGCCCCACTCGGTCGCCAGGAACTGCGACTGGTGGCAGGGGCACAGGATCTTGTTGGTCTGCTGCTCGAACAGCGATGTCGGGCAACCGAGGTGGGTGCAGATCTTCGAGTAGGCGAAGTAGTCGCCGTAGTTGAAGCTCTCCTGACCCTTGCGCTTGATCGCCTTCTGCGCGTCTTCGGTGCGCAGGCGAATCAACATGACCGGGTTGCGGATACCGCGCAACGACTGCAGGGTGGCGTGCTCGTCGCCGCGCCACTTCTCTTTCCAGGGGAACACCGTCTCCATGGCGCCCGCGTCCAGATCCTCGGGACGCACCAGCACGATGTCCTCCGGGCGACCGGTGTCGCGCCGGATGTAGATGGTCTCGCCCTCGTAGTCGGGGGTCCAACCGGACACCCACAGCGGCGACTTGTCGCCCTTGGCCCACGGGTTCTTCACCATGCCGCCGACGAACACCAGCAGCGCGCCGATGCCGAGCACACCGACGCCGGCACCGGCGGTGCGGGTGATCAGCTTGCGGCGGGCGAGCGTGGAGGTCTCCAGCGCGTCACTGAGTTCGGCGACCAGCGTGCGGCGCTCGACCTCGGGCGACGGGCCGTCGTGCCGGTCCTGGATGGACAGCTCGGCCGGGATGAACAGCTTGCGGATCAGCACCACCGCGATGCCGATGACCAGCACCGAGACACCGAAGGTGATACCGACCAGCGGCGTGAACAGCGAGTAGGCGGCGTGGCCGTCTTCTTTGTTGGCCTTGAACTCCCACGGCCAGAACAGGAACACACCGACCAGCGCGGCCGCGGCGATCCCGGACACGGCGAACCAGAACGCGACCGCACGCTCGGCCCGCTTCTCGGCGCGGGTGCCCGGCACCGGGAACCGCTCGCGCCGGTAGGCGACGTCGACACCGTCGCGCTCGGTGCCGAGCTTGACCAGCTCGTCGCGGCTCATCGCGTCGAGTTCGGCCTCGGTCGGCTCCGTCAGCGCATGGCCGTCAGTCTTGGCCACATGGGCGCCGGCCCCTGTGACCTGCTCGTTCGACGGCTCGACGCCGTCGTGGCCCTCATCCGGCCGACCCACGTTAGGCTCCCTCTCAGTCATGACCTAGAACCGATCCAAATCGCGGCACCCACGACCAGCGTGATGCCGACCACCCAGATGACCAGACCCTCGGTCGCGGGACCGAACCCACCGAGATCCCAGCCGCCGGGGGCGCGCTCTTCCTTCGCGTTCATCACGTAGGCGATGATGTCGCGCTTCTCTTCCGGGGTCAGCTGCCGATCGGAGAACTTCGGCATGTTCTGCGGGCCGGAGATCATCGCGTCGTAGATCTGCTGCTCGTTGGCGGGCTCCAGCGGCGGCGCGAACTTACCGGAGGACAGCGCACCGCCGCGGCCGGTGAAGTTGTGGCAGGACGCGCAGTTCATGCGGAACAGCTCGGAGCCGCGGGCGATGTCGTCGCCACGCAGGGACTCCTGGGCGATCTCGCCGTTCGCGTCACGGACCACGCTGGGGCCGCCGCCGTTGGCCGCGACATACGCCATCAGCGCGTCGGTCTGGTGCTCGTCGAACTTGGCGGGCTTGCGCTGCGCCTGGGCCTCGTTGCGGGCCATCGGCATGCGGCCGGAGGAAACCTGGAAGTAGACGGCGGCTTCGCCGACGCCGATCAGGCTCGGGCCGCGGTCCTGGACACCCTGCAGGTTCGCCCCGTGGCAGGTGATGCAGGACGTGTCGTAGAGCTGATTGCCCTCGCGGATCAACGCGGACTTGTCGTCGTTCGCGGTCGCGAGCTGCGGGTTCGGCGTCAGGGCCGCCGCGAGGAAGCCTGCTCCGACGAGGCCCACCAACAGCGCGAGGCCGCCCGCGATGCGACGGCGAACGCGGCGCTGCCTGCGCGTCTTGCTGGCCTCGCCGTTCCCTTTGCTTTCGGGCGCTGGCGCTGACGGGGGAGATGAACTCATCTGTGTCCCTTTGGAGTAGACGGAACCGACGTGTGCAAAAGACTGGGGTATCGCCCGGGTCAGCGGACGAAGTAGATCGTGGCGAACAACCCGATCCAGACGATGTCGACGAAGTGCCAGTAGTACGAGACGACGATCGCGGCGGTGGCCTGCGCCGGGGTGAACTTACTGACCTTGGTGCGGATCAGCAGGAACACGAAGGCGATCAGACCGCCGATGACGTGCAGACCGTGGAAACCGGTGGTGATGTAGAACACCGAGCCGTACGAGCTGCTCGAGATCGAGGTGCCCTCGTGGACCAGGTTCATGTACTCGTAGCCCTGGCCGCCGACGAAGAACGCGCCCATGATCAGCGTGATGACATACCAGCGGCGCAGGCCGAACACGTCGCCACGCTCCGCCGCGAAGACACCCATCTGGCAGGTGAACGACGAGGCGACCAGCACGGCGGTGACCGGCACGGCGAGCTTCAGGTTCAGCTCGGTCGGCTCCGGCGGCCAGTTGCCGTGGGCCTGGGCGCGCGCGACGAAATACATCGCGAAGAGGCCGGCGAAGAACATCAACTCGCTGGACAGCCAGATGATGGTACCGACGCTGACCATGTTGGGCCGATTCAGCGAGTGCACACGCTGGGTTATGGCCGATCCGGGGGTCCCTACTGCGGTCGTCACGGGGGTAAGTATGACTCGTCGTAGTACGACACAAGTACCCGGGTGCGAAACTTGTGTCTCCGTGTCGGAAAACCCACGGACAGACAGGCTCTCGACCTGGGCTCGGCGTGTTGGAGATCGTTTCGCCGGACGGCCGGGGTGAGCACCGGATGTCGCCGGGTGACGCCCGCACAGCATGACAGGCAGTACTGAGTAAAAGCTGAGATGGAGGCGATGTGGCAGCGGGGATATGGCGCCGATGGTTCGGGCGCCGCGGCACGGCGACACTGGACCCGAGCCGGGCCGATCTCGTGGTGGTCACCGCGAGTTTCGATGACGCCGAAGCCTGTTCGGCGGCGCTGGCCCGCGCGGACGGCTGGACCGCCGACGCGCCCGCAGTGCTGCGCCATCACCTGCGGATCCCGGCCGAACAGGTCGAGACGGTGTGCGCCATCGCCGCGCAGGACGGCTACGCGCCCGCGCCCCGGGTCGGCGGCCCGGGCACCGACCCGCTGGAAAACCTGATCTTGCAGCGGGTCCAGGTGCTCGACGCGCTGCACTGCTCGCAGGAACGTTCCCGGATGGCCGGTTTGGCCCAGCGGCACGACGGCACCGCCGACGGATGGGACGCGCTGCAGCCGCGGCCGGTTTAAGCGCGGGCTTCCCGGCAAGGGGGCACAGTAAGCTTCTTCGCGACGAACTGGTGCCTGAACCAGTGTGAACGGGAGTAAGAGAACATGCGTAGCTGGCCACAGGTACTCGGAACCCTCGCCGACGGCGGCGACCTGGCGGCGGCCGACACGGCATGGGCGATGGACGAGATCATGTCGGACAACGCCACCTCCGCTCAGATCGCCGCGTTCGGTGTCGCGATGAAGATCAAGGGCCCCACACCCGCCGAACTGGCCGGCCTCGCCACCGGCATGCTCGAGCACGCGCGACTGGTGCACATCGACGGGGACGCGGTCGACATCGTCGGCACCGGCGGGGACCGTTCCGGGTCGGTGAACATCTCCACCATGTCCTCGATCGTGGTCGCCGCGGCCGGGGTGCCCGTGGTCAAACACGGCAACCGCGCGGCCTCCTCCAAGAGCGGCGGCGCCGACGTGCTCGAGGCACTCGGGGTGAAGCTCGCACTCGGGCCGGAGTCCGTCGCGCGGTGCATCCGTGAGGTCGGTATCGGCTTCTGCTTCGCACCGGCGTTCCATCCCGCGCTGCGGTTCGCGGGCGCGGCCCGCAAGGAGATCGGCATTCCCACCGTCTTCAATGTGCTCGGACCGCTGACGAACCCGGCCCAGCCGCGGGCCGGACTGATCGGCTGCGCCTTCCCCGACCTGTTGCCCGTGATCGCGGGCGTGTTCACCGAGCGCGGCGGCAGCGCGCTGGTGGTGCGCGGCAACGACGGGCTGGACGAGATCACCACCTCCGACACCACCGCCGCCTGGGTGGTCTCGGGTGGACGACGTCGCGAGACCACCATCGACCCGACCCGGCTCGGCATCCCGCGGGTCGATCTCGCCGCGTTGCGCGGCGGCGACGCCGAGGTCAACGCCGGGGTCGCCCGCGATGTCCTGGCCGGCAGCACGGGCCCGGTCCGCGACGCGGTCCTGCTGAACTCCGCCGCGGCCATCGTCGCCTACGACTTGTCCCAGGGCACAGTCGATTTCGACACCGACGTGCACGACGCGCTGGCCACCGGCCTGACCCGCGCCGCCGAGGCCATCGACACCGGTAACGGAGCCGCACTGCTCGAGCGGTGGGCCAAGCTCACCGTCACCCTCGGCGACCGCTGACTTGTCGGTCACTTGATCAGGTAATGGTGGTGGACGGCGCTCGGCCGCTGCCGCCACCGTTACCCGGCGATCGCTTGTCCAGGGGTGCGATTTGGTAGCTCCTGGACATAAAGCCTGTTCAGCGGGCTAGGGTGGGAATGGAGCCGGCGTGGTCGCGACGAGCGCACGGCGCATCAGCGGCTCACTCGGCGAACGTCGGGCATCTCACTTCGGAGAGTAAGGAGCACGGCATGAAGCGCAGCTGTTCCGTACTACTGGGCGTGCTGGCGACAGCGGGATTCGTCACCGTGGCGCCGACCGCATCCGCCATCCCGGGCACTCTGTACATCAACGGCACACCGTACGCCGACCCGTCCGGTTGCATGATGGTCGGCGACGGCGCTCAGATGTCCATCGAGAACCACACCGCGGGCACGGTGACCGTGTTCACCCGCGCCGACTGCGACGGCGGTGACGTCACCGGCGTGCTCGGGGCAGGCGAAATCGCCACCTACCCCGGCAAATCCGTGATCGTGGGCTGAGGCGCTACTCCCCCAGCGAGAACCCGGCCTCCACATCGGCGCTCGAATACGACTTGAACGCGATATGCGTGATGGTCCGCGCGACGCCGGGCGTCTTGTCGATCCGTCCGGTGACCACGTCGGCGATCTGCTCGTGGTCGCGCACCCGCACGATCGCGATCAAATCCACATCGCCTGCGCACGAATACACCTCGGCGACCCCTTCGGTATCCGCCACCGCCTGCGCGGTCTCCGGAATACGCCCGTTGTCGGCGTCGATAAGCACGATCGCGGTAATCATGGGATCAGCGTAATGCGCACCACTCCCCGCCCCCGTCACCGCTCTTTGTACTCCTCCTCCACCGACCGGCTCCGAGCCGCGACATCCGCCACCTCCGCCCACCCCAACCAGCGCCCCGCCCCATACATCGGCTCCCGATACCCCTCCGTACTGCGCACAATCCGCACCCCCGCCCGCGCCAACCACCGCGCCACCAACGCCGCCTCCTCCGGCGATGCCCCCCGCAACGGCGGCACATTGATCGACACCCACTCCCCCGCCTCCTCGGAACCGGGCACATCGGCGGTCGCATCGACCTGGGACGTCGAACCCGGAGCGGCCGATGCTCCTTCGGAGGAAGAGGTTCGGACCGGCGTCGGCGGCACCATGGCCGTGGTCCGGCCGCCGGCAGAGACCGCGCGATCCGCAGGCGACTGAGCTGCGGCGGCCCGGTTCCTGGCGTCGGATCTCGGCCGGGCCGTGGGGATCGGGGGTTCGGCGGCGGGCGACGCCGCTTCAGCACCGGGCACTTCGGCGGACGGACCGGAAGCCGGGGTTACACGGTGCGCTGACGACTGGACCGCGGCGGCCCGGTCCCTGGCGTCGGATCTCGGCCGGGCCGTGGGCTGCTGGGATTCGGCGGCCGGTAGAGCGACGTCGACGCCGTGCGATTCGGGGGGCGCTCCCCCTTCAGGGATTACGGTTTCGGCGGCGGCTACGAGGTGTTCCACCACGGGCATGGGTGGGACGCCACGGGGGCGGCGCCCGCGGCGGCGAGGCGGCCGTAGCGGATGACGGAGAACTCCCAGCCGCCCGCACCGTCGGGATGAGCGGTGACGAGTTCGGCGATGCGGGCGACGGCGGCGAGGCGCTGGGTGCGGTGCAGGGCGCGGATCACGGCGACGGTGCGGTCCCGCAGCCGCGCGGCGGCCTCGAAATGCTGGGCGCGGGAGTGGGTTTCGATGCGGTCGAGCATGGCGCGGACGGGCGCGTCGGAGCGTCCGGCGAACAGGGCGCGCACGAGCGCGGGCGCGGGCGCGTATTCCTCTGTATTAATAGGAGTCCCTGTCACGGCGGCGGGACAGCCGCCGACGACCGCGGGCGGGCACTCGTGCGTCCCGCGCCGGGGCAGGCGGGTACTACAGGTTCGCAGGCCGGTGAATTCGGCGATGATCAGCGCCAGGTCGGCGGCGTCCATCCGAGAGTTGAAGGGCCCCAGTGCATCTCGGTTCGGCGTGCGAACGACGGCGAACCGCGGGAACGGTTCGTCGGTGAGCGTGAGCCACCAGGCCCGCTTGGGAAACTTGGAACGCCGGTTGTAAGGCGGCGTGTGCGCGACGAGCAGTCGCAGCTCCCGCACCCCCGCCTCGAGGGCGTGCGCGCAGACCACGTGGTCGACCCGGGTGGCGAGGGCGACCATTTCTTTCATCCGCCCCCGGGTTTCCGATCCGGTGAAGTAGTTGCGTACGCGACGGCGCAGATTCACCGCCGTGCCGATGTAGAGGACTTCGTCGGACGGCCCGCGGAACAGGTAGACGCCGGGCGCGGTGGGCAGGTCCGCGGCCAGGAAACGCTTGGCGCGCTGGCGGGGTGTGACGTCGGGCAGGTAGTCGACCAACTCGGTGAGGCTGTGCACCCCTTGGTTGCCGACCCGGCCGATGAGCGCGTGCAGCACGTCGACGGTCGCGCGCGCGTCGTCGAGGGCGCGGTGCGTCGGTTGCGTACTCGCGCCGAGCAACTGGGCGAGCACGCTCAACCGGACCGAGGGCGCCTCGTCCCGGCCGAGCACGCGCCGGGCCAGCTTCACTGTGCACAGCACCGTCGCGGACGGCCACACCGTCTCGCACTGGGCCGCGGCGGCCCGCAGGAACGCCATGTCGAACCGCGCGTTGTGCGCGACCAGGACCGCGCCCGCGGCGAATTCCAGGAATCCGGGCAGCACGGCGTCGATCTTCGGAGCCGCGTACACCATCGCGGTGGTGATGCCGGTGACCTGGACGATCGCGGGCGGCACCGCCCGTCCCGGATTGACCAGCGTCGCGAACTCGCCGAGCACTTCGCCGCCACGCACCTTGACCGCGCCGATCTCGGTGATCGCGTCGGCGCCGGGACTGGTGCCGGTGGTCTCCAGGTCGACCACCACGAAGGTGGTGTCGTAGAGGGGCGTGTCGAGGTCGTCGAAGACCAACTGCTGAGCTGCGGCCTTGCGCGGAGCGGGGACGGACACGGGCTGGAGCGTAGGCGGTGGGTCCGACAAGGACGGGCTCGCGCAGCGGCCCGCTTCCGCGCACGCGAAAGCCACAGAGAATGTCCGAATTACTCTGTGGGGATTTCGTTTTGTTACCCATGAAACGATCTAGAAAGCCGAAAAGTGGCGTAGATCACATTGTTGCATAAACCGTATCAACGGGTCTGGCGTGTCCAACCGCCCGGGCGCGCCGTCAGCGGCGTGCTGTGACCGATCACAGCGAGACTGCCGACCGACCAGTCTCGAAGCTGGAGATGTCCGCGATATGAACGCGACGACCTGGGGGAATGTCCAATTCGTACACACTCCGCCAACCCATGGACGCGCCGAAGCGGACCACGGTAGCGACCCAGACGCTCGACGGAGGGAGCGCGCCGTTATCTTTTCGTGATTGCTGGGACATATCTCACATTGATTAAGCGGAAATTCACACACGCGCACACAATTCGCCGAAGTCCGACTTTACAAACCACCGTGATGTGTTCGTAACCTTTTCGAGACCTCACGGAGTCCGCCGCACCGAACCCGGTGCGAACGACACGAAGTCCGCGGCACCAGTCAGGGTGCGGCGTCGTGGGGCAGATTGGGAGTACCGCATCATGACGACCGAATCCGTCAAGCGACAGGCGCAGCGTGCCTTCGCCGCCGGGGCCGTCGGCGCTGCCACCATCGGCGCTTTCCTGCTTCCGGCCGCCCCCGCATCGGCTCAGCCGGTGACCATCCCCGGCGTCGGAACCTTCGAGGTGCCGAACGAGATCCAGATCCCCCAGGGCATCCCCGGCATCGAGCTGCCCGCGCAGCCGCTGCCTTTCGTCGCCCCGAAGAAGACCATCGGCGAAGAGGCCCTCGACGCCGCCATGACCAAGATCGGCGCCCCGTATGTGTACGGCGCCGCGGGCCCGAACGCCTTCGACTGCTCCGGCCTCGTGAAGTGGGCCTACGCGCAGGCCGGTCTGGAGCTGCCGCGCACCAGCGGCGCCCAGCTGTCCGCCGGCAGCCCGGTCTCGATGGACGACCTGCAGCCGGGCGACCTGGTGTCGTTCTACGGCGGCGGCCACTCCGGCCTGTACGCCGGTGACGGCAACGTCGTGCACGCGTCCACCTCCGGCACGCCCGTGCAGGTGGCGCCGATCTCCTCGATGCCCATCGCCGGAGCTCGACGCTTCTGAGAAACCGCTGGTAGGGCCGTACGTTGCGGCCCTACCCCCGGACGGCGGCCGTGATCGTTTCGTTCTCTACTGGACACAGACCCAGGCCGTTCCGTAACCTAATCGAGACCTTCTGGATTTACCCGAGGCACGCGGTCGGCAAACCTCCGTTTCCCGGAAGGCGTTGCGTCGGTTCAACCAGATCGAGAGAACAGGGGCACGGCAGCCTGTGGCAGCACACCGGAGACAGGGCACGCTGAGACTCGACACGAAACGTCTGGTGGGTGGCGCGTTGGCGGCCGGAGTACTGGCCACCACCACCATCTACGGCGCGGGCCCGGTCGGCGCCGATCCGGTCGCCCTACCCGCGACCGCCGCCGACGCCGTGCAGCGCATGATCGACCTGTCCCGCCAGTCGGAGCAGCTCAACGAACAGGCGCTCAACGCCCAATCCGACTTGGACACCAAACTCGGGTTGCAGCGCGAGGCCGATGCCAAGCTGGCCGCCAGCACCGATCAGGTGAACCGGGCCCGCGACGAAGTCCGCAAGTATCAGCCGATCATCGACCGCACCGCGATCGCCGCCTATCAGGGCGCGCGCACCAACCGGTTGTTCGCCGTCCTGGTCAGCGATTCTCCGCAGCAGCTGCTCGACCAGATGTCCACGCTGGACGTGCTCGCCGCGCAGACCTCCGATCAGCTCGCGCTCTACAAGAAGGCCACCGACGCCGCCGAGGGCGCGGAAGCCGACGCCCGCCGCGCCTCCGACGAGGCCCGCGCCGCCGCCGACAAGGCCGAAACGGTGCGCGGCGAGCTGGAACGCAAACGCAGCGATCTCAGCGGCGCCATCGTTCAGGTGGTGCAGGCGTGGACCGGGTTGTCCGCCAAGGACAAATCCGCGCTCGCCGGCCCCGCGTTCCCGCCCGGCTTCGACCGCGACACCCTGCTGCAGGGCCTGGTGCCCGGCAGCGGCACCAGCGCGCTGGCCGCGAGCCTCACCCGCATCGGCGACCCGTACGTGTGGGGCGCGACCGGACCGCACCAGTTCGACTGCTCCGGCCTCGTCCAGTGGGCGTTCAAACAGGTCGGCAAGGATGTGCCGCGCACCAGTTCGCAGCAGGCGTCCTACGGCACGCCCGTCGCGCAGAACGATTTGCAGCCCGGCGATGTCGTGTTCTTCTACAACGACATCTCCCATGTCGGCATCTACGCGGGCAACGGGCTCATGGTGCACGCCTCCACCTTCGGTGTCCCGGTCGCGGTAGCCCCCATCAGCACTACGCCGTACCACTCCGCTCGGCGATACTGAACGACCATGAGTGGGAACGCCTACCGTCTCCCACCGCCGACCCCCGAGCGCGACCCCATCCCGAGGCGGTGCGATGAGCAGACCCAGCACGCAAATCGTGCGCGCCCCGCACATCACCCGAGTCGAGCAGCGTCGCGCAGCTGCCGCCGCGCGTGCGGTGCCGTCGAGCGCCGGCGAGGTCGAGCGGTGATCGAACCCGATGCGCGAACCATGTGCCACCGCACCTGTCGCGGGGTGAAACCCGGTGTCGGCGAGGGAGAACCATGAGCGGCGCGCGACGGTTGCGCGCGTGGTGGTCGGCGCGGCGGCGCTTCGAATTCGTTCTCACCGTCGCGATGGTGGTGGCGCTGACTGGGTTCTGTGGCGCGCTGGTGTTGTTGCCGAACACCGCGCTGCCCAGACCGCAGACTGCGCAACAGCACGAGGCGGTCGGTCAGGCCACCGCCACCGACCCGCGTCTGGCCGAAATCCGGCGCAGCATCGAACCGTTCGGCACGATCGTCGCGCATCCGGTGCCGACCGGCGACGGGCAGCAGTCCCTGGTCGTCGGCCATCCGGCGCAGCGCATCGAAATGGATGTCCTGGAACAAGCACTCGGCGCGGCGACCACCGCGGTCACCGATGTGTGGGGGCCGGGCTGGCCGCAGTCGACCGTGGTCGTCGTCGCCTCCTCTGCCTCCGAGTTCGCCGGGCTGGTGCACGCGGGCGCCACCATGTCCGCGGAGGTCGCCGCGGCTTCGGTGGCCGACCCGTACATACCCGGCACCCCGCCTACCGGTCAGCGCATCGTCTTCAGTCCGGACGCGGGCCGTCGCCTCGATCCCGAGGGCCTGCGCACCCTGCTCCGCCACGAACTCACCCACATCGCCACCCGCGCCGAAACCCGGGACGGCGCACCGTTGTGGATGTTGGAGGGTTTCGCCGACTACGTCGCCCACCGCAACCAGGGCCATCCGTTCACCGACGTCGCGGCGAGCCTCACCGCCCGCGTCCGCCTGAAGGCCCTACCGTCCGACCTCCCGGCCGACGCCGACTTCACCGGCCCCAAAGCCGCCGCGGCGTACGAGCAGGCGTGGTCCGTCTGCGCCTTCGTCGCCGACAGATACGACCAGCCCCGCCTCGTCGAGCTCTACCGCCGCCTGGCCGCCACCCACCAGACCCCGGCCACCGAAGACGACATCCTCCGCACCGTCCTGGGCACCTCCCGCCCCGACTTCGTCGCCGCCTGGCAAGCCTGGCTCACCACCCAAGTCAACTGATCACGCGATCAGGAGGAATTGGTGGCGTTCGCCTCTCGCGCGATGCCGCCACCGTTTCCTCCTGATCAGCTGACCAATCGGGCCGCCGCGCGCAAGGGCGGCCCAGCCAACCCAGTAGGTTGTTCGCATGGCCCGAACTCTGCTGGTGACCAACGATTTCCCGCCGCGGCCGGGCGGTATCCAGTCCTATCTGCATGCCCTGGCCGGTGAGCTGCCACCCGATGATCTGGTGGTCTACGCGCCGCGCTGGCGCGGGGACAGTCATCTGAAATTCGATGCCAAGCAGAAGTTCCAGGTGGTCCGCCATCCCACCACACTGATGTTGCCGACCCCGCTGGTGCTGCGCCGGGCCGCGCGGCTGCTGCGCAGCGAACAGTGCGACACGGTGTGGTTCGGCGCCGCCGCCCCGCTGGCTTTGATGTCGCCGGTGCTGCGCCGGGCGGGCGCGGAACGGATTCTGGCGAGCACGCACGGGCACGAGGTCGGCTGGTCGATGCTGCCGGGCGCCCGGCAGGCGCTGCGGCAGATCGGCGAGCACACCGACGTGGTCACCTACGTCAGCAAATACACGCGGCGCCGGTTCGCGTCGGCGTTCGGCCCGAATGCCGCGCTGGAGTATCTGCCACCGGGCGTGGACACCGACACCTTCCGGCCCGACCCGGCCGCCCGCGCCGAATTGCGCGCCCGCTACGGCCTCGACGATCGCCCGACCATCCTGTGCCTGTCCCGCCTGGTCCCCCGCAAGGGCCAGGACATGCTGATCATGGCCATGCGCGAGATCCGCGACCGGGTGCCCGGCGCGATGCTCGTGATCGCGGGCGGCGGGCCGTATGAGGAGAAGCTGCGGCACTTCGCCATCGCGCTCGGCGTCGCCGAGGATGTGGTGTTCACCGGGCGGGTGCCCTCCGGTGAACTCGCCGCCCACCACACGCTCGCGGACGTTTTCGCGATGCCGTGCCGCACCCGGGGTGCGGGCTTGGACGTGGAGGGTCTCGGCATCGTCTATCTGGAGGCCTCGGCGTCAGGGGTGCCGGTGGTCGCGGGCCGCTCCGGCGGCGCGCCGGAAACGGTGGTCGAGGGCGAAACCGGGCGGGTGGTGGACGGACGTTCGGTGCAGCAGATCACCGATGCCCTGGTCGACATCCTGTCCGACCCCGATTCCGCCGCCCGCATGGGCGCCGCGGGCCGGGCCTTCGTCGAGGAACGCTGGCGCTGGGACAGCCACGGCGCCCGGCTGCGCCAACTGCTGCGATGAGCGAGCGTATGCCGAACCGGGTCACAACCAGGTGCGGTCATGAGCGCGAACGATGTGCCGGCGCGCCCCACATGCCGGAACCGAGCGTCACGGAACTGTCAGCATGAGCGCTACTGCGGCGTCGTTGCCCGAATCGGATACGCTCACCGGTGTGAGCGAAGGAACTGTCTTCAGCGCGCCCGCGGGCCGCATCGGCGAGGTGCGGGCATGAGCGCTATCCAGGTCGCCGACCAGACGTTCATCGCCGCACCGGGCGTCGCCGTCGCGGATCTGCTGGCCGCGTCGAACAATTGGCGCCGCTGGTGGCCGGATCTGACCTTGGTCGTCCGGGAAGACCGGGGCGACAAGGGAATACGCTGGACCGTGACCGGCGCGCTGACCGGAACCATGGAGGTCTGGTTGCAGCCCGCGCTGGACGGGGTGATCCTGCACTACTTCCTGCACGCCGAACCGCAGCCCGCACTGGCGCCGAACAAGCTGGCCGCCGCCAATCGCGCGCGCCGGGTGGCGGGCAAGCACATGTCCTTCGAACTGAAGTCGCGACTGGAGGCCGGTCGCCCGGCGGGCGTCGCACCCGCCCACGCCTCTTGACGCTCACCCAGCACCGACGCTGAAAGGAACCGCTGTCCGCCATGGCCGACAGGACCCAGAGGTCGATCATCATCGAGGCCCCGTCGCAGCAGGTGATGTCCGTCATCGCCGACCTGGAGTCCTACCCGGAGTGGGTCTCGGCGGCACAGTCGGTCGAGGTACAGGAGAAGGGCCCGGACGGCCGGGCCCGCACCGCGCGGTTCGTGCTCGACGCCGGGGTGGTCAAGGACAGCTACGTGCTCGCCTACACCTGGGCCCCGGACAACAAGTCGGTGAGTTGGCAGCTGGTGAGCGGTGAGCTGCAGAAGGCGCAGAACGGCACCTACGAACTCATCGATCAGCCCGACGGCAACACCGAGGTCGTCTACACCCTCACGGTCGATCTGAACATCCCGATGATCGGCATGTTCAAGCGCAAGGCCGAGAAGGTGATCACCGATACCGCGTTGAAAGAACTGAAGAAACGGGTCGAAGGCTGACGACACACACGACCCGGGTCGAGCTGTTCATCGGCAAAGGCGGGGTAGGCAAGACGACGCTGGCGTGTGCCACCGCCATGTCCTACGCCAGGGCGGGCCGTCGGGTGCTGATCGCGTCGCTCGATCAGGCGCATTCGCTGGGCGACGCGCTCGGATTCCGCTTTCCGCACGATCCCGGCACGGTCGCGGGGATCGCCACGGTGCTCCCGGGGCTCGACGTGATCGAAGTGGATTCGCTTGCGCTGCTGGAGGATCGGTTCCGTGAGGTGGTGCGGATGCTGTCCCCCGGCACCGGCCACGATCACGGCGTCGATCTGGCCGCACTCGACCCGGCCGAGCTGACCGGCCTGCCGGGCGTGCAGGAACTGTTGATGCTGGTGGAGATCACCCAGTTCGTGCAGGAGGACGACTGGGATGTGGTGGTCGTCGACTGCCCGCCCTCGGCGGACATGCTGCGCATCGTCACCGCGCCGGACACGCTGCTCGGTTATCTGGAACGGGTGTGGCCGGCGCACGCCCGCGCGATGAGTTCGATCGGCACGGACCTGCGCCGCGCGGTGCTCGCGACGACCGTCGAACGGATCGTCGAGGCGGTCACCGAGGTCCGCAACCTGCTCGCCGACCATCGCCGCACCGGAGCCCGCCTGATCACCGTCGCCGAACGGGTGACCCTCGCCGAATCCGAACGCGTCCGCTCCGCCGCCGCCCTGCTCGGCTTGCGCCTCGACACCGTCGTGGTGAACAAGGTGCTCCCCGCCCTCGACGGCAGCGCGGCAGATCATCCGGCGGCGCGCTGGTACGCGGATCGACGTGACGAGCAACTCACCGCGATCACCGAGTTACGACGCGCGATGCCGGGTATCCCGGTGCTGATCGCGCAGCACACCGGACCCGAGCCGATCGGCCTGACCTCCCTCACGGCGCTGTCGCACGCGGTGGGCTCGGACGGGGACGCTGCCCTTATGCTGAGCGACAGTCCGGCGGAGGTTGACGGAAGTTCCGGCGAACCGGTGGTTCGATGTGAATCGGGCAGCGGCCTGCACGCGATATACACATTGCGGATGCCACTGCCCGTGGTCGACGCGACAACGCTGCGACTTGGCCGAGTGGAGGACGATTTGATCGTGGGAGCGGACGGTGTCCGGCGGCGAGTGCGTCTGGCGCCGGTATTGCGGCGGTGCACGGTCGACGGTGCCGAACTCGACGGCGGGCAACTCGTGGTGCGCTTCCGCCCCGACCCGCAGTTGTGGCCGGAAAGCAGCGGCGATGAACGGTGATCGAAGCACCGGCTTCTTCGGCCGGGTCACCGGCCGAGGCGCGGACCGCACACCCGAAGCCGACGCCCGCGCAGCGGGCGACGCGAACGAATCGGCCGACGCCCGTGGACAACGCGGCCCGAACGAACCCCGAGCGGACGCCGATTCCGGGCGCACCGACCAGCCCGGCACGGGCGACCCACGCAGTGCGGGCAGCGCGGGCGACCCACGCAGTGCACGCACGACTGGCAGCGCGGGCAGCGACGCCCGAACCCACGACCACGGCGCCGCCCACTCCGACGCGAAGCCGAAAAGCGATCCCTATCAAGGTGATCCGGGCGACGGACTGGCCGAGTTCGCCGCGGAACTCAAACTGCTCGCCGAAGCCGTGCTAGAGCGGGTGGAGCCGGTGCTGCGCCGTGCGGCCGACGGGCAGGTGGAGTGGTCGAGCTGCGACTGGTGCCCGGTCTGCGCCGCGGCCGCGCTGGTGCGCGGGGAACATCACGAGGTGTTGCAGAGTGTGGCCGATCACGGCACCGCCATCGTCACGGTGCTGCGCGAGGCGCTCGCCGGCGTGCCGGTCGACCCGGTGATGCCGGAGCACGATCACGCTGCGCCGCACCGTGATTCCACCGCATCGCCGCATGATGCCGCCGCCGGACGTACGGAAGACCGCGCGGGACAACGCCCGTCGCGATCCCGCTACGTCGCCATCCCAGTGACGATCAAGGCATGACGCACCGGCTGTCAGGTGCGCGACCGCTGACTGTCGGAATCGACGTCGGCGGCACCAACATTCGCGCATCGGTGATCGACAACAGCGGCGAGGTGCTCGACACCGTGCAGGCGCCGACCCCGCATTCGGCCCGGGCACTCGAGGACGCCCTCGCCCGTTCCGTGCGGGAGCTGTGCAACCGCCATCCGATCGGCGCGGTCGGTCTCGCGGTCGCCGGGTTCATCACCGCCGACCGCACCACCGTCCGGTTCGCCCCGCACCTGCCCTGGCAGGACACTCCGGTCGCGCAGCGGCTCACCGAACGGCTGGAGCTGCCGGTCATTCTCGAACACGACGCGAATGCGGCCATGTGGGCCGAATATCGGTTCGGCGCTGCCGCGGGCGGGCACAACGTGGTGCTGGTCGCGATCGGCACCGGGATCGGCGCCGCGCTGCTGATCGACGGCCGGCTCTATCGCGGAACGCACGGTGTCGCACCGGAACTCGGGCATCTGCAGGTCGTGCCGGAGGGCCGGGCTTGCCCGTGCGGCAAACGCGGCTGCTGGGAACGGTATTGCAGCGGAACAGCTCTCGCCGATACCGCGATCGAAATGCTGGCCACCGATCCGGTGCGCTCGGTGCTCGCGAAGGACGTCTATCGCGATCCCGGTTCGCTGACCGGGCGCCGGGTCGCGGGCGCGGCCCAGGACGGTGACCCGCTCGCGGTGCGGGTGATGGCCGATTTCGCACGCTGGCTCGGCCTCGGGCTCGCCTTCGTCAGCGATATCTTCGACCCCGATCTGGTCGTCATCGCCGGCGGCGTGAGCAGTTCGGCCCCGCTGTTCCTGGACGAGGCGCGCGAGGAGTACGCGCGCGCCGTCACCGGCGCGGGCCACCGGCCGCTCGCGCGTATCCGCACCACCCAGCTCGGCGAGGCGGCGGGCATGATCGGCGCCGCCGACCTGGCCCGCGCGGCGCTCATCGAGAGCGAGCACAAGAACTCCAGGGTCGCGCGCAGCCGCTGACCGACCCGGACATTCCACGTTTCGTGGCGCGCGCCAGTGGTATTCGGAGGAGAGAAGATCTGCTCGGTCACCGATGACCACGATTCCGGAGGCCGGCAGTCCCGCTATCGGGCTTCGATTGCAGCGCACCCGCTCGCGCATGGCAGAGTGTGGTGAGATTCGCCGCTGCGCTTGGATGTGATCTGCAACCAGCGGTAAAGTCGGCAACTGACGCAGGTGCCCGCTTCGATCCCGGTCCCGGGGGAAGGACGTCATGTTCTACTGGCTGCTGAAGTACTTGCTGCTGGGACCGTTCATGCATCTCTACAATCGGCCCACGGTCGAAGGTGTGGAGAACATTCCGGCCGACGGTCCGGCAATCATGGCGGGTAACCACCTTTCTTTCGCGGACTGGTTGTTCGCGCCGCTGCTCTCGCCGCGTCGCATCAACTATCTGGCGAAGGCCGAATACTTCAACACGCCCGGCGTCAAAGGCGCGTTCCAGAAGTGGTTCTTCACCACCACCGGCCAGTTCCCGATCGACCGCACCGGCGCCGACGCCGCCGAGGACGCGCTCAACGCCGCCCGCAAGTTGCTCGATCAGGGCCGCTTGGTCGGCCTCTACCCCGAGGGCACCCGCTCCCCCGACGGTCGCCTGTACAAGGGCAAGACCGGCCTGGCTCGCCTCGCGCTCGAGACCGGCGTCCCCGTCATCCCGGTCGCCGTCATCGGTACCGACGACGTGAGTCCGCCCGGACCGTTCCGCTGGCGCCGCCGCAAGGTGACCGTCAAGTTCGGCGCCCCCATCGACTTCTCCCGCTACGACGGCATGGGCGGCAACCGCTTCGTCGAGCGCGCCGTCACCGACGAGGTCATGTACGAGCTCATGCAGCTCAGCGGCCAGGAATACGTCGACGTCTACGCCGCCAGCCTGAAGAAGAACGTCCCCAACGGCAGCGCCCGCGAAACCACCCGAATCCCGGACACCGCAGCCAGCTAGCGGGACTTCGTCCCGGCAGCAGTCTCGTTCCGGCGCAGGCGCGGCCTTTGTCTCGACAGCGTGTCCGGCGAACGGTGTGCCCTTCCACGGCAACCCGTTAGCGCAGGCCCTGCTCCTCGGCACGACAACGTCCCCTGGTTCTTCGAGTTCGACCGTCGCCAGTCGTTTCATCGGCTGGCGACGTCTGCGTTGCGGCCCACCTCGCGCCCGAGGTCTCCGCCGCCCACCTCGCACCTCCCCGGTCTCCGCCGCCCACCCCGCACCCCGAGGTCTCCGTAGCTCACCTCGCGCGCAGCCCACCCCGCATCCCAGCAATTGCCGCAGCCCAACCTCGCGGGCGCCGAAACACGCACCGCTTCTGCCGAACTCCGCTGCTCACGTGCCCGTCCCTGTTCTCAGAATCCGCACCCGTTCTCGGGTTCCGCGCCCTTGCGGGCCCCAGAAGGAATGTGGATCCCGAGAAAGGGTGCGGCTGTGGCGATCCCACCTTTACAGTCGGGGGTCGGGTCGGTGGCTGGGAGGGATTTCGCTTGATGGTCGAGAGGGGGTGGCGGGTGCGCCACTCGCCGACAGTTTGCTCGCGCCGACTCGTTACCCCGGAGTTCATATTGCGTTGGGATAGCTGGGACAGGGTGATCCCATGACTGGTTCGACCTTCGGTTTCTCCCGGCGCACCTTGTTGCGCACCTCCGCGCTCGGTCTGGTGGCGGCCCCGGCATTGGCCGCGTGCGCCTCCAACGACGGGCCCGGCCTGGTGCGGCAGCGGCCGGTGCTGACCCACGGGGCGGCGGTGGGTGACCCACGCACCGACGGCGCGCTGATCTGGGCTCGGTCCGACCAACCCGCGAAGCTGATCGTCGAGACCGCGTCCACCGAATCGTTCACCAACGCAAAGAGGTTCGCCGGGCCCCTGCTCACCCCGGACAGCGACGGCACCGGCCGGGTGCGCGTCAACGGTCTGCCCGCCGGCCAGCAGGTGCACTACCGGGTGACGCTGGAGAACGAGAGCGGCGCCGTCTCCGAACCCGTCACCGGTGTGTTCCGCACGGTGCCGACGGGCGAGTCGGATATCCGGTTGCAGTGGTCCGGTGACGTGGTCGGCCAGGGGTACGGCATCAACCCGGATCTCGGCGGTATGAAGATCTTCTCCGCGATGGCCGCCCGTGACCCGCACCTGTTCATCCACTCCGGCGATTCCATCTACGCGGACAATCCGGTCAAAGAGTCGGTCACGCTGCCCGACGGGCGAATCTGGCGCAACACGGTGTCCGAGGCGAAGAGCGCCCCCGCCCAGACGTTGCAGCAGTTCCGTGGCAACTACGCCTACAACCTGACCGACCAGAACTACCTGCGCTTCAACTCCGCGGTCGCGCAGGTGGTGCAGTGGGACGATCACGAGACCGTCAACAACTGGTATCCGGGCGGCCTCGTCCCGGCGGCCAAGAACTACAACGAGCGCAGCATGGACACCCTGGCGACCCGGGCCTGGCAGGCGTTCCACGAGTGGATGCCGGTGGAGCCCAAGGAAGCGGTGGACGGCCGCCTCTATCGCAAGATCTCCTACGGCCCGCTGCTGGACGTCTTCGTGCTCGACATGCGCACCTACAAGGACACCAACGACGCGAACAACGGCCCCGAGGGACGCATTTTCGGTGCGGCTCAGACGAAGTGGTTGATCGAGGGGCTGCGCGACTCGACGGCGGTCTGGAAGATCGTGGCGAACGATCTCCCGCTCGGCCTCGTCGTCAAGGACGGTGAACAACCGAATACCACCGCGTTCGAAGGCCCCGCCAACGGCGATCCGGGCGCTCCGTCGGGCCGCGAAACCGAGATCGCCCAGGTGCTCTCGGCGATCAAGGCGAACAAGGTGACCGACGTGGTGTGGCTGACCGCCGACGTGCACTACACCGCCGCACACCACTACGCCCCCGAGCGCGCGGCGTTCACCGACTTCGACGAGTTCTGGGAGTTCGTCTCCGGACCGCTCAACGCCGGCGCGTTCGGCCCCAACCCGCTGGACGGAACCTTCGGGCCGGAGGCCGTTTTCGTGCACGCGCCGCCGGTACAGAACAGTTCCCCGCTCGACGAATACCAACATTTCGGCGAGGTTCTGATCGACGGCAGGTCAAGGGAGCTGACGGTCAATTTGTGCGACGCGACGGGATCGGTACTGTTCAGCAAGCAACTCGCACCAACCGCCGGATAGCACCCGAGATCGGACGAGCGGCGGCGGCCGCGCTGTAGTAGCTTTCGTGCCATGAGCACGCCGCAGTTTGTCTCCGCCGAGGAGTATCTACCCCGCGATACCGCGGATGTCGTTCGCACGGTTCGGGATTCACGCGGCCGCGCGGAACGGCTGACCGTGCGCGGCGGGGAGCAGTTGGACGACGGACTGGCACTGCCCGCCCAGCCGACCGTGGTGTCGCTGCGCCGGATGAACCAGGTGCTCGACATCAACCTCGGCCGGCGGACGGTGCGCGTGCAGGCGGGCGCCAAGCTGTCCGATATCGATCGGCGCCTCGGCGCGCACGGGCTCGGCCTGCCGATCGTCGGCGACCACCGCGACATCACCGCCGGCGGTTTCGCGTCCGTCGGCGGGGTGAGCGCGGCCTCGCACAAGTACGGCATGTTCATCGATCAGGTCGTCGATCTGGAGTACGTCGACAACGACGGGCGGATCGGTACCTGCGGGCGCACCCACCACACCGAACGGTTCCATCGCATCCTCGGTGCGGGCGGGCGCGCGGGCATCATCACCGCGCTCACCCTCGACGTGATCGACATCGACAAGGACCGCACCTGGCTCACCACCAACGCGGACCGTTTCCTCGACTTCGATTCCTTCGTGGAACACGCCTACGCGGAGATCACCCGGCCCGGCAACGCGGCGTTGCAGGTGGGCCGGTGGGTCGACACCGCGCCGCTGAAGGTGACCCGCCCGGGCGGCGTCGGCCAGTTGCAGTTGGGCACGGTCCGATTCGGGCAGTGGTCCACCCTGCATCCCACCACGCCGACCCGTTCGGTGCGGGCGCGCCGCGAGGTCGGTTCGCGGGCCCGAAAGTCCTTGGGCGTCATCGCCTCCGCCGCGAGCGGTCCCGCGGGCATGCCGCTGCGCAACGCGGCCGCGGGCGCGGTGCTCTTCGCGCCCAAGGTGCAGACCCTGCGCGACGCCGAATATCTCGCCGATACGGCGCTCAGTTCGTCCGAGCGTGGTCCCGCCTACCGGGTGGGCGTTTTCGCGCCGCTGTCGAGCTACACGTCGGTGTTCTACCGCCTGCACGATCTGTTCGCCGGACACCGCGAGCGCACCGGTTGCTTCACCGTCATCTCCGCGATGACCTACGGCGTCCGCTCCCGCTACCTGCGCTCCGAAGCCGCCGCCCGCGGCCTCTCCCCCGAAGACCACGGCCTCATCACCTTCACCAGCCGCCTACGCCCCGCCGCCCTCCCCTCCGAACTCCTCCGCGACATCGTCTCCGGCATAGACGAAATCTGCCGCTCCGAAAACGCCCTGCGCTACGAGTCCCCGGAGTAAGCCCGACACGGTGCGCGCGATCTACGCCCGCCTCACAGAGGTTGTCGACACCTCACACAGCGACTCGCCGTGTGACGCGCCGACACTCGGTGTGGGAGGTCTGTGAAGCGACGCTCCGGGTAGGCGACGAACTGTGCGCAGCGGCGAGGAACCGCCGACCGCCCGTTGCCGGGCGCCCCGGCTGAACGGGGGAGCAAGGCGCAAGCCAAGATCAGGGGGAATTGGTGGCGGCGCGTTCTCGCGTTATGCCGCCGCCAATTCCCCCTGATCTTGTACCCAGGACCCGATTCGGGATCGGTCGATCAAGTCCATCAAACGGCTGGCAACCTTATACTGTGACCGGTCGCATATGTCGCCGTGAGGTTGCGGGGGCGGGCGGCTTCGGCACTGTCGGCGGGGTGCCGTGCGTGTGTTCAGTCGTTCGCATGTGAAGGTTGCTGTGCCGATGCCCGAATTCCGTACTGCCCCGGTTCGATTCATCGATCGCAAGCGTGCCCATCCGCCGGAATCGCTCGCGGGACGCCGGGTTCTGGTCACCGACGCGTGTTCCGATATCGGCCGCGCCACCGCACAGCTATTGGCCGCCCAAGGGGCGCAACTACTTCTGGTGGCTCGGCGCGGGGACCAGTTGATCGCCGCCTGTGCGGAGATCCGCGGCGACGGTGGGGAAGCGCACTGGTGCCGCTGCGATATCTCGGCACTCGGCGACGTCGACCAGCTCGTCACCTGGGTGCTCAGCGAGTTCGGCACCGTCGACGTGCTGATCAACAACGCGGGCCGGCCCGTGCGCCGCCCGGTCACCCAGTCGCTGCACCGCTTCCGCGACTATCAGCAGATGATGGCCGCGAACTATTTCGGCCCGCTCCGCCTCACCTTGGGTCTGCTTCCGGCGATGCTGCGCTCCGGCTCCGGACATGTGCTCAATGTCGGACCGTGGAGCCCCGATATCGGTGCCGCACCGAATTTCGCGTCCTACGCCAGCGCCCAAGCCGCCTGGACCACGTTCGGCGACTGCGCCGACGCCGAACTCGCCCCACAGGGCATCCAGGTCACCACCGTCCACTACACGCCCGGCCAACTCGACGACCCCGAGCAGACGGCCCAGCGCATCGAAACCGCCATCCGCACCCGAGCCCCCCGTGTAGAACCCCGCTTCACCCGCACCCTCTACGCCCTCGCCGGCGTAGCCCCCCGCTCCACCGCCCGCCTCATGCACGCCTTCGGCATCTGACCCCGCCGCATCACGAGACCTCAGCCGCCCAACGCGCACCACGAGTCGAACTCCCCACCGCCCCGCGAATGGTGGCGGAAGCTTCTCGGCCGATGCCACCACCATTACCTGGTGATCAACTGTCCAGCTGCGGACCCGAGTCCCGCGTCGACGCATACATGCAGTGCAGCAGATTGTTGCCTGTGGTTTCACACAGCCCGAAGGTCAACTGCACCCCGCACGGGGTCTCGATAGTGGTCTGGGTGTCGAAGGTGAGCGGCGGATACGGGTGCCAGGGGCAGTCGTGCTCGTCGAGCAACGCCAGAGTCCGGTCCATCGGCAATACGCCCACGGCACGCTGCACGGACCCGCCCGGGGTGTTCATCTTCGCGGGCAGCCGGAATTCGGGCTCACGCCAACCGATTCGGTCCAATCCCACCATGCGCAGCTCGCCGTCTTCGACGTGCACCTCGACGCTCTCCTCCCGCTGCAGAAAGTCCGCGAAATCGTCGGAGGTGCGCAACGGCACGCCGACCGCGCGCAGCGCCGCCACCAGTTCGTCGCCGCGCAGCCCCAATCGCAGCGCGCCGACCTGTCCGGTTTTCGCGAACGTGACGATCACGTCGATGATGTCCACGCGCTCAACCTAAGGCGCGCCCCGGAAACGGCGAAAGCCTCCTCCGGGCGAACCGAGGGGGCTTTCGTCGAACGGGCTCAGTGCTTTTCGGGGCCCAGGTAGTACTCGAACACCAGACCCGCGGCGGCGGCGAGGACGCAGACCACGCCGAGGCCGATCAGCCAGAACTGGAAGAAGGCCAGGCCGAGCGCGGTGATGGAACCCGCACCCGCCAGCAGGATGGGCCAGAAGCTACCGGGCGAGAAGAAGCCCAGATCGCCTGCGCCGTCCACGATCTCGGCATCCTCGTAGTCTTCCGGCCGCAGGTCGAGGCGACGCGCGACGAAACGGAAGTAGGTGCCGATGATCAGCGACAGGCCCGCGGTCAACACGATCGCGGTGGTGCCCGCCCACTCCACACCGGTACGGGACTGGCCGGTGAAGTAGCCGTAGATCACCGCGGTGATCGCGAAGAACAGCGTCAGCAACTCGAATATGCGCGCTTCGATCTTCATATCAGATCAGTCCCTTACTTTGCCTCGGCCGCGGTCTTGGTCGTGCGCTCGGTGTTGAACGGCCGGGTCGACGTGGCGACCGGCGACTCACCGATGGACTCCAACGCTTCGGCGTTGGTCTTGCCCGCCCGGCGCGCATCCAGGTACTTGGTGAACTTCTCCGGCGAGACCGCGCGGACCTCGAAGTTCATCATCGAGTGGAAGGTGCCGCACATCTCGGCGCAGCGGCCGACGAACGCGCCTTCCTTCTCGATCTTGGTGATCTGGAAGACGTTGTCCGAGTGGTTTTCCTTCGGGTTCGGCATCACGTCGCGCTTGAACAGGAACTCGGGCACCCAGAAGGCGTGCACCACGTCGGCGGCGGCCAGCTGGAACTCGATGATCTTGTTGGTCGGCAGCACGAGCACCGGGATCTCGGAGCTGGAACCGTAGGTCTCGACCTTGTCGTAGTGCAGGTAGGACAGGATGTCGTTCTCCGGCTTGCCGTGCACCGGGCCCGGCTGCGGGTGACCGTCCTTGGTTCGCTCCTTGTACTCCTCGAGCTGCTCCTGGTTCGCGGCCTCACGCGTGGTGTCGATGCCCTCGAAGCGGTAGCCGTCCTTGAAGTTCACGTCGCGGTAGCCGAACTTCCAGTTCCACTGGAACGCGGTCACGTCGACGGTGACATCCGGGTCGGCGACCTTCTCGTGCACGTAGTTCTGCACGACCACGGTGAAGTAGAACAGCACCGCGATGATGACGAACGGCACGGCCGTGTAGGTCAGCTCCAGCGGCACGTTGTAACCGGTCTGCCGCGGGAACTCCGGGGAGTCGGGCTTCTTGCGGTGGAAGACGACGGTCCAGAACGTCAGTCCCCACACGATCACACCCATCACCAGGGCGGCGATGATCGACCAGGTCCACAGTTCCCGCATCCGGGTGGCCTGCGGCGTGACACCCGAGGGCCAGCCGAACCGCAGCCAAACATTGTCGATCGAGCAGCCCGAGACGAGCAGCGCGGTGATCCCGAGGGACACCGCCAGCCCGGCCCGCCGAAGGATCCGGCCCCGCGAGGGTCGTGCCCCGATCTCTTCGCTCGCCTTGTGCGCCACGCTCACGCCTTCCTGGTCGCCACACATTCCGACATTTGCACCGCCGGGGCTGCGACCGCCCCGGCGATACGTTCTAAGCACATGTCAGGCCTCCCCGGTCTAGCGCGTGCGCCGCCTGAGAATGGCCTGAGTACTACGCAGCGTAGACCAAACGAGCGCCCCGTTTGTCGTCGGGTCGCATTCGACACTCCGCCGATCGCGCGCGGGCCAGGGTACCGGTCGCGCTCATCTGCCCGTCCGCCCCCGCGCACCTCGGCAAAAGCCCTGGACAGGGTGCGCGCGACGCGCGGAGGGACGGCGTGCGGCATACTCGGACACAACATTTCGGCCGCTGTGCTCACCGCGAGGGCAGGCCCCGGCACGTCCCGGCACGACCGCTCGCGGCTGACACTGCGCGCCGCCTCCGCAAGACATTCGGGCGCCCCGTCCGGGCCGCGCCCCTGCACGAGAAACGAGGTTGCCGACGCCGTGTGTGGACTGCTCGGGTTTCTGACATCTGACGAAGCAGCACCTGGCGTGGTCGAGCAGGTGTACGACGCCCTGCACTGCGTCCGGCACCGCGGCCCCGACGAGCGCGGCACCTGGCACGACGACCACATGATCTTCGGGTTCAACCGCCTGTCGATCATCGATATCGAGCACTCGCACCAACCGCTGCGCTGGGGTCCGGCGGAGAACCGGGAGCGCTACGCGCTGACCTTCAACGGCGAGATCTACAACTACATCGAGCTGCGCAAGGAGCTGGCCGAGGCGCACGGCGCGGAGTACGGCGAGGACGCGATCTTCCGCACCGAGGGCGACGGTGAGGCCGTCGTCGCGGCGTTCCACTACTGGGGCCCCGAGGCGGTGCGCAAGCTGCGCGGCATGTTCGCGTTCGCGATCTGGGACACCGAGACCAACGCGCTGTTCCTGGCCCGCGACCCGTTCGGCATCAAGCCGCTGTTCCTGGCCACCGGTCCCGGCGGAACCGCGTTCGGCAGCGAGAAGAAAAGCCTGCTCGAGCTGCTGGCTCCGCTGCAGCTGACCGACGCGCTGGACCCGCGCGCGCTGGAGCACTACACAGTGCTGCAATACGTGCCCGAGGCCGAGACCCTGCACAAGGACATCCGGCGGCTCGAATCCGGCAGTTATGCGACGGTGCGCCCCGGGGCCGCACCGGAGATCACCCGGTACTTCCACCCGCAGTTCACCGTGCGCCCCTTCGCCGAGGGCGCGGCGAGCGCGCGCTACCGCGAGATCGCCGAGGCGCTCGAGGACTCGGTCGCCAAGCACATGCGCGCCGACGTCACCGTCGGTTCCTTCCTGTCCGGCGGCATCGACTCCACCGCCGTCGCGGCACTGGCCATGCGGCACAACCCGAAGCTGATCACCTTCACCACCGGGTTCGAGCGCGAGGGCTACTCCGAGGTCGATGTGGCCGCGGAGAGCGCCGAGGCGATCGGCGCCCGGCACATCGTGAAGGTGGTCTCCCCCAGCGAATTCGCCGCCGCCATCCCCGAAATCGTCTGGTACCTCGACGATCCGGTGGCAGATCCGGCGCTGGTGCCGCTGTACTTCGTGGCCAAGGAGGCGCGCAAGCACGTCAAGGTCGTGCTCTCCGGCGAGGGCGCCGACGAGCTGTTCGGCGGATACACGATCTACCGGGAACCGTTGTCGCTCAAGCCGTTCGAGTACCTGCCCGGCGCGCTGCGCAGGCTGGCGGGCAAGCTGTCCGACCGCATCCCGGACGGCACCAGGGGCAAGAGCCTGCTGCACCGTGGTTCGCTCACCCTGGAGCAGCGCTACTACGGCAACGCGCGCAGTTTCAGCGACGCCCAATTGCGGTCCGTGCTACGCGAATTCCGGCCCGAATGGACGCATCAGGACGTCACCGCCCCGATCTACGCGCAGTCGCGCGGCTGGGATCCGGTGGCGCGCATGCAACATCTGGACCTGTTCACCTGGTTGCGCGGCGACATCCTGGTCAAGGCCGACAAGATAACCATGGCCAACTCGCTCGAATTGCGGGTGCCGTTCCTGGATTCCGAGGTGCTGCGGGTCGCCGAAGGGCTGCCGTTCGAGCAGAAGATCACCAAGGAAACCACGAAATACGCACTGCGCCAGGCGCTCGAGGGCATCGTCCCGCCGCATGTGCTGCACCGCGCCAAGCTCGGCTTCCCCGTGCCGCTGCGGCATTGGTTGCGCGGCACCGAACTCTACGACTGGGCCCAGCAGCAGATCCTCGAATCGCAAACCGACCACCTGCTGAACAAGGCCGCGATCAGCGACATGCTCGTCGCGCACCGCGCCGGCGGCGTCGACCACAGCCGCCGCCTCTGGACCCTGCTCGTCTTCATGGTCTGGCACGGCATCTTCGTCGAAGACCGCATCAAGCCCGATATCCAGGAGCCGGTCTACCCGGTCTCCCTGTAACCGACCCGCGGAGTGCCCCTCGGCCAAGGGACACTCCGCCGCGCAGCGCAGCCCGTCAGCGGCGCGGGCTACTCGATCGAATCAGCCTCCCGCGCACCAATTGGCTTGCCGCGCGCGTGTCCGTCAGCAGACACGTGAGCAGGAAGCGGACACGCGCGGGAAGCCAAAACGTGCGCGGAAGTTCGTCGCGCGGCAACACGGACAACCCGATCAAAGCAGCTCCCGCGCACCAATTCGCCCGCCGCGCGCGTGTCCGTCAGCAGACACAGGCGCAGGAAAGCGAAACGTGCGCGGGAGTACAACTCTGACGCGTCGCGGCCAACGTTCCGAGTCAGCCGCAGTCGCGCACGCTGGATCATAGGTCGCGTTCGTCAGCGCATACGCCAGGCATCACCTACTCGGCCCCGCGCATCGACGGCCCTTCGACGAGCCCATCGGTGCTTGCCGACGTCAGCCCGCCGCGCGCGTCTCCGTCAGCAGACACGTGCGCGAGAAGCTGAAACGCGTGCGGGGAGCCAAACGTGCGCGGAAGTTCGTCGCCCGGCAACACGGACAGCCCGATCAAAGCGGCCCCCGCGCACTAATTGGCTTGCCGCGCGCGTGTCCGTCAGCAAACACGCGCGCGGGAAGCTGAAGCGTGCGCGGGAGAACGAAACGTACGCGGGAAGGCGAACCGCGCAGGGAAGCCGATACGTGCGCGGCAAGACGAAACGTGCGCGGGGGTGTACGGCTCGGGACGGCCTACATCGACCCGCGTCAGCTGGACTCGCGCGCACAAGTTCGTCTGCGGCGCAACAGGTTGCGCACGGTGGATCAGAGCAGGGGCTTGATCTCCGCGGCGGCGTCGGCCCCGTATGCCTCGGCGAGGCGGTCGAGGGCGGTTTCCTTGTTCAGGGTCCACTCCTGGGTGCCCATGGTCTCCAGGACGAGCACGGCGATCAGGGAACCGAGCTGAGCGGAACGTTCCAGGCTGAGGCCCGCGGTGTGGCCGGTGAGGAAGCCGGCGCGGAACGCGTCACCGACGCCGGTCGGCTCGACCTTGGTGGTTTCCGGGACGACGCCGACGGTGAGCTCGGTACCGTCCCGATCGACGATCTGCACGCCGTGCTCGCTGAGCGTGGTCACCCGGACGCCGACCTTCTGCGCGATTTCGGCCTCGGTGAGCCCGGTCTTCTGCAACAGCAGCGCCCACTCGTACTTGTTGGTGAAAAGGTATGCGGCGCCGTCGATCAGCTGCACGGCCTGGTCGCCGTCGAGACGGGCCAGCTGCTGGGACGGGTCCGCGGCGAACGGGATCCCCAGCGCGCGGCATTCGGCGGTGTGCTTCAGCATCGCCTCGGGATCGTTGGCGCCGACCAGCACCAGGTCCAGCGCGTGCTTCTGGGCGAGATCGCCGATCGAGATATCGCGGGCCTCGCTCATCGCGCCCGGGTAGAACGACGCGATCTGGGCCATGTCGTCGTCGGTGGTGCAGACGAACCGCGCGGTGTGCGCCTTCTCGGAGATCAGCACGCCGGAGCAGTCGACACCGTGCGATTCCAGCCACTGCCGGTATTCGGCGAAGTCGGCGCCGACGGCACCGACGAGCAACGGCTTACGGTTGAGCAGGCCCATCGCGTACGCGATGTTGCCCGCGACACCGCCGCGGCGGATCTGCAGATCGTCGACGAGGAAACTCAGCGACACGTGGTCGAGCTGATCGGCCAGCAGTGCGTCGGCGAACCGTCCCGGGAAACGCATGAGGTGGTCGGTGGCAATGGACGCGGAAACGGCGATGGACACGAGGCTGAGCCCTTCAACGGTAGGCGACAGGCGGTGAAGACCGGGAAAACGAATCCCCGCATTACCGTACCAATCCCCAGCCCCTGCTCCGAGACCTCAGTGCGCCACTCGCAGGCCCGAGATCGTCGGAGGGGAGCCGAAGTTGGGCGCGCGGGCACGTGGCGTCGCGCGTCGAATCCTTACGAAATTCGTTGCTCCCCCGCAGGCCAGGCCATTGGAAGTCGTACGAGGGCAGTCGCTGGGATCGGCGCGACCGAGCGCGGGGCCACGCGCGAGGTCACGCGAGGAAACCACCCGATCGGGGGGTGCGTCCGTCCTCAGAAACGCGTGACCCCACGTGAGGTTCTCACGTGGGGCGGGCTGCTTATGCGATGACGACGCGTGGTCTCAGTTGAAGGAATCGCCGCAGGCGCAGGAGCCCGTGGCATTCGGGTTGTCGATCGTGAAGCCCTGCTTCTCGATGGTGTCGACGAAGTCGATGGACGCACCCTGCACGTACGGGGCGCTCATCCGGTCGACAGCCAGCTTGACGCCGTCGAAGTCGACGGTCAGGTCACCGTCGAGCGAGCGGTCGTCGAAGAAGAGCTGGTACCGCAGGCCGGCACAACCGCCCGGCTGCACGGCGATCCGCAGCGCAAGGTCGTCGCGACCCTCCTGGTCCAGCAGCGCCTTCGCCTTGCTGGCGGCAGCGTCGGTCAGCACCACACCGTGGGTTTCGGTGGCGGTCTCGTTCTGCACAGTCATGAACTCTCCTCGAGGAACCTGTCGTCGACCCGTGAACAGCGCACGGGTCGTGTCGGTCAACACCACTCGGCGGGCTGCTATTCCCCATCTTGCCACCACCGGGCCCGAAGGAACACGTCACCTCTGTGACCCCACACACCTGCGCGAATCGGACCGCATTTCCCGCCGCGTATTCCATCGAATAGCCTGGTCGGTGTGAAATTGTTCCGTCGCGGCGAGTCCAGCAGCACCGACGCGGCCGCCGATGAGACGGCGACCGCGGACGGCAACTCGACCGCGGGCTCCACCCGAACAGCGGTTACCACCACTGCGGGCAAGGGCCGTCCCACTCCGAAACGCCGTGACGCACAAGGCAAGCGCCGTGGTCCGGTAGCTCCCGCACCCCTGACCGCGAAGGAGGCCCGCGCCCGGCGCAAGGCCACCCGCGGCACCAAGGAGGAGCGCAAAGCGGCCGCCGCCGAACGCAAGGCCGCGGTCGCCGACCGGCGCAACCGCATGCTCGCCGGCGAGGACAAGTACCTGCTGCCGCGTGATCAGGGACCGGTGCGCGGGTTCGTCCGTGACCTCGTCGACGCCCGGCGCAACCTGGTCGGCCTGTTCATGCCGATGGCGCTGGTACTGATCCTGTCGATGTTCGTGGCGCCCGCGCTGCAGACCATCGTCACGCTGGCGATGCTGGTCATGATGTTCTTCATGATCGCCGAGGGCTTCGTGCTCGGCCGGATCGTGAACAACCGGGTCCGGGAGCGCTTCCCCGACACCACCGACACCGGGTTCAAGCTCGGCTGGTACGCGTTCGTCCGCGCGTCCCAGATCCGCAAGATGCGGGCGCCGAAGCCGCAGGTCACCCCGGGTACTGCGGTTTAGTCGGCGGGGCGTCTCGCCGTTCGGCCGCTGCCGAAGGGGGATCGCGCCGCCGAATCCGGTGCGGTCGGGGCAGCAGAGCGGCGCACCACCAACCCCGTGCCCGTCGCGCGCACACGTTGTGCCAGCCGTGCGGCTACGCCGGGACGTGGTCGCACCAGCCGGCCGACCTGCGCCGCCTCGACGCGACTGCGGTGCGGCCATGACCGCGCGGCCTTCCCGACGGCGCGATCGCGGTGCCGCTCAGCGGGTCCGGACATGAGTGCGGCCCGGCTCGTGGACACGAACCGGGCCGCGTAGTGCGGACACATGGGGATCAGTGGTTGGCGGTGCGGCCGAGCATGGCCGTCAGTTCGGCATGCATGCGCTGAGCGTCGCGATCGGTGACGTTGGTCGATCCGACCGGGCTCGAGAAGGCCCGAGCGAAGGCGGCGAAAGCGACGATGACTGCCAGGGTGAGGAAGAAAGTAATCATGGCAGTAATTTTGCGCCCATTGAGTTACCGCCGAAAGTGGCGGTACTGACACACTTCGCAAAGATTCAGCCAGTATCCTTGGCGCATGCTGTCCAAGGTCGCCGTGGTGCTGTCCGATCGCATGGCCATGTTCGAGTTCGGGGTCCTCTGCGAGGTTTTCGGGCTCGACCGCAGCTCCTATGGGCTGCCCGCCTTCGACTTCCGGGTGTGCGGCGCCGAGCCGGGCAAAGCGCTGCGATCCACCTCGCCCGGCATCACCCTCACCCCTGAATACGGTCTCGAAGAACTCGCGGACGCCGACCTCGTCGCTATTCCCGCAGCGTCCGCGAAGAAGGGCTTCGACCCTCGCGTCGTCGACGCCGTCCGGGATGCCGCCGCCGCGGGCGCGACCGTCCTGACCGTCTGCTCCGGCGCGTTCCTGGCCGGTGCCGCAGGCCTGCTCGACGGCCGCAAATGCACCACGCACTGGGGCTACGTCGACGAACTCGCCGCCCTGTACCCCGACGCGACCGTCGACCCCGACGTGCTCTTCGTCGACGAAGGCAACCTGATCACCAGCGCCGGCACCGCCGCGGGCATCGACGCCTGCCTGCACCTGGTACGCCGCGAACTCGGCAGCGCCGTCGCCAACGCGATCGCCCGGCGCATGGTCGTGCCGCCACAACGCGACGGCGGGCAGCGCCAATTCATCGAACGCCCCGTCGCCACCTGCACCTCCGACAGCCTCATCCCCACCTTGGAATGGATGAGCGACAATCTCGGCCTCGCCCACACCATCGAAGACCTGGCCGCCCGCTCCACCATGTCCACCCGCACCTTCGCCCGCCGCTTCGCCGCCGAAACCGGCACCACACCGGTGAAATGGCTGACCAACCAGCGCATCCTGCTCACCAAACAACTCCTCGAGGAAACCGACCTCGGCCTCGAACAGATCGCAGCCCGCGCCGGCTTCGGCTCCGGTGCGCTCCTGCGCCACCACTTCCAGCGCTTGGTCGGCATCGCCCCCACCGAATACCGCCGCCGCTTCGGCGCCCTGCCCGAACCTGTCGAAACCTCCGCCTGAACCGCGATGGAGCGGGTTCGGCGCGATCACCTCCGCGCCGACGACCGGAACCTGCCGGGAGCTCGAACCATCGCGTCCACGAAAGCCGGGCCGCATGGTTTCCGACCCGGAGCCCGGCGAGTCGGCGGTGGCCCGTCACACCTTCGACAAAAGCACCCCTTCTCGCGCGAACACGTTGTTTCGCAAGGCAAGTCGCGTTGCTTCTGCGCAGAAAGTGCGCGCCTTCTCACGCGTGACCACGGGCCGCCCGCACCGGTTCCGTTCCGATGGTTGGTAGCGTGCCTCGCGTGTCGCACAGTGTTTCGGCTCCGCTTCGGACCCTTGTCCTGGGTGGGGCGAGGTCGGGTAAGTCCGCCTACGCCGAGGGGCTCGCGGCGGCGGGTGGTGCGGTGCGGTATCTGGCGACCTCGGTGCCCGATCCGGCCGATCTCGACTTCGCCGAGCGCATCGCCAAGCATCGCGACCGTCGGCCCGCCTCCTGGACGGTGGTCGAAAGTGCCGATCCGGCAACGGTTCTGCGCGGTCCGGCCTTCGGCGGCGCGACCCTCGTCGACGACATCGGCACCTGGCTCACCGCCCGCATCGACGCCCGCGACGCCTGGGAATCCCCCCGGGGCACCGTCACTCCCGACACCGACGCACTGGTCGCCGCCGTAGCCGCATACCCGCACCGGCTGATCGTCGTCACCCCCGAGGTCGGCATGGGCGTAGTCCCCGCCACCCGCTCCGGCCGCCTGTTCCGCGACGAAATCGGCACCCTCAACCAGCGCCTGGCCCACACCTGCGACGAAGCCTTCCTCGTCGTGGCCGGCCTCCCCCTCCGCCTCAAATAGCGCCGACGTCGCCCAGCTCAGGGAAGTCCTCCCCCGCATCCGCGCCGCCGCTGAACCCGCCAGCGTCGCCCTCTGACTTGGTCGATTGATCAGGAGGAAATGGTGGCGGCATCAGTCGAGAGCCTCCCGCCACCATTACCCCCTGATCGTCCGTCCAGCACTGGGGATGTGGGTGGGTGCGGTGGGGCAGGCGGGGAGCGGGCAAGATTGGGTGGGAGAGTGCGGTGGTCTGGGCCGCTCCGACCGGAAGGGTGGATAGTGACAGACGGATTCGGGGCGGTGACACCGCCCGACGCACAGGTTCGGGCGGCGGCCGAGCGGCGACAGGCACAGTTGACCAAACCCGGTGGGGCGCTGGGCCGGCTGGAAGAGCTGGGCAACTGGGTCGCGGCCTGTCAGGGCGTGTGCCCGCCGAAGCAGTTCGAGCGCGCCAGGGTCGTGGTGTTCGCCGGGGATCACGGCGTTGCGCGGCACGGGGTTTCGGCGTATCCGAGCGAGGTCACGGCGCAGATGGTCGCGAACTTCCTCGCGGGCGGCGCCGCGGTGAACGCGCTCGCCGCGGTCGCGAACGCCACCGTCCGGGTCGCGGACATTTCCGTCGACGCCGACACCGACCCGGTGGTCACCAAGCACAAGGTGCGCCGGTCCAGCGGCGCGATCGACCGCGAGGACGCCCTGACCGAAGACGAGGTGCGCGCCGCCCTCGCGGCAGGTAGGGCGATCGCCGACGAGGAGATCGACGCGGGCGCCGACCTGCTCATCGCAGGCGATATGGGCATCGGCAACACCACCCCCGCCACCGTGCTGATCGCCACCCTCACCGACACCGAGCCGGTCGCCGCGGTCGGCCGGGGCACCGGGGTCGACGACGCGGGCTGGTCCCGCAAGGTCGCGGCGATCCGGGATGCCATGCGCCGAGCCCGTCCCGTGGTCAAGGACCCGGTCGAACTGCTCCGCGTCGCCGCCGGCGCCGACTTCGCCGCGATGGCGGCGTTCCTCGCCCAAGCCGCCGCACGCCGGACACCCGTGCTGCTCGACGGCGTAGTCGTGACGGCCGCGGCTCTGGTCGCAGAGGATCTGGCGGCAGGCTCGTCGGCCTGGTGGCTGGCGGGTCACCGCTCCACCGAACCCGCCCACCAACTCGCCCTGCAACGTCTCCGGCTCGAGCCGCTGTTCGATTTCGGCATGCGCCTCGGCGAAGGTTCCGGCGCCCTCACCGCGCTCCCCCTGCTCCGTGCCGCGGTCGCCGCCCTCGCGGACATGTCCACGTTCGCCGAGGCAGGCGTCAGCACCGCCGACACCGATACCGCCGACAACACCGCCCTTTCCGTCCCCGCCGACACCGACGCCGCCCCCTCCGTTCCCGCCGGCACCCCGAACCTCCGCAAGTGACCCACCGGCCCGTGGTCGCGACCACACGCACGCCCGCGAACGCGCGTGCGGCGTCGACGGCCCGGTGAGTGCGCGGATGAACGGGGTGCGGTTGGCGGTTTCCTGGTTGACCGTGTTGCCGGTGCGCGGGCCGGAAGCGGTGGATCGGGTGGTGGCGGGGCGGGCGATCGCGTTGGCTCCGTTGGTCGGTGTGCTGCTGGGAGCTGGGGCCGCGGGGCTGCTGTGGGTTCTGGATCGGATGGGCACCGACTCGATGCTGGCCGGGTTGGTGGTGGTCGGGGCGCTGGCGTTGATCACCCGTGGCATGCATCTGGACGGGCTCGCGGACACGATGGACGGACTCGGCAGTTACGGGCCACCAGAGCGTGCGCGGCAGATCATGAAAAGCGGTGGGGCCGGACCCTTCGGCGTCGCCGCCCTCGTGTTTTCTATTGGCGTGCAGGCGTTTTCATTCGCCGCCCTGGCGGATTCCGGACGCTGGTTCGCCGTCGCGCTCGCGGTCGCGGTGAGCCGTGTCGCCGTAGTTCTCGCCTGCCGCAAGGGCATCGAGGCTGCACCGGACACCAGTTTCGGCGCACTGGTCGCAGGCACCCAGCATCCGCTCACCGTCGCGGCTTGGTCCGTCGCCGCTGTGGCGGCAGCGCCACTCGCCACTCCCGACCACCGCTGGCTCGGCCCCCTCGCCGTCCTGATCGCCCTCACCGCAACCCTTCTCCTGGTCCGCCACACAGTCCGCCGCTTCGCCGGTCTCTCCGGCGACACCCTCGGCGCCACAGTCGAACTCACCGTCGCCCTCACCGCCGCCGCCGTCTCCCTCCACCCCTGATCCCGATCACACGCCAACACACACACATCCCACGGCCAGGACAACCGCGCGTGCCGGTTCGGAATAGCGGACGCGTACTCGCTGCATTGCGCACCGCAGGTGCACGCCGTGGCCCAGGCTCCGTGTCACACGCCGAACTGCAACGGCATACGCGCTCGCCCACCACTGTCCATAACGGGACACCCCACCCACCCTCTTGATCTTGATCCGGACTTGGGTACGCGAATGTCCAGGTGACGGGAGAAGGTCGCCCAGAATTTACGGCTGCGGCGCGCGAAGCGTCTGGGTCGGGCAATAAGGTGTGCTGTATGTCTTCTGAGCGCCTGTATTTTCGCCAGCTGTTGTCGGGGAGGGACTACGCCGTCGGCGATCCGATTGCGACACAGATGCGCAATTTCGCGTATTTGATCGGCGATCGGGAGAGCGGGGAGGCGGTGGTCGTCGATCCGGCCTACGCGGCGGCCGATCTGGTCGATATCGCCGAGGGCGACGGACTACGCGTGACCGGGGTGCTCGCCACCCACCACCACCCGGACCACGTGGGCGGCACCATGCTCGGGTTCACCTTGCGCGGCGTGCGCGAGTTGCTCGAAAAGACAAGCGTCCCAGTGCATGTCAACGCGAACGAGTTGTCCTGGGTGGCCAACGTCACCGGTATCGCGCCCAGCGAACTGACCGGCCACGAGCACGGCGACAAGGTCAGCGTCGGCGCCTTCGACATCGAACTGCTGCACACCCCGGGCCACACTCCCGGCAGCCAATGCTTCCTTTTCGACGGCCGGCTCATCGCGGGCGACACGTTGTTCGTGGACGGTTGCGGCCGCACCGACTTCCCCGGCGGGGATTCCGACGAAATGTTCCGCAGCCTGCGCTATTTGGCCGGGTTATCCGGTGATCCGGTCGTCTATCCGGGGCACTGGTATTCGCAGGACCCGTTCGCGCCGCTGTCCACTGTCCGGGACAACAACTACGTCCTGCGCCCGCAGACCCTCGAGCAGTGGCACATGCTGATGCCCGGCTGACCGACCGTGGGTGGAGGCCTCCGCGAGGAAGCCTCCACCACGACTACATGCCGCGCATCCACCCGTGGATGTCGGCGAAGGTGCCGCGCTGGATACCGGTGAGGGTGTCGCGCAACGCCATGGTGACCTCGCCGGGCTCGCCGCCGCCGATGGTGAACTCGCCGTCGCCGGAACGGACCCAGCCGACGGGGGTGATCACCGCGGCGGTGCCGCACGCGAAAGTCTCGGTGATGGCCCCGGATTCGGCGCCCTTACGCCACTCCTCGACCGACACCTTGCGCTCCTCCACCGGGAAACCGGAGTCGGCGGCGAGGGTGAGCAGCGAGTCGCGGGTGATGCCCGGCAGCAACGATCCGGACAGCTCCGGAGTGACCAGGCGCGCCTCGGAGCCGGAGCCGAAGACGAAGAACAGGTTGTTGGTACCCATTTCCTCGACGTAGCGGCGCTCGCACGCGTCCAGCCAGACGACCTGATCGCAGCCCTTCTCCGTCGCCTCCGCCTGCGCGAGCAGCGACGCCGCGTAATTGCCCGCGACCTTCGCCTCGCCGGTGCCGCCGGGCGCGGCACGCACGTACTCGGTGGACAGCCACACCCGCACCGGCTTCACGCCGCGCGGGAAGTAGGCGCCGGCCGGGGAGGCCATCAGCAGGTACTTGTAGCCGGACGCGGGCTTCACGCCCAGGCCGGCCTCGGTGGAGAACATGAAGGGACGCAGGTACAGCGAATCTTCGCCGCCCGCCGCGGGCACCCAGTCGCGGTCGACTTCGAGCAGCTGACGCACGGATTCGATGAACAGTTCTTCGGGCAGCTCCGCCATCGCCATCCGGCGGGCGGACCTGCGGAATCGGGCGGCGTTCGCGTCGATGCGGAAGCAGGAGACGCTGCCGTCGTTCTGCCGGTACGCCTTCAACCCTTCGAAAATGGCCTGGCCGTAATGGAAGACCATGGTGGCCGGGTCGAGCGAGAGCGGACCGTACGGCTCGACGCGCGCATTGATCCATTCGCCGTCGACGTAGTCGATCGAGACCATGTGGTCGGTGAAGAACCGCCCGAACCCGGGCGCCGCCAGTACCTCTTGTCGCCGCTGCGCCGGGGCGGGCGCGGGATGCGGAACACGGGCAAACTGTGCAGCAACGGTCATGCCGGTGATCCTATCCGGGTCGGTTCCCGGGTTCGCGGCCGATCACCCCTGTGACCGTAAAAGTTCCCGCCACCACCACCTCCCACGCACCACTTTGCATCGTGCGCCCCAAATCGCCCCAGGAAACCACACCGCTCAGTTCGCACCCTGCGCACCGCTCACACCGCCGCGCCATGCCGCGCGACACGCCGATACCGCCCATCTATCGGTAGACGTGTCCACCGCACCACAAGACGCGAAAGGTGTGCGGCTGCGGAGAATCCGCGGCCGCACACCTTGCCCCTGCCCTACTTCGTATTCGTCTCCACGAACGGCGGGCGCACGACCTCGCAGCGCAACGCGCGGCCGCGGACGTCTACCTCGACCTCGGTGCCGGGTTCGAGGCCCGCTTCGGTGTCGAGGAGGGCGAGGGCGATGCCGATCTTGAGAGTCGGCGAGAAGGTGCCGGAGGTCGTCTCGCCGACCGGCTCGCCGTCGCGCAGCACCGTCTGACCCTGCCGCAGCACACCGCGGTCGAGAGCCTTGAGACCGAGCAGGGTGCGTCGCGGGCCTGCCGACTTCTCCTGTTCCAGTGCGGCTTTGCCCCAGAATTCCGGCTTCTTCCAGCCGACCGCCCAGCCCGTGCGGGCCTGTACCGGCGAGATCTCGAGGGACAGTTCGTGCCCGTGCAGCGGGTAACCCATTTCGGTGCGCAGGGTGTCGCGGGCGCCGAGGCCCGCGGCTTGACCGTCGGCGGCGCGCACCTGCTCGACCAGCGCGCGGAACAGCGGTTCGGCATCGGCCCAGCGGGGCAGCAGTTCGTAGCCGTGCTCACCGGTGTAGCCGGTGCGGCACACGCGGACCGGACGGCCGTCCCATTCCGCGTCGGCGTAGGCCATGTACTCCATGTCGGTGGGCAGGCCGAGCGCGGTCAGCACGTCGGCGGACCGCGGGCCCTGCACCGCGAACACGCCGTATTCGCGGTGCTCGTCGGTCACCGTGATGCCTTCGGGCGCCACCTTCTGCAGTTCCGCGACCACCGCCGCGGTGTTGGCGGCGTTGGGCACGAGGAAGATCTCCTCGTCGCTGACGTAGTAGGCGATCAGGTCGTCGATCACGCCGCCTTCGGGCGTGCAGCACAGCGTGTACTGCGCCTTGCCCGGCCGGATGCGGCCGAGGTCGTTGGTGAGCGCCGAGTTCACGAAGTCCGCCGCGCCCGCACCGCGCACCGTCGCCTTGCCGAGGTGACTCACGTCGAACAGGCCGACCGTGGTGCGGACCGACTGATGTTCGGCGACCGTCCCCGCATAGGAGACGGGCATTTCCCACCCGCCGAACGGAGCGAAAGTCGCCCCGAGTTCGACGTGTACCTCATGGATAGGGCCTTGCAGCAGGTTCGAGTCGGTCACCCGCCGAGCTTATCCGCCAGACCCCCACGCCCGAACCCACTCCCTCACCCCACCGTCTGACCACCCAGACGCCACTACCCGCACCCCGCCACTTGTCACCGCCTCGGACTCGTCCCCGAGCACCGGCAGAACCGGCCACGCCCCGGTGCCGCACTCCGCGACTATCCCCGGAACCACATCGGCCGCAACGTGGGCCCGCCGTCCGGCAGATCGTGGTCGATGTTGGTGCGGGCGAACCCGTTACGCGCGTAGAGCCGGGCGGACCGTTCCGTGCTCGCTTCGAGGTAGGCCGGCACCCCGGCGACCGACGCCGCTTTCGTCTGCTCGGCGAGGATCGCCCCGCCCGCGCCTTTGCCGCGATGTTCCGGCACGGTGACGATCACCTGCAGGTATCGGTGCGGGAATTCGCGGGGGTGGGTGCGCGCCAGCAGGTCGGAGACATGCGAGACGCGTTGCAGCGGACGCACGTCCGGTGCGCTCGCGGCCAATGCCTGAGCTTCGGCCGCTTCCCGCTCGAGCCGGTCTGCCGATTCCATGTGCTGCCAGATCGAGACCGCCCAGATCTGCGCACCAGAGCCGGCGAGCCAGATCTCGTCGTCGGCCAGCGCGCGGTCGATCAGCCCAGGCACATACTGCCCACCGAACTGTTCGAACGAATGACCTTCGAGCACCCACGCGGTCACTTCCTCGTCGGGGCTGGCGAGGCTGAACGCCTCGATGACCGCGTCGCGATCCTGCCGACCTGCCTGTCGAACCGTGATCTCCATCGACTCGTTCCTTCCGCTTGTGAACACCGTGTGCTCTCGCCAAGGTAGGCAGGTCAAGCCCAGTTAGCTAGAATTTCGTCACAACTGTTCGTGTGTCGAAATGGAGCCAGTGTGGCCTGCGAAATCTGCGGCGAGACGCTCACGCAACCCGCGCGCGGCCGCAAACGCCGCTACTGTTCGCGCGCCTGCCAAGCCCGCGCGTACCGAGCCCGGCGCGACGAAGTGACTCCGACCCAGCGCACGCCTCGACCCGCCAAATTGACCGCCGTCGGCATCCTGCGCGCCGCCGTCGAACTGGCCGATCGCGACGGCATCGACGGCCTTTCCATGCGCCGCATCGCCAGCGCGCTCGGCGCGGCGACCGCGGGCCTGTACCGCCACTTCCCCGACCGGGAAGCGCTGCTCGAAGGCATGGCCGAACTGGTGCTCGCCGAGATCCAGCCGCCCGCGACCGAACTCACCGACTGGCGAGCGCGCCTCGCGTACGAGGCCCGTGCGGAATGGCAGCTGTACCAGCGCCACCCCTGGATGCTGCCCATCCTCGCACGCACCCGTCCGCCGGTCGGTCCCGCGCTCGCCGACATCCTCGAACGGTCGTTCGCCGCACTCGATCACCGCGGTCTCACCCGGGACGGGATGCTCGCGATCTATCTGTCGTTCTCCGGCTTGGTCCAGGGTCTGGCGCTGCTCACCAACTCCGAGCGCGCCGAGCGGTTGCGGGGTCAGGCGCTGGAGCCGCCGCCCGACCTCGCCGAGCTGCTCGACCCGGCCGCCCGTCCCGTGCTGCACCGGCTCTTCTCGGCCGGTCCGCCCGGCCCCGACCTGGACTTGGACCACGTCCTGGAGGCCGGGCTCGCACTGCTCCTCGACGGAATCGCAATCAGACTGCCCAGTAGCCTGAGCCCATGACCGCTGTTGCAGATCGCTCACTGGGACCGGAACTCGCCCGCACACAGACCATCAGCACGGACACCGATGTGCTCGTGCTCGGCTTGACGTCGTCGGAGAACGGCCCCGCCATCGTGCCCGAGGACCTGTTCGGCGACGTGCTCACCGCGGAAGTCCGGGCCGAACTGCTCGACCAGCTCGGCGCGGTCGGCGCGAAGGGCAAGACCGAGGAACTGACCAGGGTGCCCGCACCGGCCGGGCTCGACGGGGTGACCAGCGTGCTCGCGGTCGGCCTCGGCGCCGCCGAGAAGATCGACGCCGAGCAGATCCGCCGCTCGGCCGGTGTCGCCGCCCGCGCGCTGTCGGGCACCGAGCTCGTGGTGACCACGCTGTCCGGCCTGGATATCGGCGCCGCCGCAGAGGGTTTCTACTTGGGCGCGTACACCTTCACGCCGTTCAAGTCGGACAAGTCCGCACCCAAGCCGGACGAGCGCCCGGTGGCCCGGGTCGAATTGCTGGTGCCCGAGCCGGAATTCGGCGAGCAGGAGTTGTTCCGCGCGCAGCTGATCGCCGAAGCCGTCGCCACCGCACGGGATTTCGTCAACACCCCGCCGAGCCACCTCTACCCGGCCGAATTCGCTTCGCGCGCCCAGGAACTGGCCGAGGCCGCCGGGTTGCAGGTCGAGGTGCTCGACGAAAAGGCCCTGGAGGCAGGCGGTTACGGCGGCGTGCTGGGAGTCGGCAAGGGCTCGTCCCGGCCGCCGCGGCTGGTTCGCATCACCTATGCGGGCGGTCCGAAGAAGGTGGCGCTGGTCGGCAAAGGCATCACATTCGACACCGGCGGCATCTCGATCAAGCCCGCGCAGAACATGGACAACATGACCTCGGACATGGCGGGCGCCGCCGCGGTCATCGCCACCACACTGCTGGCGGCGCGGCTGAGCCTGCCGGTCACCGTCACCGCGACGGTGCCGATGGCGGAGAACATGCCGTCGGCGACCGCGCAACGTCCCGGTGACGTGCTCACCCAGTACGGCGGCATCACCGTCGAGGTGCTCAACACCGACGCCGAGGGACGGCTGATCCTGGCCGACGCGATCGTGCGCGCGAGCGAAGACGACCCGGACTACCTCATCGACGTCGCCACCCTGACCGGCGCCCAGATGGTCGCGCTCGGCACCCGCACGCCCGGCGTGATGGGCACCGACGAGTTCCGCGACCGTGTCGCGGCCGTCTCCCGCGCGGTCGGCGAGAACGGCTGGGCGATGCCGCTGCCCGCGGAGTTGCGCGCGGACATCAACTCCAAGATCGCCGACCTGGCCAATGTCACGCCGCACCGCTGGGGCGGCATGCTCTCGGCCGGCCTGTTCCTGAAGGAGTTCGTCCCGGAGGGCGTGCAGTGGGCCCACCTCGACGTCGCAGGACCGGCCTACAACACCGGCGGCCCGTTCGGCTACATCGGCAAGGGCGGCACCGGCGTCCCCGTCCGCACCCTCATCACCGTGCTAGAGGAAATCGGCGCGGAGTAAACCCGCGGCGCCGACCCGGGTAGGCGGCGGGCGCCGCCACCCGGGCAGGGGGCAGTGGGGAGCCGGAGCCCGCCTCCCAAACGCCCGCCCCGCGCACGGGGCCACCACCCGCGCAAGGGTTGCAGTTGGGAGCCGGAGCCCGCCCCCCAAACGCCCGCCCCGCGCACGGGGCCACCACCCGCGCAAGGGTTGCAGTTGGGAGCCGGAGCCCGCTCCCCAGACGGCTGCCCCGCGCACGGATCATGCTCGCGCGCACGAATTCGTCGACGATTTCGTGCGCGCCAAGAAAAACCATGCGCCGCAGTCTCTTCGGGCAAGCGGCTACCCGGTCGGCCGAGAGCCCACCCAGCAACACCCTCGGCCCGCAGCACCCACGGCCCACAGCCCCGACGGCCCGCCACGCCCACAACCCACAGCGCCCGCCCCAACCAGGCCGCTCTCGGCCTGCGCGCAACCCCTACCAGCCCATCACCGGCCTGCGCCGCACAACCCCTCGGCCCACGCAGGTGCCGCAGGCGTCGGACGCGGTCCTCCCCGCGCACGGATCACGCTCGCGCGCACGAATTCGTCGACGATTTCGTGCGCGCCAGGAAAAACCATGCGCCGCAGCTCATGTCGGCCCGCGCCGCAGTCCGCGTCGGCACGCCACAGTCCTGCCAGCCCGCGCCACAGTCTTCTCGGCCCGCGCCACAGTCCTGCCAGCCCGCGCCACAGTCTTCTCGGCCCGTGCCGCAGCCCCTGCCCGGCAAGCGGACAACCCGTCGCCAGACGGTAGCCAGCGGCTATGGCAGGCCGTAGCCGACGGCTATAGATCGCGGAGATCCGCCTCGAATGCGCGCTGACGCTCTATCCGTTTGCGGGCGTCGTAGTCGCGCATCCGCTGTGGATATCCGGTCTTGCCGACGTCGTAAACGGGAATCCGCAAATCCTTGGCAAGCCGTTGCGCCCCGCGCTCCCCGACGATCCTCCGGGTCCATTCGCCGTCGGCCGCGACCAGCACGACAGTGACATCCGTCACGGTCGTTTTCGGTTCCACATAGCCTTCGACGCCGACGTGGGTGCGCACCCAGTCGGCCAGATAGCGGGTGTCGGTCGTACCCCCCGAACCCGCTCGTATCGCGCCACCACCCCTGGTCGCGCCGCCTCGGAAACGATCCAGCAAACCCAACGACGCGCACCTCCTTTCACACACCGGAGCATCTCGCCCACCGGTGTTTCCATCTTGCCAGCTCGAGCGAGTTCGCTGCCCTGTGCTACACGCCGCACCGCCAAGTGCAAGGATGGTTCACGGTACAAGAACCACAAGGATCTCCGGTGCCACGCACAATGATCAGTGGCGTTCGGACTCGCGCCGCAACCCGCGACGGGGGTCCGCAGCGAGATCAACTGTTGTAGAAACCCGTCGAGCAGTCAGAGGAGTCAGAGGACATGGCCTTCTCCGTCCAGATGCCAGCTCTTGGTGAGAGCGTCACCGAGGGAACGGTCACCCGGTGGCTGAAGCAGGAAGGAGACACGGTCGAGGTCGACGAGCCGCTGCTCGAGGTCTCCACCGACAAGGTCGACACCGAAATCCCGTCCCCCACGGCGGGCGTGCTGTCGAAGATCGTCGCCCAAGAAGATGATGTGGTCGAGGTCGGCGGTGAGCTCGGCGTGATCAGCGAGGCCGGTGAGGCGCCCGCACCGAGCTCGGCCCCCGAACCCGAGGCCGCTGCCGCGCCCGCGCAGGAAGCGCCCGCCGAGGAAGCCGTCGCCGCCGAGCCGGAGCCCGCGCAGCAAGCCCCGGCTCAGGAAGAGGCTCCCGCGCCCGCCGCGAGCGCGTCCGCCGGTGACGGCACCCCGGTCAAGATGCCCGAGCTGGGCGAGTCGGTCACCGAAGGCACCGTCACCCGGTGGCTGAAGGCCGTCGGCGACGAGGTCGCCGTGGACGAAGCGCTGCTCGAGGTCTCCACCGACAAGGTCGACACCGAAATCCCGTCCCCGGTCGCGGGCACGCTGCTCGAGATCACCGCGCAGGAAGACGATGTCGTCGCTGTGGGTGGACAGCTCGGTGTGATCGGCAGCGGCGCCCCCGCGGCCGCCGCGCCCAAGGCCCCGGCGCCCGAGCCGAAGCCGGAACCCAAGCCCGAGCCGAAGCCCGAGCCCAAGCCGGAACCGAAGCCCGCGGCCGCCGCCCCGGCACCCGCCCCCAAGGCGCCCGCACCTGCCCCGGCCAAGGCACCGGCCGCCACTGCGACCGAGTCGGATTCCTCCGGTAACGGCGCCACTCCGTACGTCACCCCGCTGGTGCGCAAGCTGGCCGACGAGAACGGCGTCGACCTGTCCGCGCTCACCGGCTCCGGTGTCGGCGGCCGCATCCGCAAGCAGGACGTGCTCGCAGCCGCGGAAGCCAAGAAGGCTCCGGCTCCGGCCGCGTCCGCTCCGGCCGCGAAGGCCCCGGCCGCCAAGGCCGCGCCTGCCCCGAGCGCACAGCTGGCGGCCCTGCGCGGCACCGTGCAGAAGGCGAACCGGATCCGGCAGATCACCGCGACCAAGACCCTGGAATCGCTGCGCACCACCGCGCAGCTGACCCAGGTGCACGAGGCCGATGTCACCAAGATCGCGCAGCTGCGGGCGCAGGCCAAGGCGGCGTTCAAGGAGCGCGAGGGCGTCAACCTGACGTTCCTGCCGTTCTTCGCCAAGGCTGTCGTCGAGGCGCTCGGCGTGCACCCGAACGTCAACGCCAGCTACAACGACAGCACCAAAGAGCTCACCTACCACGCGGCCGTGCACCTCGGCATCGCCGTGGACACCGAGCAGGGCCTGCTCTCCCCGGTGATCCACAACGCGAGCGACCTGTCGCTGGCGGGTCTGGCCCGCGCCATCGCCGATATCGCCAACCGCGCCCGCAACGGTGGCCTGAAGCCGGACGAGCTCGCCGGCGGTACCTTCACCATCACCAACATCGGCAGCCAGGGCGCGCTGTTCGACACCCCGATCCTGCTCCCGCCGCAGGCGGGCATGCTCGGCACCGGCGCGATCGTCAAGCGCCCGGTCGTGGTGAAGGACGACACGGGCAGCGAGTCCATCGGCGTCCGTTCGATGTGCTACCTGCCGCTCACCTACGACCACCGCCTGATCGACGGTGCCGACGCGGGTCGCTTCCTGACCACGATCCGGCACCGGCTCGAGGAGGCGGCGTTCGAGGCCGACCTCGGTCTGTAAGACGGGTCGCCACAGGAAGGTCATCGTGCGCGCATGAAGGTCGTGATCGCCGGTTCGTCCGGGCTGATCGGGACAGCGCTCGTCGCGGCCCTGCGCCGCGACGGGCACGACGTCGCCCGCCTGGTACGCAGGCGGGCGGCGGGACCGGACGAGTTCACCTGGGATCCGGTCCGCGCCGAATGGGACGAACGCGCCCTGCGCGGCGCGGACGCGGTGGTGAACCTGTGCGGCGCGAGCATCGGCCGCCGCCGCTGGAACGGCAGCTTCAAACAGGAGCTGCGCGACAGCCGGATCACCCCCACCGACGTACTCGCCGCTGCGGTCGTCGCCGCGGACGTGCCGACGCTGCTCAACGCCAGTGGCGTGCACTACTACGGTGGCGCGACCGGTGACCGGGTGGTCGACGAAACCTCTTGCGCCGGTTCCGGTTTCCTGGCCACCCTGTGCCGCGATTGGGAAGCCGCCACCGCCCCGGCCGTCGACGCCGGGGTCCGGACCATCCTGTTGCGCAGCGCCGTCGTGCTGTCCGGGCAGGGCGGCATGCTCGGCATGTTGCAGCCGCTGTATTCGCTCGGCCTCGGCGGACGGCTCGGCAACGGACGCCAGTACACGCCGTGGATCTCGATGGCCGACGAGATCGGCGCGATCCTGTTCGCGCTCGGCAACGACACGCTGCGCGGCCCGGTCAACGTGGTCGGTCCGGCGCCGGTGACCAATGCCGAGTTCAGCCGCGCGCTCGGCCGTTCGCTGCACCGGCCGACGCCGCTGGTGGTGCCCGCGTTCGTGTTGCGCGCGCTGATCGGCGAGTTCGCGCAGGAGGCGATCCTGCACGGCCCCAGAGCAATTCCCACGGCCCTCGAGGAGGCGGGCTACGAGTTCCAGCACCCCACCGTCGGCGCCGCGCTGGCGGCCATGGTGGGTCGACCCGGAGACGATCGATGACCGACCAGCTCGACACCCGCCCCGCCGCCCTCATCCGAGACGCGCGAACTGCGGATCTGCCCGCCATCCTGGCGATCCACAACGCGAATATCGCCACCTCCACGGCGATCTGGGATCTGGAGCAGGTCGGCATCGAGGAGCGCGAGGCCTGGTTCGCCGACCGCACCGCGGCGGGTCTGCCGGTGCTGGTCGCCGAGATCGACGGCGAAGTCGCGGGATACGCGAGCTACGGTCCGTGGCGCCCGAAGGCGGGTTACCGCTTCACCGTGGAGAATTCGGTCTACGTCGACGACCGGTTCCAGCGCCGCGGCATCGCCACCGCGCTGCTCACCGAATTGATCGAGCGGGCCCGCCGGACCGGCTCGGTGCACGCGATCATCGCCGGCATCGAATCCGGCAACACCGGCTCCATCCAATTGCACGAGCGCTTCGGTTTCCGCACGGTCGGCGAGTTCCCGGAGGTCGGCCACAAGTTCGGTCGCTGGATGGACCTGACCCTCATGCAGCTGACGCTGCCCGTGCACGCGCGCTGACCAAGATCAGGGGGAACTGACGGCGTCGCCCACTCGGCCGATGCCGCCACCAGTTCCCCCTCGTGTGGCGAGGCGCGCGTTCCGGCGTACCGTCGGGGTGTGAACGACACGCACACCACGTGGTCCGCTCGATTCGATACGACCCCGATCGTGGTCGAGGATCTCGGACTCATCGACTACCACGACGCCTGGGAGTTGCAACGCAAACTCGCGGCAGAGCGGGCCGAGGGCCTCGGAGCCGATCACCTGCTGCTGCTCGAGCACCCCTCCGTCTACACCGCCGGCCGCCGGACCGAGGCCGAGGATCTGCCGATCGACGGCAGCCCGGTGGTCGAGGTGGATCGCGGCGGCAAGATCACCTGGCACGGTCCGGGGCAGCTGGTCGGCTATCCGATCGTGCGGCTCGCCGAACCGGTCGATGTCGTCCACTACGTGCGCCGTCTCGAGGAGGCGCTCATCACCGTCTGCACCGGCATGGGACTCACCTGCGGCCGGGTCGAAGGACGGTCCGGGGTGTGGCTGCCCGCCACCGACGTGCTCGCCGAACGCAAGATCGCCGCGATCGGGGTGCGGGTGCAGCGGGGCGTCGCCCTGCACGGCATCTCGCTGAACTGCAACTCCGCCATGGACGGCTTCCAGGCGATCGTCGCCTGCGGCATCCGCGACGCCGGCGTCACCACGCTCAGCCGCGAACTCGCCCGCGAAGTCACGGTCGCCGAGGTCAAACCGCTCGTCGCCGACGCCATCACCAGGGCGTTGAACGGCGAACTCCCGGTCACCGCGCACGACATCCGCTGAGCGCCGGTTATCGCACGCGTCACACCCACCGGAGGGGTCGCGAGCGGTCGACCCGGTAGGCGTAGTGTCGATCAAGTGACCTCAGCTTCAGCACCGGCAGGACGCAAACTGCTACGCATCGAGGCGCGCAACGCGGAGACCCCGATCGAGCGCAAGCCTCAGTGGATTCGGACCAAGGCGAAGATGGGCCCGGAGTATTCCGAGCTCAAGGGTCTGGTCAAACGCGAAGGCCTGCACACGGTCTGTGAGGAAGCGGGCTGTCCCAACATCTTCGAATGCTGGGAAGACCGCGAGGCCACCTTCCTGATCGGCGGCGAGCAGTGCACCCGGCGCTGTGACTTCTGCCAGATCGACACCGGCAAACCCGCCGCACTCGATCGCGACGAGCCGCGCCGGGTCGCCGAGAGCGTGCAGGCGATGGGCCTGCGCTACTCGACCATCACCGGTGTCGCGCGCGACGACCTCGCCGACGGTGGCGCCTGGCTCTACGCCGAAACCGTGCGGGCCATCAAGGCGTTGAACCCGAACACCGGTGTCGAACTGCTCATTCCCGACTTCAACGCCGTGCCCGAGCAGTTGGACGAGGTGTTCGCCTCGCGCCCCGAGGTGCTCGCGCACAACCTGGAAACGGTGCCGCGCATCTTCAAGCGCATCCGTCCCGCCTTCCGCTACGAGCGGTCGCTCTCGGTGCTCACCGCCGCGCGCGAGGCCGGTCTGGTCACCAAGTCCAACCTGATCCTCGGTATGGGCGAGACCCCGGACGAGGTCACCCAGGCCATGCGCGACCTGCACGAGGCAGGCTGCGACATCCTCACCATCACCCAGTACCTGCGCCCCTCGCCGCGGCACCACCCCGTCGACCGCTGGGTCAAGCCGCAAGAATTCGTCGACCATTCCAAGATGGCCGAGGAGATCGGTTTCGCGGGCGTGATGGCCGGACCGCTCGTCCGCTCCTCCTACCGCGCGGGCCGGCTCTACGCGCAGGCAATGGCACACCACGGCCGCGAGATCGCCCCCACCATGGCGCATCTCGCCCAGGAAGGTTCCGCGTCGCAGGAAGCGTCGTCCGTCCTGGCGCGCTTCGGCAGCTGATTTCATAGCGACGGGCCCGCACCTGTCCGACAGGTGCGGGCCCGTCGCTATGCGCGGCGTCGCCCTCTGCCCCACGCATGGGCGCACCGCGACCTCCATCACTGTGCAACTGCCGGGACTTCGCGAGCGTTGCGGTGGTGCGAGCACAACCGGCAGACGCACCTACGCACCTACCAGGGTCGCGAGACATCACCTCAGTTTCTGAAGCCGCACCTTCCTGCACTCTGCAAACCTCTCAGCACGCCAGACCGGGCACGAAGCCGCAGAACCGGCGCGAATCAGCGCACGCGCAGGGCAGTCAGGCGCCACTGGCCGCGGGTTCGAACGATGCGGGCGGCCAGGGCGAAATGCCTCGAGCCTCGGTCGTATCCCGCGCAGACCTCAGCGGTATTCGCGTCGACCATGTGCACGGTCACCCGGCGCGGCACCGCGACACCCAGACCGCTGCCCGGAACCACATCGGTGTTCACCATCGTGCGCAGTGCGGCGACGATGCGTGCGTCGGCCACCGGCGTCATATGCGTGACCAGGCGCCGATGGTCCAGGACTTCCAAGACCAATCGAACCGCCCAGTGCGCAAACTCCTTGGCGGACAACACCGCCTCAGGGTCCGGCTCCGCCCCACACCCCGCCCGCGACCGAGAGCGGGACCGCATCGCCCCCGCTCCACCCTGCGCCCGCCCCACCGAGAGGTGCCCATGCACCCGCCCACTCGCACCGCGCTTCTGCACAAACTCCTTGGCGGGCAACAGTGACACGGGATCCGCTTCCGCTCCACACCCCACCCGCCACTGGGACCGCATCGCCCCGACCCCACTCTGCGCCCGCCCAGTTGAACTGCGCCCCAACATCTGCCTACCCGCGCCGCTCACCCGCTCGTCCGCGCCGGACTCATCCGACTGCCCGCCCGGCCGACGCTCCTCCCGTCCATCCGCACCGCACTCCTGCGCAAACTCCTTAACGGACAACAAGGATTCCGGATCCGCTTCCGCCCCACACCCCACCCGCCCATCCACACCGCACTCCCGCGCAAACTCTCCGGCGGACAACAAGGATTCGGGATCTGCTTCCGCCCCACACCCCACCCGCGACTGGGACCGCAGCACACCTGGCACACCCTGTGCCCGGCCAGTTCGCCGACACCCGAACGTCTGCTTATCCGCGCCGGACTCATCCACCGGCCCATCCGACCGACGCTTCACCGGCCTATCCGCGCCACAGTCCTGCGCATACGACCGGCGCCCCTCCGACCGGTCCCGCCCATTCGCCCCGCACTCCGAAGCGCGCCCCGACGGACGACCTGGCGTACACACATCCGGTCGGTCTTCCTGCACCTGTCCGTTCGATCGGCGTTCCTGCGGCGCCGCGGTCGTCTGCAACGCCCGATCCGATTCGACCACCCCTACCCCCTCGCTGCTTCCCCACTCTTCGGAGCTCCGATTTTGCCCCGCTCGCACCGGATCTCACGAGTACTCCACTACCCGACCCGCCACCCCACAGAGGTTTCGCACGCCTCACAGGGCGTACAACCGCTGTGAAGGGTGCAAAAGCTCTGTGAGTGGCCAGCTGAATCCGACCGCGAAGGCGGCAAACCGGTCGTGGGCGCGTTCGTGGCAACAGCGACGTCCACTTACGCATGCCGCCGGTTTGCTGCCGCTCGTGCCCCGGTAGTTCTACGGCGCCCTCGCCCCGCGTACGTTTCGAGCCGCACGGCCGGCAACCTCGCAGCCGTGGTCGATGTGCTCGATGGGTTCCCTATCAACCAGATCACATCCGCCAACAGTTCAGAGTTTTGTGAATACATCAGAATCTGTACTATCCATAACGTGGAGACTTTGCAGCACAGCGACGCGCTGGCCCGGTTCGGGCACGCGTTGTCCGATCCGACGCGGACTCGAATTCTGTTGAGTTTGCGAGCCGGTGCGAGCTATCCGTCCGAGCTCGCCGCGCAGATCGGCGTATCACGACAGACACTGTCCAATCACCTTGCCTGCCTTAGAGGTTGCGGCCTGGTGGTCGCGATTCCGGAGGGCCGCCGCAGCCGCTACGAACTCGCTGACGCGCGCATCGGCCACGCCCTCGGCGACCTCCTCGGCCTCGTCCTGGCCGTCGACCCGGCCTGCTGCCCCGCCGCGGGCGACGAAGGATGCTGCTGATGTCCGCACCGCTGGGTATGCCCACCGCGCGACCAGCACCCGCCAGACGCGCCCTACTCTCCCGACGCATCCGATGGTTCGTCGCCGCGACGATCACCTACAACGTGATCGAAGCGATCGTCGCGCTGGGTGAGGGGGCTCGGGTTTCGTCGACGGCTTTGATCGGGTTCGGGTTGGATTCGGTGATCGAGGTGTCTTCGGCGGCGGCGGTCGCGTGGCAGTTCGCGGGACGGGATCCGCAAGCGCGGGAGAAGGTGGCGCTGCGCATCATCGCGTTCTCCTTCTTCGCGCTGGCCGCCTACGTCACCGTCGATGCGATCCGCGCACTGCTCGGTGTCGGCGAAGCACAACACTCCCCGATCGGCATCGGGTTGGCCGCGGCCAGTCTGCTGGTCATGCCGGTGCTGTCCTGGCTGCAGCGGCGCGCCGGCCGCGAACTCGGATCCGCCTCCGCCGTAGCCGATTCCAAACAAACCCTGCTCTGCACCTACCTGTCGGCCGTCCTCCTCATCGGCCTCCTTTGCAACGCCCTCGTCGGCTGGTCCTGGGCCGACCCCCTCGCCGCCCTCGCCATCGCCGCCATCGCCATCCGCGAAGGCCGCAACGCCTGGCGCGGCCAAACCTGCTGCCCCACCCCGTCCCGCCCCACCGAAACCACCTGCTGCACCGACCACTGACCGCCGGCCCTCCCCGAGGTTTGCCGCCGGACAACCGCACCCGGCCCGCAGCCTGTTGCGAACCGGTGACGATCCGTGGCGCGCGGCAAAGCACTTGCCGCACCGCGGGTGGGATGCGCAAGATGACCGAGTGCTGATCTCCGATGGTGTTGTCGCACTTCGCCCGATCACGATGGCCGATGCCGAGGCGCATCTGGCCGGCGAGGACGACGAGCTGGCACGGTGGCTGAACGGCGGCCGCGGGACTTTGGAAACCGTAGCGCGCCATATCGGCCGGTGCGTCAAGCAGTGGGAGGAGCACGGCGCGAACCGAACCTTCGCCGTGCTGGATGTCGCGAGCGGAGCACTCGCCGGTACGGTGGACGTGCACACCAGGGAGCCGTATCTCGCTCTGCGCCAAGCAAATCTGGCCTACGGGATCTATCCGCAGTGGCGCAAGCGCGGCATTGCCACCCGCGCGGTCGAGCTGGTGTGCCGGTACCTACAGACCGCCGACCTCGCCACTTACGCTGTGATCCGGGTCGACCCGGAGAACCACGCGTCCGCGGCGGTCGCCCTACGCGCCGGGTTCGTCTACAGCCACCACACCGCCGCGAGTGCGGACGAGGGGCCGATCGACTGTTATCTGCGGCCGGTCACACCCCAGCGCTGAAGCTCAGCTCGCACGACAAAGGCTTCCACCTCGAGGTGGAACTCCGGACGAGACTTGGTCCGCCCAGCCGACCGAACTCTTCCAGCTGAGCTGGAACCCCAGGCATCCTCGACCGACGCGTCCACGGCCGAACCCGTGGACCGCACGTCTTCACCCGCGGGATCGATGTGCAACGACCGGAGGAGTTTTCATGCGAGTTCGACTGGCGCGGAGCGTAATCGCTTTCGGTGCAGCCACTTTGACTGTCGCCGGGACCGCAGGCATTGCGGCGGCCGACACCATCGGCTTCAACACCGCCGACCGCAGCGTCATCTGCCTGATGGGCGACACCGAGGTGAAGTGCGCGGTCGCGCCGACGGCGGCGAACATCACCCTGCCCGGCCCGAAACCCTGTGGGGATTCCTCGATTCCGGTGTTCACCATCGGCCTGTCCGGTCGGGCGTCCGCCCAGTATTCCTGTGCCAGTTTCGGATATCCCGGCAATGAGCGGGTCGTCCGGCCGGGTGAGCGCGTGACGCACGGGAATTTCCTGTGTGTCGCCTACGCCGATCGGGACGGCACCGCGGGATTCCAGTGCGCCAATCACGATCACAACTTCTGGGTTTCCCGCAACGACTACCACATGAGCGGCTACTGACACCGGAAACCTATTCGGGCAACGCCTGTTTCGATTCCACCGCCGATCGGGTGCGTGCGAGTATCCGCTTCCACAGGTACAGCACGCCGACCGCGGACGCGATCATGCAGGCGCCGACCACCCAGAGTCCCGCACGCTGGGTGCCGGTCCAATCCTTCAGCCAGCCGGTGATGTAGGGCGCGGCGAAACCACTGATGTTGCCGATGGAGTTGATCAGCGCGATGCCCGCGGCGGCGGCCGCACCGGAGAGGAAGGTGCTCGGCAACGCCCAGAAAGTCGGCAGGGCGGCGAGGACGCCGACGGCGCACACGGTCACCGCGGCCATGGCCGCGAACGGGTTGCCGAGGTACAGCGCGACCGGAATGGCGAGCCCGCCGACCAGCGCGGGCAGCGCGACGTGCCAGGCCCGCTCGCCGGTCCGGTCGCCGTGCCTGCTCCAGAGCACCATCACCACCGCGCCGATGACGTACGGCACCGCGTTGATCAGGCCGCGCTGCACCACCGAGTAGTGCGTGCCGTATTGCTCTTGGAAGCCGTTGATGATGGTCGGCAGGAAGAAGCCGAGCGCGTACAAGCCGTAGACGATGCCGCCGTAGACGAGCGCGAGCCCGAGCACTCGGGAATCGGTGAGCGCCTTGCGCAACGTCCACTGTTCCTGTTTCTCCACGGCGGCCTGTTCCGCGGCGAGTTCGCTACTGAGCCATTGCCGTTCGTCGCGGGTCAACCAGCGGGCCTGGGCGGGGCTGTCGGTGAGATAGAACCAGGTCACCACCGCGAGGAAGATCGCGGGCAGTCCTTCCACGAGGAACATGAACCGCCAGCCACTCAGCCCGAACACCCCGTGCCCGTACTGGATGATGAGGCTGGACAGCGTGGAGCCGAGCGCAGTGGACACGGGCACGGCCACCATGAACAGGGCGACGATCTTCGCTCGCTGATTCTGCGGGAACCAGTAGGTGAGGTAGAGCAGGATGCCGGGGAAGAAGCCTGCTTCCGCGACGCCGAGCACGAAACGCAGGATGTACAGGACGGTTTCGTTCGGCACGAACGCCATCGCGGTCGCGACCAGCCCCCAGCTGGCCAGGATCCGGGCGATCCAGCGGCGCGCGCCGAAGCGGTGCAGCGCCACGTTGCTCGGTACCTCGAGCACCAGGTAGCCGATGAAGAATATTCCGGAGGCGAGGCCGAATGCCGTCTCGGTGAGTCCGAGATCGGCTTTCATTCCGCTGGGTCCGGCGAAGCCGATATTGACCCGATCCAGATAGTTGACGAAGTAGAGCAGCCCGAGGAACGGCACCAGTCGGATTACGACCTTGCGCAGTGTCGCGCGGGAAACGTCGGGTGTGACATCCATCCGCGCACTGTCCCATATCGGGCACCAGGTTTCAGCCGATACGAGCGGCCGATCGGTATCCGGCCGCAATGGTCCGCCGAACGGCGGGTAACAGCGGAATCGCATGATTCGCACCCGTGCCAGCGCCGGTTACGCTGGCGCCATGATCAACGAGAGGTTCGCCGATATCCCAGGCGTCGCACCGGGTTTCGGCTACGCCCACGCGGTGACCACCTCGGCCGGACTCGCCTTCGTGTCCGGTCAGATCGCGGTGGACGCCGCGGGCAACGTGGTCGGCCCGGGCGATCTGGCCGCGCAGACCAGGCAGGCGCTGACCAATCTGGAGAACGTGCTGCGCGCGCTCGGCGCCGACTGGACCGACCTGGTCAAATTCACCTGGTTCGTGACCGATGTCAGTCGATTGCAGGTGGTCCGCGACGTCCGCGACGAGTTCCTGCGACCTGCACTCGGCGACCGTCCTAATCCCGCGAGCTCCCTCGTCCAGGTGGCCGGGTTGTTCCGGCCCGAGTTCCTCGTCGAAGTGGAGGCCGTTGTCGCGCTGCGCGACGCGCGCTGAGCGGCGGAGCTGCACCTCGCACCGAAACCGCACGGTATGCCCAGGTCGGAACCCGGTATTCGGGGTATCGGATCTGGCGATCCCGACACGGAGCGGGACCGCCGGTGGGAAGCTCGAAGTACCGCAGGTGTCGGGGCGCGAGGAAGCGAGACGCACAGTGGACAAGACGAGCGGATCTGCTGGAGGCAACGGCAGAGTACTTTCGGCCGAGCGGCCGGAACAGATACGGAATGTGGTCCTGGTCGGGCACAGTGGATCGGGCAAGACCACCCTGGTGGAGGCGTTGGCGCTGACCACGGGGACCGTGAACCGGGCGGGCCGGGTCGAGGACGGAACATCGCTGTCCGATTACGACGAGATCGAGCATCGGCAGCACAGGTCTGTGCAATTGTCCGTGGTGCCGCTGGCCTGGGCCGGGATGAAAATCAACCTGCTGGATACCCCCGGCTACGCGGACTTCGTCGGCGAACTGCGGGCGGGTCTGCGGGCCGCGGACGCCGCACTGTTCGTGATCTCGGCGGCCGAGGGCGCCGAAGGTGTCAGCGGTGCCACGCGCGCGCTGTGGGAGGAGTGCGCGGCGGTCGGTATGCCGCGCGCGATCGTGATCACGCACCTGGACACCGCGCGGGCCGACTACGACGAGATGACCGAGACCTGTCGCGCGGTACTCGGCGGCGGCGCGTCGGAAAACATTCTGCCGCTGCATCTTCCGGTGTACGGACCGAAGAGCGCGGATGGTCATCGACCGGTCACCGGACTCATCGAGCTGCTGCCCAACTGCGTGGTCGACTACTCCTCCGGTGAGTGCGTCCAGGCCACGCCCACGCCCGAACAGCAACCGCTGCTGGACGAGGCCCGCAACCGGCTCATCGAGGGCATCATCGCCGAGAGCGAAGACGAGTCCCTGATGGACCGCTATCTCGGCGGCGAGCCCATCGAGCTCACCACCCTCGTCACCGACCTGGAACGCGCGGTGGCCCGGGGCAGCTTCCATCCGGTGCTGTTCGGCGCGCCCGCTCCGGAAGGCGCGAAACAAGGGCTGGGCACGGTCGAGCTGCTGGACCTGATCACCGGCGGCTTCCCGACGCCGGCCGAGCACATCGTCTCCGCCGTCACCGCCGCGGACGGCAACACCCGCCGCCGGCTCGACTGCGACCCGGACGGCGTGCTCGCGGCCGAGGTGATCCGCACCGCCTCCGACCCGTATGTCGGCCGGGTGTCACTGGTTCGCGTCTTCTCCGGCACGCTGCGCGCCGACGACACCGTGCACGTCTGCGGGCACGGACTGGAGGCACGCGGGCACGAGAGCCACGATGTCGACGAGCGGGTCGGCGCGGTGTCCGCGCCGTTCGGCAAGAGCCAGCGCCCGCTCGGCCAGGCCATCGCCGGCGATATCGCCTACGTCACCAAACTCGGTCACGCCGAAACCGGCGACACCCTGTCCGGCGTGGACAAACCGCTGCTCATCGAGCCGTGGCAGATGCCGGATCCGTTGCTGCCCATCGCCATCACCGCACACAGCAAAGCCGACGAGGACAAGCTCTCGCAGAGCCTGGCCCGGCTGGCGGCCGAAGATCCCGCGGTGCGGCTCGAGCACAACATCCAGACCCATCAGCTGGTGCTCTGGTGTCTGGGCGAGGCGCATCGCGATGTCGCGCTGGAACGACTGCGCACCAGATTCGGCGTGCAGGTAGACGTCGTCGAGCATCAGGTGGCGCTGCGAGAGACGTTCGCGGGCAAGGCTTGCGGGCGCGGCAGGCATGTGAAGCAGTCCGGCGGGCACGGGCAGTACGCGGTATGCGAGATAGAGGTCGAGCCATTGCCCGGCGGGTCGGGCATCGAGTTCGTGGACCGGGTGGTCGGCGGAGTCGTACCGCGCCAATTCATCCCGTCGGTCGAGAAGGGTGTGCGCGCCCAGGCCACCCGCGGTGTCGCCGCCGGATATCCACTGGTCGACGTCCGGGTCACGCTGTTCGACGGCAAAGCGCACTCGGTCGACTCCTCCGATGCCGCCTTTCAGACCGCGGGTGCGCTGGCCCTGCGCGAAGCCGCGGCCACGGCGGGCGTCGCCCTGCTGGAACCGATCGCCGACGTATGGGTCGTGGTCTCCGACGACTACGTGGGGCCGGTGTTGAGCGATCTGTCCGGCCGGCGCGGTCGCGTCCTGGGCACCGAACCACATGGCCTCGGCCGCACCCGAATTCACGCCGAGGTGCCCGAACTCGAACTCAGCCGCTATGCCATCGATCTGCGTTCTCTTTCGCACGGCACCGGCGATTTCAATCGCACCTACACCCGGCACGAATCGATGCCGAACCAGCTGGCCGCAAGTCTGCGCGAGCAAGGCAAAAAGAAATCCTGAGAACAGGATTCGGGCCCATTCACCGCGTAGTGCATGGGCCCGAACCACTTCCGGTCGGTCAGCTGACAAGATTCTTGCGCAGCTTCAGGATGGTGCCGGCGTCCAGTCCGAGGCCCTGGGTGAGGAACTTGCCGAAATCCCCGTAGTCCTGCTCGATCTTGGCGACGGCGACGTCCAGGTACGCGTCGCGCACCTCTTGCAGCGGGATCAGCAGATCCGGATTCTGCATCAGACCGGCCTGTTTCACCTGCTGCCGCAGCGCCGCGTCCGCCGCGGCGCGATACTGGTTGGACAGCAGATAGTCTTGCCGCGCAGTCCGTTCCGGCACGCCGACCGCACGCAAGGTGACATACGTCAGCCAGCCCGTGCGATCCTTGCCCGCGGTGCAGTGGTACAGCGTCACCTTGTCGGTGTTGGCGAGATCCTTGATGGTCTGCCCGAACCCGGCCCGCGACTGCTGGGTGAAGAAGCTGGCGTAGACGCCCTTCATGATCTCCTCGGCCTTGCCGTTGCCGAGCATCTCCTCCTGCTTCACCGGATCACGCAGCTGGATCACCGAGAGCAGCTTCTGGAACAGTCCGGTGTCGTCTATCGGCCTGGCCACCGCCTGCGCGCCGGGGATCGGCTTGTCCGCGCCGGCGAACTGCACCTCGGCCGGGGTGCGGAAGTCGATCACCTTCTGCACGTTCAGGCCCGCCAGCTTCTGTACATCGGCGGCGGTGAGCTTCTCCAGCGAGTCGGCGCGAACAGCTTTGCCCGACTTCACCTTCGCTCCGTCATAGGTGCGATATCCGCCGATATCGCGGGCATTGACCGCGCCCTGCAGATCGATCTTCCCGCCTGCGGCGATCGCGGACTCCGCCTGTGCGTCCGGTTGTGCGGCCGCGAACGGCGAGGCGGTCGTCGCCGTCAGCGCGAAGGTCGCCAGCACTGCGGCGAGTAGCGAAACTATTGAGTACTTCATGGCGCGGGACAGTAGGGCGCGCGACGCGGCCGCTGCCGGGTTTCCCGCTGATCCCGCCGCAGTTGCCCCGCTCACCGGAATCACCCCGCCGACCAGCGGGATCACCGCGCCGGACAACGGGATTCAGGCTGGACAACCGACCGGATTCCGCATCCGGGGCGACGTGGGCCGGGCGAGCGCACAGAACACCTCGTGCCCTCAGCGTGCGCACATCAGCAGGCGCTCGCCGCGACGCAAGGTCAGCACGCGACCGCACCGTACAGAGTTCCCCGCGCCCGCCTTCCCCCGAGATCATCCCGGTTGGCCGCCGCTCTCGCAAACGCGTGCCGGTCCCGCCTTCTCCAGTGTCGGGCGGCTAGCGTCGAGCGCATGGCCGAATGCGAGGAGCTGCCCGCCGTATTCCGCGGCACCGTATTGCATTTCCTGCGCGACCCCGGGCCCGACAGCGCACCCGACGCGTGGGAACTGTTCGAGGACGGCGCGCTCGCGGTCGCCGCCGACGGTACCGTCGCCTGGGCGGGCGAGTGGTCCGCGCTGCCGGAGGGACTCCGCGGCACGGTGGTCGATCACCGAGGCAGGTTGATCCTGCCCGGTTTCGTGGACGCCCACATCCACTACAGCCAGTACGACATGATCGCGAGTTTCGGTGCGCGCCTGCCGGATTGGCTACAGGACTACGTGTTCCCGGCCGAGCGCGAGTTCGCCGATCCCGCGCACGCGCGCCGCATCGCGGAGATCTTCCTCGACACCCTGCTGGCCTGCGGCACCACCACCGCGAGCGTGCACCCGACCGTGCACCCGGCCTCGGTCGACGCGTTCTGCGCCGCGGCCCGCGCCCGTGACCTGCGGATGACGTGCGGCAAGGTGCTGATGGACCGGCAACCGGATGCGCCGGAGTTCCTCCGGGACCGGACGCTGTCCGAGGCTGAGAACCAGACGCGGCGGCTCCGTACCCGCTGGCACGGCAACGGTCGTCTGACCTACGCGATCACCCCGCGCTTCGCGCCGTCCTCCACGGACGAGCAGTTGGCGTTGGCGGGGCGGCTGTTCCGCGAGTTCCCGGATGTCGCGTTGCAAACCCACGCCGCGGAGAGCGGTCCGGAGACCGAACAGGTCCTGGCTCGCTTCGCTGGAGCCCGCTCATACCTCGACGTCTACGACCGCGTGGGCATGCTCGGCCCCCGCTCGCTGTTCGCCCACTGCGTGCACATCGATGCGCTGGACCGGTCCCGGCTGGCCGAGACCGGTGCCGCCATCGCCTTTTGCCCCACCTCGAACCTGTTCCTCGGCAGCGGCCTGTTCGACCTGCCCGCCGCCTGGCAGGCGGGCATCCGGGTCGGTCTCGGCACCGATTGCGGTGCGGGCACCAGTTATTCGATGCTGCGCACCCTCAACGAGGCGTACAAGGTGGTGATGCTCAACGAGTCGGCGAAACCCGAAGCGCAGCGCACCAGCTTGACCGCGCTGCGCGGGTTCTACCTCGCCACTCTCGGCGGTGCCGAAGCGATGTACTGCGACGAGCGCATCGGCAACTTCCGCGCCGGAAAGGACGCCGACTTCGTCGTGCTGGACTGGGCGGCGACCCCGGTCCTCGCGCACCGCGTCGACCGGGCCCGCGACTTCCATGAACGGTTGTTCGCCCAGATGATGCTCGGCGACGAACGCTCCGTGGTGGCCACCTACATCATGGGACGACGCGCATTCGCCCGATCCTAGCGCCGGGCCGCGCGCAACTCCTCGGCGCGCGGGTCGTACACCAGCCTCGATTCGGGATGATCGAACACGCGCACCGGGCGCGTGTCCGCGTCGAAACGCTGCCAGCCCGGATCTCCGTGCGCGACGAAATCCACCCAAGCGCGGTGCATTTCGTCGGCGAGCGGCTGCGGCGGGTTGGGTCCGGTGATCGCGTGCCCGGACGCGAGAGTGTCGAAAATGAACGAGGTCTCCAGTGCGTGGCAGGCGCCGAGCCCGTCCACTCCGGAGGGCCAAGCGAATTCGTAGACGAATGTCGGCACGTGCGCACAGACTTGCGCGAACCGCACGATATCGGACCGGAACGCGACATCGGTGAAGATCGCGGCCAACAGGTCCGCCGGCGTCGCGGTCGGCCGGTCGGCGGCGAAAACGTCGGCGAGTTCCGGTGCCATTCCGTAGCGGGCGAGGAAGAACGGCAACGTTTCGGCGGTCACCGCGGCGGCGACACCGGTGGGCATCAGGAAGAAACGGAACTCCTCGGCGGCGTAGCCGCAGAGCAGGGGCAGCGCTCGATCCGGTTGCGATTCCAGCACTTTCAATGGCGTGTCGGTCAACACGTCCCCGTCGATCACCGGGAAGAAGTTGAGGATGCCGATCCCGTTCGTGATGAACGACGCACCCCAGCGTTGCGCGGACGGATCGATCATCTGGTCCAGCGCCACCGCTTCCTGCGCGTCCAGCAGTTCGCTATCCCCGAGTGCGCCGAAAGCCGTTGCGGACGGCTCTATTCCGAGCTTCGCCGCCGCGGCGGCCGACAGCTTGCGCGCATCGTCCATGGGCGCGGCCGCGACGGTGGTGCCGTTCTGGATGATCGCGCGTCGAAAAGTCCCTGCGCCAGAGGAGTAGCCAGCAGCGCGGCGACGCTCATACCTCCCGCGGACAAGCCGCCGAGCGTGACGGTGCCCGGGTCGCCCCCGAAGGCCGCGACATTCTCCTGCACCCAGCGCAGCGCGAAGATCTGGTCGTGCAGACCACGATTCGGCGGCGCGCCGTCCAGCACCGCGAACCCGGCCATGCCGACGCGGTAGTTCATCGACACCACCACGACGCCGTCCCGCGCGAAGGCACTACCGTCGGCGACCGCGCCCGCATTGGACCCGCGCGAGTATCCGCCGCCGTGGATCCAGACCAGCACCGGCAGCCCGCCCGCACTCGGATCCGGCGTCCACACATTGACATTCAAGTATTCGTCGCCCGGCACCTGGTTCATGGTGACCAAAGCCTGGATTCCGTCGGGGTACGGCGCCTGCGGGCAGGTCGGTCCATACGTCGTCGCGTCCCGCACCCCCGCCCACTCCCCCACGGGCTTCGGCAATTCGAACCGCGCCGCCCCCACCGCCGGTGCGGCATAAGGAATCCCGAGAAACGCATACACCCCCGCCCGCGCGACTCCCCGAATCCGCCCACCGCTGACCGATACGACCGCTTCCACGATCCCCTCCTTCTCCCCATACTTCCGCCCCGCAGGCCGATCCCCGCGCGACCCCATCCCCTTGTTCCCCACCACTCGACGATCGAAACCGAAGTGGGCGGATGCTGCCGCAGATCCACTGCAACAACCGAGCACCGCTCAGCCACCCAGCTGTATGTCGCCAGGGTCGCTGGTGCGCACCGGCACCGGGGTTGATGGGCGCAACGCCGTTACGGCGTCGATCGCGCGGTTGTGATCGTCCCGGAAATGGGGCGAGCCCTCCCGCGCCGTTGCGGGAGGGCTCGAAACCACTTGGGTCCTACGAATTACACGTCGAAGTAGAGTTCGAACTCGTAGGGGTGCGGGCGCAGGTTCACGGGGGCGATTTCCTGGTCGCGCTTGATGTTGATCCAGGTCTCGATCAGGTCGTCGGTGAAGACGTTGCCTTCGGTCAGGTAGTCGTGATCCTGCTCGAGGCGGTCGATGACCGTGGCGAGGCTGGTGGGGGCCTGCGGGATGTTCTTGGCCTCCTCCGGCGGGAGCTCGTAGAGGTCCTTGTCGACGGGGGCCAGCGGCTCGATCTTGTTCTTGATGCCGTCCAGGCCGGCCATCATCATGGCGGCGAAGGCCAGGTACGGGTTGCCCGAGGAGTCCGGCGCGCGGAACTCGATGCGCTTGGCCTTCGGGTTGTTGCCGGTCACCGGGATGCGCACGGCCGCGGAGCGGTTGCGCTGCGAGTACACCAGGTTGATCGGGGCCTCGTAGCCCGGCACCAGACGGTGGTAGGAGTTCACGGTCGGGTTGGTGAACGCCAGCAGCGACGGCGCGTGGTGCAGGATGCCGCCGATGTAGTGGCGCGCCAGATCGGAGAGACCGCCGTAGCCCGCTTCGTCGTGGAACAGCGGCTTGCCGTCCTTCCACAGCGACTGGTGCACGTGCATGCCCGAGCCGTTGTCACCGAAGAGCGGCTTCGGCATGAAGGTGACGGTCTTGCCCTCGGCCCACGCGGTGTTCTTCACGATGTACTTGAACAGCTGCAGGTCGTCGGCCGCGCCGAGCAGGGTGTTGAACTTGTAGTTGATCTCGGCCTGACCGGCGGTGCCGACCTCATGGTGGCCGCGCTCGAGCTCGAAGCCCGCGTTCTGCAGGTTGGTCGAGATCTTGTCGCGCAGGTCGACGTAGTGGTCATACGGCGCGACGGGGAAGTAGCCGCCCTTGTTGCGCACCTTGTAACCACGGTTGAGGGTGCCGTCCGGGTTGAACTCGGCGCCGGTGTTCCAGGAGCCCGAGACCGACTCGATCTCGTAGAAGGCGCCGTTCATGGCCGAGTCGTAACGGATCGAGTCGAAGATGTAGAACTCCGCCTCGGCGCCGAAGTACGCGGTGTCGGCGATACCGGTGGAGCGCAGGTACTCCTCGGCCTTGCGCGCGATGTTGCGCGGGTCGCGGCTGTAGGCCTCGCGGGTGAACGGGTCGTGCACGAAGAAGTTCAGGTTCAGCGTCTTGGCCGCCCGGAACGGGTCGAGGCGCGCGGTGCTGAAGTCGGGCAGCAGCAGCATGTCCGACTCGTCGATCGACTGGAAACCGCGGACGGACGAGCCGTCGAAGGCCAGCCCTTCCTCTGCGAGGTCGGTCGTGAACGCCTTCGCCGGGATCGAGAAGTGCTGCTGCACACCGGGAAGATCACTGAATCGGATGTCGACGTATTCGACTTCTTCATCAGCAAGATATTTGATGACCTCGTCGGCCGTGCTGAACGTCACTTGTTCTCCTTACGGATCGGTTCCCAGCCAGTGTCGATTGCATGGGTTCGTCGCGTCCAGACGGTATGGACGCGGTGTTTCCCCGCAGTCAAGGCTGTGTTTCGCCAGTGTTACACGTGCCGCTGGCCGGGTAACCCGGCCCACCCGGGCGCCACCAGCATGGTAATCCTGCCATCCGAGCAGGCCGGCGCCGACGTGAACTCCGCTTATGCCGAGCATGCATTCACGGCTCGTCAGCACTGCGACACCGGTCGGCCGGTGGGGCGCGCATATTGTAGGGGCATGGCACGCATGACGGGATCGTGGCTCTCCGGCCCTTCGGAGGGTTCCGGCGACCAGGCAAACCCCGAGTTCCCCGGCAAAGAATTGGGCCTGCCGAAGTCCGGCGCCGGATCACTGTCCGGCATGGCCCGCCGGATCGCCGCGCTGTTCGTCGACTGGCTCATCGCCCTCGGCATCGCCGCGATCATCATGCGCGGCGGGTCGGCGTCCAGCCTCACGCTGCTGGTCTGGTTCGTGATCGGAGTGGGGGCGGTGACCATGTTCGGGTTCACCCCCGGTCAATACTTCTTGCGCCTGCGCACCGTCCGGATCGACGCGCCCGTCCCCGTCGGCATCGTCCGCGCACTCGCCCGGCAGGCCCTGCTGGTCTTCGTGGTGCCCGCCCTCTTCACCGACTCCGACGGGCGCGGCATGCACGATCGCGCGACCGGGACCGCGCTCGTCCACTCGCGCTGAACGCCGAGGGGGAATTGGTGGCGGCATCGCCCGAGAGCCCGCCGCCACCAGTTCCCCTTGATCTTGAAAACACCGCGGGCCCGCACCCTGGAGGGGGTGCGGGCCCACGGTGTTCGCGTTCAGCGCCTGCGGATCGTGCGCTGCACGCCGCGCATCTTGGCGCCGGCGGGCATCGGGCCCTTCGGCATGGCCGGGCCGGTGCGGGAGCTGAGGGCGGACAGGCGTCCCTCGATGAGGTCCATCCGCTTGGTGTCGATGTTGCGGGGCAGCTTGGTCAGGTAACGCTGCAACTCCTTGAGCGGCACCTGTCCCTCGTCGTTGCCGATGACGACGTCGTAGATCGGGGTGTCGCCGATGAGCCGGGCGGTGCGCTTCTTCTCCTGCGCCAGCAGCGATTTCACCCGCTGCGGGGAGCCCTCGGCGACCAGCACCACGCCGGGCAGGCCGATCACCCGGTGCACCGCGTCGAGCTGGGTGGTCGCGGCGATGCCGTTGGTCACCCGCCACTTGCCCTGCAGGTTGTCCAGCACCCACGCCGCGGCGCCCGCCTGACCCTCCGCCTTGCCGTACACGCTCTTCTGCACCCGACGGCCGAAGATGATGAACGCGGCCAGCGCGCCCAGCACCACGCCGAACGGGACGAGCAGCCAGGTCAGCCCGAAGATCAGGCCGATCACCAGGAAGATCGCGGTGATGCCGAGCAGCGCGCCGATCATCAGCGGCAGCAGCAGCTTGTCTTCCTTGCGCTGCATCTGGAACGCCTGCCAGAGCTGCTGCCTGCGCTCTTTCGACTGCTGCTTGCGGGCCGCTTTCGCCGCGGCCTTCGCTTCCTTGGTGGGCTTACCTGCTGCCATGTCACTCAGGATAGTGCCCACGTCGCGCCGATTTCGCCACGCCTGTCCCGGGCCGTCGATTCCCGGTGCGGCGAGCTGCCGGATCGACCACTGCGCCGAGGTGAGCCGCTATCCGCTGTCGATGCTCGGACGGACCGCCGCCGAGGGCAGTCCCGCGAGACCGCGTCAATTCCAGCCGCGCCGAGCCATCGAGCCGAGCACGGTGAGATCCAGATCACCGGAGGCCTCGGTCCACCCCATAGCCCGTAACTCCACCGGAGTCGCCACGCCGAGCGCATCGCGGAACCCGATGGCGACCGACCGCGCGAACTCGACCAAGCTGCCCGGCGAAATAGGCCAGAACATGGTCTTGGTCCAATTGTCGACTTCGCGGCGCAGCATCGGCTCGTTCCAGCCGAGTTCCCGCAATTCCGCGGCGGCCGCATCCGGAATGGGTTGCGCCAGATAGTGGTTACCGGCGAGCTCCGCCGACAATTTGATGTCGTATTGCATGAACTGCACGTACCGATTTCCCGGTGCGGCGATGATCAACGTGGCCCGGGAGGGAAGTTCGGACAGACATTGCGCCAGCGCTTGAACGAACTGTTCCCAGTCCGCGGTCACCGGCTCGTTCATTCTTCCCCCGGGTGCTCGCACTGGCCCGATCATACGCCGACCTGCCTCAGACACCAGGCGAATTGTCTTGCGACCCCGGACACTTCACCCGCGCCATAGCAAAACCGAATGACCCTTTACCGGGCCGCGGCAGTTGCCGCTTTCGCACCCGTTCCGACATTCGGAAACGGGTGCGGCCAACCGCGGCGGTGTGCGAAATCGGGCGGGGTGCCGATTCGTCGGGCAGCGGCACGCTGCTGTTCAGCTGGCGGCAACCGGGCGGTGTTAGCTTGCGGTGCGTGTGTGCGCGGTTGGTGGTGAGCGTCCATGACGTCGCACCCGCGAGTGCGGCGGAGACGGCGCGGTGGTGCGCGGATGCCGACGGGTTCGGGATCCCGGTATCGCTGCTGGTGATACCCGGGCCGTGGCGGGGTGCGTCGCTGGCGCGGCAGCCGGAGTATGCGGGCTTCCTGCGGGAACGCCGGGCACGGGGGGACGAGATCATGGTGCACGGGTGGTCGCATCGCGCCGGACCCGAGGGCGGGTGGTCGCGTCGGACGCTCGGGCGCGCGGTGGCTCGCGGCGCGGCCGAGTTCGCCGCGCTCGATCAAGGCCAGGCGGCGGCCAAGCTGCGCGACGCCACCGCCGTGATGGCCGAATCCGGGCTGTCCACAACGGGTTTCACTCCGCCTGGGTGGCTGGCCTCGCCCGCCGCCGAACAGGCTTTGCGCGCGGCGGGCTTCACCCACACCACCGATCACTTCGGCGCGAAGGATCTGCGCACCGGCCGCCGCCAGCGTGGCTTCGCTCTCTCGCACCGGCCCGGCGGCGGTTGGTCCGAACGCTTCGGCGCCGCCATGCTGCAAACCTTCGCCCGGCGCAACGCGCGCAACGGCGGGCTCGTCCGCCTCGCCCTGCACCCCGACGACCTGCACCATCCCGGCCTGCGCGCGGCCACCCTGCGCGCCATCGACGCCGCCCTCACCGCGGGCGCGCGCCCCACCACCTACGCCGAGCTGATCGAAGCGGCGGCCTGCTGATGCGCATCGTGCAGATCGCGAACTTCTACACGCCGGCCTCGGGCGGGTTGCGAACCTGCTTGGACGAGATCGGGCGGGGCTACCTGGCGACCGGGCACGAGCGGGTGCTCGTGGTGCCGGGGCCGGCCGACGGGGACGAGGCGACGACGTCGGGGCGGCGAATCACGGTGCGCAGCCCGAAGTTCGGCGCGGGCGGCTACCACGTGCTGACCGCGCGCCGGACCCGCCCGATCCTCGATCTGCTGCGCCCTGACGTGCTCGAATGCAGTGACAAGTTGAGCGTGCGGTGGCTGGCGCCGTGGGCGCGCGGTGCCGGGGTGCCGCTCGTGCTGTTCTCCCATGAACGCATCGACGCGATTCTGCGCACCCGTGTCCCACCCGGGTTCCCCCTGGCCACGGCCGCCGACCTGGCGAACCGCCGCCTCTGCGTGCGTGCCGAAAAGGTCGTGGTCACTTCGAGTTTCGCGACGGCGGAGTTCGCTCGCATCGGCGCCACCAATGTGCGACGCGTCCCGCTCGGCGTCGACCTGACCACTTTTCGTCCCGCGACCGAAACATCCTGCACCCCCGGTGCATCGGTACGCCTGGTGCTGGTGAGCAGGCTGTCCAAGGAGAAGTGCGCCGAACGCGCCATCGCAGCGGTACGCGTGCTGGTCGATTCGGGGTTGCGCTGCGAACTGGCCGTGATCGGCGACGGCCCGCTGCGGCACCGGCTGCAACGCCTGGCGGCCGGGCTGCCGGTGATCTTCCACGGTCACCTCACCGATCGCGTCGCGATGGCGAGCCTGGTCGCCGACGCCGACATCGCGATATTCCCCTCCCCCGCCGAGACTTTCGGCCTCGCGGTGCTGGAGGCGCTGGCCTGCGGCACTCCCGTGGTGGTCCCCGACGAAGGCGCAGCCGGTGAACTCGTGGACGCCGCCGGTTCCGGCATCGTGTCCGACGGCTCCCCGCACGGCCTCGCGGCAGGCGTCCGGGCCCTGTTGACGGTCCCCGCCCCGCAACGCCGCCGCGCCGCCCGCCGTGCGGCCGAACGCTTCCCCTGGTCCGCCACGGTCGCAGGCATGCTCGCCCTCTACGCCGACTACGAAGCCGCCTGAACCCCACCGCCGCACCGCGTCTCGGGTCCCGCCTCTCCAACGGGCGAATCCCCTCGAGACGGTGCAGACCCGACCGCCCCGTGCAGTCTCCAAGGACGTCCCCGCACGGCCCCCATCGCAACAGCAGCGCCGCAAGGCCATCACCGGGGCGCCATCTCGCAAGGCCATCACCTGGGCGGCATCTCCGCAGCGCCCTCACCGGGACGCCCTCCCCGCAGCGCCGTCCCCGCAGCGCCGTCCCCGCAGCGGCACCCCGCACCGCCTCACCCCAGGGGCACGCCCGCAACATCCTGACCTCAGCAGCCGCGGCGCTGCCTACGCGACCACGTCCGAAGTCATCCGCTGCCCACGCTCCCCGGCGCTCGACGCCCGCACGCGCGGCACGCCGTCGACCCGTTCGTCGTGCAGGGTGGGCGAATTCGCGAGCAAAGTGACGCCGGTGATCACCAGGACGGCCGCGAGCAGCAGCGGCATCGCCCGGGGGTGGACGGCGGCGAACAGGGTGACGCCCGCGGTGTAGCTGAGGACGGGATCGGTGATGGTCATCGCGGTGAGCGCGGTGGGCAGCGAGCCGCGAGCGTACGCCTCCTGCGTGAGCACTCCGCCCAGACCGGTGGAGATCGGGATGCCGACCAGCGCCCAGCTCAGGCCCGGCAGTGCGGTGGTAGCGATGACCACCAGCACGGCCGTGGTGGCGAAACAGCAGCCGGCCGTGACGGCGACCAGTGCCGAACGCACCTGGGTGGCGCTGGTCAGGCGAGAGAGCGCGATCAGCGTGACGATCACCAGGAAAACTCCGGCACCGGCCGTCGGCAACAGTTCGGGCCGCAACTCGGTGTGGCCGGCCGCGCTCTGCCCGACCAGCAGGATCAGTCCGGCGCACACGAAAACCGTCCCGGCCCAGTCCCGCCGCAGCAGCGGCCGCCTGCGCCGCGCCGCCGCGAACGGCAGCGCGAACAGCAGTTGCACCACCAGCAGGGACTGCACCACCGCGATCGCCCCGAGCCGCAGCGCCACCGCGTGCACGACGAACCCCGCCACGTTCGCGCCCTGCCCGGCCAGCCAGCGCCGATCGGTGAGCAATCGCCGGGCGATGCCGGCGATCACCAGGAACCGTCCCTGTGGATCCGCGGTCGCTGCCTCGCGCGCGGCGCCTTGCTGCAGCGCCGCCGACACCGCGAACAGCAGCGCGGCCACCAGAGCGAGCGTGATCGTCCCCACCGCGGCCGCATCGATCGGCGTCCCGCCCAGCGCTTCGACGCCCTCCGCCATAGCGCCAATGCTGGCGGGTCGCAGTGAACATCGGGTGGCGTTCGCCCGGCGAGTCGGCGACGACCGGCGACATTCGTCCCGCGATCGGCTGATCTGCTACCCCGGTTCCGGGGTCTGGACGGTCGTCCGGGCACACTCGATAGTCCTATGGTGAGCGAACGACGTGTGCTGCTGCGCGCCCTGTGTGGGTTGCTGCTATTGCTGGCCCCGGCCATCCCGGTGACCGCCGCGGCGAAGCCGTTGGACGTGCCGTTCCAGTGGAAGCAAGCGTTCATCGACGCCCCCGACGGCACCCGCCTGCACGCGGACATCCTGCGGCCGGACGGTCTCGCCGACGATGTCCGCACGCCGGTCATCCTCACCGTGAGCCCGTACCGCGCGCACCTGGCGTATCTGAGCGAACCGCGGTTGACCGGCGGACCGTCCACCGAAAACCTGCAAGCGGACATGTTCCTGCGCGCCGGCTATACCTACGTGATCGTCGACCTGCGCGGTTTCGGCGGTTCGTCGGGTTGCCCCGATTTCGGCGGTCCCGGTGAACGCTCGGATGTCGCGACCGCGGTGGAGTGGTCGGCGAACCAGCCGTGGTCCACCGGCAAGGTCGGCATGTTCGGTACCTCGTACGAGGGCTGGACCGGCTTGATGGGCCTGGCGACGAAGCCGAAGGGGCTCGCCGCCGTCGCCTCTTTCGAGCCGGTGGTCGATCCGTACTCGTACCTGTACATGCAGGGCGTATCGTGGAAGTTCTCCGGCAAGCCGGTCACCGAGAGCGGCGTGCGTCCAGCCGATTTCGCCGGTCTGGAACATCTGCTGATCGCGTCGACGCCCGGCCGCCCGGAGGATTCGCCCGAATATCAAGCCGCCGCAGCGCAATTGCCGATGCAGTGTTATCAGCAATATCTCGCCGAGACCGGCAACCATGACGGCAATTCCGCATTCTGGCGCGATCGCGATCTGGTCGGGCCATTGCGCGGCAACACCATTCCGTTGTTCCTCGGCCAGGGTTTCGTCGACTACAACACCCGCGCCTACCGCGTTTTCGATCTGTGGAACGGCCTCGGCCCCGGCGCGCACCGCGCCTGGTTCGGTCAATGGGGTCACCGCACCTGCCACGATAAATGCGGCACACCGCATTTCGACACCGAACTGCTGGCCTTCTTCGACAAGCATGTGGCGGGCCGCGATACCGAAATCCCGGGTCCGCGGATCACGGTCGGGCAGTTCGACGGTCGCTGGCGCGCCGAAACCGCCTGGCCGCCGGCCGATGCCGCGCGCGTGCCGGTGGATCTGCGCTCGGGCAGCTACACCGACCGCGGCCTGGTACCCGGGCCCGACCGCGAACTCTGGTCTGTCTCGGAGCCGTTGGCCCAGGCCCAGCACCTGTCCGGAATTCCGACCGCGACATTGCAACTCGACGGTCCCGCGACCGCCACGGTCGCGGTCGAGCTGTACGACATCGCCCCGGACAACCTGGCCACCGTGATCACCCGCGGTATCGCGCCGGTCGGCGACGGCACCGCCGAAGTCCGCCTGCTCGGCCAGGATTGGCCGATCGCGGCGGGTCATCGCATCGGCGTGCGGGTCACCGACGTGGTCGACGACGTCTGGTCGCACACTCCGGCGCTCGCCTCGGTCACCGTGACCAAGGCCCGTGTCGAGTTGCCGATGCTCACCGGTGCGCGCGTGGCCGACCTGCCGGGCGGTCTCACCGAGGGCATCGTGAAGTGGCGAAACGAGAAGACCATCCCGCTGGGGCCCGGCGTGCTGAACAATGCAACGGTGTCCATGAATTTGCCGAACCGTAGCGGCGACCGATGACCGAACCGGTCGACGATCACACCGCCGAGCGCCTTGCGGCCGCATTGCGCTGCGTCACCGTGTCCACCGACGATCCGGACGATATCGATGACGCGGCGTTCGACCGGCTCTCCGCGCACCTCGAGCAATCCTTCCCCCGGGTGCATGCCGAACTCGAGCTGGAGCGGTTCGGGCACAGCAGGCTCTACCGGTGGTCGGGGGTAGCGCCCGATCAGGTCGCGGCGATCCTGCTCGCCCACCAGGACGTGGTGCCGGTCGACGATCCGCAGCGCTGGACGCATCCGCCCTTCGCGGGCGTCGTCGACGACGAATTCATCTGGGGCCGTGGCGCAATCGATGACAAGAGCAGGCTGCTCGCCATTCTGGAGGCGGTAGAGGCCGCCCTCGCGGCCGGAGTCCGCCCGCGGCACACCATCTTTCTGGCTTTCGGGCACGACGAGGAAGTCTTCGGCGACACCGGCGCGATGCACATGGCGCAGCGCCTGCGTGCGCAAGGCGTGTTCGCCGACCTGCTGCTGGACGAGGGCGGCATGATCACCACCGGCGTCGCCGACCGCATCGAACCACCGGTCGCGACGATCATGGTGGGCGAGAAAGGCTATGCGACGGTACGGCTTTCGGTCACCGAACTGGGCGGGCACTCGTCCATGCCCGGTAAGCAGACCGCGGTCGGCCGGATCGCCCGTGCGGTCGCCCGCATCCAGGACCATCCGATGCCGCTGCGGATGACCCCGGTCACCGCCGACATGCTCGCCCGGGTGCGCAAGGTCATGCCCGCGCCGCGCAGGCAACTGCTGCGCCTCGCCGATCTGGTCGCGCCGGTGGTCACCCGCGTGATGGCGGTGCGGCCGCAGACCGAGGCTCTGGTGCGCACCACCACCGCGCCCACCGTGATCCGGGGCGGCGTGAAATCGAACGTGCTCCCCCAGCACGCCGAGGCGTTCGTGAATTTCCGCATCCTGCCCGGCGATACCGTCGCCTCGGTACTCGCGCACTGCCGGAAGGTGGTGCGCGACAACGGCGTCCGGATCGAAACCGAAGGGGTGTCCTCGGAGCCGACGGTGAACGCCACCCCGGGCGCCGCGTTCGACCTCGTCGCCGAGATCGCGCAGGCCATGGTCCCCGGCACGGTGATCACCACCGGCATCGTGCCCGGCGCCACCGACTCCCGGCATTATCACGACCTGGCCGCGACCCGCTGCAACTTCGCCCCCATCGTGCTGGAAGAACGCGATCTGGCTTCGATCCACGGAACCGACGAACGCCTTTCCCGGGTGAACTACGCTCGACTCATCGAGTTCAACCGGCGGCTCTTCACCGAGCTGGCGTACTCGACGAGCAGCGAGCCGCACCCATCAGGAGCCGATGCATGAGTGAGCGCAGCAGGACCGAGCCGAGCACCGGCGAGGCGCGGTCGTGACCGCGGAACCGGAGCGCGACGACGCGGGCATCCGCACCGAGACCGGGCAGTTCGACGGCACGGGCAGCGGAATCGCCTGGCGCGCCTGGCTGCCCGAGGCGCAGGCACGCGGCGTGATCGTTCTGGTGCACGGCGTCGCGGAACATTCCGGCCGCTACACCCACGTCGGCAGGCGCTTTGCGGGCGCCGGGTTCGCGGTCTACGCGCTCGACCACATCGGTCACGGCAAGTCCGCGGGCAGCAAGGCCAATATCGGTTCGATGGACGGCGCCGCCGACAACGTGGCGGCGATGCTGGACATCGCGAGTCGCGAATACCCGGACGTGCCGCGCTTCCTGATCGGGCATTCGATGGGCAGCCTCATCGTGCTGCACCTGGCCACCCGCGCGCCGGTCGACGTCGCGGGCATCGTGCTGTCGGCGCCGCCGCTGGTCATTCCGCTCGGGAACCCGCTGCAGCGCCTCGTCGCGCCGCTGCTCACCCGGCTCGCCCCGAATCTCGGTGTGCTGAAACTGGATTCGTCACAGATCAGTCGCGATCCCGAAGTGGTCCGCGCCTACGACAACGATCCGCTGGTCTATCGCGGCAGCCTGCCCGCCCGCACCGCGGTCGAGATCCTGGACACGACGACCCTGGTGAAGCAGCGCCTCGGCCGGCTCACCGTGCCGCTGCTGGTGCTGCACGGCACCGGCGACGCCATCGCCGCGCCCGCCGGCACGGACCTGATCGAGCGGGGCGCGGGCTCGAAAGACCTCACCGCGATCCGCTACGACGGCCTCTACCACGAGATATTCAACGAACCCGAGCAGGACGAGGTGCTCGCCGACGTGGTGGACTGGCTGGAGGCGCACGTTACCGGCAAGTAAGATCCGGCCATGGGAACTACCGGATCCATCGCTTTCCTCCGCGCCGGCTGGCACAGCTCGATCGTCGGCAAGGCGTATGAAGGCTTCACCGCCGAATACGCCGAGCTCGGCTACGACCCCGCCACCGTCGACGTCTTCGAGGTGCCCGGCGCGTTCGAGATCCCGTTGCACGCCCAGCGGCTGGCCCGCTCCGGCAAGTACGCGGCGATCGTCGCCGCGGCGCTGGTCGTGGACGGCGGCATCTACCGGCACGATTTCGTCGCGTCCGCGGTGATCGACGGGTTGATGCGGGTGCAGTTGGACACCGACGTGCCGGTGTTCTCCGTCGTGCTCACCCCGCATCACTTCCACGAGCACAGCGAGCACGTCACGTACTTCACCGAGCATTTCGTGACCAAGGGCGCGCAGGCCGCGCGCGCACTGGCCACCACGCTGACTTCGCTTCGGTCCCTACCGGTTTAGCGCCGACCCGGCCCGGTTCAGCGGTACCGCGACAGGCACGCCGCCTCGCCGTCCAGCACGCCCGTGCGGAACGCCTCGACGCGCTGATACCCGCTCGGCACCACCTTTCCGTTCACGTCGCTCGCGGCCAGGCCCTCGGTCAGCAGTTCGGAGACGGCCTCATCCAGATCGTCGGCCGAGAGTCGCAGATCACCGCCCGGCTCACTCAATTTCGTCGACACCACACCGGACAGGCACGCGGTGCGCAACCCCGCCGTCTCCGCACCGGTGAGCGACAGCCCGCGTTCGCGTTGCACGGCAAGGGTGTAACGAGAGACGAAGAGGACGAAGGCGGAGTAGTCGCCGTGCACCATCGCCGAAAGCAGTTCCTCCTGGCCGGGCGCGGGCGCACCCAGCTTGGTGAGTGCGGACACGTCGGTGCCGACCCGGTTCGCCGTCGGACAGTACGAAACTGGTTGTGTAACGGTGATATTCGCACAGTCGCCGACCCCCGCGTAGTCGAACCGCGGCGGCTCTGCGGACGGGAAGAGGGCGAGCAGCGTCCGGCTCAACCGCTCCAGCGACTGCTGGTTCACCGGCAGCTGGAACAGCGCGTCGGCCACGCCGAAGGAAACCGGCAGTTGACCGCGGCGCTGCGCGATCTCCTTCGGCGTCAACGCCTTACAGCCCTTCGTGCCGTCGGAGTAGCCGATCTGCACCGCCGTCACCCGCTCGAACGCCGACCCGTGCGCATTGCCCGGATCGCCGAAACCTTGATCACGGAACGCGACCGTCGCGCCGAGCACCGCGTTGAGCCCGTCGGTGGTGTTCAACGTGAAGTGCGCCGACTTCCCTTCGGCCACATGGCGTAAGAACACCCCGGCCAGGCAGTCGGCCTGCTGCTCCAGCACCAGCGTCGGGGTGCGCAGGCCCGCCAACGTTGCCTGCCCCTGGATCGCGTGCCCGTACTCGTGCGCGAGCACCATCACCACGGCCATCTCGCCGAACTTCTCGACGACCTGCGGCAGCAGGACGCCGCGATCCCAGCCGATGGTGTGGTCGAGACCGCAGTAGGCGGCGTTCACGACGTGATAGGTGGATTCGTCGCAGAAGCGGATCGCTTGGTCCTTCGGCGCCGTCGCCGACCAGGAGAAGAAGTTCTGCACCGGGGTGAACGGGCCCGGAAAGTCCTTGTGGTACTCCGTCGTCCAGAATTCCTGCAGATCCGCGAGCGAGTTCAGCGCGAGCGTGTCGAACCTGCCGCCGTCACCGTTCGTCGCGGTGAGCGGCGCGTCCGGCACGCCGGGCCGCGGACCGCTCGGACCCGTGGCGGTCATCGAACCGGCGATCTCCCAGTCCGTTTCGGTGGCCGGAGCCTCCGGTGCCGTCCGATCCTGCACGGTCACACCGCATCCCGCGAGCACCATCCCGAACAGCGCGAGCACCACCACCGCGCCGATCCGCCACCGCTGCTGCCCCATCGCTGCGCCTCCCGAATCACCGCGCGCCGCTCACTCAGGAGGGACGGAGATTTCAGCAGACCCCTGCCCGCCGTGCACCTGATGGTAGTAGGCCGCACACACCCCCGACCAGGTCTCGGCGCGCGAGACACCGCTCCGAATGCGCATCGGCAACCTTTCAGGTTCCGCACCTTGCCTCGCGCCCCGCCGGAGAAAGGGCCCTGCTGCCCAACCGCGCTGCGCCGCCCCCGCGGCAGGCGCACCCCTTGTAGGTTCCCGCACCACGGCACACCGGGGTCTGGCGTCAGAAGGGTNCGGATACGAAGCGCACCGAGCAGACCTGCTCGCCGACGTCCGCGCGGCCCGAATCACGTCAAGCGGACTCGGGCGATCAGGGCTCGGTGGTCGGACCCGGGGATGGCGGAGGGTGCGGACTTCGTCGGCTTCGGCGTCGG
>NZ_BAUA01000034.1 GCF_000710915.1 Nocardia brasiliensis IFM 10847
GCCGATCGACACCACCCGGTCCGCGGGCTGGTTCTCGCTGGTCGACAAAATGCGGTACGGCGTCCCCGCGACCGGGATGGTGCGTGAACCCGGTGTCAGATCGGGTAATTGGGTCGGCGTGCTCGCGGTGACGCTCCCGCTGTCGCGGACGGTGACCGCGATGTCGTTGGTCAGTCCGGGCAGCAGGCTGATGAAGCGGATCGCGATGACCGGTTCGACCAGCACGATGCGCGCGGCGATCGCGAGCTGCTGATCGGATTGCTGCACGTTGTTGCGCTCGATCGCGCGAATGCTGATCACGCTGATCACCGAGACGATCACGATCGCCCCCGCCGCGGCCGCGCCCGCGACCCGGGTGCGCAGTGAAAACGCCCGCAGCCGTCGGGTTTTCGGCGCCGCAGCGTCGGTCATTTGGGCGCCCGGAGTACGAAGCCGACCCCGCGGATCGTGTGCAGCAGCCGGGGCGCGCCGTCCACTTCGAGCTTGCGGCGCAGGTAGCCGACGAACACGTCGACCACGTTGGTGTCGGCGGCGAAGTCGTAGCCCCACACCAGTTCCAGCAGCCGTTCCCGGCTCAGCACCACGCCGACGTTGCGGGCCAGCGTGGACAGCAGCTCGAATTCCCTTTTGGTGAGCTCGATTTCGTGTCCGTCGAGCAGGGCGCGATACCCGGCGACATCGACCTCGAGCGGTCCGACGGTGATCGCGCCGGGCGTCGCGGGCGGAGGCGTATCGGTGCGCCTGCGCAGCAGCGCCCGGATCCGCGCGACGAGTTCGGCGAGCACGAACGGCTTGACCAGGTAGTCGTCCGCACCGGACTCCAGCCCCGAGATGCGGTCGTCCACCGAGGCTCTGGCGCTGAGTACGCAGATCGGCACCTCGTTGCCCATCGCCCGCAACGCGGTCACCACCCCGGCGCCGTCGAGCACGGGCATGTTCATATCGAGCACGATCGCGTCCGGCGCGTGCTCGTTCACGCTGCGCAGCGCCTGCGCCCCGTCCCGCGCGACGAGCACGTGGAACCCGGACAGCCGCAGCCCGCGCTCGACCGACGCGAGCACGTCCTCGTCGTCATCGACGACGAGGACGGTCGGTGTAGAAGCAGGTGTCACAGCGTCCATTTTGGGCTAACCCGCCGCGTCGGGACTTCAGGCAGGGTAGTTGTGGCAGGTCGCGGCGACCTGGCGGATGGTCTCGGCGAGTCCGGCCGCGCGCGGATCGTTCTCGGCCTGTGCGGCCGCGTCCGGGTTCTCGGCCAGGGCGCGTTGCAGATCCGCGCGGCGCTGTTCGACCGGCTGATCGAATTTGCGCTGCAACTCGGCCTTCTGCGCGGGGTTCGAGTCGAGGATCGAGGCCAGCTGCGGCGCCTTGTCGTGCAGCGCGGCGTCGACCTGCGCGAACGTACAATCCGATTCGAGCAGCGGCCCGGCCAGCGTCATCGGATCGGCGGCCGCGATCGCGGGACTGAGGAACAGGGCCACGGTGGCCAGTCCGCCCGCGGCGAGTGCGGCGACGGCGGGACGACCAACGGAACGCTTCATGTGTTGCCTCCAGAGCATCGAGGGGGTTGCTTCAGCGCCCTCGACGCTAGGCCGTCACACTGGCCCCCGTTTGAACGTTCCTTAAGGAATCTCTGTGTAGCGGTCGATCACCAAGGCACAGTGGATTTTTCGCGAGTGCTGGTTCAGGCGGGCGAGCCGACGTCGGGCGTGGCGACCGGCGCCTGGTCGGGCGTGGGCGCCGAACCGTCCAGCGGCCGGGCCGCCCGGATCTGTGTTTCCAGCGCGTCGAGCACTGCGGGGTCCTCGATGGTGGAGGGCACGTCGTAGGTCTCGCCGGCCGTGATCTGCCGGATCGTCTTGCGCAGGATCTTGCCGGAGCGGGTCTTCGGCAGCGCGGTCACGATGACGGCGTCGTGCAGGGTCGCGATCGCGCCGATCTGGGTGCGAACCCGTTCGATCAGCTCGTCGCGCAGCTGCGCCGGGTCCACTTCGACGCCCGACTTGAGCACCACGTAGGCCAGTGGGCGGTGGCCCTTGAGTTCGTCGGGCAGGCCGATCACCGCGCATTCGGCGACGGCCTGGTGACCGGCGATGGCCGCCTCGATGCTGCCCGCCGAGAGCCGGTGCCCGGCCATGTTGATCACGTCGTCGCTGCGGCCGAGCACGTAGAGATAGCCGTCGTCGTCGAAGTAACCGGAGTCGCCGGTGAGGTAGTGGCCGGGGTAGGCGGAGAGATAGGAGCGCTTGTAGCGCTCGTCGTCGTGCCACAGCCCGGTCAGCGTGCCGGGCGGCAGCGGCAGCCCGATCACGATGTTGCCCTCGGTGTTCGCCGCCACCGGGTTGCCCTCGGAGTCCAGCACGCGCAGCCGGTACCCGGGCACCGGCACCGACGCCGAGCCCGCCTTGATCGGAAGTTGTTGCAGGCCGAGCAGATTCGCGCAGATCGGCCAGCCGGTCTCGGTCTGCCACCAGTGATCGACCACGGGGCAGTCCGTTCGCCCGGCGAGCAGCACCTCCTCGGCCCAGGCGTAGGTGGCGGGATCGAGGCGCTCGCCCGCACAGAACAGTGCGCGCAGCGACGAGAGATCGTTGCGGTGCGCCAGCGCGGCATCCGGGTCGGCCTTGCGGATGGCGCGCAGCGCGGTCGGGGCCGTGAACAGTACGCGAACATTGTGCTCGGCCACCACGCGCCAATACGCGCCCGCGTCGGGGGTGCCGACCGGCTTGCCCTCGTAGAGCAGCGTGGTCGCGCCGACCAGCAGCGGCGCGTAGACGATGTAGGAATGGCCGACGACCCAGCCGACGTCGGAGGCCGTCCACATCACCTGTCCCGGCCCGATGTCGTAGATGTTGCGCATGGACCAGGCGAGGGCAACCGCGTGTCCGCCGTTGTCCCGTACCACGCCTTTGGGTTTCCCGGTGGTGCCCGAGGTGTAGAGGATGTAGAGGGGATCGGTGGCGGCGACCGATACGGGATCGGCCGGTGTCGCGCCGCGGACAGCGTCGTCCCAATCGAGCCATTGCGCGGCGACGGTCTGCGAGGAACTCGGTAGTGATTCCGTGGCGGCCTGCGGGGCGGGGAAGTGGATGGTGCGGAACTGCTCGCGCTGCTTCACGATCACCGTGCGCGGCGCGGTGGTGCCGGCGAGGTCCAAGGCCTGCAACACAATCGGCGGATATTCGAGCTGTTTGCCCGGTTCCAGGCCGCCCGAGGCTGTGATGATCAACACCGGCTCGGCGTCGTCGATGCGGGCCGCGAGCTCCGGCGCGGCGAAGCCGCCGAACACCACCGAGTGCACCGCGCCGATCCGCGCGCAGGCGAGCATCGCGATCACGGCTTCCGGGATCATCGGCAGATAGATGACCACGCGATCGCCTGCGACAACGCCGATTCGGCGCATCGCACCGGCGAACTCAGCTACCTTTTCCAGCAGTTCGGCGTAGGTGAAAACGCCTCTGGTGCCGGTCATAGCGGAGTCGTATATTAAGGCGGGCTGATTCGCGAGGCCCCCCTCTTCCCGCACATGCCGGTCGAGGGCGTTGAAGGAGGTGTTGAGGCGAGCGTCGGGGAACCATCTGGCCACCGGCCGCGCGGTGGTGTCGACGACCTGGGTCGGCGGTACGTCCCAGTCGATCGCTTCAGCCGCACCAGCCCAGAACTCGGCGGGATCGACCAAGCTGGTCTGATAGACCGGTCGGTACTCGTGCCGCACGTTCAAACCCGTGACTCCCTAGCCTCGCCTCGATGCCCGCCTCGATAGATCTGGTTGATTGTGGCAGACTTCACGCGACGCCCGGGATGGTGTTGTGACCATTGGTTTTGCCTGGAACGGGCAGGTCAAGGGGCGCAGCCTGACTCGGAGTCACCCAAGAAGTTATTGATCCGTTAGAATCTGATGTCACTTATTTGGGCCGTCGTAGACGCAATTTCTCGGCCAGCCGCAGTTCTCGGCCAGCTCCGCCTGTCGAGCCAGTATGCGTGTGGAGGTTCGCTGATGGCGCGTGGTTGGGGCCAGTTTGGAAAGTGAGTGGGAGATGCGTGACGCCGCTAGGTCCGGCAGAAGGCGCTGGGCGCTCGGCAACTGGGACCTGCGCTGGAAGGTAACGGCAGTCCTGGCCGTTCCGCTGGCGGTCGCGGTAGGGCTCGGCGTGTCCAGGATTTCATCAGAGTTCGCGGATTCGAGCCGGCTTGCCGGGGTCGCGGAGAACGTCGGGGCGATCCCCGCGGTCACTGCGCTGAGTGCGCAGACGGCGACGACCGTCGGTTCGCAGATGATCGCGGTCGCGCCGAACGTGTCCGTGGTGACCGATCAGAACCTCGCCGATCTCGACAAGGCGATCGCCAACGCGGAGAAATCTGCCGACCGGCTCAACGGTGTCGCCGGCGCCCGCGCGGCGCTGGACAGTATGCTCACCCAGGCCAAAGCTGTTCGGGCGCAGGGTAAGAACGTCAGCACCACGCCGACCTCGGATGCCATCGGACTGATCGACCGGGTCCGCAACGACAGCGTGCGGATCGTCGAGACGACGGTCGGCCAGGTCAGCGATACCGCGGTCGACACCGCGAAACTGCGGCTGGTCGACTCGCTCAACACCCGCGCCACGCTGGTCGGCGAGGTCGCCGCCTTCCCCGAGGTGCTGCGTAACCCGACCACCGGCGTGCAGGGCTTCCTCACCGCCGCCAACACCGAGCGTTCGCTGCTCAGCGTGCTGTCGCACCGATTCCCGGACGGGGACACCTCGATCGCCGACCTGCGGGCCGGCATCGACACCCGAGTGGCGCTGCTGAGCAGCCCGGAGTCGCAGGCGGGGCGGATTCCGGTCGGTGATCTGAAGAAGTCGCTGACCGACAGCCTCGCCGTCTACGAACTCGTGGTGAGCCGGGCCACCAAGGACATCGACAGCGCGATGAACTCGCTGGTGTCCACCGCGCAGCGCGACGCGTGGACCTACACCGCGGTCGTGGTCGCGACCATCCTCGCCGCGTTGCTGCTCGCGGTGTTCGTGGCGCGCTCGATGATCGTGCCGCTGCACCGGTTGCGCCTGGCCGCGCTGCGGGTCGCCGAAAGCGATCTACCGCACGAGGTTTCTCAGCTACGTAACGGCGCGTCACCGGAAGAGGTGCCGCTGGAACCGATGCCGGTGCGCAGCACCGAGGAGATCGGCCAGCTGGCCCGCGCCGTCGACGACATCCACGGTCAGGCGCTGCGCCTCGCGAGTGATCAGGCGCAGATGCGTTCGCAGGTCAACGACATGTTCGAGACGCTGGCCCGGCGCTCCAAATCGCTCGTCGATCATCAGCTCAGCCTGATCGAGGCGATGGAGTACGACGAGAAGGACCCGCGCCTGCTGGAAAACCTGTTCCGGCTGGACCATCTCGCCGCGCGTATGCGGCGAAACGGTGACAACCTGCTCATCCTCGCCGGTACCAGGCAGCGCCGCGCCAAGTCCGCGCCGGTCGAGATCGCCGACGTGCTGCGCGCCGCGATCTCCGAGGTCGAGGACTACGAGCGGGTGAAACTGGGGGCCACACCGCGTGGTTCGCTGGTCGAGCCCGCCGCCTCCGATATGGCGCACCTGTTCGCCGAGCTGCTGGACAACGCGCTGCGCGCCTCCCCGCCGGAGACCGACGTGAAGTTCACCTTCGCGCAGGCGCACGATCAGGGCATGCTCATCGAGGTGGCCGACCGCGGTATCGGTATGCCGCCCGCCGAGATGGCCGATATCAACCGGCGGCTCGAGCAGACCGCCGAGCCCGGTCCCGACACCGCCCGGCACATGGGTCTTTTCGTGGTCGGCAGGCTGGCCGAGCGGCACGGTCTCACCGTGCGGCTGCGGCCCACCTTCGACACCGCGCGCGATCCCGGCGTCACCGTGACCGTGCACGTCCCTGTGGGACTGATCGTCGCGGGCAAGCCGATCACGGCCCAGCCCGTCACCCCGTCGCCGCAGACCCCCGAGCGCACGCGCCCGGCCGGTCCGTCGTCGATGCAGATGCGGGCGATCACCCGCACCCCCGGCGGCAACGTCATGGTCACCGTCGATCCCGGGGTGAGCGGGCCGATCCCGGTCAGCAAGCCGAATACCTCGCCCAGTACGCCGATTCCGGCCGCGGGCGGGCTGCCGCAGCGGCAGCCGGGCAGCAATATGGCCGCGACGCAGGGGAATGCGCAGGGGCCCACCCTGCGACCCGCGCCCGGTCAGCAGCAGTCCAGCGGCCCGCAGCGGGGCAAGCTCGCCGCCGCGAACCTACCCAAGCGCAACCTCAACCCGGGCGGTCCGCCGCGGCCGCCGGGCGCGCCCGCCGAACCGACCGTGACGGGTCTGCCGCCGCGCGACCCGAATTCGGGCGAACTGCCGAAGCGGCAGCCGGGCACCAACGGTGTGCCGCAGCCGAGCATCAGCGGACTCGCCCAGCCCCCCGGCGGTCTGCCGCAGCGCCAGCGCGGCGAGAACGGCCTGCCGCAGCGCGAGAGCGCGTCCGGTGGGCTGCCGCAGCGTGAGCCGAATGCCGGTGGCCTGCCGCCCCGTCAGGGGCCGAACGGCCTGCCGCAGCGGGAAGGACTACCTCCGCGCGATCCGAACGCGGGTGGGCTGCCACAGCGCCCGACGGCGGCCCCCTCGTCGGGTCTGCCGCAGCGCGAGCCGGGCGCCAACGGCCTGCCCCAGCGTGAGCCGAGCTCCGGCTTGCCGCAGCGGGACCGGGCGCGGGCGGCTTGCCACAGCGCGACAGTGCTTCCGGTGGCTTGCCCCAGCGCGATCCGAGCGCGGGTGGCCTGCCGCAGCGTGCGGCCGGAGCGAGTGGCTTGCCGCAGCGCGAGCCGAGCTCGGGCCTGCCGCAACGTGATCCGAGTGCGGGTGGGCTGCCGCAGCGCGAGAGTGCCGCCGGTGGCCTACCCCAACGTGAGCCGAGCTCCGGTCTGCCGCAGCGCGATCCCAGCGCAGGTGGTCTGCCGCAGCGTGATTCGAGCTCCAGCGGTCTGCCGCAGCGTGATCCGAGCGGAGACGTTTTGCCGCAACGTGATTCGAATACGGGTGGACTGCCGTCCCGGCACGCGGCGGCGACGAGCCTGCCGCAGCGCGAGACGCCGACCGGACTGCCGCAACGGCAACCGGGTTCGCAGGTGCCGCCGAATCTGCCCCAGCGCGAGCCGGGCGGGGACGGTCTGCCGCAACGCGAATCCTCGCCCGGCATCGGCCTTTCGCCGCGCAGCCGCGGCGTCGAGGAGCCGTCCGGCGACGCGGACGCGACCGGCGGCGATCCGGGCCGGCACAGCTACCGGGCCAACCCGGGCCGCACGGCATCGTTCTTCCAGACCAGGCTGCAGCCCGCGGTCGACACCGGCGATTCGGTGATGGGCGGGACACCAATTTTCGCGGAAATGATGTCCGCGTGGCTGTCAGACCCCAATATGGATCGATCCCAAGTGGCCGCTTCCTTCGAATCACCGGGTGATGAAGGGTGGCAGGCGGCCCGGCGGGCGAGCGAGGCACAGGCAGAAACGAAGACGGCGGCCGGGTTGCCGCAACGCAATCCGGGCGGAAGGCTGGTCCCGGGCGCCGTCAACGGTGCGGTGGAACGGGCACCGAGCCGCGATCCAGAAACAATCAGGTCCAGCTTGAGTCGTCACCAGCAAGGCGTCCGGGATGGCCGCGCAATGAGAGCAATGAACCTAACCGGAGATAAAGGAGACCGATGAACCCCGATCTAGGTGGTACGAATCGTCAGCTGGATTGGCTGGTTTCGAACTTCGCCAACGAGGTTCCTGGCGTAGCCCATGCCGTCCTGGTCTCGGCTGACGGCCTACTGATGGCCGCGAGCGCTCAGCTGCCCGTCGACCGCGCCGAGCAGCTCTCGGCCGTCACCGCCGGACTGGCCAGCCTCTCGGTCGGCGTTTCGAACCTGTTCGAGGGCGGCACCGTGTTGCAGTCCGTCGTCGAGATGGAGCACGGCTACCTGCTACTCATGGCAGTCGGCGACGGCTCGTACCTTGCGGTGCTGACCAATACGTCATGCGATATCGGTCAGGTCGGGTACGAGATGGCGCTGTTGGTCGAGCGTGTGGGCCAGACGGTTCAGGCCACGCCACGCGTCACGATGGGTTCCTGATGGTGGGATGGACATAGAAGATCACCGCGTGGGGAGCGCCGAGCCGAGTCTCGTCCGCCCATACTCGTTGACCGCCGGCCGAACGAGGCCCGCGGTCGAGTTGGCGTTGGAGGCGCTCGTCGCATCGCATCCGGTCGCCCTGGAGCGGCAGTTCGAACTGACCAACATCGAGACGTCAATCGTGGAGTTGTGCAGAGAATCGCCGTCCGTTGCCGAGGTAGCAGCCCGATTGGGTATCCCCATCGGGGTGGCGCGTGTGCTGGTCGCCGACCTGATCGAGGCCGGGCATGTGCGCGTCTCGGCAACTTTGAAAGACGATTCCAGCGACGATGAACGTCGCGAGCTGATCGAAAGGGTTCTCAGTGGACTCCGGCGTATTTGATTCGACGGCGCAGGTCGACACCCGTACCAGCAAGCCGACGTCGGCGAAGATCGTGGTCGCGGGTGGCTTCGGTGTCGGGAAGACCACGATGGTCGGTGCTGTCTCGGAGATCGTTCCGCTGCGCACCGAGGCATTGGTGACCAATGCCAGTACTGGAATCGACAACCTGACCGGCATTCCGATGAAGTCGACCACCACCGTGGCGATGGACTTCGGCCGGATCAGCCTCGCCGACGATCTGGTGCTGTACCTCTTCGGTACGCCGGGCCAGTACCGATTCTGGTTCATGTGGGACGACCTGATCCGCGGCGCCATCGGCGCCGTGGTGCTGGTCGACACCCGCAGGCTCGAGGACAGCTTCGCGGCCGTCGACTACTTCGAAGCGCGCGGCCTGCCTTTCCTGGTGGCGCTCAACGAATTCGACGACGCGCCGCGTTACCCGATCGAGGACATCCGGCAGGCCCTTGCGGTGCCTGCCGATGTGCCGATCCTGTCCATCGACGCCCGGCGTCGCGAGCCGGCCAAGCAGGCCTTGGTCGCGCTCACCGAATACGCCCTGCGCAAGGTGATGCAGGGCTACTGAGCACTCGCGCGGCGTCGCCTCGGCACCGGTGCCGACTGGTTAGTCTCACCCGGTGAGGATTTCGGCGCGCGAGCTGCTCGGACAATTGCTCGACCCCGCCTCGTTCGTCAGCTGGGATCGGCCACCCGTCACGGTGGCCGCCACCCCGCGGTACCGCGAGGACATGCAACAGGCAGCGGTCGCGGCGGGCACCGATGAATCGGTGCTCACCGGCGCGGGAATGCTGCGCGGCCGTCGAGTGGCCGTAATCGCCTGCGAATTCGGTTTTCTCGCCGGGTCGATCGGCGTCGCCGCGGCGGAACGGATCGTCTCCGCCGTCGAGCACGCCACCGAACTCGGGCTGCCGCTCATCGCCTCACCGACCTCCGGTGGCACCCGCATGCAGGAGGGCACCGTCGCCTTTGTGCAGATGGTGAAGATCGCGGGCGCGGTCGCCGCGCACAAATCGGCGGGCCACCCCTATCTGGTCTACCTGCGTGACCCCACCATGGGCGGCGTCTTCGCCTCGTGGGGTTCGTTGGGGCACATGACTTTCGCCGAGCCCGGCGCGATGATCGGGTTCCTCGGGCCGCGCGTGTATCAGGCCCTGTACGGGCAGCCGTTCCCGGAGGGCGTGCAGACCGCCGAAAACCTTTACCGCCGAGGGGTTATCGACGGGGCGGTGACCGTCACCGTCTTCCGGCGTATCGCGCACCGCGCGTTGAGTGTGTTCAGCGGGGTGGTAGCGCCGGAAAGCGATGTGACGACGGTTATTCCATCACGCCCTCGGGTCGGCGCGGTGAATTCCGCTGAGGCGGAACAGCAACGAGTGACAGGTCCGGATTCGGTCGCGTCCTCGGCCGCCTCCTGGCAAGACTGCGGCACCGGCGTCGATCCTGCTGTGCTGTCGAGTCCAGTTGGGGCGGAAGCGCTCTCGGAGCGGGCCGGTTCGGCGTGGGAGTCGGTGCTGATCTCGCGCCGCCCGGACCGGCCTGGCATTCGTGATCTGCTGCGGCAGGTGACGCAGCGGGTCCCGTTGAGCGGCACCGGGCAGGGCGAGTCGGACCGGACGGTCGTGCACGCGCTGGCCCGGTTCCGTGGTCAGCCCTGCGTGGTGTTCGGGCACGACCGGACCGGTCAGCTCGGCGAATACGCCATGGGGCCGGCCGCCCTGCGCGAAGCGCGCCGGGCCATGGCGCTTGCCGAAGAGTTGCGGTTGCCGCTCGTACTAGTCATCGACACGGTCGGCGCCGCGATGTCGAAAGAGGCGGAGGAGCGCGGTTTGGCGCCCGAGATCGCGCGCTGCCTGGCCGATCTCGTGACGTTGGACACACCGACGGTCTCGGTGCTGCTCGGCCAGGGCACCGGTGGCGGCGCGCTCGCGCTGCTCCCGGCCGACCGCGTCCTGGCCGCCACCCACGGCTGGCTGGCACCGCTGCCGCCCGAGGGCGCCAGCGCCATCGTCTACCGCGATACCGAGCACGCCGCGGAACTCGCTCGCGCCCAACGCATCCGCGCCGCCGACCTGCAAGCCGACGGCGTCGTCGACCGCATCGTCCCCGAATTCCCCGACGCCGCCGACGAACCGGTGGACTTCGCCCGCCGCATGGTCGCCGCCATCGCCACTGAACTGGCCCACCTGCGCACCCGCCCGCCCGCCGACCTCCGCGCCGCCCGCCACCACCGCTACCGCCGCCTCGGCCTCCCGCAATGAACCGGGCCGCACCGGAGCCTCGTCTCCTGTCATGAGGGTCACTGTTCGCTGCAGGGAACCCGCAGGTTGAGCAGCAAACATGGAGACAACACGCCAGGGGGCAGCGTTGACGGCTCGCCGCCGCACTTCTACCGTCGCAGGGTGACCTTCAGAAGCGAGACCTCCGCCGTTCCCTCGATCGTCCTCAACGACGGGAATGTGATTCCGCAGCTCGGCTTCGGCGTCTTCCTGGTCCCCGACGACGAGGTTTCGCAGGCCGTCACCGCCGCGCTCGAGGCAGGCTACCGCAGCATCGACACCGCGGCGGTCTACGGCAACGAAGCGGGCACCGGCCGCGCGATCCGCGAGTTCGGCCTGCCGCGCGACGAGATCTACGTCACGAGCAAGGTGTGGAACGCCGATCAGGGTTTCGACTCGACGCTGCGCGCGTTCGACGCCAGCCTGGAGCGGCTCGGCCTGGAGTACCTCGACCTGTATCTCATCCATTGGCCGGTTCCCGCCGCCGACCGCTACGTGGACACCTTCCGCGCGTTGCAGGCACTGAAGACGCAGGGACGGGTGCGCTCGATCGGCGTCTCGAACTTCACCCAGGCGCACCTGGAGCGGCTCATCGCCGAAACCGGTGAGATCCCCGCCGTGAACCAGATCGAATTACATCCCCGGATGGCGCAGCGCGAGCTGCGTGCGTTCCACGCCGCCAATGCCATCGCCACCGAGGCGTGGGGTCCGCTCGGCCAGGGCACCCTGCTCGACGATCAGACCATCGCCTCGATCGCCGGCGCGGTCGGCCGCACGCCGGCCCAGGTGATCATTCGCTGGCATCTGCAGCTCGGCAACATCGTCATCCCGAAGTCGGTCACTCCGGCCCGCATCGCGGAGAACTTCGACGTCTTCAACTTCGAACTCTCCCGCGACCAGGTGGACGCCATCAACGCGCTCAACACCGACAGCCGGGTGGGCGAGAACCCCGACACCTTCGCCGCCGGTCTCGACGGCTGAGCATTGCGCGCCGAAATCGCGCACAGGCTCAACGTGATTCGGTGCCGCGGACTGCCCGTCCTGGAGGTCACCCAGTGCGCGCACGGATGTGAATCGAACGACTGATCAGTCGGATCCGCGCCCGATGCCCAGGTAGCGAGTGAGTTCGGCGGCCGCGGCGCGTCCGGCGCGGTTGGCGCCGATGGTGCTGGCGGACGGGCCGTAGCCGATCAGATGGATGCGCGGATCCTTCGCGACCTGAGTGGCGAGCCGCCCGGTCATGGTGATGCCGCCGCCGGGGCCGCGCAGCCGCAGCGGCGCCAGATGATCCAGGGCGCTGCGGAATCCGGTCGCCCAGACAATCACCTCCGCCCGCTGGAAGGTCCCGTCGGCCCAGCGCACCCCGTCCGGCTCGATGTGGTCGAACATCGGCAGGCGATGCAGTGCGCCCCGGGCCTGGGCCGCGCGCAGCCGGTCGTCGAGGCGCAGCCCGGTGACCGAGACCACCGAGCCGGGCGGCAACCCGCGGCGCACCCGGTCCTCCACCTGCGCCACCGCCGCGCGACCGTCCTCGGGGCCGAACGAGTCTTCACGGAAGATCGGTTCTGTGCGCGTCACCCAGGTGGTCGAGGTGACCTGGGAGATCTCGTCGAGCAACTGCACCGCCGAGATGCCGCCGCCGACCACGACCACGTGCTTGCCCGCGAATTCCGCGGCGGTGCGGTAGTCGTGGGTGTGCAGCTGGCGTCCGGTGAAGGTTTCCGCTCCGCGATAGCGCGGAATGAACGGATGCTCCCAGGTGCCGGTGCCGTTGATCAGGCCGCGCACCCGAATGGTTCCGGCCGAGCCCGTTTCGGCGTTGAGCACCGGCCCGTGCTCGGCGGGGCTGCCGTCCGCCGCGCGATCGCACACGACAGTTACCGAGACCTGCCGGCGCACGCGCAGATCGAATCGCTTCTCGTAGAGCTCGTAATAGTGCGGCACCGCGGTCGCCGCGGGCGCCGATTCGGAACCGGGCGGCAACGTTTCGGCGAACGACATGCCCGGGAGGTCGTGCACCCGGTTCACGGTGGTCAGGGTCAGCGACGGCCAGCGAAATTGCCAGGCCCCACCGGGTCCGGGCGAATGGTCGACGATGAGAAAGTCCTGCTCGGGGCGCAGCCCCAGGCGCTGGAGGTGATAACCGGCCGACAGTCCCGCCTGACCAGCGCCGATCACCAGGATGTCGAAGTCTGTCGGCACAGCCGATGATCGTATCGGCTTGAGCGAAGTGTGCCGTCCGCTGTGGCAAAGTGAATGTAACCAGACGGATCGCTCAGTTGGGGAGGTCGCATGCTCGGAGTTAGCCGAGACGGTGACGTAGTGACCATCGAACTTCAGCGCGAGGAGCGGCGCAACGCGCTGAACCTCGAACTGATCACGCTGCTGCGCGAAGCCGTCCTCGCCGCCGTCGCCGACGACGCACGGGTGCTCGTGCTGACCGGGCGCGGTCCCATCTTCAGCGCGGGCGCGGACCTGTCCGGGGTCTACTCGCAGGAGTTCCTCGGCGGCCTGATGGACATGCTGCACACCATCGAGTCGGTGCCGATCCCGGTGATCTCGGCGATCAACGGCGGCGCGCTCGGCGCGGGCGTGCAGCTGGCGCTGGCCTCGGATCTGCGGGTGATCGAACCGGACGCCTATATCGCGATCCCCGCGGCCAAGCTCGGCATCTCGGTGGACCGCTGGACCATGACGAGGCTGGTCTCACTGATCGGCGGCGGTCCCGCCCGGACCATTCTGCTCGGCGCGGAATCGGTGACCGCGGCCGACGCCTACACTTTCGGCTTCGCGAACCGGCTCGGCTCGCTCGCCGACGCACAGTCCTGGGCCAAGCAGATCGCCGCGCTGGCGCCGCTGTCGCTGCGGCACATGAAGCTGGTGCTCAACGACGACGGCACCAGGGCCCCGGACACCGCGCAGCAGCGCGCCGCCCTGGAGGCGGCGTGGAGCAGCGCCGACGCCCAGGAGGGGCGCCTGGCCAGGCAAGAGAAACGTGCCGCGAAATTTGTGGGGCGATGATGAGCATTCGCAGCATTGTGGGTTGGGCGGCCGGGGCGCTCGGTCTCACCTGGGTGGTGCGCGCGGCGTGGGGCATCCCCTCCGCGATGGGCGCCTCGATCTCGGCCATCCAGCCGTACGCGACGGGCGCGACCACCTACCGCGACCGCCAGTTCCACAACACCGAGCCGAGTAGTCAGATCGTGGCGGGATCGGCGCCGTCCCTGCTGGTTTCGGCGCTCACCAAGCGTAACGTCGGCCGGCCGACCGGCGTGATCCCGTTGCAGACACCGCAGTTGCCCGCGGCGGCCGCCGAGCTGGCCGTCACCTGGTACGGGCACGCCACCGCGCTGATCGAGGTGGACGGCTACCGGGTGCTCACCGACCCGGTGTGGAGCGATCGGGTTTCGCCGTCCGCGCTGGTCGGGCCCACCCGGATGCATCCGGTGCCGACGCCGCTGTCCGCACTGCCCGTGGTGGACGCGGTGATCATCTCGCACGATCACTACGACCACCTGGACAAGGACACCGTCCGCGAACTCGTGCTGCGCCAGACCGCGCCGTTCCTGGTGCCGATCGGTATCGGCGCGCATCTGCGGCACTGGGGCGTGCCCGAGCACCGGATCATCGAATTGGATTGGGGCGGTTCGGTTTCGATGTCCGCGCTGGGCCGGGCGCACGCGGACGCGGACGTGACCATCACCTGCACCGAAGCGCGGCACTTCTCCGGCCGCGGCCTGGTGCGCAACACCACGCTGTGGGCGTCGTGGTCGATCGTCGGCCCGACCCGGCGGGCGTACTTCGGCGGCGACACCGGCTACACCAAGGCGTTCGCGGATGCCGGCGCCGCACTCGGGCCGTTCGATCTGACCCTGCTGCCGATCGGCGCCTACGACGAGCGGTGGCGTGACGTGCACATGAACCCGGAGGAGGCGGTGCGCGCGCACGCCGATCTGTGCGTCGGCAACGCGGGTTACGGTCTGCTCGTGCCGATCCACTGGGCCACCTTCAATCTCGCCTTCCACGGCTGGTCCGAGCCGGTGCGCCGGATGGTCGCGGCGGCGGAGCGGGCCGGCACCACGATCGCCGTTCCCATGCCCGGTCAGCGGGTCGATCCCGATGCGGCGCCCGCACGGGAGTCGTGGTGGGAAGATGTGGGGTGAACACTCGTGCTAGTGGGCTACGGAAAGGATCGAACGCTATGAGCTTCGCCGATACTCTGAAGGGCCTGGTCGGCAAGGGCAAGGACGCGGCAGCCAAGAACGCCGACAAGATCAACGATGCGATCGACAAGGGCGGTGACTTCATCGACCAGAAGACGCAGGGCAAGTACTCGGACAAGATCGCGAAGGGCAAGGAAGCCGCCAAGAAGGCGGTCCCGCCGGAACAGCCGGGCGCCCCCGAGCAGCCGGGTCCGCAGGGCTGATGAGCGGCGGGGACCAGGTTTCTGTCGGTCCCCGCCTCTAAAATCGTTGTCATGGCAGCCCGCCGGAACTTCGGGGGTATCGAGGTTGAGCTGAGCAACCTCGACAAAGTGCTGTATCCAGCCACCGGCACCACCAAAGGCGAAGTCATCGCCTACTATTCGGCGATCGCGCCCGCCATGCTGCCGCATATCGCCGGTCGAGCGGTCACCAGGAAGCGCTGGCCCAACGGCGTCGACGAGCCTTCCTTCTTCGAGAAGAACCTCCCGTCGCACGCGCCGTCCTGGATCGAGCGACGCACCGTCCGGCACTCCGATCGCACGGTCACCTATCCGCTGATCGAATCCGAGGCGGGGATGGCCTGGCTCGGCCAGCAGGCGGCCCTGGAAGTCCATGTGCCGCAATGGCGTTTCGACGGAGACGAGCGGGGGCCGGCCACCCGGCTGGTGTTCGACCTGGATCCCGGGCCCGGCGCCGGGCTGGCCGAATGCGCGAGGGTCGCGCTGGCGGTGCGCGAGATGGTCGAGGGCATCGGCCTGCGCGCGTTCCCGGTGACCAGCGGCAGCAAGGGAATTCACCTCTACGTCCCGCTGGATCGGGAGTTGCGCGGCAGCGGCGCGTCGACGGTGGCCAAGCAGGTCGCGACCAATCTGGAGAAGCTGCATCCCGATCTGGTGACCGCCACCATGTCGAAATCCGTCCGTGGCGGCAAGGTATTCCTCGACTGGAGCCAGAACAACCCGTCCAAGACCACCATCGCGCCCTATTCGCTGCGCGGGCGCGAGCAGCCGAACGCGGCGGCGCCGCGCAGCTGGCGGGAATTGGAGAGCCGGAAGAAGCTGCGGCACCTGCGTTTCGACGAAGTCCTCGCGCGCTGGCAGTCCGACGGCGACCTGCTCGCCGAGCTGGATCCGGCACTGCCGCCACGCAATACCGCCTCGGCGGAGTCGGGCCCCGACGCTTTGGCGAAGTACCGGTCGATGCGCGATCCGGCGCGCACGCCCGAACCCGTGCCTGCCGACCGGCCGGTGCCGGGGGCGGACAGCCGCTACGTCGTGCAGGAACACCATGCCCGCCGGCTGCATTGGGACGTGCGGCTGGAGCGGGGCGGCGTGCTGGTGTGCTGGGCCGTGCCGAAGGGACCGCCCACCTCCTCCAAACAGAACCGCCTCGCCGTGCACACCGAGGATCACCCGCTGGAGTACCTGGACTTCCACGGCACGATCCCGAAGGGGCAGTACGGCGGCGGCGATATGACGATCTGGGACTCGGGCACCTACGTCACCGAGAAATGGCGGGACGACGAGGTGATCGTCCGATTCCACGGCGAACGCCTCAACGGGCGCTATGCGCTGATCCAGACCAACGGCAACCAGTGGCTGATGCACCTGATGCGGGAGCAGCATGGCGACGCGGCCGAGCCCGAGCGGGACGGTGCGGACACGGCCTCGACGGGGCGGATCATCCGGGTGTCCAGCGGTCCGTCGCCGTTCCCGCGGGGACTCGCGCCGATGCTCGCGACCCCCGGCGACGTCGCGGACCTGCACACCGACGAGTGGTGCTTCGAGACGAAGTGGGACGGCTTCCGGCTGATCGCGGAGATCAGCTCCGGCACACTGACTCTGCGGAGCCGCAAAGGCAACGTGGTGACCGCGCGGTACCCGGGGATCGGGCCGCTGGCCGACGAGCTGGCCGGGCACGAGGTGGTGCTCGACGGTGAGGCGGTGGTGTTCGACGACCACGGCGTCGCCAATCTCGGCCTGTTGCAGGCGGATGCGGCGCGGGCCGTGTTCGTGGCGTTCGACGTGCTGTATCTGGACGGCACTTCGCTTGTCCGGAAAAGGTATTCCGACCGGCGCCGGGTGCTGGAGGCGCTCGCCGGCACCGCGCCGTCGCTGCGGGTGCCGCCGCGACTGGACGGCGAGGGCGCGGACGCGGTGCGCTACAGCCAGGACCACGGCATGGAAGGCGTGATCGCCAAACGGAAGGATTCGGTCTATCTGCCCGGCAAGCGCGGGCACTCCTGGGTGAAGCAGCGCAACTGGCGCACCCAGGACGTGGTGGTCGGCGGCTGGCGGCGCAGCGAAGCACGCGAGTTCAAGTCGCTGCTCGTCGGCATTCCGTACGAGGGCAGGCTGATCTACGTCGGCCGGGTCGGCACCGGTTTCAACGATGCCGACATGCAGGAGCTGTCGGGGCGGCTGGCGAAACTGGAACGCAAGACGAACCCCTTCGACAACGACCTGACCGCCGAGGAACGCAAGGAAGCGGTGTGGGTGACGCCGAAACTGCGCGGCTCGGTGCGGTTCATGAACTGGACCGAGACGGGTCGGCTGTGGCACCCGGCCTGGCTCGGTGCGCAGGACTGACGGTGTGACCGTTTTCGCGCTCGTCGTGCCGTTGCCGTGGGTGTTCGCCTCGGTAGGGTGAGTCCGCGGTTGAACTCAGCGCGAGAACGAGGAGTGCACAGTGGACTTCAAGAACCTGGCAGGCAAGGCGCTCGACCTGGCCCAGCAGAACGCCGACAAGGTGGAGACCGTCATCGAGAAGGCGGGCGATATCGTCGACCAGAAGACCGGCGGCAAGTTCGCGGGGCAGGTGGACTCCGCGCAGGAGGCGGCGAAGAAGGCCCTGCGTAAGGAGGGCTGAAAACCGGCTTCGGGGCGTCCAGTTCGTTCCGTTTGATTCGGCGTCGATCCCGTTGGGGCGAAGCGTCTTTCGATGGCGGACACGCGCGGCTGCGGCTTTGACCGAGGATGCCCGTTGCCCGGTGGCGTGCTCGGCCAGTACCGTGGACAACCCGGGGCTCGAGTAAATCGGCGCAGGTCACGGCCGGTGCACGGGTGCTCCCGGGCGAACTCGGGGAGGCCCTGTGCGCGACCACCATGCTGCCGCCGAGCGCGGCGTGTCCGGCCTATCGCGGCTCGCCGGTCGAATGTGTCGGCCCGGCAACGAATTAGGGGTTTCGGCGAAACATCCGGCGAGTACCGGCCGGGGTGAGCGCGGGCAAGGTAGGTTGCCTGCCATGGCGACTCCGAGCGGAATCGGTAGTGGGGCAACGTTCGTCGGCGCGGCAGCATCCACCGGATCCCGGAGATCGGCCCTGCTCAGATTCGGATTATCGGTAGCCGCCGCGCTGCTGACCGTGACGCCGCTCAGCCCGTCGGGGGCGGCGCACGCCCAGATTCCACCCCCGGACGCCGACCCCTTCTACGCGGCGCCGGCCGATCTCGCCGCCTACGCCGAGGGCGCGATCGTGGACTCGCGCCAGATCGCGCTGTTCGGTCTGCCGCTACCGGTTTCGACCTGGCAGGTGAAGTACCGCAGCACCGACGCGGGCGGCGCCGCGATCGCGAACGTCGCCACCGTGATGGTGCCGATGCTGCCCTGGTTCGGGCCGGGACCGCGGCCGCTGCTGTCGTATCAGATCGCCGAGGACAGCCTGGGCACCCGGTGTGCGCCGTCCTACGCGCTGCGCGGCGGCGGTGATCTCGGTGGCGCCCAAGCCCTGATCGACACCCCGTTCATGGCCGACGCGTTACGCCGCGGCTGGGCGGTGGTGACCAGCGATCACGAGGGCCCGCAGGCACGGTTCCTGGACGGGGTCAACGCGGGTCACGGTGTGCTGGACGGGATCCGTGCCGCGCGCGCCTTGCCCGCGGCCGGTCTCGGGCCGCAGACGCCGATCACCGCATGGGGCTATTCGGGTGGGGCGTTCGCGACGCTGTGGGCCGCACAGATGCAGCCGCAGTACGCGCCGGACATCCGATTCGCGGGCATCGCCGCGGGTGGTCTGCCGTCGAACTGGCCCGCCATCGCCAAACATGTGGACGGCACCGGCCAGGCGGGCCTGGCCATGCTCATCCTGCTCGCGGCGATCAAGGACCAGCCGAACGCCGGTGTCGCCGATCTGCTCAACGAGCGTGGTCGCGCGATGCTGGCCGCCGACGGCAACGCCTGTGGTCCCGACTTGGTGCTGAAGTACATGGGCGCCCGCGTCGACGACTACGCCGCGGTCCCGGACCTGCTGTCCCACCCCGGTTTTCGAGCCGCCACCGCGGGCCAGGAGCTGGGCGAACCGGCCCCGACGGTACCGATGTACCTGTACCACAGCACCACCGACGACGTGATCCCCCCGGCGGGCTTCACCGACCTGGTCGGCCGCTACTGCGCACAGGGCGCCGACATCACGTATCTGAATTCGCCGCTCCCCGGCCACAATCCGGCCGCCGCGGGCGAAGCGCTCGGCGCCATGGCCTACCTCGCCGACCGGGTGGCCGTCAGTCCCGTGCCGCAGGGTTGCCACCCGCGCTAGCCTGCTGCCGCGTACCTTTTCGCGGGCCGCGCAACGGCTCGCCGGGCGACGCGCCGCTGCTGGCATGAAAGGTGCGCGTCGTCACGCGCGTCCCGAATCCGACTGCCGCACAGAACAACACGGCGCACACCGGCCGAGCGGGCCGGTGTGCGCCGTGTCGGGTGCGCGTCAGTTCTTGGGGCTACCGTCGTTCATCCACTTGGTGGTGCCCGGCGGGGCGGTCAGCGTGCCGATCAGGTCGATACCCGCGACGATCAGGGTGGGCCCACCGGCGACGATGGTGCCGATGATGCCACCGACCGCGGCGCCCGCCAGGACGCTGGCGATCACCGTCGGCCCCCCGAGGATGCCGGTCAGGCCGACCAGCGCGCCGATCGCGGTGCCGATGAAACCGCCGACCGCGGTGGCGATGCCGAATTGCGCGAGAAATGCGTCCTGGGCCCGCTGATTCTCATACGGCGAGGCGATTTCCGTCGCGGGCACCGGACGCGCTTTCGCCGCGTCCTTGACCACGGTTAGCTCCAGGGTCCGGCCCGTGTCGCGCACCGCGTGCGGTAGCGGGTATTCCAGGCCGTCCTGCCGGAAGGCCAGCGGCATGGTGACTACGGTGTTGCCTGCCTCGTCCTTCACCGCGACCGCATCGCCCGCGACCTCGAACGAGCCGCCGGTGAGCGTAGTGATGATCTTGTCGCCCACCAGGTTCGACGCATAGCCGATGTCGTTGGCCGCCGGAGCGGCCGGCGCTGCGTACGAGGTGCCCGCGCCGACGGCGACCGCCGCGACGAGAGGAATGGCAGCCGCAGTGATCTTGCGGAGAATCATTCGGGTGTTCCCATCTTCATCAGGTTTCAAGCATTGGAGAACGCTGCGCACGCCGAATTTCCTTCCCCCACTGCGGTGCGCAGACACCATGTGATTCAAACAACAGCTACTCCGCAGATAACTGTACCGCCCCGAAGGCGTTTGGCCCCAAAAATAGGGGGTATTCTTCCGGTTTAAAATTCGTGGGTTATGTTATAGCCGTTGGCTATTCAGCTCCGGCTCAGTGCAATACGTTGACCGCACGGGCGATGACCAGGGCCGCGAGCACGAGCGAGATCCCTGACTGCGCCATCATCATCGCCTTCGCCCACCGCGTCATCGGCATCACGTCCGTCGGGCTGAAGGCCGTGGCGTTCGTGAAGGACAGATACAGGTAGTCCATGAACTGGGGCTCCCATTCCGGGTCTGCCAGTTCGGGGTTCTGCATCTGGACAAACAAGAAGTCCGGCAACGGTTTTCGAGCGTTTGCCCGAGCGCCCGGCCCGCCCCGGTCGAACTCCCAGTAGCCCAGCCCGAACACCACCACATTGGTCAGCCAGATCGCCGCGCCGGACCCGAGCAACCGTGCCGGATCGTCGCTGAGCGTCCCATCGATCAATCCCATGACCAGGTGATCGGCCGAATATGCGGTCGCCATCGCGAGCAGGCCGACCAATATCAGCCCGCCCCAGCGCAACCAGTTCTCTTCCCGGTCGCGGCGCAGCGGATCGGCTACCGCCAGCACGACCACGAGCAAACCCTCCAGCGTGGGCAGCAACCACCCAGGCGTCGGCAGAAACCGGTCCGGCAACGCGAGTTGCAACCCGATCATGGCGAGCACGGCCACCGACATCCCGGCCCGGGACTCCCGGGTGGTCCGTCGCTGCCAAGCCGGTATGGCGTCGTCACTCATCCGGGCCAGTATCACCCGTCGGCGGACCACCTTCCGGGAGGCGAGGCGGGTCCGGGCTAGAGCAGCGTGAGGCCGAGGGCGAACGCGCCGCCGCACACGGCGAACACGATGGCCAGTGCGATCGCGTCGCGTCGTCCCGGCGAGCTGGGATGGGCGGCGAGCTCGCCGGTGCCGCCCCGCGCGGAGATCGCTTCGCCGAGTTCGCCCGCGCGCCGGGTGGATACGGCCATGGCGGCGGTGAGGATATCGATCAGCACGTTTTCGGTGGCCAGATAGAGCGCGCCGTCTTTGGGCCGGAGTTTGCGTGCGGCGCGCAGCACCCGGATCTCGTCCATCAGCAGCGGCAGACCGCGCAGGGTGAGCGCGACGACCACCGCCCATTCGTCGACGGGTACCCGCAGTTTGCGCAGCGGCGCACCGAGTTTGGCCAGCGCCGGCGCGATATCGCTCATCGGCGTCGTCCAGGCGACGAGGAAGGACGCGGCCACCATGATCAGGCCGAAGATCGTCACCTGGGCGTAGCGCAGCAGGGCCTGACCGCCGACCGGCAGGTTGACCAGCGCCCCCGCGACCAGCAGCGCCCAAAACCACCAGGGCAGCCGCGGCAGGGTGCCGAGCGGCAGCCGGGCGACCACGCCGATGAAGATCAGGAAGGCGATCAGGATGCCGAGCACCGGCCAGGTCGGCAGGACCATCAGCAGCAGGCTGATCAGGAAGGTCGCGATCATCTTGGTGCCGGCCCAGAGCCGGTGCACCGGGCTCTCCACGGGCACCTGACGAAACAATACGAGGCTCATCCGCCCACCTCGGCACGCGTCGTGGCGTAGTCCATCATCGACCTCCGTGCTCGAGGCCCCACGCCGCGTCGCCCGGTCGCGAAGCCGGTCCGGCCGGGTGTGGATCAGGGTGGGGCGCGAGGTTTTTCGGTATAGGTGCGACGTCCGTCGCCGATTCGGTGGCGAGCAGCCGCCCGGACCGCAGGTGCACCGTGCGGTCGCACACCGCGGACATGTCCTCGACATCGTGCGAGATGACGATCAGGGTCAAGCCCGAATCACGCAGCCGCGCAAGCAGTTCCACGATATCGGCGCGGCCTTCGGGGTCGAGCCCGGCGAGCGGCTCGTCCAGCACCACCACCTGCGGGTGGCTGGCCACGATGGCCGCGAGCACCACCCGCTTGGCCTGTCCGCCGCTGAGCTCCTCGATCGAGCGGGCGGCCAGCGAGCGATCGAGACCGACGGCGTCCAGCGCCCGCCCGACCGCACCCGAGCCGGTGGCCCGTCCGCCCCAGTCCGCGATCTCCGCGCCGACCGTCTGCTTCTGCAATTGCAGCCGGGAATGCTGGAAAGCCAGTTCCACCCGGCCGATCTGCTTGGTGATCGACTTGCCGCCGAGTTCGCAACGGCCGGAACTGGGTTCGATCAATCCGGCCATGATCCAGGCCAGGGTGGACTTGCCCGACCCGTTGCCCCCGACCACCAGCAGGGCCTCACCCCGGCGCACGGTGAGGTCGACGGAGTCGAGCGCCGCCGCCTCCCACGGGGTGCCGCGGTTGTAAGTGTGTCGTACGCCGCGTAGTTCGAGCAGGGTCTCGCCCATCGGCCTGCGCCGGTCGGCGCGGGCCGGCCGGGGCCAGGCGGGCAGGCTGTCCACCGCGCGCCCGTCCGCGAGATGCACCACCCGGTCGGCCGCGTCGGCGTCGGCCTCGTGGTGGGTCACCAATACCACGGCCATGCCGTGTCGTTTCGGCAGTGCGGCAAGCAGTTCGACGAGTTCGCGGCGTCCGTCGGGATCGATCATCGAGGTGGCCTCGTCGGCGATGAGCAGCGCGGGTCGGCGGGCCAGTGCCGCGGCGACCGCGAGCCGCTGCTGCTGCCCGCCGGACAGCGTCGCCGTCTCCTTGGCGCCCATGCCCGCCAAACCGACCTCACCGAGCAGCGCCTCGACGTCGACCTCGGCCGCGAGTTCCGGTGGCAGGCCCCACACCACGTCGTCGGCGACGAGCACGCCGAGGGTCTGGCTCTCCGGCCGCTGCATGACCAGCGCGGTGCCGCCGGGGTGCCCGAGGCCCGCCGAGCCCGGCCGTCGCACGGTGCCCGCCGTCGGCGGCAGGCCCGCGAGCAGCCGGGTCAGCGTCGATTTGCCGGAGCCGTTGTGCCCGACCACCGCGACGAACTCGCCGACGTCCACGGTCAGGTCGATATCGCGCAGTGCCGCGCGCTGCGCATCCGGGTAGTGGAAGCCGGCGCCTTGCAAGGTGACCGGCAGCGGTCCGATCGGCCGGTCGTCCGGCGGCGCGTCGAGCCGGTCGTGGCCGGGCAGCCAGGCCAGCCGGTCCAGCACCGAGCCGAGCACGAACCAGGAGAACAGCGTCGTGGTCACGATGCCGAGCGCGGCGCCGCCGCCGAGCCAGAGCCACCACCAGCGCAGCACCGAATCGGTGATATCCGCGGCGGCGCGGCCGAGCGGTTCCAGTTGCGGTTGGCGCGCCGCGAGATCCTGGACGCCGCGCGAGGCGTTGCGGATGTTGTCGAACACCAGGTTGCGCGTCGTGGTGACCAGCTGCAGGAAGCCGACCGAGAACGCGCCCCAGATCAGCCCGGCCAGCACCGAGAGGCCGAACACGGTCACGAATCCGCCGCCGCGGCGCTTCTGCACGCCGATGATGCCCGCGATCGTCGAGGTCATCAGCAGTCCGATGGTGGCGAGCAGCCCGGTCGCGACGAAGGTGACCAGGGTTGCCGCGATCGCGGCGGTGAGCAGGGCGCGTAACCGGAATCGGTGCGCGATCATCCCCATCGGCACCGCCGCGACCAGGTTCAGCGCGGCGGCCATCGGGATCACCGACCCGACGGTGACCAACCCGACGGTGGCGCCGCCTAGCACCGCGCCGGTGGCCAGCTCGATCGGACGCAACGGCCCGTGTTCGGCCGGTTTGTCAGCTGTCGGCAGTCCACTCACGGCACAAGTCTGCCACCCCGGGCCGACCGGCCTCAGCGTGCGGAGGTGAGGGTGTAGTCCGCCGGGTCGAGCTTGCGGACGTGACGGCGGTAGCTGGTCTGCGAGCCGGGCCAGTTGTTGGTGATCCGGCCCGCGGCGTTGCGGTACCAGCTCGAGCAGAAGTTCCAGGGGGTCCGCGCCAGCCGCTGCTGGAGTGCGTCGTTGAACCGCTGCTCCTGGTCCGCGCGCACCTCGAGCCGCCGGCCGTCGCCGAGCAACGCGACCGCCTGACGGATGTAGCGGGCCTGGGATTCGATCATGTAGATGATCGAGCCCACCCCGAGGTTGGTGTTCGGGCCGTAGACCAGGAACAGGTTGGGGAAGTCCGGCACGGCGATGCCGTAGAAGGCGTGCGCCCCCGCGGCCCAGACATCGGACAACTTGCGGCCCGCGCGGCCGTAGATGTCCATCGGCCACAGGAATTCGGTGCCCTTGAAGCCGGTGCCGTAGATGATCACGTCGGCCGGGTGCACGGTGCCGTCGGCGGTGCGTACGCCCTCGGGCACCACCTCGGTGATGGCCGTGGTCTCCACCTGCACGTTCGGCTGGGTCAGGGCCGGGTAGTAGTCGTTGGAGAACAATCCGCGCTTGCAGCCGATCGGATAGTCCGGGGTGAGCTTGGCCCGCAGCTGCGGATCGGTCACCTGCTTGTGCAGATGCCGTTCGGCGATGCGCGCCACCAGCCGGGCGATGGCCGGGAATTCCACCAGGCCGAGCGAGACGAATTCCGCGATCGCCCACCAGCCGAACCGTTCGACCAGCAGCGCGCCGGGCAGACGAGCGAACAGCCGGTGCTGCACCGGCGAGTAATCGGTGTCGAACTTCGGGATGACCCAGGCCGGTGTGCGCTGGAACAGCCTCAGTTCGGCTACCCGCGGCTGGATCTCGGGGATGAACTGGATGGCGCTGGCGCCGGTGCCGATACAGGCCACCCGCTTGCCGGTCAGTTCGACCGCGTGGTCCCACTCCGCGGAATGGAAGGCCGGGCCCGCGAACGAGTCGAGGCCCGCGATATCCGGCAGGGCGGGCCGGGACAGCTGTCCGACCGCGGGGATCAGCACGTCCGCGGTGTGCGCGCTGCCGTCCGCGGTATGCACCGTCCAGCGGCCGGTGGCGTCGTCGAACTCGGCGTGCGTCACGTCGGCGCCGAACCGGATGCTGTCGAGCACCCCGTTGCGTGCCGCGACACTGCGCAGATAGTCGTGGATGGCGAGGCGTCCGGAATAGCGCTGCGGCCAGTCCGGCTTCGGCTCGAAGGAGAACGAGTACAGCGGGGACGGCACATCACAGGCGGCGCCGGGATAGGTGTTCTCGCGCCACACACCGCCGAGGTCGGCGGCCCGCTCCAGAATGGTGATGTCGTGCAAACCGTTGCGGCGCAACTCGATCGCCATCCCGATACCGCCGAACCCCGCGCCGATGATCACTACCGACGGCTGCCGCCCTGCTGCCATGTGACACTCCTCACGGGAATGCAGTTAGTTCCACTCTAAGTCCCCGCCACCCACCCGATCGACAAATTCGGCCACCCTGTCCCATACTGTGGCGCTGTGGAACGGGTGCAGGATCCGGGGATCCGCGACTGGAACTTTCCGCGCGGGATAGCCAGCGTGGCGCTGATGGTCGCGTACGCGGGGGAGCACGGCGTGCCCGCGGGGCGCATGCTCGCCGGGACCGGGCTCACCGAATCGTTGCTGCGCGATCCGGACGCGCAGATCGCCGCGCACGTGGAGCTCGCGGTGATTCGCAATCTGGTGCGCGAACTCGCGGCGCGGCCCGCAGTGGGGGTGGAGGTGGGCCGCCGCTACCGGATCACCACTTTCGGCATCTTCGGCTTCGCGTGCGTCAGCAGCCCGACCCTCGGCGAGGCGATCTCGTTCGCGCTGCGGTATCTCGAATTGAGCTTCACCTTCTGCCTGCCGGTCGCCGAGTGGCGTGAGGGCGAGTTCGTGGCGTGGGTGCACGACGAGCTGATCCCCGCCGACGTGCGCCAATTCCTGGTGGAGCGCGACGTCACCGCCATGCACCAGGTGATGAGCGATCTGCTCGGCAGGCAGTTGCCCCTGGCCAGGGCCGAATTCCGGTTCGAGGAACCGGCATACGCGGACCGGATCGAAGCGGTCACGGTAGTGCGTCCGCGTTTCGGACGGCCGCGCAATCTGTTCGCCATCGACCCTGCGGTGCTGGATCAGCCCCTGCCCCAGGCGAACGAGCAGACCTGGGCCATGTGCCTGGCACAATGCCGAGATCTGGTGCACCGCAGGCGTGCCCGCACCGGCATCGCCGCCGAGGTGCGCGCGCTGCTCGTGCCCGGCGGGCTGGAGGGCTTCACCGCGCCACCCGGAATCGATTCCGTCGCCCGCGATCTCAATATCAGCACACGCACCCTGCGCCGGCACCTGGACGCGGCGGGCACCAGCTATCGCGCGCTGCTCGACGAGGTACGTCGCGCGCTGGCCGAGGAAATGCTCACCACCACACCACTTTCGGTGAGCGATGTGGCGATCCGGCTCGGCTACGCCGAATCGTCCACGTTCATCTACGCATTCAAACGCTGGACCGGTGCGACCCCGGCCGCCTACCGCAGGGAACGCGCGCTGCGTCGCTGAGCCGGGCTCGGGTCAAGACTCTTCGCCGCGGCCATCCCTGCTGCCCGCGTATGCGAATTCGCGCACCTTGCCCACGGCTTTGGGCACCAGGTCCACACCGTCCGGAGTGTTGAGCATGGGATCGTAGAAGTCCGTCCGGTGCTCCTGTGGTTCGGCCAGGCGCAGAGTCAGCTCCGCCATGCGGAAAGCCGGTGTGCCCAGTCCGCTCGCCGTCAAGTCGAACGAGAGGGCGTTGTCGCGCAGGTATTCCCGCAGTTCTGCCAGCGAGGCCGCGGTGGGCTGATCGGGGTCGGGTTCGGCGAAAAACCAAGTGGGCGATGAGCTTCCGACCCGGTACGGCATCAGGCTGCCGTACCGCGCGTGCACCCAGCCGCGTGCGGGGGTGATGACGAACCGGCCGAGCGCGCCGCGCCCGGTGGTCGCCAACGCGAAATCCCAAGGCCGGTCGTGGCTGTCGAGCACCCGGAAGGCGAAGCCGAGCACGTCGGGCAGCCCGCCCGGCGTGCCGACGCCCTTGGACAGACGGGCGATGACGGCGCGGTCACCCTCGCCGAACAGGGCGGTGAATTCATCTTCCGCACGCAGCCGTCCGGACAGCGGCAGGCCGTTCGGATGAAAGACCCTGGCCCGCCGCAACCGGGCTCCGGCGGCGAAGGCGGTACGTACGGCTGACGCGGCAAGATCCGGCATCGGAGTTCCTTCTCCTCGGGAGACACTGCTATCCCTCGACTGCCCGGACCCGCCACGGCTAAACGGCGTCCGCTCAGCTGGGCGGCACGCCGACCCGGCCGCCCATCGGCACGCTGCGGAAATGGGTTGTGAGCCCGTGCTTTTCGTCGATGATGTGCAGCGCTATCGCCGGGTCCGGCGCGTAGTCCATCACGTGGTCCGGCGGGTCCAGTTCCCACTCACCACCGAGCACGGACGCGGTGCTCGGCGCGACGAGCAGCGGGCGGCCCGCGAAGGTCGTCGTGGCCGCGGAATGCGCGTGACCGGTGAGCACCGCGATGATGCGATCGTCGCCCGCGACCAGTTCGGCGAGCTTCTCCGGCTCCGCCAGGGCGATCTCGTCGACGATCGGGCTGAACAGGTGGGCGGGCGGATGATGCAGGGCGACCAGCACCGGCTTGCCCGCCGGCGCGGCCGCGAGCACGTCGCGCAGCCAGGTGTAGGTGTCCTCGGTGAGCAGGCCGCTCGGTTCACCGGGAATGCTCGAATCCAGCAGGGCGACGGTGAGATCCCCGATCCGCTGGGTCTGGTTGATCGGCGCGGTCGAGGCAGTGGTGCCGAGCAGGACGCTGCGGAACGTCGCGCGATCGTCGTGGTTGCCCGGGATGGCGTACACCGGGATGTCGAGTTCGAAGGCGCGCCTGGCCTGCTCGTACTGTTCGGGTTTGCCGGAATCGGTGACATCGCCGGTCACCAGGATCGCGTCCGGCCGGTGGCGCAGGCCGGTGAGAAAGGCCATCACCCGCTCGACCCGTGCGGCGTTGCGGGCGCCGAGATCGAAATGGGTGTCGCTGACCTGAGCCACCAAGATCATCGGTGTTCGCTTTCTCTGGGGGATCGCTCCGTTGCGTCAGAGTGTGCCCGCCTCCCGTGCGCGACACGGTACAAGGCTAGTTGACCTGCGGCTTAACCGTCGCCATGAGGCTCACCACCAGCGGAAACGTGCGCGGTGGTCTGTGTCGGCGGTCATAGTGGCGTTCAGTTCGGCTCTTCGGTGACCAGTGCCGCCAACCGCTGCAACGAGCGGAGGAAGATCCGGCGCTCGGCCGCGGGCAGCTGACTCAACCAGTGTTCTTCCTGCTCCTGGATATCGCGTTGGGCGCGGTCGCGCAGCTCGCGTCCGGCGGCGGTGAGCGACACCAGATTCACCCGCCGGTCCGCCGGATCCGGTTCGCGCCGAATGAGTTCGCGCTGCTGCAAGTCGTCGAGCACGCCGATGATCCGGGTCTTGTCCGCGCCGATCGCCTTGGCCAGCGCGGCCTGGGTGTAGACGGGTTCCCGGCCCAGGCCGAGCAGGACGGCGTACGCCCACATCGACAGCTCATGGCGTTGCAGGACAGGCAGTTCCGCCGCCATCAGTGCGCGGCCGAGCGGCGCGATCATCGCGGCGAGGTCAGGTCGGCGTGCTTCGGACATGGGTTAGAAAGTACTGCTTGCGAGATAATAAGCGTGCGCATACGATACGCGTTAGCTTATTAAATGGAACCGCGAGGAGCACCGAGATGTCTATTGATCCGGATACCCGTACGGAATTGCGCACCCTCGACGCGCTGGTGCAGGAGGTCGACCTCGTCGCCTTGGACGCGCAGGCGGTACGGGCCAGTGTCGCCTTGGTCGAACAGGTGACCGGCGCCGATCTCCGGAAGCCGACACCGTGCGCCGACTGGACCCTGCACGGCCTGCTGACGCACATGATCGCCCAGCACCACGGCTTCGCCGCGGCGATGCGCGGTGACAGCTACCCGGCCGTGTGGAAGACCCGCCCGCTCGGCGCCGACCCGGTGGCGAGCTATCAGGCCGCCGCGACGGACGTCCTCGCCGCGTTCGCCGAACCGGACGTGCTGGACCGCAAGATCCTGCTCGCCGAATTCAGCGCCGATTTCCGGTTCTCCGGCGCGCAGGCGGTGAGCTTCCACTTCATCGACTACGTTGTCCATTCCTGGGACATGGCAAAGGCTTTGGGGCTGTCCGTGCAGTTCGACGCGAACCTGCTCGACGCCGCCTACTCCGTCGCCGCGGCCGTCCCCGGTGGTGAGATCCGCTTGGCTCCCGGCGCCGCCTTCGGCCCCGAGATCCCGTGGTCCGCCACGGACCGCCTCGACCGGATCGTCGCCGTGCTCGGGCGCTCCCCGCAGTGGCCGCGCGACTGATCCGAGGGAGCGCCCGCCGCGCACATCTCGTCACCCCGCGCGCGTGTCAGCCGAACGACACGCGCGCAGAGTGCGAAACATTGCGCGGCAGCCACCGAACGAAGCGCTCAGGTGCCGGGACTAAAGTGCGGCGAGCATGCGGTCGGCCTCGTCGGAGGTCGCCTCGACCGGAAGCCAGAACTCGGCATCCGGTGTCGCCTCGAGCGCGAGTTCCGGTGGCGTACGCCAGGATGCGGTCAGGCCGAGCCGCCAGGAATGCAGGTAGGTGCGCTCGTGGGTACCCGATTTGTCGAAGAGGGGATCGCCGACGATGGGGTGGCCGACCCATGCCAGTTGCACCCTGATCTGGTGCCGGCGTCCGGTGATCGGGCGCAGTGCGAGCACCGTGCGCTCGGCCCGCCGCAGCACCGTGGTGAACTGCGTGGTGGACGGGTACGACTTGGTGTCGAGCAGGTCGGCGTCGTCGACGAACCAGCGGTCGCCGACGCGCTGGATGCACTCGCGCGGGGCCGCGATCCGCACCCGGTTCTTGCGCCCGACACTGAGCGGTAGCTCCAGGATCCCGGTCTCGGGCAGCCCGGCCGATTCGACGATCGCCAGATACGCCTTTTCCGCGGTCTGCTTGTTGAACTGCCTGGTCAGCTGGCCGTGCGCGCCTAGTTCCTTGGCGAACAAGATCAAGCCGGAGGTCACCTTGTCGATCCGGTGCACCGGGTAGAGGGTTTCGCCCGCCGCGGCGGCCAGCTCGACGAGATCGGTGTCGTGCCGCTCGCCGGTGACCGAGATGCCGGCGGGCTTGTGCAACGCCAGCATCGCGTCGTCCTCCGCGACAAGGCAGCGGGTGCGCAGCTCGGACCAGTCCATTTCCACCGGGATGAGGATACGGACGGGTGGTCGCCGGAGGCGTTGCGCGCCCGGCTCAGCTCTTCTTCTCGTTGCGCCGCAGCACATGTGGGCGTAGCCGGTTGAAACCGCGCACCCGCACGCTGCGCAGGTTCTTGACGATGAACTCCGGTTCGCCGTCGAGCGCGCTGGCGGCCTCGTCGTCGATCAGCACCGTGCCCGGCCGCGCGACGCCGGTGAGCCGGGACGCGATGTTCACCACCGAGCCGTAGAGGTCGCCGAACCGTTGCAGCACCGGCCCGTACGCCACCGCAACCCGCAGCTCGGGGGTGCCCCCCACCATCATGGTCGACTCCTGGATGGCCAGCGCGATGCGGGCCGCGTCGGCGGCGTTGGTGGCCGCGAACATCACCTCGTCGCCGACGTTCTTCACCACCCAGCCACCGTTCTCGGTGATCGCGGCGGTGGTGGTGGACTCGAACGACTCCAGCAGCAGCGACAGCTCGTCGGGGTGTAAATGCCTGGTCAGCCGGGTGTACCCGACCATGTCCGCGAAGCCCACGGCCAGATCGCGCACGGTCTCTCCGGCCGAGGTACCGGGGTCGAGCGAACGCGACAGCGCCGCGGCGAGATGGCGGCGCCAGGCGTAGCTGTTGAGCTGTTCGAGCGTGGCGATGGTGCCTTCGGTCGCGGCACGGACGGTGTCGGTGGGGTCCGCGTTCGGATCGGCGGCGGCGATGCGCGCGCCGATCTCGGCGAGCACCAGATCGACCTGCCATTCCGCCAAGCGAGCCATGCCCTGGCCGAGGGTGCGCGCGGTCGCCGCCTGCTGCCGCGCGTCGGCGGAGGACAGGACGTCGAGGGCACGGAAGTTCCGCACCGCCGCGATATCGGCGTCGGTGTAATCGACGGCGTCGTCGTCCAGTCCGGCCGGGAAGCCGAGCGCGGTCCAGAGCCGCTTGGTCAGCGTCGTGGTGCTGCCCGACTGCTCGGCGACCTGGGTGCGGGTGTACTGCCGCGGGCCGTCGAGCAGATACGCCTCGACAACCGCCTGCACCAGCTCGGACTTCTCGGTGGGCACCATCTCCGTACCTTACGACGGGCCCGGCCGCGGCCGGTGCGAACACCGTCGCAATTGGGTGACCTCACAGCGGCGAGGCCGTGGCCTCGGACGGCGCCGCGGACCGGAGCGCGCGGCTTCTGTTACCGCTGAGCAGGGGTGGCCTTGATGTGGGCGAGGAAAGTATCGAGGGCAGACCACATCTGGGGGTTCAGTTGGGTGTGCGTGCCGGTGCCCGTGACCGTGCGGAAGTCGGCTCCGTTGGCGGCGAGCTGAGCGGCGAGCGTCCCGTGCAAGGGGGACGGGACGGTCGTGTCGGTGATGTTGACCAGCAGCAGGATCGGGGCGTCGTAACCGGAGGTCGGCACGGTCAGGTAGGAGTCGTAGGCCGCGCGAAGGGTGCTGTCGGACAACGACTTCGAGAGCAGCTGGCCGATGCCCAAGCCGTCCACCCTGGCTTCGATCTCCGGCTTGCACATGGTGCCGATCTCGTCGATCACGGTGCGCCCCAGCGGGCTGAGGAACTGATTCACCTCGACATCGGGCCGAGCGGCGCGCAGTCCGGCCAGGATGCTGGCGAAGAAGCCGAGTGTTTCGCCCGTGCCGGGTAGCGTCGGAATGTCCGGCCCCGCAATGGGAAGCAGCTTCTCGACGTCGGATTCCGGGTCCACCGCGACGGTCCCGCGGAAGTCGAGTTCGGGCGCGTAGGTCGATTGCAGGTGGCCGGTGCCGAGGGCGGCCTGCCCGCCCTGCGAGAGGCCGAGCACGGACCAGGTCTGCGACAGTTCGGGCCGGGCCGAGCGGGCGGCGCGCAGCAGGTCGAGGGTGGCGGTGGCCTCGGTGCGCAGCTCGAGGTACGGGTGCGGACCGGTGTCGAACAGACCGAGACCGAGATAGTCGGGCGCCACGACGGCGAATCCCTGGGCGACGAGATGCTGCATGATCCCGTCTTCTTCCGCGTGCCAGTGCGAGGCGGGCGCGGTGCTGGGATCCGATTCGCCGCCGCACCCCTGCCCGAGTCCGGTGGTGCCGTGGTCGAACGCGACGATCGGCCAGCCGCCGGCGGGTGGGGTGCCCTGCGGGACGAACAGCGCACCGCTGGCTTGCTTCGGGGTGCCGTCGGAGCCGGTCATCCAGTAGCTGATCGCCGACCCATCGGCCATTCCGTGCCAGCCGTCGGCCTGCGGCGTCACCTGGATCAGCATTCCCGGAGTTTCCGCAACCGCCGGAGTGGCCTGCAGGGCCAGTGCGGTGCAGGCCGCCACGGTGGCAACGGCGACGGAACTTTTCCAACCACGAATAACGCGCATCGAAAACCCTCTCCACCTTGTTGGACGCTTGTCCAGTTGAAGATCAGATTAGGCTGAATGTGTATCTACCACATCGTGTGATGGCGAACTGTAAGCAAACCCACGTTACTCGGGACGGTGACGGGCGGGTCGGAACGCGCCGGAGCGCGGTATCGCTTCATCGCGCTGATGACGTGGGGATGTCCGTACGGCGGTGGGCGCTATTGCGGGGGCGACGTGCTTGGCCGATCGTGGTGTCTTGCGGCGGGATCCTGCGGGCGCGGCGTTGGCCCCCTGGAGGTCGCGTCAGGTCTGCTGCCGGACACGCCCGGCCAGCACCCTGGCTTGCCGCTGATGCTCCGTCGCCGGACGGCCGAGTGCGCTCGCGAGATTCGCCAGGTAGTGCGCGACGGGTTCCAGGGTGACCATTCCGCTACCCGCGCCCGCGAGTTCGGTTGCGGCGGGGAGCAATTGGTCGTAGCACCGGAGCATGATCGCCTCCTCGCCCAGGGCGAGGGCGGCGCGCGCGGTGAGGCAGGTGCGAAGTTCATACAGCAGATCGTGCGGCGAGTCCGGTGTCGCCAGCAGCGCGATAGCCGCTTCCTCACGAAGTCCGCTGTCCAACAGGGCTATCGGTCGAATCCACGGTTCGTGTGGTCCGTACCGCTCGGTGGCGGCCGGATCGGTCGGCAGTCCGCGGCGCAGCCGCAGGCAGCAGAGCGCGAGGGGGAGCAGGCCCTGTTCGACGCCGGGCATGCCGCTACCGCCGAGGCTTTCCGCCGCCGCGCGGTAAGCGGCCTCGGCTTGGGCCGGGCTACCGGTGAGGGCGGTACGCAGGGCCGCGAACCACTCCGTGAACACGCCGACCACTGGTAGGTCGTATTCGGCCGCCAACCGATCCGCGGCGGCCGCGTGGTCTCGGGCAGCTCGGAGATCAGCTGTGGCACAGCTCGATTGGAGGGCGACGAGGTGACCGAGTACCGCGAAGGAGATCAGCCGGTGTTCGCCGCCGAGCGCGACGAGTTCGTCGCCGATCCGGCCGCGTTCCGGGCTGAGGCCGGCGCGCTGGAAGGTGTGCATGAAGCGGCCGTTCAGGGCGAAGGCCAGCAGGGCGGGATCGTCCAGCTCCCGGGCGATCCGTTCCGCTTCCGCGGCCGCGCGTACTCCTCGGTCATCGGTGGTGCCACGGAGTTCCAGCGCCAGCGTGGTGCACAACCGGGCTCGCAGTTCGCGACGTTCGGCGGGCAGCCCCGTCAGCGCGCGCTCGGCGGCCTCGACGATATGCCCGGACAGTTCGGGATCGTCGTTGGTAGTCCACCCGGCGGGAATGTCGAACGCGCTCAGGACTTCTGCGGTCAGTGCAGGGTCGCCCCACTGTTCGGCCCGGGTGATGGCGAGGCGGCGGAACGTTCGCGCCTCATCCAGTGCGCCGGTGACCGCCAGTGCCCGCGCGAGTCCCGTCGTCGCGGCGAGTTGAGCGGACAGATCGGGGGCGGGCGATCGGTCGAAGGCTCCCAGAGCCGCCCGCCACAGGCGTACTGCCTCCGTCAGCGCGAAGCCTTGTTCGGCAGCACGGGCAGCAGCGCTCGCGTACGTGGCGGCGCTCGCGGCGGTCGCCCGGCTCTGTGCCCGGATGAAATGATGTGCCAGAACGGAAACGTCTGTGGTGTCGTCCTTTTCGAGCAACGCGCCGATCTCGCCGTGCCACCGGGCCCGGCGTGGGCCGCTGATCTCGTGGTAGACGGTGTCGCGGACCAGTTCGTGGGTGAAGCGCAGCGCGCCGTCCGGCAGCTCGGTGAGGAGCCCGGCGGATATGGCCTGGTCCAGGGCATCGAGCCCGGACTCCGCGTCCCCGAACAGCTCGAGCAGGACCTCGCGATCGATGTCCGCGCCGAGCACGGCGGCCTGCTGCACCACGGTCTGCGTGGCCGGCGGCAGTGCGGCCATCCGATGGCGGATGACCGCACGGACACCCGCGGGTACGGCGTCGAACGCGGTAGCTCCTTCGTCGCGCAGCAGTCGCGCCAGCTCGCGGACGAAGAACGGATTGCCATTGCTGCGCCGGTGAATTCGGGAGCCGTAGCCGTCTGCGAGCTCCGGTCCGGCGATCTCGCGCACCAACGCGACGGTGTCGGTCTCGGACAGGCCGCCCAGGTAGATCCGCACAGGTTCAATGGGGGCCACCTTCCCGAGCAGGGCGGTGAGTTCGGTGCCGATCTCCGTGCTGCGGTAGGTCGCCAGGACGAGTACCGGGCCCGCGGTGCGGCTGGTGGTCAGAGCGGCGAGCAGGTCGAGGGTCTCGGCACCGGCATTGTGCAGGTCGTCGAAGACCACGAGCACGGGCGCGCGGCGCGCCGCGACGGCCAGCTCTGCCGCGGCGGCACGGTGGAACAGAAACCGAGCCTCGGCCGGATCGACCCCCGCTGCGGCGACGAGCGAGCGATCGCTCACCGGTTCCTTTGCCGCGCTTGCGGTTTCACCTGCGCTGTCCGCCAGCGCCACACGAATCCTCGTCCACGCCCAGCCTGGTGGGACGCCCGCGTCCGCGGGGTTCTCGCCGAGCGCGACACGCCAGCCGCCGTCGGCGAGCATGGATGAAAACGCTGCGGCCAGAGCGCTTTTACCGGCGCCTGCTTCGCCGGAGAGCAGCACGAGGCGCAAGCTTCCCTGGTGCTGCACCGTTTCCGCGACCTGACGTAGCGCGTCCAGCTCGGTAGCTCGCCCGAGGAAATCTGTTGCGGGCGAGGAGATCCGAACCGGCGCCTGGACGGGGCGCAGCTGCGGGGCGTGCGCGAGCATGTCCGCCTCCAGCTGTTGCAGGCCGGGGCTCGGATCCGTACCGAGTTCGGTACGCAAGAGCCGGCGGACGCGGCGCAGCGCGGCCAGCGCATCGCTCTGCCTGCCCGACCGGTACAGCGCGAGGGCGAGCAACTGCCAGGCGTGTTCCCGCAGCGGATGCGCGGCGAGCAGTGCATGCAAGCCGGGGACCGCCTCGGCAGGCCGAGCGAGGTCGATCAGCGCGGCCGCACGGCGCTCGGCGGCGAGTTGCCGGAGACCGTCCAAGCGATCGATTTCCGCACGCGCCCAACCCTGTTCGGCGAATTCGGCGTAGGCGGGGCCGTGCCACAGGGCGAGCGCGCCGTCGAGGGTCGTCAGTGCGCCGGCGCTGTCGCCGGTTGCCAGCAGTTCGGCGGCCCGGCCGACCGCGGTGCCGAAATCGTCCGCGTCCACCGTGTCGGCGCGTAGTGCGTAACCGGGTGCGACGGTGACCAGCACCGTCGCCGGGCTGCGCGGTGCGCGGTCCGGTTCGAGGAGCCGCCGCAGTTCGGCGACGAACGTCTGCAGCGCACCCACCGCGCCCTGCGGCGGGTGCTCCCACAGGTCATCGATCAGCTGATCCGTGGTGACCATGCGCCCGTGCGCGACGAGCAGCCGGGCGAGCACGGCCCGATGCCGCGAGCCCTTCAGCGGCAGGGATTCGCCCGCCCGCTCGGCGGCGATGGGGCCGAGCACGCGGAAGCTCAGCCGCGCCACAGGACCGGTCCGGCCGGCGCGGCGACGACCGCGCTCAGTCGCTGCTGATTCGGTGCTGAGCGCGGGCGAAAAGACTGTCCGGCGTCACCAGCGACCATCGGAAGGACACCTCATGACATCGGAGATTACCGGATTCGACTACCGTCGCATCGCCGTCGGCGACGGGGTCGAACTCAATGTCGCGGTGGGCGGTGCGGGTCGCCCGATCGTGCTGCTGCACGGTTTCCCGCAGACCCACCTGATGTGGCGGCACGTCGCGGCCGACCTGGCGGCCGATCACACCGTCATCTGCCCTGACCTGCGCGGTTACGGCGACAGCGACAAGCCGGCCGAGACCGGCGGCAGCGTGTACTCGAAGCGCACCATGGCCGCGGACGTCGTCGCCGTGGCCCGGGCGCTCGGCCACGAACGCTTCGCGGTGGCGGGGCACGATCGTGGCGCGTTCGTCGCCATCCGGGCCGGCCTGGACCACCCTGAGGCCGTCACCCACCTCGCCTCACTCGACGTGCTGCCGTTGCTCGACACGTGGGACGTACTGCACGGCGTGTCGGCCGCGGTCGGGTTCCACCTCTTTCTGATGGCGCAGCCGCCGGGCCTGCCCGAGGCGATGATCGCCGCCACGGCCGACGACTTCTTCGGGTACTTCCTCGACGCGTGGACGCGGGATCCGGCCGCCATCGCGCCGGCGATCCGCGAGGTCTACCTGCGGTCGTGCGCGGCGGCGGTGCCCAGCATCGTCGCCGACTATCGGGCTTCGGCCGGGATCGACCTCGAACACGATCGCGCCGATCGTGCGGCGGGCAACCTGCTCCGCATGCCGGTCGCTGTCCTGCAACAGGATTGGGGCGCCGCGCTCGGCTTCGACGCCGAAGCACTCTGGCGTGCTTGGGCTCCCGACCTGCGGCATACCACCGTGAGCTGTGGTCACTTCATGGCCGAAGAGTCGCCGGCCACCGTCACCGCGGCCCTGCGCGCGTTGCTGACCCGCTGAACCCCGTGGCGAGGTCCGCGCCGGACGCGGGCCTCGCCGGGCACTAGAGGAAATCGAACAGCGGCGGGAAGACCAGCACCACGACCCAGGCCCAGACGAGGTACACCGCAAGGTATCTCGTCTGCCAGCGTTCCAGCCGCGCGAATGTCTGCTTGCGCCGCAGGAACCCGAACAGCAGCCAGGCCGACCAGGCGAGGTTGGTGAGCAGGATGACGTTCTCACCGAGCGCCGCGATCTTGTTGGGGGTGGAACCGTATTCGGTGATGCGGCCGGTGATGGCGGCGAGCACCAGCACATCGATGATCAACGCACTGACCACCAACGCCAGTTGCAGCTTGTCGAACAGTCCCGGCGCGGCTTCGGGATCCCGGGCCGAGATGGCGTAGAGCAGCAACCCGAGCACTACGACCAGCAGCAGGTCGAACAGGATCAGCACGTCGCGATCCACGTCGATCCCGGTGCTGCTCAAACCGATTCCGATCAGCAGCGCCAGCAGCGCGACCGTGAACAGCGGCGTGAACACCCTGGTGAGCACCGGCGCCATGTTCTCGACCACACTCTGCTTCGCCTCCACCAGCCAGGCCGCGACGACGACAGCGGCGACGGCGCCGCACGGCATCAGCCACATCGAGACGAAGTCCTCGGCGTCGACGCCGATGGCGTTGAAGGTGCCGACGGTGAAGGCGGTCAGCACGCCACCGCCCAACGCGATGAGCACGAAGTAGACGAACCATTCGCCGGTGAACCGGATGAAATCCATTCGCCTGCGGTCGGATCGCCAGTCGCCGCCCGTATACGCGACACCGGTCACCAGCCACAGCGCCAGCGGCAGGTGAATGGCGGTGAGTACCAACGACTGTGACGAACTGTCCAGCGGGTAGGCGTTCGCGCCGACCGCGCCGACGACGAACACCAGCGCCAGTACCGCGACGAGACGCGGATCGAGCCTGCGCCGGATCGCGAAATACGCTGCGAGCGGCGCGAGTCCGAACAGCGCGATATTCCTGGCGTAGAGTTCCGGGTTCTCGTCGAAACCCGCGCCGAACAGTGCCGGCACCTTGATCGCGACCGCGGCGGCCGCAGCGCACCCCACCATGGTGAGCAGCGTCGTCCGGTCACCTGTTGTGCTCGGGGAGTCCGAATCAGGCGTCAGCACAAGCTGTTTCCACAATCGCCCCGAGTGCTCGCGGGCGAATTCCCGGGACAGCTCGTCCTGGCTGCCTATCCGTTTCACCGCGACGAGAAACCCTTCGTCCGGCTTCAGTCCGAGACCGGTCAGCTCCGTGATGGTGCTGCGCAGATGGTCTTCCAGCTCGTCGGTGTCGGTCGTGGCCACCGCGCGCCTGCGCCGCATGTAGCCACGCCACTGCGCGATCTGCGCTTCGAGTTCGCTGTCCTCGCTCATGGTTACCCCTCCGCCGGACGTGCGGTCATCGGTCCCTGGGCCAACTGCCAGATCCCGTCGAGGGCCTCGACCACCGCGGCCCACTGCCGTCGATGCTGGACCAGTTCTCGGCGTCCCTGCTCGGTGATGCGGTAGTACTTGCGCCGTCGGCCGCCTTCTGGCGTGTCCCAGAACGATTCGATGTGCTCGATTCGTTCCAGCCGGTGCAGCAGCGGGTACAGCAACCCGTCGCTCCACTCCAGCTCTCCGCCGGACAGCTCGCTGATCTGCTTCAGGATCGCGTACCCGTAGCTCTCCTGCCGCGCCAAGATGCCCAGTACCAGCGGCGTCGCCGAAGCCGCCACCAAATCCTTGGGTATGTGCACGCCACCCGCCTCCTAACCCTAGATCTGCTAGGGATAGTAGCTCTAGGTATAGGGCCGCGCCAGGAATTGTCCCGGCGCGGCGTCGAAGGTGGGTCAGGAGCGGTAGCGGAGGATGGGTTGGCCGGTGCCGGTGGTGATCAGTTGCGGCAGGCTGGTGGTGATATAGAAGGTCCAGCCGCGGGAGCAGGATTCGAAGCATTCGGATTCGGCGGTCAGACCCTCGTGGGTGAAGTTCAGCGTGGTGCCGTCGGGGGTGGGGACGAGGTCGAAGACGACGTGGGTGTCGGTCCACTCGTGCTGGTCGTCGACGAAGGTGAGGCACGAATCCACGACGTGCCAGACCATCCGCCGGCCGGGCACGACCTCGGTGATCCGGAATCGGCTGAAGCGGATGCCCTTCTTCTCCTTGACGGTTTCGCCCGCGTACGCGAAGTCGTCGTTGAAGATGAACTCGTCGTGCAGTGCGGCGGTGTCGCCGATGATGTTCGCGTTCCACCAGCCGCGCACGTCGGTGACGGCGGCGAAGACCTCGTCCGGCGTCCGGTCGACGGACATGGTGGCGGTCATGTGCTCGGTGTTCGACATTGTCTTACCTCTCTTGTCGGGTGGTTTCGCCCCACCGACGAAGGAGGTCGCGCCGGATCGACATCGGCGCGGAAAAAGCTCCGACAATTTTTGCGGCAGTCTCAGAGCGTGCGCAGTCGGTCGGTCAGGTAGCGGCGTTCCGCGCTGGTCGGAGCAAGTTCCAGGGCCGCCTGGTAAGCGGTGGCGGCCTCCGCGGCGCGACCGTCCCGGCGCAGCAGATCGGCTCTGGCCGCGGGCAGCAGGTAGTAGCCGTCCAGCCGGCCGGACGCGTCGATCTCGTCGATGAGGGCGAGCCCGGCCGAGATGCCGTCCGCCATCGCCACCGCCACCGCGCGATTGAGTTCGACCACCGGTGACGGCGCCAGCCGGGCCAGCTCGCCGTAGAGCGCCGCGATCTGCGGCCAATCGGTGGCCGCCGCGTCGGGTGCGGTCGCGTGGCAGGCGGCGATCGCGGCCTGCACCTGATACGGGCCCGGTCGCCTGGCGGCCAAGGCTTCGTCGAGCGTCCGCACGCCCTCGGCGATCAGCGCGTGATCCCACCCGGACCGGTCCTGGTGTTCGAGCGTGACCAGTGTGCCGCCGTCGGTGCGCTGCGCGCGTCGCGCCTCGAGCAGCAGCATCAGGGCGAGCAGGCCGCGCGCCTCCGGTTCGGTGGGCAGCAACCGGACCAGGACCCGGGTGAGATAGATGCCCTCCGCGGTCAGTCCGCGGTGCCCGTCCGCGTCGTCGTAGCCCTCGTTGAAGATCAGATAGAGCACCGCGAGTACGGCGGTGAGTCGTTGCGGGAGCAGTTCCGCGGGCGGAACCCGGTACGGGATACCGGCTTCGACGATCTTGCGTTTGGCCCGTACCAGGCGCTGCGCCATCGTGGACTCGGCGGTGAGAAAGGCTTTCGCGATCTGCGCGGTGGTCAGGCCGGTCAGCGTGCGCAGGGTGAGGGCGACCCTGGCCGGAAACGGCAGTGCCGGATGACAGCAGGTGAAGATCAAGCGCAACCGCTCGTCGGGCACCGCTTCCGGGTGCGGCTCGAGCGGATCCCTGGCCAGCACCGCGAGTTCGCGCACCTTGGTGGCCGTCGCGGTGTTGCGCCGGAGCCGGTCCGTCGCCCGATTGCGCGCCGTCGTGGTGAGCCAGGCCCCCGGGCGGGTCGGGATCCCGTCCCGCGACCAGGTGGTCAGCGCCGCGGCGAACGCGTCCTGCGCGCAGTCCTCCGCGAGATCCCAATCCCCGGTCCAGCCGATGAGCGTGGCCACCACCTGGCCCCACTCGTCGCGGTACGCCGCGGCGACCGCAGCCCGAACTTCTTGTGGCGCAGTCATTCCCACACGGGACGGACCTCGATGCAACCCCGGCTCGCGTACGGGTGCAGCGCCGCGAGTTCGATCGCCTCGTCCAGATCCGCGCATTCGATGATGTCGATGCCGCCGATGAAATCCTTCGTTTCGGCGAACGGGCCGTCGGACACCAGCGTTTCGCCTTCGCGCACCCGCACGGTCGTCGCAGTCGCCGCCGGTCGCAGCCGTGCGCCGCCCAGGCTACGACCGCGCCGCGCGACCTCGGCCGAGAAGGCTTGATGCGCCGGATCTGCCGCGATCTCCGCCATGCTCGGCGCGGAGCTCTCGTCGTCGCAGATCAGCAACACATATTTCATGCCCTCAATATGCCCGACCCACCCGGTTCCAGCGCCGGAAGACGCGGATCAGTCCTCGAGGGTGATCGACAGGTGCGGCTTGGCGGTGTCGCCCGGGGCGGCGACCCGATCCCAGACCGCGTCGATCAGCGGAGCCAGCAACAGCTCGCCGAGCTGGCGCACGAGGATCGCGATCACCTGCGTGGATTCGCGCCGCCGGGTGGAGGCGAGCCCGGCCTCGCGCAGCGAAACCACTTCGGAGCGAACGAGTTCCACCAGCCGCTCCAGGAATTGCGACTGCGCCGGCTCGGGTTCGAGGAGGGCACGGCGCAGGTAGTTCACCACGGCGGGGTTCTCCCGCAGCATCTCTCGCACCGCCTCGTCGCGCGCGGCGGCGACCTCGGCGGGCGTGCCGCTGCCCGGAATCGAATGCACGGCCTGATAGAAGTACTCGCCGACCAGCTGGTCCACCGCGTCGCGCAGCCCCGCCTTGGTCTTGAAATGGTGCTGGACCAGGCCGAGGGTGACCCCGGCCGCCGCGGCGATGGCACGCAGCGAGACCCGGGATTCGCCGTACTGGGCGAACAGATCCATGGCCGCGTTGCGGATGCGCGCCTTGGCGGTCAGGTCATCGTTGGTTGCCCGTGGGTTCAGCATCAGCTCTCGGTTCGTCGACTGTCCGCAGATCTTACGTCGGGTAATGGTCCCCGCCGTCTGCTCCGCTACGCGGCGGCGAGTGTCGTGTGAAGTCGGTCACTGACATAGATATGCGTACAACCGACACGGTTACGATACATGTGTATCGTGCCGAGAAACGGCTGTCGCGATGACGCAACTCCCTCGATCGGAAAGTAGAGAGAACAACGATGTCCGTACTCTTCCCCGACTATCGCCCCACCTGGGAAACCGATCAGCATCGTGAACTGCGCAAGCACGCCGCCGAGTTCTTCCGCAAAGAGATCGTGCCGAACCGCGAGCGCTGGACCGAGCAGCACATGGTCGACCGCGAGTTCTGGAACCAGGCCGGTGCGGCCGGCCTGCTCGGCCTGGACCTACCGGAGGAATTCGGCGGGGCGGGCGGCGATTTCGGCTTGCAGGCCGTGGTGCAGGAAGAGTTGGTCTACGCGCACGACAACGGCTTCGGCTTCTCGGTGCACTCGCCGATCGTGTCGCACTACATCTACACCTACGGCAATGAGGATCAGCGCCGGCGGTGGCTGCCCGGCATCATCAGCGGCGAATTGGTGCTGGCGATCGCCATGACCGAGCCCGGTACCGGATCGGACCTGCAATCGGTGCGCACCACCGCGATTCGCGAGGGCGATCACTACATCGTCAACGGTTCGAAGACGTTCATCTCCAACGGCACCCACTGCGACCTGCTGGTGATCATCGCCAAGACCGATCCGTCGCAGGGCGCGGCCGGAGTCTCGCTCATCGTCGCCGAAACCAAGGATCTGCCCGGCTTCGAGCGCGGCCGCGTGCTGGCGAAGATGGGGCAGCACGCCCAGGACACGCGTGAGCTGTTCTTCTCCGACATGCGGGTGCCGGTCGCGAATCTCCTTGGCGCGCAGGAGGGCCTGGGCTTCTACCAGTTGATGGAGCAGCTCGCCCGGGAGCGGCTGATCATCGCCAGTCTGTGCTCCGCGCTGGCCGAGGCCGCGGTGCTCGAGGCGTTGCGCTACTCGAAGGAGCGCGAGGCGTTCGGGCGGCCCATCGGCAAGTTCCAGCACAACGCGTTCACCCTCGCCGAGTGCAAGACCGAGGCACTGGCCATCAAAACCCTTGTCGACCACGCGATTCAGCAGTACATCGATGGGAAGAACGATCCGGCCACCGCGTCCATGGCCAAGCTGTTCGCGGCCGAAACCTGCGACAAGGTGGTGGACCGCTGCCTGCAGCTGTTCGGCGGTTACGGCTACATGATGGAGTACCCGATCGCCGCCATGTACACGGGTTCTCGGGTGAACCGCATCTACGGCGGCACCAGCGAAATCATGAAGGAAATCATCTCGCGGTCGCTGTGACGCGCAAGCCGGCTACCCGGCCGCCCCCTGCAGGTCGCCGACGAGCTGTCCTTCGGCACCATCCGCAAAATCATGGACGAATCCATCGCCGCCGCCGAAGCCGAAGGTCGCACCTTGGCCGAGTCCATCCCGGCCGACCGCGAGGTCATCGTGACCCTGATGGACCGCTTCGACCGCAACGGAAAGCTGTCCGGCGCAGGCTTCTACGACTACACCGAGGGCAAACGCGCCGGCCTCTGGCCCGACCTGCGCGCCGAATTCAAAACCACCCGCGATCTTTCCGTCCCTTTCATCGACCTGCAAGACCGCCTGATGTTCATCCAAGCCCTGGAAACCCAGAAATGCTTCGACGAGGGCGTCATCTCCGCCGACCTTGACGCCAACATCGGCTCCATCCTCGGCATCGGCTTCCCCGCCTGGACTGGCGGTGTACGCCAGTTCATCCAGGGGTACCCAGGCGGGCGGTCTCAATTCCTCTCTCGCACAGAGGCCTTGGCTGAACGCTACGGCCCGCGGTTTCGTGCGCCCGAAAGCCTGCGGGTCGAATAGAGGTCACGCGCCCAGCGCACTCACCCACGACGGAAAACGGTGCTGCGGTGCCACGCAAAGTACGGTTCCGAACCGGCCTTATGCGCACCGCACACCAAACCCGCCAGCGCTGCAAGGCGGTCACGAACAGCGGGTGTCGTTGCCGCGTCAGTGATGAGCAGTTGGCCGCTGTCCTCGACAGAGACCCATCCGTCGACTGCTGCCATACCGCGGACTGTAGCCCGCCGCACCGACACCGCCAGGATCGTCGGCGACGCCACCGACTGGATGTACCTGGTCACGTCCCGACGGGACATCATCTCCAAATCTTGGGGTCGTGGATTCGGTGCGCGCCTCTGGCATGGTGGTCGGCATGCGAAATGTATGGAGATCATTTGCAGCCTCTGCCGCGGCGTTGGTTGTGGTCGGGGCGGTGGCGGGCAACGCGAGTGCCGAGGGCATGTTCATCGGCGAGTACGCGACTCAAGCGGAGTGCGTGCGGGAGGGGGACAAGTGGCAAGCGTGGTACGGCAGCTCCGACACCCGGCCCGACTGCGTTTACGGTCAGCAGGGCAGCGGCTGGCAACTGTGGATCCGCTCGATCTGACCGGTGGGACTCGTCCGCGAATGACCGCGCGGGCTACATGATTTGGTCGGTCTACCGGCGACGGTAACCGCGGGGGTTTGGGGGAACCATCATGCGAAAGGAGTGCATGGCGTGTCGGCGATGCTGGCACGCCATGTCCGCTATTCGGTGAGGCAAGCTTTTCGCTGTGCCCTCGACAGGGCCTGGCGAACATGAGAACGGGGACGACCTGCGGTCTCCGGGTGGACGGCTGGTGATCGAAGCGAGCTACCAGCTGTGACTGTTTGTGCTTCTTGTTCTGCTGGTCCGGCGGTACGACCTGACCGCTGACGCACCCGGCATCGCGCACGCCCGCCCCCAGGCCCAGACTTACGACGGCTCGCGCACAAGTTCACCGCGGCGTGGTGCACGCCGCTGGTCACCGACCCCTCACTTGGGGTATCTGCGCCCACACCCCTGTTAGCAATGCATTCTGGGTCATGCGGTGTCACTGAGGTGCTTCGTAGGCTCCGAATCGTTCCTATTCGGCTTCAGGAGAAGAGAACTCAATGCGCAAGTCTCGTTTGTCAGTATGTGGCTCAATACTCGGTGCGTTGTTCAGTGCTACCGTTCTGATGGGCGGTGGCGCTGCGGGCGCGGACCCGATTCCGCTCGAAACGCCCGCGGCGGCGCCGGAAGCCGACGTCATCGTCGGTGGCCCCTGCCTTCCGACCGGTGAATCGGTACTGCCCTGCCTGATCAACAGCCTGTCGTCGGGAGTTGTACGACCCTGAACCCCGCGGACCGAAACGCCCACCGTCGCGCGACGGGCCACCCGGGGTGGAGTCGATGTAGCGCAGATGCGTGAGCTTGTGCCACACGACGCCTGGCCGGCAACTGCTGACCAGGCGTCATGTGGCCCGCGAATCCCTTGGGGCTGAGCAGATTTCCCGGCCGAGAGGACCCTATTCGCGGGTGACATCGATGGAGAGGAATTCGAGACCTTCCAGCAGGCTCACTACCGGCAGTTGCGGATATCCAAACTGAGTTCGCTATACGCCGACGAGCTGGCTCGGCTGGAGTCGATCGGTCCACCGCCGCCGATGGCGGCCGGCGGTGCCATCGGCCACATCCTCTATTACGACTACCACCGGCCGACCCGCGACGAAGTCGAGGTGAACCCGCGAAGCGGGCTTCGACGCGAACGTTCCGACCTCTGCCAGGATCTGCGACGCGCTGCGGCGTGGCAGGGCAACTACCCCGTCGACCGCGAGATCACAGAAGCGATGCTGGCCGTTGCCCTCGATAGATCCCCACCTGGGCGAGGCCGCGTTCCCCTGTTCGCTGTGCCCTCGGCAGGATTCGAACCTGCGACACCCGCTTTAGGAGAGCGGACCGTGCCGGTTTTGCCTGATACGGGCGGAGTTGGCATTGTTGGTCCCGATGGCGTGAACTGGGAAATTGCCGTTTGAGGCGTTGGTGCGTGACGGCGTCTATGGGTGCTGCTGCGTACGATCTGCGTACCGAAGCTGCGGGGTTGATGCTCCGCAGTTTTCGCATGTCCGGACCACTGTTGCCTCTTGTCATTTCGCGGATAGGTTGTCTATCCGCCACCTAGAAACCCCGCTTCCTCATACTGGCCATCCTGTGCTGAGGGAGGGATAGTCAAGAGTGCCGTAGGCATCGCGCAGCGACGCGAAGCGCTCTTTACTCTCCCGGTGCGAAGTCAGATCATGGGGCCATGAGGAGGCGGGCACCCAGCCCAGCCACGGCGATCGGTAGACGAGACGTATCCGCATGAGCTGGACCGATGGTGTTACCGCGGCTTGGCCGATTGAGGCTCATCAGGGTCAATGAATTTCGGTCCTGCGGGTCGTCGCCGACGCGCCGACTGCGCCGGGGCGGCGGAGGGACGGAGCGTAGGCCCGTTGCGCGTCGTGAGCGCGGCGGCGGCGGCCCGTAGGGCCGCCGCTCTTGATCCTATATAGCTAAATTCGGCAACGTGTCGCGGGCAGTACTGCGGTCAGGTGCGCAGAACAGCGAGCGTTTTGTCGTCGTGTCGCTTGGGGCGCGGTAGTTGCTGCCCGTTCGGATCGTCGGTGGCTTCCCATGTGTGGCAGCGGCCAAGAAGTTCCGACAGCTCATCGGAGGAAAGTTGCGCGATGCCTGACCAGTGGATGCCTAGAAGTGTAAGCGGGTCGCTCGCGCCATCCGTGGCAAGTACTGCCCAAGCTACGGACTCCGCAGGAAAACGTTGGTAGATGGCATGTCCTGCTGCGGATGGATCGGCTTCGGCTATCCAGTAGCCGTTCGAGGAGTTGCGGCGGATGCGTTGACGTTGCTGAAGGGCGCTTAGTAGTTCGCGGTGTATGTCGTCGTAACCGCTGCCGGAAGCGAGTCGGTGACGGTACTGCTCGGCCTGGGGAAGCTCAAGTTGATCGAGACGATGGTCGGTGATCAGTTGTTGCGATCCGTCGTAATGTCCGACGACTACGGTTGAATCGCCAAGTACGAGCACCTCGACCGTGTTGGCTCTGAGCCGAACAAGTGCGACGGTGCTCGATGGACCGAGGCCAGGACGTAGCTGAAGATCACGCGATGTCGCTGTGATCGCGTCGGCGAGGATCACTCGAAGATCATCCGATCTTGCGAACCTTCGCTGTAGCTCGTGGCCGAGACTGTCAACGTAGTCGTTCGCGGAGGGCGAGCTGGGGTCGAATGACGTTGCGCCGTCAAGAACGATGACGCCGTAGGACGTCTTGATCACGCGATCTTGATCGGACGTGCCCGGGAGTTGCGCGGCGTTGATGATCATGGGTTGCTCAACGGAGGTACGGGCCGACCAGCAATCTGCTGCTTGTGATCGCAAAGTCAGCAGAGAAGTCAGCTTCTACGACACCGCAAACAAAAGGCTTTGCAGGGTCGAATATTTCGGGCAGATGATGATCGAGCCAATGGGCTACACCGAGTGATCCGACGCTGGTGATTCCCGCGATATGCACGACTACGCGCTGATCAGCTACTCGGCGCGAGAAGTAGCCAAGGTCGGTTTTGTTCGCGCTGTCCTGCCGGTACGGAGACTGATGTCGAAGTCCGGTGTTGGAATCCGTGATCCACCAACCATCGTCGTCACGTTCGAAACCCAAAACGGGGTCCTCGGCCAGAAGGTGGCGAGCTACTGGTGCGGACTTGGGTCCACATATGACGACCGTGTCGCCAGGCGGAGGCTCATCGGTATCCGGATCGATGGCGAAACGGGCCGAGGCGAGCAGTAGCCGTTCCAGAGTGGTTTCGACCAACTCCTGGGTGGCCTGATCAGATGCATCGAAGAACGGACGCTCTCGGCCTTCCTCAAGACCGAATCGTCTTGGAATGCCCACACTTACGGGTCCGACTCCGAAGAAGGCTCGTTCCGGCCGTGGCCCGCTAGAACGTATCTGGCTGACCCTGCCCTGAGTCAGGCCGAACCGCTCAGCGATCTCCTTGTAGCTCAGACCTAGATCAAGATGCGCCTCTTTGATGGCCGCTTTCCGGAGGCGAGCAAGCTCGGTAGCGCGCTGCTGGTAGAGGGTGATCAGCTCAGTCGCACGCTGACCACGACGAAGCGGGTCCGGGTCGTTCCGAACCTGTTCGAAGTCATCAGCTGTAGCCACGTGTACGAGTGTAGATGGCCGACTTTAGGGGTATTGATTCTGCCCCCATCAGGGAGTACTCTCGACTTTATACCCCTAAAGACACTCAGATGATCGCACGAACATCGACTTTAGGGGCCTAAAGATCAGGAGGTGAGCAATGCCGTCGAGCAATGTGTGGCTTCGAGCGGATGCCAGTGAGTTCTTCGAGAAGGGCACGTACTTGCTGGGTACCGCCCGGCCAGTGACGGAGTTCCAGCGAGACCGGAATACCCCGGCGATTCAGAAGGTGGACCTCGACTACGAAGGCAAAGGGACGGGCAAGCGGTTGTGGAAGGCCACGATCATCGACCCGTCGAGCGAGGACAACGCCAAGCACGCCAGCTATGAGGTGATCTTCGCTGCGGACGTGTGCCCGGTTCCTCCTGCTGCGGCCATTGTGCCGGGCATGACTCCAGTGGAGCTGGAAGGACTGATGGTCAAGCCGAAGCTGATCGGTTCGGGTGAGTTCAAGTCGATCGGCTGGTCGATTCGGGCGACCGGGTTCAAGGGCGACAACTCGGGAACTGTTGTGCCTGGCGATCATTCGGCGTCGGCACAGCGTGACCGGAAGGCGGCTGCGTGATGACCTCGTTCGTGATGGTCCCGCCGAGCGTGGGTGGTGAGCTGCACGGCCTGAAGTACGAGCCCATTCGTGCTGGTCGACTCGGTGGCGGGCTTCCTCCGCAGGTGGTGTTCTTCCTCGGCTCGGTCGGGTCGTGCTCGATATCACTGACGCGCATGACCTGGCCGAGGCGCTGCCGACCGTGCTGGCTCAGCATGACTACGCCGAGTTCCTCACTGACGAGTCGAGGGCGGTGGCGTGATGTTCAGCCGACTCAAGCCGGACCGTGATGGCAAGCCGGACAGGCGGATTCGTTCGTGGCCGGTGTTGTTGCTGGCGCTTCCGGCGTTCGTGGCGATCTGGTCCGGCTGGGTCGGCCTGGGCACGATGACCGGTTTCGGTGAGGTGCAACCCCTTCCGGGTATCGCCGACGGCTTCACGATCAATACCGCGATCACGTTGCCGATCGGGATGGAGACCTACGCCTCCTACGCGCTGCACGTGTGGCTCAACGGTCGCATCCGCACCCCCGGAACACGCGCCTACGCCAAGTGGAGTGCCCTGGGTGCTTTGATCCTCGGTGGCGTCGGCCAAGTCGCCTATCACCTGATGCAGGCCGCGCACTGGGCTACCGCTCCGTGGCCGGTGGTCGTGCTGGTGGCGTGCGTTCCGCCTGCGGTCCTCGGGATGGGCGCGACCTTGGCCCACATGATCAGCCGAGACAACGACATCGCTGAAACTGTTGCACCCGAACCGGTCTCGATTCCGGACGCGGTTGCGGTTCCGGCGACGGTTCCAGCTCCGGTGCCTCGTGCACGGCGGACGACTCGTCGCGATCCGGCGAAAGTGGCTCGCGCGGTTGCCATGCGGGCCGAAGGTGCCACCTACACCGAAATCGGTGCAGCGCTGGGTATCTCACCCGCTACGGCCGCGAAGTACGCGCCGAAACCTGTTGTGGAGCAGACCGGGCGACCGCGTCCGTCGGCGTCCACACCTTCCCGACCTGTTCCATCTGAGCGACCGGTGCAGCCGATGTTGCCGCTCGCGATTCCCGCCCTGGGGGGCACCCGATGATCACCTTCGACCTTTCGTCCAATCCACCGTTCCTGGCCACTGTCCTCGGGGTGACTGCGGTCTCGGTCATGGCCACTGCGGTGCTCTTGACCGCCGACCGCACACCAACCCCGGTGTCGTATCAGGCCAGCACTCGTCCCGATGGGTGCGTGATGTTCTGCGAGGACGTGCCGAAGCCCTCGTTCAACGATGCCAACTGCGGTGAGCCGCCGCCGGGGATCAACTTCCGGTTGTGGAAGTGCGATCCGATCCGCACTCCGCAGCCCAAGGCCAAGGCCAAGCCCACGTCGGCGGGTGCCTGCATCATGTTCTGCGACGAGCCTCGGCGGGGTGATCGGTGATGACTGCTCCGATCGCTGGTGGCCTGCGGAACGTGAAATACGTTGCGGCATCACCATTCCAGTCGGTAGAGACCGACGCGCGTGTGTCGTTCCTGGTGGGCGGTGTAGAGATTCAGCTGAGCCTGGTCGACGTGCGCATCCTCACCCACGTGTTGCCGAACGTGCTCGCCGAGCATTCGGTAGCGCTGTCGTTCGCGCCGCTGCGGGGGGTGCTGTGATGTCGATCCTTCCCACGATCATCTCGACGGGTACCACGATCGCAATCGCTACCTTCGTCGGTTCCTGCGTCCGGATCCGCAAACCCGCCGTGCCGACGCTGGCGCGGATCATCGATGACGCACCTGCGCAGTTGCGTCCGGCGGTGGCGGTGCTGGCTGATCCGCTGCAAACCAACCTGATGCTGCACGCGCTCAAGCTCGGGTCCCCGGAGACCGGGTTTCCGCCGATGGAGCGCTACGACTACACCATGTACGGCATCGACGTGGACTTCCTGATGCTGGCTGGCCAATCCCGCAAACGCTGGTCCAACGAGGAAACCCGCGATGCGTTCGCTCAAGTGCTCGCGGTGCCGAAGGTGACAGTGGCGTCACCTGCCCCGGGGGTGGTCCGTCTTCAGCTGCGCGTGTTCGACACACTCGCGGCCCCGGCAGCGTTGCCGGGTTGGGTCTCCAACGATGTAGACCTGAAGGCGGTCCCCGTGGGTGTCACCGAGTACGGCGAGACAGCGCAGATTCCGGTGCTCTACACGCACGGAATGGCCGCTGGTGCAACAGATTCGGGTAAGGGCTCGATCATCTGGTCCATGATCGCTGGCCTGGCTCCCGCGATCCGCGCCGGGTTGGTCGACGTGTGGGGTATCGATCCCAAGGGCGGTGTCGAGTTCAGCCCCGGCAAGGAGTTGTTCGTCCGCTTCGCCTACCAGAGCGCCGAAGACATCCTGGCGTTGCTGGAGGAAGCCGTCGCGGTCATGCGAGAACGCCAGGCCAAGCTGATGGCGGCCAAGCTGCGCAAACTCACCCCGACCACCGATGAGCCGCTGATCGTGATCCTGATCGATGAGTTCGCGGCGCTGTCGGCCTACGCCGATGCCAAGACCCTGGCCCGCTTGGACGAGCTGCTGGGGCTGCTGCTGACCCAAGCCCGGGCCGCTGCGATCTCGGTCTTCGGGTTCATCCAAGACCCGTCGAAGGAGAACATGCCCCAACGGCAACTGTTCCCGCTGCGTATCGGGTTGCGGCTGACCGAACCGACTCAGGTCGCCATGGTCTTCGGCAACGGTGCCCGTGACCGTGGCGCGGAATGCGATCAGATCCCTACCAGCACACCAGGTGTCGGCTACATCGAACAAGACGGCTCCACCGAGCTGACCCGCGCTCGGTTCTACTGGGTCACCGATGCCGACATCACACGCCTGGTCGAAGAATTCGCGCTACGGCACGAAACCACTGGTGCCCCAGCCGATTCCGATGATGGGTTCGATCCGTCGACGTTCGATCCCGATGACCTCGGCGACGGTGAAGGGTCGGTGGCGGCATGAAGCGTGGATTCGTGACCGAGAACCACACGGTCATCTACTGCGATCTGTGCGGGGACGTCTACGACGAAGACGGTTCGGAGTCAATCTGTTTCGACACCGTGCAGCAGGCCGTGTCGTACCTGGAGTCGCGCCCTACCGGTGTCAGTTGGGTCTACGACGGAGACCGGATCTGGTGCGACGGCTGCATAGCCGCCGACCACTGCGACCGCAACGGCCACCAGTTCCCCGCCATCGCCAAGGCCAAGAAACGGCTGCGTGGCACCTCGACCCGTGCACGGCTCTGCCGGGTGTGCGGCATCGCGGACGGCGAGGTACAGCCATGACGGCCCTGCCTGATCCGGAACCGATGTTCTTCCACGTCGTCACCGCGCGACGAGTGCTGCCAGGTGATGTCCTCTACGAGATCAACGACCGGCCGTTGCGTGGTGGCCCGATGACGATCGCCCGCGTCCGGCACACGCCGGCCGAATCCGGGACCCGCACCCGCGAAGGCTGGGAACTGGTGCCGACGTGTTCACGGTTCTCCCGCTTCGTCCACGCCGATACCCGGCTCAAGGTCGGCCGGTACGGCTCGGCTCGGCGGATCAATCCGATTGTCGCTGCCGCAGCGAAGCCACGGCGAACACCCAAGCGGCCCAAGCGTGTTGACGCTGATCAGTTGTCCTTGTTCGAGACACCCTGGGGGAAGTCATGACCACACTCACCACACGTCCACAAGGGTGGTTGCTGGGCTGGTGGCGTTACGGACGCTGCTGGGCACGCGGACTCACCGCCTGCCACCTGACCATCCACACTGCCGACACGGTCACTGTTCCCGAGCGCTTGCGCATCGACATCGGCTCCGACATCGATAGCGTGCTGGCGCGGATGCTGCCTGGTCAGTGCCCCGCCGACTGGCACGGTCGCACTATCGATCTCGCCGCCGCGTTCGGTGCTGATCACTGCCGCGCTGAACTCGTCGGCCCGGCCACGGTGGAACTGCTGTTCTTCCACGCTGATTCGCTCCTGGACGGACCAATCCTATGGTGACCGATACTGCTTCCGCCCCGGCCGCTGGCGTTGCCCCGAATCGCCAGACGGCCGCTGAACGTCGGGCGATGCCGGACGTGCGTGATATCGCTGAGGCTGCCGCCGAACAGCACGACGTGTGCGCCCGAGTGGTGCCGATGCGCGCCTACGACACCCGCACTGGGCGGGTCTCCTACGTCGGTGCCCCGTGCAAGGCCACCGTGGCTTCGACGTGCCCGGCGTGTGCCAAGGCCAACAAGTACGTGCGGATGACCCAGTTGCGAGAGGGCTGGTGTGCCGAGCACGAACCTGTGCGTCCGGAGCCGGTGGTCACCGAAGCTCAGGCGCAAGTGCTAGCCGCGCGTGCTGATCAGTTCGGCCGGTATCAGGATGCTCGCCGCGACGGTGATCACGAGTTGGCTGAGGCGATCAAGGCGTTGGTGGCTGATCTGGATACCGAGCTTCGTGAACTCGGTGTGCGTGGCCGCCTGCCCGCCCTGGAGGACAAGCCACGTCGCAAGGCCAAGTCCACCCGGCGCCGCGACGACGTACCGGATTTGCCCCGTAAGAAGGTTGCCCGCACCACGATCGGGACTGCCTACGTGGAGGGCAAGTATCGGCCTTCGACCTTTCACACCTTGACCATGCCTGGCTACGGCCGGATCAACCGTGTGCGTGATGCCGAGACCGGCGAGATGGTCTCCGACGGTTCTCCGGTCGATCCGAATTCCTATGACTACGTGGGTGCGGCCCGCGACATCATGCACTTCAAGGCGTTGTTCGACCGCTGGATTCAGAACCTTCGCCGTGCTGTCGGTTGGAACGTGCAGTACTTCGCCACGGTCGAACCTCAGAAGCGCGGTGCCCCGCACCTGCATCTGGCTATCCGTGGCTCGATCCCGACCAAACTGCTCTACCAGGTCACCGCGGCGACCTACCGCAACATCTGGTGGCCGCACTTCGACCGCGAGGTCTATACCGGCGACGACATGCCGGTCTGGGACCCCATGGCTGCCACGTTCGTGGACCCGAAGACCAGGCGGGCACTGACCTACTGGGATGACGCGTTGGCGGTCATGGATCAGGTGGAC
>NZ_BAUA01000033.1 GCF_000710915.1 Nocardia brasiliensis IFM 10847
CCTGCTGGGCGATGTCTTACACAGCACGGCGATTGGTGTGCTGGCCGATGGTCTGCCAGCAAAGTTCGTTGCCGCTGCCATCGAGCGGATGACCACGACCATCGTAGAACTGTGCCGCGGGCAGGCCGGAGATTGCCGCTTCGAGACCTGTTATCGGGTAGGGCTCGACGAGTACAGTGCCATGGTGGCCGGCAAGACCGGTTCGCTGATGGGGTGCGCGAGTGCGCTCGGCGCCGTGTGTGCGGGGGCTGAGGAAGCCACCGTGGCCATGATGGATCAGTTCGGCCGAGAACTCGGGCTCGCGCTGCAGTATATCGATGACATCCTCGGGATCTGGGGCGACCCAGCCCGGACCGGAAAACCGGTTGGCAACGACATCGCACGGCGCAAACTCACTCTGCCCGTCGTCGTCGCCATGGCCTCAGAAACCGACGCCGGGGTGGAACTGGCCGCATTGTACCGGTCACGGGTTCCGCTTAGCACCGGCGACATCGCCCGCGCGACAGCACTGATCGAAGCCGCCAGGGGTCGTCAGATTACGCAGGCGTTGGCCGATCAACGGATAAATGCGGCTTTGAGTGCACTACCCGATGCTATGGATGCCGATCAACTCGTGGCGTTGGCTCACACACTCATCCATCGGGATCGATGAGCGCCATGGACAATCAGCAGTTGCAGCTCGGTGTCGGCCGAGCCCACGGCAAGGTGATCTTGCCGGGTGGGCACACCGTTGTCTATGGGACACCAGCACTGGCACTACCAGTCGCGACCCTGCCGGTCACTGCTTGCACGCGAACCGAATCGGCCCCCTCTGCCTGCTCGTACGCTACCACCCACAGTTCAGGAATTCGCTGTCCGTACCGCGGCGGTGGTCGAGCCCCATTGACGGGTGTCGAGGTTGCGGTGGCTGCCGCATTGCAGCAGTGGGGTTTATCGGACCGGTGTGTCGATCTCGACGTGTGGCGTGCCGTTCCGCTCGGGCGCGGACTCGGTGCCAGTGCCGCGTGCGCAGCCCTGGCTGCGTCGGCAGTCGCCGAGCTCTATGGCAAGGCGCTCGACGTCGCGCCGCTGTGTCGGCTCGTGCAGTGCTGTGAGCGAGTTGCCGACGGCAGGGCCAGCGGTGTTGACGCGTGGTCATCGATCGCGCAAGGCCCCATCTGGTTTCACGCCGGTATGGCGCGACCGCTCAAGGTCGGATTCGATGCTGAGTTGGTCATCGCGGACACGGGTATCACGAGTAGCGCCGAACTCGCTGTCGAGTCGGTCCGGGCACGACTGGCCGCCGATCCCACGCTGGCGCGGCGGCTGATAGAGACCTCTGCCACCCCTCATCTCCTCGGCCGCGGCCGAGGAGGGATCCCCGGCGCGGGCGGGGAAACTGCGGGATCGCGGTCATCCAGCCCGACGCGGTCACCTCGATCGACCACATGCGCCACCGCTGGACTCGCGCGGGGATCCGCGCGTCCGAACTACGCACACCCCCTGAACTGGAGGTCTCATGAGAAGCCCACGTACCGCGGAGAAACTTGCCGCCAGTGTACCCGTGCAATGGGTCGGGCCCGTCCGCATCACCGGCAACACCGTCAACGAGGATCTCGAAATACCCCTGGCGACCCACGAATCACCGCTATGGCCATCAGTACAGCGCGGTGCCCGCATATCGATGGCCACCGGCGACGGCATCCTCGCCACCCTCGTCGACGAACGGATGACCCGCTCGACCCTGCTCGAAGCCAACGATGCCGCCACCGCACTGTCGGCGACTCGCCAACTGCAGTCGCAATTCGCCACGCTGCAAGCAGTGGCCGCCAGCGGTAGCCGGTTCTGCACACTGATCGACCTGCATCACCAGATCGTGGGGAATCTGTTGTTTCTGCGGTTCGAGTTCACCACCGGCGATGCCGCCGGCCACAATATGACAACCCAAGCCGCAGACCAGCTTACCGCCTGGATCCTCGACTCCGTGGCGGGCGTACGCTACGGATCGATCTCGGGCAACTACTGCATCGACAAGAAGCCCAGCGCCGTCAACGGAATCCTCGGACGCGGCAAGAATATCGTCACCGAACTCCTCGTCCCGCGTGAGATCGTCCATGAACAGCTGCACACCACCGCCGCCCGGATCGCGGACCTCAACACCCGCAAGAACCTGATTGGCACCATCCTGGCAGGCGGAATTCGTTGCGCCAACGCCCATTACGCCAACATGCTGCTCGCGTTCTACCTCGCGACCGGACAAGACGCCGCGAACATTGTCGAAGGCTCTCAAGGGCTCACCTACGTCGAAGACCGCGACGGCGACCTCTACTTCTCGGCCACCCTGCCTAATGTCATCGTCGGTACCGTCGGCAACGCCAAAGACCTCGATTTCGTCGAGGACGCGCTTGCTCGGCTCGGTTGCCGAGCACAGCGCGAGCCCGGCGCGAACGCCAGACGCCTCGCCGTGATCGCCGCGTCCACCGTCGCGTGCGGCGAACTCTCACTCATGGCTGCGCAAACCAACCCTGGAGAACTCATGCGGGCCCACTTGCGACTCGAACGGTCCACCCCAGTACGCAGGTCCGGAGCGGACGGATGACTGTACCTGTCAACGGAATCCATGATCTGTCCTTCGCCACCACCCAGTACTGCCTGAGTATTGACCGTCTCGCCGAACATCACGGTCAACCCGCTGAGAAATTCACCAAAGGACTCGGGCAGCAGACGATGAGTGTGCCGGCCCCCGATGAGGACATCGTCACGATGGCCGCCACCGCGGCCGCGCCTATCCTGGAACGCCACGGGACTGGCAAACTGCGCGCCGTGCTGCTGGCCACCGAAACCGGAGTCGACGAATCCAAAGCTGCTGCACTCTACCTCCACGATCTGATCGGGCTGCCTGCTACGGCCCGCGTCGTCGAACTGAAACAAGCCTGCTACGCCGGCACTGCAGCGCTACAATTCGCTTCCGGACTCGTCACCAAACAACGCGGCGACCATGTCCTGGTCATCGCGACAGACATCGCACGCTACGACCTCGACACTCCAGCTGAACCAACTCAAGGTGCCGCCGCCGTCGCCATGCTCATCGCAACTGATCCTGATATTGCGCGACTCGAGCCGATCTCCGGAGTGCACTCTGCCGACATCATGGACTTCTGGCGCCCCGCCTACCGGTCGACTGCCGTTGTCGACGGAAAATTTTCACGAGAGGCTTATCTGAGCGCCATCGAAAAGGCCTATGCAGATTACGCCAAACAGGGAGGTCGTGCGCTTTCTGAGTTCCGTGCATACTGCTATCATCAGCCATTCACAAAAATGAGTAACAAGGCACACCGCCACTTGTTGAAGTCCAACGAAATCCCTTTTACTGACGAAGACATCGAAGCCGCTGTGGGCCACACGATTTACTACAACCAGCACGTGGGAAACAGTTACAACGCCTCGTTGTACTTAGCGCTCGCCTCGCTCCTCGATCATGGAGGCGATCTAACCGATCAGCCCATAGCGCTCGTCAGTTACGGCTCTGGTTGTGTCGCAGAATTTTTCGCCGTCACCGCCGTTCCTGGATATCGTGACCACCTCAGAACAACTTCCAACCAGGCCGCAATAGCACGTCGAGCACACATCAGCTACAGCCGATACCGGGAGCTCCACCACATCGACCCCCCGCGCGACGGATCCGACTACCTCCTACCTGAGGAAACCTCCGGACCCTATCGACTGGTCGGGTATACCGGCCATCAGCGCATCTATGAGACGAAGCAGAGATTCTGATGCGCTTACAATCACACACACTGATAATGAAGCTTCTTCGGCAGTACCAAGCGAATAGTGACCGCCGTACCGATACATCGCGATGACCTCGAACACTAAGTCCATATAGAACTATTGTCGCCTGCTCCCGCCTCATCCACGGCGCAGCCGGTGGGTGGGCACTTAATCGAAAGGTAGTGTAATTATGGTCCAGAACCGCGGCCCCGCTCTCGAAGCAGTGACCGATTTCTACGACAACACCCAGGCAGTGGAGATCTTCTGCGGTGAAAACGTCCATCTCGGATACTGGCCCGACGACGAACCGGACTTGTCAATGGACGACGCCCAAGACCGACTCACCGATCTTATCGCGCAAGCTAGTGCTGCGACCAGCGGCAGACGCGTACTCGACGTTGGGTGCGGAACCGGCGGTCCCGCGTGTCGAATCGCCCGGACCAAGGGGGCGTACGTGACCGGCGTCACCATCAGCCCCAAACAGGTCGACACGGCCAACTCGCACAGCCGCCAGCAGGGATTGAGTGATCTCACCAACTTTCGTGTGGCTGACGCTACCTCCCTACCTTTCGGCGGTGAGTCCTTCGACGCAGCCATCGCGATCGAGTCCATCCTGCACATGCCCGACAAAACACGAGTGCTGCACGAGCTCTTCCGAGTACTGCGGCCTGGAGCCAAGCTCGCCATAGCCGACATCACTCAACGCGAATCCGAAACCATTCAGAGCATCGGTGCGGCGGTGTCTATTCTCGACCTGCTCTCCCTCGATAGCATCACCAACTACCGCCAACTCGTAGCCGGAGCTGGATTTCATGTAGACGACGTTCGCGACATCAGTGAACAAACTCGCCCTTCCTATCGAGAATTCAGCAAGCGCGTCAGCGACCGCCGGTCGGCGCTTATCGAGGTAGCTGGCACTGAACAGACGGCCGCCCTAGAAGACTTGTTCACGCTATTCGAGAAGGCAGCCGGGGAAGGTAAAGCCCGTTACGTCCTTCTCGCAGCCCACAAGCCCGATACGACTCGGTGAAGCCCGGTGATACCCTCGGAGTGAGCTCCTTTTCCGCTCTTCGTCCGATAGGCCCCGACATTGCCGCAACCGTTCACTCAAGTGGAGCGCCACCAGGGTACGATTGAGTGCTTCCCCGTATCCGGCTAACCCTATCGGCATTCGTAGACTCACGCAGTGCCCGACCGAGTTCGCCGCCCGCACCAAAGCCCGCACCGCCAAGGGCGCCGAGACCCTCTGGTTCATCCGCCACGACCTCACCGGCACCCCCGTCAACAAAGCCATGTGGCGAATCCCCAGCGTGCGCTGCAAGGTCCTCGACCGCCGCCAACGCTGGACCCGTAACCAACCCGAATTCCAACCCTGGACCGACGACACCCACGCCCTCGACCAGCACGCCGAAATCTACGTCCAATCAACAACATTCCGCCTCGGCACCACCACCACCAAACCATCCACCCTCACCCACGCCGGCCTCCCCGCAGCACAATTCCTCGCCGAAGTACTCAGCGGCCAACGCCGCTGGATCCCAGCGACACACCAGGCATGCCGCTCACCAATTTCGGCAAACCCCAGCCCGGATGGGTCCGCACCACCGACCTCGAACAAACCCAGCAACCCCGCCCACGCCCCATACCCACGCCGCCTGCCGCACCACCACCATCGCCAGCCCTCGCCCGCAAACCCGGTGCCCACGAACCCGACAGCGACGCCCTGCCCACCGGATGCGCACTCGCCGCGTTGATCGGCACCGTCGCGCTCCTAGCGCTGATCATCGTGCTGCTCGCCCACTACCTCGGCTGAACCCGCGGCGAAAAGCCCTTCGCGGGCTCGATGACCACCGCCACCAAGACATCCTTGGTCAGATGGGCGATGGCTTCGGCTTCGGTGAGTTCGCCGTTGCTAGAGGCCTTGAACGTCAGCGCAGCCCCTGCACCAGGTGGCGCGGGGGGGCTCGACGAGCCGGTACCCGACCGAGAGCAGCGCAGGCACCGCGATCTCGGCTCGCCGACCCGTGGCTTCCAGCCACAGGATTCGAGTGACATCCCCGGTACGTTCGACGAACTCGGCGAAAGGTTCACCCCGACCGATGCCCCCTGGGGTGCATAACGGTTCGGGCACGGCATCCCCGGTCCCGAGCCCGTCCGGAGTGCGCTCTTGTCGCGAATCAGTAAGAGCCCCGGCCGGTTTCGACAGCACCACCCATGATTGTGACCCGTTTCGCTTATACGGTCCGATTGTGACTACAGTCACAAACTCCTGTCCGGCGTGGATGGCGACGTGTCACCCTGCACACATAGATAGCTGATAGTTCGCTGTGATTGTGGGAGGAGAAGGTTGTGGGGAGGACCTTGCAGACAGCGTCCTGTGCTGCCGCCGTGAGTACGGTGTTGCTCGCCGGGGCGTGGGGTGCGGGCACGGCGAGCGCGGACCCGGTAGCCGACAAGTACCGCCAGACCATCACCGATGACGGGTGGACCCTCGCCGTAACGAAGACCAATGAGAATCTGGATCGGGTTCCGAATCTGGCTGCGACGATGTTCACCCGTGAGGGGTTCGTCAGCCTCAAAGCCGTCGCCGAAGTCTCCGGTGGCGGGTCGGCGCCGATATCGGCGGGGTCGCTGGGTTTGGGGTATCAGATCGGCTGCCAAGTCGATGTCTCCACCGGCCTGACCCTGGGCATGGGGGTCTCGGTTGGGCCGAACGCCTCGCTCAACATCTCTTACCCGCCGAGTGTGAGCCTTGGTGCGAGCGCGTCGGTGTCACCGAACATCTCCACCACCCTCAAACCCGGCTCGATCGCGACCATCGACTTCGGGACCAAGCCGCTGGCCGGGCCACGCGCGTCGATCACCGCCGAAGGAGTCGAGGTCAAAATCGACGCCTGCATGGGGCCGGTGAGCCTGCGCTCGTTCGCCACCGCGCGGATCTCCACCCCGACCGCGGACAACACCGTCACCGTCTACGGCGACCCGGTGTACTTATGAGCCGCGCAAACCTTATGCCCGCCAAGCCCGTTCAGGAGCGTGAGCGTTCCATGCACCGAACCGACACCGCCCACGGGGACCGTTGGAGAACCTGGCGCGCCACCGGCGCCGCCCTGGTCACGACCGGGACGCTGATCGCGGGTATGGCCGTACTCGCCGCCACCGAGCCTGCCGCCCCGCCGGCGTCGGCGGGACCCTACATTCCGTGTGAGCAGTGGCAGCAGATGCATCCCGGCTGGCCGTGTGTCGATGTCCCCGAACCCTCACAACCCCCCACCGCACCCACACCACCACCACTGCCGAGCTGGGCACCGAACCAGCCCGGCACCGGCGGCGGAACCCGCGCGGGCGCGCTCACACCACCACCGGTCGGCCCCGGCAACGGCACACCCATCGTCCCGGTACCCGGGCGGCAGGCCCCGCAACCACAGCCCGCACCACCGCCACCGGCGCCCGCGCCGGGAGCCGTCACGGTTCCTGGACGTACGCCGGTCGACCTCGACTTTCCGCCCAAAATCCCCGGTATCCCGAAGCTTCCGGGCTTCCCGCGCCCGAACGTCCCGATGCCGGAATTGCCCGAGAAGCTGCCGTTCCCTTCGTTAGGTGACCTCGATCCTTGGAAGCAACTGCCCAACGGCACCTGGCTGCTCGACCCGAAGACATCCGATTATGTGTGGCAAATGGCCAAATGGGGTGTCCCAGCGATCGCCACGGTGTTGTGCACCGAGGAATTCAGCGCCGTCGGTCTTCTGTGTGCGCTGCCCGCGTACGCGGTGGTCCAGGCCATCGACTCCTACAAGGTCAAACCAATGGGCCCGTTCCAGATCAAAATCACGATCTCGGATTCGAAGTTTCTGGGGATAGTGGTGGGAAAGAACATTCAGGTCGAGATCCTGCCGGTGACACCAACCTCACCCCCTGCACCTGCACCTGCACCTACTTCTGCACCTCGCAGCAGTGGTGTCGGACCCACCGCCTCGGTGGCGCCGACGGCCAACTCCCCGGCACCGGCCACCCCGCCGCCCACGCAGGCACCGTCCTCACAAGTCCCAGCCCCCGCCCCAGCACCGGTGCCGCCGCCGAGTTCACCGCCACCTCCCCCGCCGACCTCTCCTCGGCCGACACCCCCGCCGTCGGTGCTCATTTGAATGTCCCAGCGCGACCTCCAAACTGGCGGACCGCGACTTCGAGGAAGGAGCCACAGCGATGATCGACCTCCTATACGCGGCAGTGGTCGTGGTCGTCGTTCTAACACCCGCCGCTGCGGCCTTCGTGGTGACACACCGAAACGGCCCCGACAGCCCGTCGCGGCGAACGGCCCGGCGGATTCTCGACATCTACAACCTCGACGGCGCTCCTGAAAGGGTGTATTCCGTCCCGCTGCTGTGGGCCATCATGGCGATCTTGATCGCCGCGGCACTGGCTTTCGTGGCGTGGGGGTCTCCGATCCCGCTCGGCATACGCGCAGGGGTCTTGTTCGCCACCCTCTCGGTGGCTCCCCAGGTCGTCACCTACATGATCTCGCAGAAGGGAACGCGATGAACCCTCGATACTCGCTGGGCGTGCTCGCACTCGCGCTGACCACACCGCTGGCCCTGACCGCCTGCGGTCAGGACGACAAAACGAGCCCGCCGAGCATCACAGCACCACCCGGCGACGCCAGCCCTGCTGCCCTGCAAACCGAAGCGGCGAAAATGATGACTGCGGTCGCCGACCGCGACTACAGCAGCGCCTACCAATTCCGCTCCACCCGTTGCAAACTCAAGATCAGCGAGGCCGATTTCGAGGCGGCCATGCAGCAGTACTACGGCGATCGCGACCTCAAAACCAAACCAGCCGAATACGTCGTCTCCGCGTCCGGCACTTCCGGATTCGTTGTCACCAAGAACTTCGACGACCGTGCAAGCGAAGATGACCCCACTCCACGGGTGTGGACCTTCATCGATGGTCAATGGCGATTCGACAACTGCTGACTACCCAAGACTGCAGGCCATCGACCTGAATTAGGGGCGCGGTTCTCATGGCGCCCACCAAGGAGTCGAAGTATATCGAGCCCCGGAGCGTCCGCTATCGTCATCATCTCGCTGTCTGGCCGGGCGAGGGGCTCCGCCATGCGCCTCAGTGCGCTTTTCATCGTCTCGACGCGGAGATGGGTGGGCGGGCAGCCTACGAGGTGGGAGAGCTCGAAGCTGTCGGCGTGGTCGTCGAGTTCGCGTCGGCGAAGCTGGGCGACTGTGCCGGGTGCGCTGGCGGAGCTGACGCCGGGGATCACGATCAACCGTCAGCCGGCTCGTGACGTGCTGTATGTCGTGCCGCGTACCGCGCAGACGCCGCGGCGGCGAACCTCGAATCGTTCGACTCCTTCATGGCTTCGCTGACCGCGGACGCGACCCAGCTGCGGCGTGGATTCATTCTCGGCGAGCTCAAGGTGGTTTTATCCGTGAACCACGACGTCGTTGATCCGTGAATCTCGACATCACTCCCGGCGCGGAAGGTGTTGGTATCCGCGGATTTTGACACCACCTGACGGGTTGCAGTGGCAAGATCACCCTGCTATCAGCTGCAACGGCCCGTAGAAGTGGATCCGTGCCGCCGAACCAATCCAAGGCGCAGCTGCGGCGATCCGCCGGGGCACGAGAGCGGGCATGTCGGGCAGGGATCTCCAGGCCAAGTACAACGTCGGGCTACCGCACGGTCAACGCCGCGCTGACGTCGGTGTTCCCGGAGGCGCGCAAGGAGTATCCGGCGCGGCCCTCGAAGCTGTTCGTCGGGCGGCAACACGATTCCATCCTTTGCACATGAAGCCCCCGAACTTACCGAGGGACTCGGTGACCTGATGTGGGCCTCGGGCAGGGTAACCGCGCAATCGCCCAGTGTAACGCGCGTCACATGGGCGACGAACTATCTGGCACATCGGAGGAATTGCATCGCTCGGTACGGCCCCCTGGCAGTGCCCGGGTGCGCCCCCGATGCTCACAAGAGAATGGTTCTCACCCGGTGCCCTGGGCACCGGTCTTCAAAGGAGGTGATGGCCATGCGCGCCATCAAGAAAATTACCTTGCTTCTGGCTATCGCGTCCGCTGGACTGCTCGGATTCGCTATCCCCACCGCTAACGCGGCCGAGGTTGGCGTTACCAGCGACACCAGCATCAATGTGGGTGACAGCCTTGGGGTGGGGGTACAGGAATCCGGCGAGCTGCAGATAACCGTCGACGAGGAAGGGACAGGGTGGGGATTCTCGCAAGGAACTCACGCCCATTTTACGGCCGGGTTGACAAATTGACGTCTGATCGGCGTATCGGGAGGCATCGCCTGGGCAGCCCCCAGGCGATGCCGTGTAATCGGGTCTCGGTGACCATGAGCGGCGGTCCAGTCGACGTGGGCGGTCACGTCCCAAGGCTGGTTTTCGGGTTGGTTGCTGCGACATGACGTGCTGGAGTTGTTCGACCTGCTGATGGTCACCGACTTGATGGCCAAGGCCGAACGCCAGTCCATGTTGGCCGAGATCATCAGCACGAACACCACCGCGTTGAACATCGCCCGCTCGTCGGCCTGTGCGGTACCACCGCCCTGCGGACACGGGCTGAACGGTGGCAGCAGCGGCTCGGCCAGCGTCCACAACTCATCCGGCACGCCGAAAACGAATCACGACTACGTAAGACACGGCCTTAAGGCAGCGCCATCCCATGCTGCAAGTCGCAGGCACAGACCCATCGTCACCGACGTTCGCCGCGCGACTCGCCACAATTTACAAATCATATTTGGCTGGTTCCGTACACCTGGGCTCAGCATCGGCCTTTTCCAGGCATACGGATAATTCGACAGCAGTTGCGTCGATACGCTCGGTCATCTTGGTGTACTTGAAGAATTCGTCACCAGGCCCTGGGCAGCCGAGGAGATCGCCCCCGGTTTTCTCGCCGGGTAGATACTTCACCCGAAAGGTGATCCCATCATGCTCCTTACAGAACGAATCCGAAGAGGACTGCGCGCCCAACACGCCCGCCAGAGTGACGTTCCCCGATTCTTTTCTCACCGCGCCTCGAAATGCAATAAAGTTGATAGAGTCCGACAGGGAACGCTCCAAGCTGTGAATGCTGTCTTGTTCTTGACTCGCCCTCACTTCTTTGGCATTACCCAAGGCGTACACTTCCTCGAGCGGATTTCTGCAGTCCTCCTCCGCTTGAGAGCTCGATTTTATGCACAACCATGCTGCCAGCGCGGGAGTCCCATCGTCAGGCTCCGATTCCGAAACATGACCTTGGAAATCGTAACTGCCATCGCCCCGACGGTGACAGAAAGCTTCTTGGACGTGTTCACGGCCGTCGACCAATCTCCAGTGGATAGACCCACTGGCGTACTCATTTCTGCCAGCGAGGCATGAGCCGGAGAAAGAACCATCGAGCGCGTATCGGCCTTTCACACTCTTCACGGTCCCTTCGAACTTTAGCTGTGTAGAGCCATCTGACCCCGATTTGAGAGTGACGTTGCGAGTCTGCTCGTCGGTATCCGCTTGCGCTGTTACCGGCGCAAAGCCGATTCCGGCGATCAGTACCACAGCAGCAGTGATCCATCGGTGTGCGTTTCGTTGGGTGATAATGCACGATTCCGCCATCTACCCTCCTCGTCGTCGGTTAATTCAAAGTTACGAAACCTGGCCGTGTCCCCGTGTGGCGTATCTCTCGTCATCGATTGCAGGCCGCCGCTGTGTGTCCGGGTGCCAGTGCGCGGAGGCTATCACCCGTTGAATCGATACGCTCTTACTGTATTGGGCGTTTCGGGGTAGCGGCGTGTCGCCATCAGGCCGTTGGCAACGGACTCCGCCCCGCATGGCCGCCCAGTCCAGGGGTGGTCTGAGGTCCTTCCTGTTGGCATAAAACGAATGTCGGGTGCGCCAGGCAAGCGGATGTGCGACGCGCGCGTCAGCGTCATTCTGGCCACCTTCGTTCGGGTGCTTGCACGCGCACACCAGATCGCCCAGCGGTGGACCTCCACACCATGCCCTTCTGACACGCCCAGCGACCGGACACGCCGATGACGTCAAAATTCACGGATACACCCGCCCCGGATCGGCCCCGAGTGACGTCAGAATTCACCGATAAGTGGTGTCAAAATTCGCACTTACGGCCATCAAGGCAGTGCAC
>NZ_BAUA01000032.1 GCF_000710915.1 Nocardia brasiliensis IFM 10847
GCGCACTTCCCAGCTCACAAAGGGGTACATGAGAATAATCCGGAGTGTACCAAGTAGTTCATCACTGTCGCGTCCTCCTTGCAGTCAGACAAGTGTTGACACTCTTCCATTCTCACGACCTGCATCGGTCACCCCTATCGAGGAGATCGTTTGGCCCGAGACCGGCTCCGGAATTCTTTGAAGGGCCACACCGTCAGTATGAGAAATCGTCTACTCGCGAATAGTGTCTGACGAAACCGTCCTTGTACTAGGGCGCTTTCGGCGTCGGCCTCTCGGTGTGGCAGTATGCCGCGAAGCCAGCGTGACCCTCAGCATGTCATCAGCCGCCACGGCACGAGGGCTGGCCCGCTCCCCATCGGGCCTGCTGCAGCTAGCTTCGGTCAATCACAGCGATTGTCCATGACCTGCGCTTGGATCCGACCCCCGATTCGCCCGGCCGAAGCCCCGCGAAGAATCGTGATTAGCTACCCAGTGCTGGCCGCATTAGTAGATCATCGACATACGATGCGGTCGCGCCACAGCTGGGGACCTCAGCGTCAGCGAAGCGGATCGTGCCAGTTCTGTCCCAATTCTCCATACCGGCTGCCCATGACTGCTGGTCGCTGATACACCGCTGTATTGCGACCTGTAATTCGGTGGCGAGGCCGAGCCTGTCCATTGTGCAAGATAACCCGCGGGCTGCGGACAGGTGGTCTTCCACACGGGCGAGCACCCGTGTTGCCACCGTATCGATAGATTTCTGGATTCCGAGTTTGTCATAATGATTCAGTACGGTGACGAAGTTGATTGGATCTCCTCTTT
>NZ_BAUA01000031.1 GCF_000710915.1 Nocardia brasiliensis IFM 10847
GCGCGGATAGGTTTCGGTGCCGTCGACCTCGTCCGGGAACTGGTAGCCGGGCCCGCCCTTCTCCACTTCGAAGATATCGCCGCATTGCAGCACGCCGAGGCGGGCGCTGTCGGTGAGCCGCCAGCACTGACTCTGGTCGTAGAAGCGTTGTGCCACCAGGCTCGTCATGTTCTGCACCGCGCACGGCGCGGCGCCCGCCCGGTTGAGCCGGATGGTGACCGGGCCGTAGTTGTACTGGAACGTGACGTCGATGGTGCCGACGCCGAGGGCGACCGGCAGTGGCGGCGCCACGGGGCGGGCGGCCGGATTGTCCGGCGCGGTCGGCGTGAACGCGCACGACACCACGGGCGGGCCGGCCGTGGCCGGGGTAGCGCCGACGACCGGACCGATCGACGACAAGACGGCAATGGCGAGTAGAGCACCCCAACGTGACCGCATAGCAAGCAAACTAGCGGATCTCGCCGAAAAGCGTTCACCAAAGCGGTGATCCGCCCGGGCCTGTGCCGTGGTGCGCGGGCCCGGGCGGTGCGGGGTCAGGCGCCCGCGACCACCGGGTAGTGATCGGACAGATTGGTGTAGGTGTAGTCCTTACCCTGACTGGTCACCGTCCAGGGCGGACACGACTCCTTGATGACGTTGTTCTGCCACGACGACGGCTTGGCGTGGCCCTTGCGGTGCAGGACGTAGTCCAGGTCTTCGCGCGGGTCGTTCGGGTAACGGTCGCGCGCGATCGAATTCTCCGCGGTGTCGAAGGAGTACTGATGACCGGTGCGCGAGGTCGCAGGCTCCAATCCGGCATCGGCGAGCATCGAACCGTACTCGGCGGTGCGGGAATCGACATTCATATCGCCCGCCACCAGCACCTGCTCGGTCGCGGGGATGTTCTTTCCTTTGAGAAACGCGTCGATCTCCTTGAACTGCAGGGAACGATCGCGGGCCGCTTCGCCTGCGCCGCAGCCGGGATCGGTCGACTGCGCGTGCGTGCCGATCACGTGCACCTTGCTGCCGTTCACCGAGAGCACCGCGTAGGCGAAGCCTTTGTTCGACCACCAGTCGGCGCCGCAGGCGTCGGCGAAGACGAACTGCTCCTTGCGCAGGATCGGCCACTTGCTCAGGATGGTGACGCCGCCGTCCTCCGGTGTGGTGGCGGAGTACTTGCCGCCCGTCGCGTCCCAGCCGTTCCTGGACCGGCCGACCACCGGCGTCTGATGTGGATATTCACCCGCCGCAGCGGATTTCAACGCGTCGGAGGCGCCGTTGTCGAATGCTTCCTGCAGCACGACGACGTCGTTGCCGTGGAAGAAATCGGTTTTCGGGATCTCGGCGGCGCGATGGTCCTGGCCCCAGTTGGGGTACAGGTTCTTGCTGAACAGGAAGGTGTTGTAGGTCAGCACGCGCAGGTCCGGCGTGGCCGCGGGGGCGGCCGTGGCTTGGAATGGAATCGCCATACAGGTGGTGGCGAGTGCGGCGATGATGCTCAGCCTCGTGGGCTTGGTCAGCGGCAAGGCAGTTCCTCGTCTCGAAGTCGGACATGACGACCGCCATCGGATCAAGCCATGATGACTTTTTCATGACGCGATCATGATCAACTGTGTGCTGCCGGACGTCCGAGTGGCGGTGCTCAGTGAAACAGCTTGAGCAGGTTCACGATCAGGCGATCCACGCCGTAGCCGAACGGGATCGCCACCCACAGCCAGGCGCAGATCAGCAGCGGAATGCGCCGCGGCAGCGCCGATCCGGTGCTTTCGGTGTCGGTCATACCGGGTCCTTCTCCGTGACGACGGCACTCGACTCGGCCGTGCGATGGTGTTTCGCCGCCACCGGGCGAATCAGTTCATTGGCCGCGAAACCCACGCAGAGCAGCGTGATCATGATCGCGAACGAGGTCCCGTACAGTTCGGGGCCGGTCTTGCCGTGCCGGGCACCGGAATCGGCGATGGCGTTGACGATCAGCGGTCCGGCGACGCCGGCCACCGACCAGGCGGTGAGCAGCCTGCCGTGGATGGCGCCCACCTGATAGGTGCCGAACAGATCCTTCAGATAGGCGGGGACAGTGGCGAATCCGCCGCCGTAGAACGACAGGATCACCATGGCCCCCAGGATGAACAGCGGCTTGCTCGTCTGGCCGACCGACCACACCATGGCGTAGGCCAGCGCGCCGACGCCGAGATAGCCGCGGTACATGTTCTTGCGGCCGATCACGTCCGAGAGCGAGGACCAGCCGATCCGTCCCGCCATATTGGCGGCGGACAGCACCGCGACGAAACCCGCTGCCGCGGTGACGGTGATCGGCGTCGAGGTCTGCGCGAAGAAGTCGAGCACCATCGGCGCCGCCTTCTCCAAGATGCCGATCCCCGCGGTCACGTTGCAGCACAGCACGATCCACAGCAGCCAGAACTGCGGCGTGCGGAGGGCGACGTTTGCTTCGACGTCGTTGTCGCTGACCAGCCGCCCGGCCTTTTTGGACGGCGCCCAGCCCGCCGGACGCCAGCCCGGCGGCGGAACACGGACGAGCAGTACGCCCACCGACATGAACACGGCGTAGGTCAGGCCCATCACCAGAAAGGTTTCGGCGATCCCCGCGTCGTCCTTGCCGAAGCCGGACAGCAGCTGGGTGGTCCACGGGGAGGCGATCAACGCGCCGCCGCCGAAGCCCATGATCGCGAAACCCGTAGCCATGCCCGGCCGGTCGGGGAACCACTTGATCAGCGTCGACACCGGCGAGATGTAGCCGATGCCGAGCCCGATGCCGCCGACGAAGCCGTAGCCGAACACGATGAGCCAGTAGGCGCCGGTCGCCGCGCCGAGGGCCGAGATCAGCAGGCCGGAGCAGAAACACGTCAGCGAGACGGTCATCGCCCAGCGCGGCCCGCGGCGTTCGACGAGGGTGCCGCCGAAGGCCGCGGACAGGCCGAGCATGACGATGGCGATCTGGAACGGCAGCGCGCTGCCGGTGCCCGAGATATCCATTGCCTTTTCCAGCGGCGGCTTGAACACGCTCCACGCGTACGCCTGCCCGATGGCCAGATGAATGGACAACGCCGCGGGCGGTACCAGCCAGCGACTCCAGCCCGGTGGGGCGATGACACGGGCGTACCCGGTGGTGCCGGCGTCGGCGACTGCGGTCATGCGGCGATCTCCACTCTCGAGTCTGTGGCGATCATATGGTTCGCGAACGTTCGCGAATGCCGTTCCGCGCCAATACTCATCCGATGGTCCGCTGACCGGACCGGCAGGCCTTTCGCCGGTATTCCTGAACTGGGGCACGGCCGCCCATCGCGCCCACGGCGGCGAAAACTGACAGAATCGATGGGTAACCGCGCATCGGCTCGGCGCGGAACGCGGATTGTGCTGGTGGAGGGGGCTGTTCATGCCGGAACGCGATCTCCTGTCGGAGGCCTTCGTCGAAGCGGCGCGGCGGCTTGGGTTTTCCTGCCGGATCGTGTCCGCCGACCACATCGTGTTGCACGGCGGACGCGGGCGCTTCGAGACGTCGCTGGCCAACCTGCGCCGCGTGGCCGCCGGTGAGCCGCAAGCGAACTGGTTCGCACTGGCCGCCGATCATCTCGCCACCGGCATCGCCACCCTCGAACTCGCGGCACACGACGGCGTGGACAGCTTCGCCGCGGTGCGCGACTCGATCCGAACCCGGCTGTACCCCAGCACGATGCGTGCCGAGGACGCGGTGCGCCGGATGGTCGCGCCCGGGCTGGTGCAGCGCGTCGTCCTCGATCGCGTGCACACCGTCGCACCGGTCACCCATGAGATGCGCCGGGAGTGGCAGATCGGTGAGTACGATCTGTTCGCGCTGGCCGAACGCAATGTCCGCGCCGACGGCCCGCTGGAGGTCACGGTGCACGAGTTCGACGATCCGCTCGCCGAAGGGTTACCGCTGTCGCTGCTGTCGGGCTCGGAGTATGCCACGGCGCATGTCCGCTGGCTCGGCGATTATCCGGTGACCGGGTCGGCCGGCGCGCTGGTGATCCTGCCCGCCAAACAGCACATGTACGCCTATCCGATCAACGATCTCGAGGTGCTGCGGGCCGGGGCCGTGCTGGCCCAGCTCGCCGTCAACGGTTTCGCGGAACAACCCTGGCCGGTCAGCCAATCGATCTACCGCTGGTACGAAGGGCATCTCTCGCTCGCGATCACCACCCGGCGCACCGAGAGCAGCCTCGCGTTGATCGCCTCGGACAACTTCGAGCAGCTGCTCGGCACGCTGCCGGAGTAGGAGCACTGCCGATAGAGAGGAACCGGGTCATGGCACTGCCCGAGAGGCCGGCCGCGGCACCTCCCTCCGCACCGCTCGATCCCGGCCGGTCCCGACGATATCCGGCGAAAATGTTGCTGATGCGTGCCTTCCAGAGCCGCCTCGCGGGGCCGCTGCTGCGGCGCTTCGCCGACCGGCAGCGGATCCTGGAGACGCGGATGGCGGTGGGCGACGCGGCCTGCGCGTCGCCCACCGGTCGGTGGCCTGATTGCGGATCAGTGCGGAACCGGGGTGACCTGGATCGGCGGCACCGTCGCCACACAGTCGGTCGAGCCGGTGGTGCCGGTGCGGACGAAGTGGTCGACGATGCCGACGACGCAGCCGCTGGGCTCCAGGTCCGGGATGTGGCCGGTGTTGGGGACGGAGAGGAACGTCGCGCGCGGGAACATCGCCGCGACCCGCTGCCCGTTCGCGTCCGGCGTGATGGCGTCCAGGTCACCGGAGAGCACCAGCACCGGAACGTCGGGCAGCGTGCCCCGAGGCGGGGCGGCGTGCGCCTCGGTGACCGCGGGCCAGCGCAGGCAGGCGTTGCCGCCGTCGCGCATACCCCCGCTGAAGCCGGCCGCGCTGAAGGCGCCGGTGCTGCCCGCCGCCGCCACGCTGTGCCGGTACTGCTGATCGCGCTCGGGCAGCGACGCCTGCCGCGACCAGAGCGTCGGGTAGTCGTTGCACGCGACGGTGAGGAACAGGTCGATGTTCTCCGTGGTCGGCTCGCCGCCGGCACGAGCGGCGAACTGCCGCAACGGCGTATCGTCACCCTGCACAGCAGCGTGCAGCGCGGCGGGCAACGTGCCGAGCGGGGTCAGCTCCGTCGGATTCGCACCCAGATTGCTGGTGCCCACCTCGAAAGCCAGAGTGGCCAGCTTGCTTTCGTCGAGTTGCCACGGGGTGGGGCCGTCGATCGTCAGCGGGCGCGCGGCCAGGCGTTGCGTCACGGCGGCCAGATCGGCTACGGCGGTCGCACCGTCACACGCGCGGCTGCGCTCGCAGATCCGTTGCAGCGCAAGCGACAACGCCTCGGCGTTGGGTCGGGAGAGCAGATCGAAGTCGGGCGGGTAGGCGCCGGTCAACACCATGGACTGCACGCTGCCGGGGTGGCGCTCGGCGTAGATCGGCATCAGGTAGGTGCCGTAGGAGATGCCGTAGAGCACCAGTTTCGGAATACCGAGCCGGGCTCGCACGGCGTCGAAATCGTCCGCGGTGGCCGCCGAGGTGTAGCCGGCGGCGCGCGAGCCGAGCTGTTCGCCGCACCGGGCCACCATCTGCTGCTGCTGGTCACGGGTGCCGAGCTGGTAGCCCGCCTCGTCCGCGCCGCAGTCCAACGGGCTGGACAGTCCGGTGCCGCGCGGATCGACGAGCAGCAGATCGTGGTCTTCGAGCATCAGCGCGGAGAGCTGGGCCGCCTGTTCGGCGTGCGCGATCAGCGGCACACCGGGTCCACCGGGATTCGGTGCGATGGTGCCCACCGCCGGCGCGTCCAGCTTGCTGCGCCGGATGAGCGCGTAACTGACTGCGACAGTGCCTGATTCGGGCTGGTCCGCGATCAGCGGCCGGGACTGCACCCCGCACTCGACCTGATGGCCCGGCACGGTCGGGCACCAGTCGGGTCCGGGTGGGGCGGCGCCGTCGGCGCACGCCGTGATCATGGTCGCCGCGGCCAGGGCCGCCAGCACACTCGCGACTGCCCGCATACTCTTGCGCATCGTCGAAATCCCCTTTGTCGGAACGCTTCCCGCATTCGGTTGCGGTATGGGACAGATCCTGTGCGGCGGATGTCAGCGCATTGCGAGGGCCGCGCAAGAAACAGGTAAGAATCCGGGCGCCGCGCGAAGGTACTGGTGGGGGGTCTGACGGACCCGCGGCGAGCGCGGCGTGACGGTGGTCACGAAGTGCACGGCCTGACCACTGCGGCATCGCTACTCACCAGCAACAATGACGGAGTGAACACCACTAGCTCGTCAGTGCCCGCCGCGTCGGTCCTCGTCGCGGAGGACGATCCGCATGTGCGCAGCACGCTGGACCAGCTGCTGCGCTTCGAGGGCTATCAGGTGTACCTGGCCGCGGACGGGCAGCAAGCCCTGGAACTGCTGGCGCAGCAGCGGCCGGACCTGGCGGTGGTCGATGTGGAGATGCCGCGCCTCGACGGCCTGTCGCTGTGCCGGCTGCTGCGCCGGCGTGGTGATCGGCTACCGATCCTGGTGCTCACCGCCCGGCAGCAGATCGGCGACCGGGTGGCCGGTCTGGACGCGGGCGCCGACGACTACCTGCCCAAGCCGTTCGCCACCGACGAACTGCTCGCCCGGTTGCGAGCGCTGCTGCGCCGCAGCACCTTCGACGAGGACGACGACACCGTGCTGGCGGTCGACGACCTGACCCTGAACACCGCGACCAGGCAGGTGCATCGCGGCGAGCGCCCGATCGAACTCACCAAGACCGAGTTCGACGTGCTGGAGCTGCTGCTGCGCAACGCGCGGATCGTGTTGAGCCGCAGCCGGATCTACGAGCACATCTGGGGTTTCGACTTCGATACCGAGTCCCGCTCACTCGATGTCTACATCGGGTATCTGCGCCGCAAGACCGAAGAGAACGGCGAACCACGGCTGATCCACACCGTGCGCAATGTCGGCTACTCCGTGCGGCCCGCGTGATGCTGCGGGCGCGGATCACCCTGGTCGTCGTGGTCGCGGTGGTGGCCGCCATCATCGTCACGCTCGCGACGTCCTATCGCGGGGTCGTGGGCTTGATCAGCGCGCAGTTCGCGCACAGCCTCAACGATCGGGCCGACGCGGTCATCGCGGTGCTGCCCGCGGTTTTGCCCGAACGGCCCGACACCATCGAGCAACTGCTGAGCGCGGACGGCATCGCGCACCCGCTCGTCGCGGACCGGATAGTGCTGCCGGTCGCCGATGCCGATCGGGCGGTCGCCAGAACCGGAAGCGGCACAGCCGAATACAACATCGATCTGGACGGCAAGCCGTACGGCATCCTCACCAAGGCGCGGCCGGGCGGCGGCGCCGTGATGGTGGCCCAGCGGTACGAGAAGCCGGATCAGATCGACCAGGAATTCCTTTGGCGCACAGGCGGTATCACCGCGCTCGCAGTGGCGGTGTCGGCGCTGCTCAGCTGGCTGGTGATCGGTCGCATCCTGCGGCCGGTGCGCCGATTGCTCGCCGCGACCGAGCACATCAGCTCGACCCAGGATCTCTCGGTGCCGCTGCCGCCCACCGGTCGCGACGAAATCGGCAGGCTCACCGGCAGTTTCGCGACAATGCTGGCCGCGCTGCGCCGTTCGCGCGAGCAGCAGCACCGGCTCGTGCAAGACGCCAGCCACGAGTTGCGGACCCCGCTGACCTCCATTCGCGGCAGCGCCGAACTGCTGCACCGCGCCCGGGGCCGGCTGGCTCCCGAGGACGAAACCAAGGTGCTGCACACATTGGTCCAGGAGTCCGTCGCGCTGGACGCGCTTGTCGCCGAACTGGTCGAGCTGGCTACCGATCAGCGCACTGCGGAGGACGTCACCACGCTGGAGCTGGCGACGTTGGCCGAGGATTGCGCGCAGCGTTTCCGGCACCGCAGCGGGCGGACCATCACGGTCACCGCGACGGGGACACAGCCGGTGCTCGGCCGGTTGCGCGCGCTGGAGCGGTGTATCGACAATCTGCTGGGAAACGCGATCAAGTTCAGCCCGGCGGATACGCCGATCGAAGTGCACGTCGAGGGCACGGAATTGACGGTGCGCGATCACGGGCCCGGTATCGCGCCCGCCGATATCACCGCTGTCTTCGACCGGTTCTATCGCGCCGCGAACACCCAGGGCACGCCGGGTTCCGGCCTGGGTCTCGCGATCGTCGACGACATCGTGACCGCGCATCACGGCACGGTGTTCGCCGAGCCGGGCCCGGGTGCCCGCGTCGGTTTCCGGCTGCCACCCGAGCCGGCACCGGCCGAGGCGTCGCGGCGTAAACGGTCAGCCGGCTGACTTGCGGCCGAGACCGCCGTAGATCACCAGCCGGGTCGCGGGCAGATCCGTGCGGAGGAACTGCTGCGCGGGTGCGACGCCGGGCGGGATCAACTCGAAGCCCGTCATGAGGGCCTCGATCTCCGCCGCCGACCGGTAACGCACCTGGGAAGGAGTGTTTTCGGTGTCGGACTGGGATTGGCTGATGAAGTCCGGGTTGGTCTCGCTGGACCCGTGCGTGATGGCCAGGTAGCTGCCCGGCGCCATGGCATCGCGGAACGCGGCGAGGATATCGGCGGGCTTCTCCTCGTCCATCACGTAGTGCAGCACGCCGATCATCAGCACGGCGATCGGTTCATCGAAGTCGATGCGCGACTCGGCCCGCAGCCGGTCGATGATCTCGTGCGGGCGCCGAATGTCGGCCTGCATGACCGATAAGCCGGGCGAGTTGGCCAGCAGTGCGTCGCAGTGTGCGCGCACGACGGGGTCGTTATCGATATAGACGACTCGGGCCGAAGGCTCTATCGCCCGGGCGACTTCGTGCACGTTCGGCGACGTGGGGATGCCGGCGCCGAGGTCGATGAACTGTTTGATGCCCGCGTCGGCGGCCGATTCGACTGCGCGGACCAGGAATTGGCGAATGAACCAGGCCAGGGTCTTGGTGTCCGGGGCGATGGCGAGCATACGATGGGCGACCTGGCGGTCGACCTCGTAGTTGTCCTTACCGCCCAGCATGTAGTCATAGATGCGCGCGGAACTCGGCACTGCGGGATTGAGTCCAGGCGCTCGTTCCATCGCCGACAAGGTTTCCTCCCGGTGGGTCTCGGCTTGCTCGATCCCGAGCGTAGCGTTCGAGCAGCCCGCCCCGCGCACGGCAAAGCGTCATAATCCGGCCGTCAGGGCCGAATTTTCGACTGGAACCGCGGCGTGGTTCCGTACAGATACTCGGCGTAGCCGTTATCGGCGCGCCGGGCGCGAGTCACGCCCGTTCGGCGAGCCTGGCTGCCCGTGCCATCAGCGTGTCGGCGATGGGGCGGGCGCGCCGGCCCAGGCCGCACGCGGTGGCGACCCCGTCGACCGGTCGGCCGAGGGCGTGCTCGATCTGCCGCAACGTCTGGAATTGCGCTGCCTCGGTGGGAATGTCGTGCACCAGCCCCGCGTAGAAGCGGGTGCCCTCGCGCAGCTTCAAGCCCGACAGTGGCGCGTAGAACGTGCTCTCGGTCGAGGGCGGCTTGTCCCCGGCCGCGAACGGCGCGTGGATGAATTCCAGCGGGCGGTCCGAAGGCCACTGCCGGGCAAGGCAATTGGCGAAGTAGACGATCGGGCGCGCGTCGCGCAGGGTGGCCCGGGACTTGTTGTGCAGGCTGCCCACGCACATGTGTACGCCGAAACGGGTACCCGCGGGCGCGGCGGCGGCGAATGCGGCGATCCGCTTGCTCGAGCCCACCATCCGGTTCACCAGCCGGTGCAGTGGCTGCGCCTGAGCGAGCAGCACCAGTTCCGCGGTCGCTTCCAGTTGGATGACCACGTCACCGCCGGTGAGCTGCTGGATCGCGGCGATATCGCGGAGCGCGGCCTCGGTGAACGCCTTACGATGCCGCAGCAGGCCGCTGAGACCCATGGCGATGAAGGCGAGTGTGAAGTCGGTGGGCATGCCGATCTGCAGGGTGAGTCCGGGCAGCCCGTGCCGCTCGCGCGCCGCCAGGAAAACCGGCAGAGCCTCCTCGGCCTCGTGCAGGTAGCCCAGGTCCATCAGGTCGGCGGTGAGTCGTCTGCCGCGCGCGGGCCGGTAAATCGGGCGCTGCCGGCTGGTATTCCACTCGCCCGCCTTCTTCGATTCCAAGGCGCCCTGCGCGACCAGGTCTTCGATTATCGGTTTGACGTAGAACTCGTAGCGTCGCGTCTCACCGGTGGGCAGCGTTCGTAGCAGGGGACCGGAAGTGTCGAGCATGGCTTGCATCGCGGTAGCTGTGCTCTCTGCCGGAAAACTGCCGACGAAGTGCACCGCTCGCGTACCCATGGTTCGGATCTTAGACCGGAGGGTTCCAGCGTGGGCCGATGTCGGGTTCCAGTACGGAATGAGGTGCTTTCGATACGTCGCGTGGATGCTTGTCACGTGACGTGCGTCGTACCAGAAAGGCGCTGAATCAGCTTGGGAGGCCGGGAAATTCATCGGCTACCGGTCCAGTGCGCGGTCGGCAGATCGGTAGCGGCCGATCGGCTACGTGATGGCAACTCATGCGCAATCGCTCGATCACGCAGGCGGCACGCCTGATTCGGCCTGCGGCAAGCTGACGCCCGATCTCGGGCAGGGTCCGGTAGTGCGCGAAAGGGGGGCGGGCGGGCACACCACCGCCAGGCGTGGGCAGAATCAGCTACTCAGACTGGCGGTTTCGGTTCGTCCATCGCCTCGATGCGGGGGTCGGCGAAGATCTCGACCTGGTCGGTGTTCAGCCGCGCGGCCGCCGAGTCGGTCACGCGCAGGGCGTAGAGCCCCTGCGCGGGATCGACGGGGATGAGGCCGTACGCGGTATCGACTTCGTCGACCGTGAGCTTCAGTTCGCGCAGTGCGACGGCCAGGGTCGCGTTCGCGGGAAGCCGGATCGTGAGCAACGGCATGGCCCCCACGTTACGCGCGGGAGGCCGATTTGTTCAGTTCCGCGAGCAGTGCGGCCGTGTCGGCGATGCCGTATCCGTAGTCGTAATTGTAGCCACCGGCCTGCGCGGTCGCGGTGCGCTGCAACAATGTTCGCAGTTGGGTCGGCGGGAGCGCGGTGGCGGACCACTGCGTGCGCACGGCGGCGACCAGGCCGGCCGCCACCGGGCAGGCGGCCGAAGTGCCGGTATCGGGCTCGGTCGCACCGAAAGCCTTCGACCCGAGGAAGTGGGTGTAGGAGCAGATGTCGGGCTTGCGATCGGTCAAGCGGCCGGGCCCCTGCGAGGAGTAGCCCACGCGCTGGTTCTTGGTGTCGACACCCGCGATGGACAGCACGCCGGGATGGGAGTTCGCGCCGCCGATCGGGCGGTCCTTGTAGGCGCAGCGGCCGTCGGGGCAGTCGCGGCCGCAATTGCCTGCGGCGAAGACGATATCGGCGCCCGCGGCCTCCAGCGACCCGACGATCACGTTGAACGGGTGCGACGGATTGTCGGAGTAGTTGCCCGGCCGCCCGACCGGGAAGTCCCAGCTCGGCGAGAAGGAGCCCCAGCTGTTGCTGATCACCAGCGCGCGAGACGCGCCGGGCTGATCGGTCAGCACGGTGCGCAGGTGCGCGTAGGCGGCCAGCGCGTCGGAGAGCAGTCCGTCCATGGTGCTGCCGCCCCGCCGGGTGCTCTGCAGCACCGGGATGTCGAGCAGGGTGGCCTGCGGTGCGGCGATGAGCGCGTCGAAGGCGCACATGCTGCCGTGCGCCACCGGGAACTCGCCCGCGGTTCCGTTGACGCCAGGGGGATTCCAGCTGCGCTCCTTATCGATGTGCACGGCTGCGCCACGGGCCTGCTGAACGTGCGCGGCGTTGATCCCGGTATCGACGATGGCCAGTGCCACACCTTTGCCGTCCAGTCCGGCCGCACCCAAATCGCCACGCCGCACCAATGTTTCGACGTCGTGCCAGTTCCCGACCGCGGGCGTGTCGCCGCAGGTCAGACTGGTCTGGATCACCGGATCGGCGAATACCCCGGTGACGCTCCGGGATTCGGACAGCTGGGCGACGCCGCGGGCGAGGTCGTCGTCGGCGATCTCCCCGCGCACCACCACCGATGCGTCCACCGGGTCCAGCGAGTAGCTCAGTCGCTCGATGGCGGCCGCGGCGGGTACCGGTTTCGGCACCGCGACCGGGGCGTAGGACTGATCGAGCGTGATGCCGGACAGATGCCCGGCGACATCGGCCGTGGCGACCGGAACGGCGCGATCGGCCACTGCGGTAATCACATCGACGGACGGGCGAAGCTGGATGAGTACGCGCATGGCCGACATACTGCCGTCCGCGGCCGGGAAGTTCGCGTTGGGCACGCCAGGACGGTCGATGTCGCTACGGGCGGGCGACCGGCGTTGCGGGAAAGCGCAAGCTCTGGGCAATTTCGCCGGGCCGGGCGTGTCCGGGATCACAGCGCGGGCATTTTCCCCGCATCGCCGGGGAAAATGGGGCCGGATATTGTGGACCGGGCGAATTTCACCTCGGCTGCCGGGGGTGCTCGGTACTGGCATTTCCGGTGGATACTTCAGAATTGCTGTGCTGCACCGGTATTGAATATTGGTCAGTCGAAAAACGTTGGCAGCGAAGGTGTCAAGAATCGTTTGCCAGCGTAATCGAGCAGTGGTGGGTACGCTGACGACGGCACCTTCGATCTCACGCTGCACACCGACGCCAACTCCGATATCGGATACGACCAGCAGTTCCGGGTGGTGTGGGCGAATCTCCACACCGGCCGCAACGGCGGCGGCGACACCTCGGCCCGACTACAGGGCCCCGGCAACGTCCACTCGATCCCCGCGGTAGACACCAAACCAGGCCGAATCGCCCTGACCCTGAGCGTCTTCAATCACGGCGAAGCCCAGAACTACACCAACGGCGACTGCACAATCGAATACGTCGCCCACTAGCCGCAGCCCGCGCCGCGCAGGTTCCATTGTCCCGCGCGCGTGTCCGTCGAACGACACGCGCGCGGGGTGGCGAAAGTTGCGCGAGATGACGAAAGGCGCGCGGGATGACGCGGTTGGGTGTGCGAGACGATCAGGGGAGTACGGCGCAGGCGGGGCCCAGGTTGATGCCGGTGCCGACGTTGATTTGGCCGCGGCGGACGTAGGCCTCGTAGTCGTCGCCGTCGGAGAGTTCGAGGGCTACGAGCTTGTGCGGTCCCTTCCGGTCGGGGATCCACGTGGTGCGCGCCGTGCCGGACGCGTCCGCGACGATCTTGCCCGGTCGGAACTGCTTGTGGTCCGCGGTGCGCGGGTCGTCGCCGATCTGATCGAGCATGCCGATCGTCATACCCGGTTCGGTGGTGATGGTGACTTCGTACGAGCAGCCGGTGCCAAGGGCGTCCGAGCTGCCGAAACTCTGCCCCTGCTCGACATGCATATTCGTGACTGCCGCCCCGGCCTGGGGCGCGGCGAGCGCGATCGTCGCAGCCAGCGCACCGAGCGTCGCCATCGTGGTGGCGACGGCTCTGTTGGAGTTAAACACGTTGAAATGCTCTCTCTAGCAATGGAATCCCCCGGTTGGAGTAGTGGGGCCGACGCATGAGCCGATCCGCACACGGTTCCCATCCTTCAGGTACGGCTTCCGGAATTCAACTCGAATTCTGTTCTGCAGGACGGGGTTAAGGCAGTTGCGGTGGGCGCAATGAGGGTGCTGCGGGAGTTATTCACGGGCACAGCGCGTGGGCCAGCAAAGTATCGGCGCGGGATTCGATGTCGGCGGATTCGGTGATGGTGATGGTTGCGGCTCGGCCTTGGGGGGTGGCGCCGGACAAGGTGATGTAGCCGGTGATGCCACCGGTGTGGCCGAGGAATTTTGTGCCGCAGGGTAGGTCGGTGGTCATGAGGCCGAGTCCGTAGTCGAGGGGGTAGGGCTCGCTCATCGGCAGGCTCGCCAGCATCGCGTCCATTTCCGGGCGGCGGAGCAGTTCGCCGGCGATCAGGGCGGTGAAGAAGCGGTTGAGGTCCGCGCCGGTGGATACGAGACCGCCTGCGGCGCCGGGCACCGAGGGTTCGATCCGCGTGACATCGGTGCGCGCGCCGTCGATGATCGCGTATCCGTGGGGGTGCGGACCCCGGATGTCGTGTTCGCCGGCCGGCGGCAGGTAGGTGTCGGCGAGGCCGAGCGGGGCGATGATGCGCCGTTCCAGTTCGGCGGCATAGGGATTGCCGGTGCTGGTGCGAATGAGTTCGGTGAGCACGACGTAGTTCGTATTGGTGTATTTCTGCCGGGCTCCGGGCGCGAATTGGGCGGGCCGGCGCAGGGCGAGCCGGATCTCCTCGTCGGGCGTGAACACCCGGCGCGCTGTGGCGGCCGCGACCTCGTCGACCTCCGCGTCGTCGCTGAACTCCGGTAATCCACTGCGGTGCTGCAGGATCTGGCGCACGGTGATCGCGCGCCCGTCGACGCCGTCGCCGGTCAGCAAGCCGGGCAGGTAGGTGTCGATCGGCTCGTCCAAGCGAATGCGACCCTCGCCGACCAATTGCAGCACGATCGTCGCGATGAAACTCTTGCCGACACTGCCCACCCGTACCCGCTGCGGGTGATCGGTCGGAATCGGTTCGCCCGTAACTTGATTCGCGACGCCCGCAGACAGCGTCGTGGTGTGCCCGGCCACGGTGGTGGTCGCGATGGCGCCGGTGATGCCCGATCGCACCAGCTCGTCGAGATCCGCCTGCACCCGCGCCGCACCGTCCGGCGCTGCTTCCGAGGCGGATTTCGCGCATCCGGCGGCGACCAGCGCGACGAATGCCATGACAAGAGCCAACTGACGCATGATTCGGACACTAGAAGTCCCGTACGGCTCCGCGCATCAGGGAAAACCCGTACCCGGACCCGGGATTCGGCGCTGCCACCCCTGGTCCACCAGGCGCACACCCCGGCGCCGGGGCCGGGGTGTGCGCGGCGGATCAGTCGGCTGCGATCTCGCTGCGGTCGCCGCTCCACAGGGTGTGGTACTTGCCGGGCATATCGATGCGCTCGTAGGTGTGGGCGCCGAAGTAGTCCCGCTGTGCCTGGGTGAGGGCGGCGGGCAGGCGCTCGGCGCGCAGGCCGTCGTAGTAGGCGAGCGAGGAGGCGAAGGCCGGAACGGGGATGCCGAGTTGCACTGCGGCGGCCACCACTCGGCGCCAGCTGTCGATGGCGTTCTCGATGGCCGCCTGGAAGAACGGATCGAGAATGAGGCTGGGCAGCTGCGGGTTGGTGTCGTACGCGTCCTTGATCCGGTTCAGGAAGCGGGCGCGGATGATGCAGCCGCCGCGCCAGATGGTCGCGAGATCACCGGGTCGCAGATTCCAGTCGTATTCGACGCTGGCGGCGGCGATCTGGTCGAAGCCCTGGGCGTAAGCCACCACCTTCGACGCGTAGAGCGCGCGCTCGATATCGGCGGTGAACTGCTCGGCATCGGTGGGCTTGGCGGCCAGCTGTCCGGAGGCGAGGCCACCGGCCGCTGCGCGCTGCGCGGTGGCGCCGGACAGGGCGCGGGCGAACACGGCTTCGGCGATACCGGTCACCGGCACGCCGAGGTCGAGCGCCGCCTTGACGGTCCAGCGGCCGGTGCCCTTCTGTTCGGCGGCGTCGAGGATGACGTCGACGAGCGGGGTGCCGGTCTTGGCGTCGGTCTGGTTCAGCACCTCGGCGGTGATCTCGACCAGGTAGCTCTCCAGCTCACCCCGGTTCCAGCCGGTGAAGACGTCGGCGATCTGCTTGGCGTCGAAGCCGAGCGCATCGCGCAGCAGATGGTAGGCCTCGCCGATGAGCTGCATGTCGGCGTACTCGATGCCGTTGTGCACCATCTTCACGAAGTGCCCCGAGCCGTCCGGCCCGATGTGGGTGCAGCACGGCGTCCCGTCGACCTGCGCGGCGATCGATTCCAGCAGCGGGCCGAGCGTCTCGTAGGACTCCTTCGGGCCGCCGGGCATGATGGCCGGACCGTTCAGCGCGCCTTCTTCGCCGCCGGAGATGCCCGCGCCGACGAAGTGCAGGCCGCGCTCGCGCAGCGACTTCTCCCGGCGGATGGTGTCGGTGAACAGCGCGTTGCCGCCGTCGATGATGATGTCGCCCTCGTCCATCGCGGCGGCGAGTTCCTCGATCACCGCGTCGGTGGGGTCGCCGGCCTTGACCATGATCAGCACGCGACGCGGCTTCTGCAGCGCGCCGACGAACTCCTCGATCGTCTCGGTGCGCACGAAATCGCCCTCGTCGCCGTGCGCCGCGAGCAGCGCGTCGGTCTTGGCGATGCTGCGGTTGTGCAGTGCCACGGTGTGTCCGTGACGGGCGAAGTTGCGCGCGATATTGCTTCCCATCACCGCGAGGCCGGTGACCCCGATGTGGGCGCGTGCGTTCGATCCCGCCGATGACGTCATGCTGTCTGGCCTTTCACTCGGCGCGGCCCGGCCGCGCTCCACCGACTGTCGGCACCCGAGCGTCTGGCTTGCTCGTCGAATCCGCGGGCGCACCGTAACCGCAGGTCGGCGGGGCCCGGTGGTTCGCTTGTGCCGCAAGAGAACCTGCCGTCCAACCTACATGGGCGGGCCGCTCGGCTCAGCGGTCGGCCCGGTTCGGATCCGCGCAGCTCACGGTGGCCGCCCCGACCACGCCCCGGCATAACATAGGATCATCCGATGCCGCTACGTCGCTGGGTAGTCGCCTGCACCGTGTTCGCCGTCGCCGCGCTGAGTGTCGGGTGCGGTGGCGCCGACGAGGCGAAACCGGTCGAGGTCGGGGTGCTGGTGATCACCATGTTCGACCCGGAGACCGAGCCGTGGTTGCAACGTGAATCGCTGCCGATCACGGTGAACCTGCCCACGGCGTACAAGCCGGTGCACTGCAACGCCGAGGGCCTGTGTGTCGCGCAGACCGGCCAGGGCAAGACCAATGCGGCGTCCACCATGATGGCGCTGCTGGACAGTCCGCAGCTCGATTTCGACGACGCCTACTTCCTCACCGTCGGCACCGCGGGCACCCCGCCGGATCAGGGGACTCTCGGCGGCGCGGCCTGGGCGCGCTGGGTGGTCGACTTCGATCTCGGCAATCATCTCGTGCCCGCGGAGGCGCCGGAGCTGCCCTACGGATACCGGCCGGTCGAGAACTACGACACCGCCGCTTTCCAGCTGAACGAGTCGCTGGTGGAGACGGCGTTCCGGCTGACCGAGCACGCCCCGCTGGCCGACAGCCCCGAGGCGGCCGCCGAGCGGGCGCAGTTCCCCGGTCAGGAGGGGCGCAAGCCCGCGGTGGTCAAGTGCGACACCATGACCGGCGACGACTGGTATTCCGGCAAGCAGCTCTCCGATACCGCGCGCTACATCATGGGCGTGCGCACCGAGGGGCGCGGCGTCTACTGCACGACGCAGATGGAGGACAACGCGACCGCGGCGGTGCTGCAGCGGCACGGCAAGCTCGATCGGTACCTGTCTCTGCGCACCGTGAGCAACTTCGATCAGCCCTATCCCGGTCAGAGTGTCATGGACCACATCCAGCAGCATTCCGCCGGGTTCCGGCTGTCGCTGGACAACGGCTACACGCTCGGCCGGCTGGTGGTCGATCAGCTGCTGAAGAACCCGCCGCAGCGCACTCGGTAGGGCAGTGACGTGGCACTGATTCCGACCGGTGATGTTGCTCGGTATATTAAGTTAGGCTAACCTCAGACTTTGCGCCGGAGGTGGTGCACGTCGGCCTGATCGGCCGATGGATCTCCATGGAACGCAAGGGATGTCACACAAATGACGAAAATCGGCGTGCTCGCATGAACCGGGCGGCTCATCTCGAACGGATCGCCGAAGTGCTCGACGGCGAGGCGGGCGGCGCCAAGGTGCCGTACCCGATCGGCCTGCGCGAAGTGACCGTGCTCGACACCCGGATGATCGGTTCCGGGCTGCGCCGGCTGACCTTCGGTGGCCCCGAACTCGCCGGGTTCGAAAGTCACGCCCCCACCGAGCACGTCCGGTTGATCTATCCGGATCCCGACGGCGCGCTGCGGCTGCCCGAGCAGGTCGATCTCGCCTTGAAATGGCCGCGTCCGCTGCCGATCTCGCGCGAGTACACGGTGCGGCGCTATGACGCGGCGGCCGGTGAACTCGATATCGATTTCGCGCTGCATCCGGGGGGCCACGCGGCGGAGTGGGCCGCGGCGGCAACACCCGGGACGCGGGTGTACATCGCCGGCCCGCCCGGCGGACTGGTGGTGCCGTTCACCTACGACCGGTACCTGTTGGCCGGCGATATCACCGCGCTGCCCGCGATCGCGCGCTGGCTGGAGGCGCTGCCCGCCGACGCCGCGGGCTGGGCGTTCATCGAGGTGATCGACGAGTCGGAACAGATCGAGCTGAGCGCGCCCGCGGGCGTCGAGGTGCGCTGGCTGCACCGGGGCGACGTCGCGCCGGGGTGCTCGGACCTGCTCGAGCGCGCGGTGCGCGGCGTCGCGCTGCCGGAAGGCGAACGGATCTACGCCTGGATCGCCGCCGAGGCGGGCGTGGTCCGGCCGCTGCGCCGCTGGGTACGAGAAGTGTTGCGCGCCAAGCCCGGTGACTCCGATGTCACGGCCTACTGGAAGCGCGGGCACGCGGACTTCGACGAGGACCACGAGGCCGACGCCGAATAACGGCGGCTGTTGGTTTCGGCATTACCCGCCTGCTGCCCCGGTGTCGTGCGACGGCAGGCGTTGAACGTGTGTGGCTCGAGATTGAGGAATGGGTTGTGACGGATCTTCCGGCGGTGCACGGGCACGATGAATTCGCTTTGACCGGAGCGCAACTCGGGATCTGGAACGCCCAACGCCTCGATCCCGACACCCTCGGTTATCTGGTCGGCGAGGTGCTCGAGATCGCCGGGCCCGAACCCATCGAGCTGGACCTGCTGGACACCGCGATCCGCCGCACGATCGCCGAATCCGACACCATGCGTTTGCGTTTCAGCGACGGTGCGGACGGGCCGCGGCAGCGGATCACCGATGCCGCGGCACAGCTGCGCCCGACCGTGGACCTGCGCGGCGAGGCGGATCCGACCGCCGCCGCGCATCGCGTGGTCGAGGCGGAGCGGGTGCGGGCCGCGCGGGCGTGCCGGGGCATGGTCGACCGGCAGCTGTTCAACTACACCTTGCTGCGCCTGTCGGACAACGAGGTGTGGTGTATCCAGCTCTACCACCACCTGATCATCGACGGGTACAGCGCGGCACTGGTTTCGCGCCGGGTGGCCGCCCACTACACCGCGCTGGTGCGCGGCACCGCCGTCGCTGCGGTGCGCTGGGGTTCGATGGCGACGTTGGTCGCCGAGGACGCGGCATACCAGGCCGGGCCGGAGTTCGAACAGGATCGCGCGTACTGGCGCGATCTGCTCACCCCGCTGCCGTCGCTGGACGGGCGCGGCAGCCAACCGGACGGACCGGCGGAGCACACGCATCAGGCGCGCGCCGTGCTCGACGCCGAGTTCATGGCCCGCGTCGGTGCGGTGGCCGAGTCGACCGGCACCACCTGGGCGGACGTACTGGTCGGCTGCTACGCGGGATTCGTGCACCGGCTGCTCGGCGAGACCGACGTGGTGATCGCGTTGCCGGTGATGGCTCGCGTCGGCCGCACCGCGCTGACCACACCGTCCATGGCGGTCAACGTGCTGCCGCTGCGGCTCGCGGTCTCGGGCCACGACGGGATCGGCGCGCTGAGCAGGCGGGTCGCCGACGCCCTGCGCGGACTGCGGGCGCACCAGCGCTACCGCGGCGAGAACCTGGCCCGCGAGTTCGGCGCCGCGCAGACCGGCGCGCTGCTGCACGGTATAGGCATCAATCTCAAAGCTTTCGACGTCGCCCTCGATTTCGCCGGCGCGGTCGGCACGCTACGGAATGTGGCCGGCGGTCCGCCCGAGGATCTCGGGCTCACCGTCACTCCGCTGTCCGGCGGACGGATCCAGCTCGGCTTCGAGGTCGACGCCCGCTCGGTCGACGCGCGGACAGTGCAGCGGCGGATGGCGGGACTGGTCCGCATGATCGGTGAGCTCACCGACGGACAGGACCGGGCGATCGGGCGGGTCGCGCCCTATCCGCCCGCGGACGCGGCACGGATTCTCGCCGAGCGGGCGAGCACGGCGCTGCCCGGTACGCCGGAAGATCTGTCCACGGCCTTCGATCGGATGGTCGCCGCGTATCCGACGCGCATCGTGCTGGTCGCGGGTGAAACCCGGCTCAGCGCAGCGGATCTCGGCAGACGGGTGCATCAGCTGGCGCGTTTCCTGCGCGGCAAGGGTGTCGGTCCCGACGACATCGTCGGCCTCGCGCTACCCAGAACCGCCGAGATCGTGGTGGCGATGCTCGCCGTGCAGCATGCGGGTGCGGCGCATCTGGTACTCGATCCCGAGCACCCGACCGAGCGGCTGCGCGATATCGTCGACGACGCCCGCCCCGTGCAGGTGCTCGCCGTGGACGCCTTGGCCGAGGTGCTGGCAGGCGATGCCCGGCCGACTCCGATCCGCTTGTCGGACAGTGCCGTTCGGGCGCTGATCGACAGTGCGCCGGACGGCCCGCTGGCGGCGGCGGAGCTGGCCGCGCCGCGCCGCCCCGAACATCTGGCCTATGTGGTCTACACCTCCGGCTCCACCGGGCGTCCCAAGGGCGTCCTGGTCCGCTCCGGCGGCGCGGCGCATCTGCTGCACCACCACCGCTCGACCATCTACGCCGAGGCGGCGGATCGGGTGGGCGGCAGGCAGTTACATACCGCGCACACCGCGTCCTTCGCGTTCGACGCCGCGCTCGATCAACTGCTGTGGCTGCTGTGCGGGCATCGGGTGCACCTCTACGACGCCGAATTGCAGCGCGACGCCGCCGCGCAGGTGGCCGCGTTCGCCGCCGACCGGATCGACGTGGTCGACACCACACCGTCGATGGCCGCCGCGTTGATCGACAACGGCATGCTCGGCGCGCGACATCGCCCGCAGCTGTTGCTCTTCGGTGGCGAAGCGGCCCCGCCCGCGCTGTGGGAAACCATCGTCGCCTCGGGCGTGGCCGCGCGAAACATGTACGGCCCCACCGAGGCCACCGTCGACGCGCTGAGTGCGCCGGTGTCCGGGTCCGTGCCGCACGTGGGTGGCCCGCTGGCCGGGACGAGCACCTATTTGCTCGACAGCGCATTGCAGCCCGTCCCGCACGGGGAAATCGGCGAGTTGTACCTCGCCGGGCCGCAATTGGCGCGCGGTTACCTCGGCCGCCAGGTCGTCACGGCCGAGCGGTTCGTCGCCGACCCGTTCGGCGCGCCCGGCGCGCGGATGTACCGCACCGGCGACCGGGCTCGGTGGCGCGTCGGCCACGGCTACGAATTCCTGGGCCGCGGCGACAACCAGGTGAAGATCCGCGGCCACCGGGTCGAGTTGGGCGAGGTCGAGGCGATCCTCGGCGCGCTGCCCGGAGTGGCCGCCGCGGCGGCGGTGATCCGGAGCACCGCGGGCCTGGCTCAGCTGATCGGCTATCTCGTGCCCGCGTCGGGACAGCGACTCGACGGGGTCGACGAATTGCGGCACCGGCTCGCGAAAACCGTTCCCGACCATCTGGTTCCGTCCGTGCTCGTGGTGTTGGACACCTTGCCGACCACCGTGAACGGCAAGCTGGATCGCGCGGCCCTGCCCGCGCCGCAACTGGTTTCGCGCGGTCGCGCGCCGCGCACCGAGCGCGAGCGCGCCGTGTGCGCCGTGGTCGCCGAGGTGCTCGGCCGGCCCGCGGTGAGCGTCGACGACGAGTTCTTCGGGCTCGGCGGCGACAGCATCACCGCGATCAGCGTCAGCAGCCGTCTGCGCGCGCACGGCCTGCTCGTCCAGCCGAAAGCGATTCTGGCCCAAGGTGATCTGGGCAGCATCGCCGCGGCGGCCGACCGGCTCGCCGAGGAGCCGAGCGCGGCGACCGCCGACGAGCCGACCGGCGCGGTCCCGCTGCCGCCGATCGTGCGCGCGCTGCTCGCCGCGAACCCGGACGAGACGGCGATCGCCGGCTACGCCCAGTGGACCGTGCTCGCCCTGCACGAGACGCTGGATTTCGCGGATCTCCGAACCGGTGTGCAGGCCATGCTGGACCGCCACGATGCGCTGCGGGTGGTGCTGAACACGGGGACGACCCCGGCGACGCTCACCATCGGTGCGCCGGGCTCCGTCCAGGCCGCGGATATTCTCAGCGAGCCGACGGTCGAGGACGTTTCCCGGATACCGTCCCTGGCGCAGGATCTCGCCGATCAGCTGAGTCCGCGCGACGGCCGCTGCCTGCGCGTCGCGCTGGCCCGGACCCCGGCGGGCACCCCGGATCGGCTGATCCTGGTGGCCAATCACCTTGCCGTCGACGGTGTTTCCTGGCGGGTGCTGCTGCCCGAACTGCATGCCGCGTGCCGGGCCGCGCGCGAGGGGCGGCCTTTGCAGTTGGTGTCCAAGGGTAGTTCGTGGCGGCGTTACGCCACGATGCTGGCCGAGGCCGGTGCGGCCGGAACCTACGCCGCGGAAGCCGAACACTGGCGGGCGGCGCTCGGCCGTGTGACAACGACCCCGCTGGGCGAACGTGCCCTCGATCCGCGCCGTGATCACGCGCGAAGCGCGGTGCGCACCAGAACGCTCGCTGGCCCGGCACTCACCGAGGCCGTGCTCACCACGCTGCCCGCGGCGTACCGGGCCGGTGCCGACGACGTCCTGCTCGCCGCCCTGCTGCTCGCGGTGAACTCGTGGCGGCACAGCCGCGGCGAGGCTTTGGCGGCGGGCCGGCCGGTCACCGTGGAGGGACACGGACGCGACCCATTGGCGGCGGATACCGATTTCGCGGGCACCGTGGGCTGGTTCACCAGTGAGTATCCGGTCTGGGTGCCCGCAGACGGCATCGACACCGCCGCGGGACTGGCCGAGGCCCTCGCCGGTGGTGCGGCGGCGGGCCGACTGCTGCGCGCGGTGAAGGAGGCCAAGCGCGCCGTGCCCGGTGGCGGCGTCGGTTACGGCGTGCTGCGCCACCTGGATCCGCGGACCGCGCCCGATCTCGCGCGCACACCCGCACCCGAGCTGCTGCTCAACTACCTCGGCCGGTTCGCCGCGTCGCCCGGTACCGATTGGCAATTGCCGGAAGAAGATCCGTTCGCGGTGTGCGAGCCCGCGGGTAAGGCCCTGTCGGAGGTGCTGGCGCTCAACGCGTTCGTGCACGAGCAGGGCGCGCCCCGGCTCGCCGTGGAGTGGACGGCGGCGGGGGAGGTGCTCGGCGCGGCGTCGGTGACCGCCCTGCAAGAACATTGGGAACTCGCGCTGGAGGCGTTCGCCGCCCACGCGATGCTGTTCGACGGTGGATTGACGCCGTCGGACTGCCCCGAGGTCCCGGCCACACAGGACGGGATCGACGAACTGGAAGCCCTGCACGGGCCGCTGGCCGCGCTGCTGCCGCTCTCGCCGTTGCAAGAGGGCTTGCTGTTCCACGCGATCCGCGACGGCGCGGCCGACGTGTACACCCTGACCGCGCGGATCGATCTGACCGGGCCGCTCGACGAACAGCGGCTGGCGACGGCCTTCGACGCCGTACTCGCTCGGCACCCCAATCTCGGTGCCGCATTCCACTACGCCGCACTGGACCGGCCCGTGCAGGCCATTCCCCGGACGCTACGGATGCCGTGGCGCTACGCAGACCTGTCCGCGCTCCCCGTGCGGGCCGCGGTCGCCGCCGCGGACCGGCTCGAAACCGAAGCGGCCGCACATCATTTCGTGGTCGATCGCGCGCCACT
>NZ_BAUA01000030.1 GCF_000710915.1 Nocardia brasiliensis IFM 10847
CACCACTCCCCCTCGCTGCTGTTCACGTCCGTCCTGAGCACACATGCCGCTGCGTGTCGGTATCGCCCGCACGGCAAGTGGTTTGACCGAGATCTCCGTCGCTGCTTGCGGTGCGAAGCCGATGCTGGTGCGCACTGTGCCTTCGATGCCCGTACCTATTGGAGCGGGGACCGCCCGCACATCCGCACGCCGCACCTCGCCGATACGTGTGTCTGTCGGTGCGGCGGTGGCAGCATCGCGTTTTCGGCTAACGGGCCCGCACCCACTCGGTACAGCGTGTCGCGGGTTCACAGGAGGCCGCCGTCTAGTACGCGACCGGCCAGGCCGATTACGACCGGGACTATGCCGAGGCAGACGAATGCCGGCAGGAAGCACAGGCCGAGCGGACCGCCGATCAGCACTCCGGCGCGCTCGGCACGGGCGGCGGCCGCGTCTTCCACTGCGGCTCTGCGCTGTTCGGCCAGTTCGCCGACCGCGACGGCGAGGGAAGCGCCGGACCGAGCGGACCGCCGCGCCATCCGGGCCAGTGACTCGATCTCCTCCGCACCCGCGCGTCCTCCGCCCTCAGCGGCCGCGCGCTCCCAGGCCGTAGTGGCGTCCGCGCCGAGGGCGAGCAAGTCGGCGGCTCGCAGTAAAGCGGTGCCGAGCGGCTCAGGCGCGCCGGACGCCACTGCCCGCGCTGCCCCCGCCATCGGCAAACCCGCCCGCAGGCAAGCCGCCAACAGGTCGAACACGGACGCAGACGCGAGCGGGTCGAGTTGCTGCCTCGTCGTGGGCGCGGCGGCCTGCACGGTTCCCGCCGCCCAGAACGCCCGCCACCGCCGACTCACCGCCACCCGACCGGGCAACAACACCAGTGCCACGGCCAGCAGCAACACCGGCATCTCGGGATACCCAACGTCGATCGCCGCGTCCCCGCGACCAAGCGAGTACACGAACACCTCAGGGCCGCAAAGCAGTCGACTCATCCGAGCACCGCACAAGTCCACTCGTCTGCCCCGACGCGAACGGTGCACCCCAGCACTGCCATCAGTTGTTCCACGCCAACGCCTTTCGGGCCGACCACAGCCGCCCAGCACACACCGGCAACGTCCCGTGGCTGCTTCGCACACGCAGCCCTCGCGCGAGAAGCACATGGGCCCACGGCGCATGCCGGCGAAATCGGCGATCGGTTCACGCGAGCACCTTTCGGGTTATGGCGTCGGTCCAGAGGAGGCCGGTGCAGGCCAAGGCGGCGCCTAGGGGGAGGAGGACGGTGCCGGTTGGGGTTGCCAGTAGGACGTGGAGGGGGGCGGCGCCCATCAGGTGGCCGAGGGCGAGGCCGAGTAGTGGGAGGGCTGCCAGGACGGTGGCGGTGGCGCGGGCACCGGCGAGGGCGGCGGTGGTGCGGCTGTGGAAGCGGATTCGGCCGGACAGGTCGGTGCGGGCGGCGCAGAGGAGTTCGGCCAGCGCGAGACCGTGCTGCTCGGCCACCTGCCACGCGTCGGCGATACGCGACAACTCCACCGCGACAACGGAATCGACGTCTCGTAGCCCTGCGGCGGCCGATCCACCCAGCTTGCTGCGGCCCGCGCTGACGGCGAACGCTTTCGCGGATTCGCCGCGCGCTTCGGCGGCGGCGAGCGCGGCGGCGGCGCTCGGGTGCGCGCCTACCCGGAGTTCGCCGACGACTGCCTCCAACGCGTCCAGCAGGTACGTGCGTTCGAGATGTCGGCGCTGATCCCGGCGCGCCCGCCGGAACCGGAATCCGACGGTGCAGGCGACCATCGCGGCCGCGAGGAACGGACCCGGCCCGGCGAGCAACACGGCCGACACCGTCGCGACGGCTGTGCCGCGAAACATCCGGCCGCGCTGCCACCGTCGCGTGTCCGCTCGCTGCACGAACACCAGCGCGAACCGGCGGCGCGACAACGACACCGGCGCAACCAGCAACGCCACAGCGAGACACACCAACGCGCCGATCATCACCTCACCACCGGACGACGAGAACCCCGCTGTGTGGACATCGCCGCAAATCGACTGCGCGACAACGACACCGGCGGCACGGGCAACGCCACAGCAGGATCTACCGACCCGCCGACCATCAGCGGAGCCTTTCGTCGAGGAGTTGCGAAAGGTCTTCAGCGGCCGGGGCGGGGGCGGTGGCGTGCCAGGCGGGGGTGATGTGGACTCGGTCATCGGGGTGGCGGTGGAGCAGGCCTATTTCCCGGAGTCCGCGGGTTCCGTCGGGGCGGCGGTGGACGTGCAGGACGACCTGGATGGCGGCGGCGAGCTGGCTGTGCAGGGCGGCTCGGTCCATTCCGCCGAGGGCGGCAAGGGCTTCCAGGCGGGCAGGCACCTCCTGGGGCGAGTTCGCGTGGACGGTGCCGGCGCCGCCGTCGTGGCCGGTGTTCAAGGCGGTCAGCAAGTCGACCACCTCGGCGCCGCGCACCTCGCCGACCACGATGCGGTCCGGCCGCATCCGCAGGGCTTGCCGTACCAGGTCGCGCACGGTGACCGCACCGACGCCCTCGACGTTGGCGGTGCGCGCGACCAGCCGCACGACGTGCGGGTGCGGCGGCGCCAATTCGGCCGCGTCCTCGACGCAGATGATCCGTTCGTGCGGGCTCACGATGGCGAGCAGGCCGGACAGCAGCGTGGTCTTCACGGCAATAGAGATAAGACACACTTAGCTGTTGGATAGCTGTCACATAACACACGCACCCCGTGCGAAGCAATACCCCTGTTAGACAACAGGATTCATCGCGCGTAATGTGTGTTGCGTCGGCTCCAAATTCCCCAGCCGATACGCCAACGCAACGCCAAACGCTCCGCCTTCGCACCCGCATCCCGCGCTTCACGCGCGATTGCCGCCGCCGCAACGCTCCGCAACGCCACTGGGGATTGGTCTTCTCACCACGGAGCGATCTCACATGACCAATCGGTCTCGCTATCTCACGATCAATGACGTCGCCGACGTGTTCGACGTCCATCCGGCAACCGCCCGCCGCTGGGTCCACACCGGCGAGATGCGCGCCGTCCGCATCGGCAAGTGCTTCTACGTGGAGCCTGCCGAGGTGGAGCGGCTGCGCGCGGAAGGCGGTGCGCCCGCCGTTCCCCCGACGCCGCCCGCCACCGCCCCACGGGATGCGTGGGCCGAGTACATCGAACGGGTTGTGTCCGCCGCGCCGCCGCTGTCTCCCGACCAGGCCGCGCGCATCGCCACGCTGCTGGGCACCGCGCGGGATACGGAACTGGCCACCTCTGCCTGACCTGCGATTTTGCCCGGCCAGGGCACTCGCCAGGCAAAGGCACGTAATCCGTTCTAAGCCAACGACTTTGACAGCAGAACGGCCCGCCCCGGGGAGCGCTGCGGGCGCTGAGGAATCCGAAAGGGGCGGGCCGTCGAACAGGGTTAGGAGATCCCGTTGAACAAGCAGCATGATTCTACCGCTGACGCGGACGATCGGGCCGAACCGTGCCCGTGGGTGCCGCAGCCGATGGCCGCCGACCTGCTCGGTGTCGACCTCATGAACCCGCCGCCGGGGCTGCACCTCGATACCGCGAGTCCGTACGACGGACCTGGGTCCGGGTTGGTCCGGGCTGCGTCGCTGGCGACCTACGGCAAGCGTCCGCCGACCTGGGCGCAGGTCGATGCGTGGTACGCCGAACGCGGCTTGCCCAATGAGGCGCGCGCCAAGCAGGAACACGAGACGAAGGCCGCTGCCAAGCGCGCCGAGGACACGGTGGAGCGCGAGCGCGAGGAACAGCGCAAGCGGGACGCGGAGAACCGCCCGCCGACCGCTGACGACATCCGCGCCATGTTCGACGGTGACCCGGTGCCGCTGGGCGCGAACAGCACAGCCCTGCCCGCGTTCCCGGTCGATGCCCTCCCGTCCCCCTACGCCGAGATGGTCGCGGCCGTGTCGACGGCCTTGCAGGTCGGCACCGGCATGGCCGGTCCGGTCGCGCTGGCGGTGCTGGCTGCCGCGTGCGCCGGGTGCGTGGAGGCCGAACCCCGGCCGGGGTGGGAGGAAATCACCGCCCTGCACGTGCTGGTGGCCGCGCGCCCGTCCGAGCGCAAGAGCGCCCTTATCGCGGCCCTGAGCAGGCCGCTGGTGGACGCGGAGGACAACCTGGTGGCGGCGGTGGCCGCGCGGCGCACCGAAGCGCTGACGCGCCAGGACATCGCGCGCAAACGCGCCGAGCAGGCAGCAAAGGATGCCGCGAAGGGTCACCCCGCCCCCACCGAAGACACCCCGCTGGATGAACCTCGCGACCCGCTGGACGGACCTCGCGACCCGGTTGCCCGGGCCGTCGCGCTTGCGAAGGCCGCCGAGGAAATCGACGTGCCGGGCCTGCCCCGCCTGCTGGCCGACGACGTGACCCCGGAAGCGCTCGGGTCGCTGCTGGCCGAGCATCGCGGGCGGATCGCGATCATGTCGGCCGAAGGCGGCGTATTCGAGACGTTGGCGGGTCGGTACTCGAATAAGGTTCCCTCCCTTGATATTTGGCTCAAGGGGTACAGCGGCGATCCCATCCGCGTCGACCGCAAGGGCCGTCCGGCGGAGTTGATCGACCGGCCCGCCCTGACGGTCTGCCTGATGTTGCAACCGCAGGTGCTGGGCGCGATCGGGCACAACCGCGATTTCCGGGGGCGCGGCCTGCTGGCCCGTGCGCTGTTCGCGCTGCCGCCGTCGCTGCTGGGTCACCGTGATCATGAGGCACCGCCGGTACCCGAGCGGGTCGCGTCGGCGTATGCCGCTGCCCTGTCCAGCCTGGCCCGCACGCTGCACACACTCGATGGCGACGACGACGGGCCGGTGTCGGTGAAGTTCGACGCCGATGCCTCGCGGGCGGTGGTGACCATGCTCGGTGAGGTCGAAACGCGGTTGGTGGACCCGAACGACCTGGGCGGCGATCTGGAGGCGTGGGGAGGCAAGTACGTCGGCAACGTCGTGCGGATCGCGCTGCTGCTCCATATGGCCGAGCACGGGGCGGCGGGTGTCACCGGGGCGGTGACAGCGGCGTCGGTGGACGCCGCGCGGCGCATCGGTGAGTTCTTCGCGGCTCACTCCGCTGCCGCCCTGGGCAGTGTGAGCGCGTCGGGCGATGTCTCCGACGCGGAAACCGTGCTGGGCAAGCTGCGCGAACTCCACGCCGCTGCACCGCTCCAGCCGGTTGTCCGTCGTGACCTGGGTCGGGTGATGCCCCGCAACCTGCGCAAGGTCAGCGAGTTGGACGCCGCGCTGGACGTGCTGGCGGAGCACAACCTCATCGTGCGCAGCTCCACCAAGGTCGGCGGTGCCACCAAGGTGGCCATCTACCTGCACCCGGACGCCGCATGAATCCGCTGTCACCGCCCCCGAATTGGCTGTCACCACGCTGTCACCGGCTGTCACCACCGGTGGTGACAGCGGAAAGCGGTCGTGACCAGGCAAAACGGCTGGCTGTCACCGCTGTCACCGCTGTCACCACGCAATCGGGAACTGTCACCGCGTCACCGCTGTCAGGCCCGCTGCTGGAAAGAAGGGTCTCTCTTATTTCCGCAGGTAGAGACCGTTTTCGGTCTGGTGAGCTGTGTAGCGGTCACCGCTTCACGCTCCGGCACGTGGTGACAGCGGTGACAGCGGTGACAGCAAACGGAAACCGCAGGTCAGCCGGTGAATTGGCTGTCACCACCAGTGGTGACAGCGCGGTGACAGCCGACATGGAAGGACAGACCCGATGACTCAGCGGCGCATCAAGATTCCGGGCGCGACGCCGGAGGAACGTCTCCGCGCCGTCGCGCGTGCGCGTGCGTTCGACGGCAAAGCACCGGACGAACGCGGTACCCGAGCACCCCGCCCGCCCGCCGACGACACCGGATCGCCCATCGAACGTGCGCGGCGCGAAACCGTCGAACGGCTCACCGAAGGCGATGTGACGCCGAGCCATACGGCCATCTGACAGCAGACGACCCCGGACGGGGCGCAACCGTCCGGGGTCGAAGAACAACGAGGAGACCCCATCATGACCCGTTCCGCACCGCCGCCGGATCTCGGTATCGCGTTCCTGCCGTCGTACTGCCCCCGGTGCCAGCTCTCCGGGTGCCAGCGCGTGGACACGGTCACCTGTGAGTGGGCGCTCTACTGGCCCGGCGGGTCCGCCGATGTCACCACGGCCTACGTCTGCGACCGGTGCGGCTGCGCCTGGCGCGACACCTGGCCCTGCCGCTACCTGCTCGAGGGCACCGACGAATTGACCCAGTGAGACGTTGACCACAGAGCGCAATCGGCGGTCACCGCGGATTGCCGTAATCGCAGATCAGACACACAAAATGGAGGAAATCACCATGACCGCACCGGCCGACTACTACTACGGCAAGCACAGCCGTACTCGGTGGGCGATTCGCGAACACGATCACCGCGCCGACGACCAGGCCACCAAGCGTGACCGCCGCCGCAAGCATCTGACGACGGAGTATGACGAGCGGTTCGTCTTGTCGCACGAGGTGGCCGCGATCCTGGACAACTTGCCCGCGCGGATCATTGCGGACCCGACCCCGCCCCGTGTCCGGGCGGCGGTATACGCCAGCGAGAGCGCCATGCGCGAGGCGCTGACCGAGATCGCGAAGAAGTTGGCGCGCGTGCCCGTGCCGGAATTCGCCGAGTTGACGCCGAGCACGGTCACCAGCGGGTCGTGGGCGGTGGCCCTGGTCGATATCGCCCGGACCCTGGATGGTCCGCTGGGCAAGGCTCTGGCCCGTGGCGGCACGGTCGCCAACGGTGAGCCGTTCCGGGACCGTCTGCTGGCCCTTCTCCGCGACATGGACCAGGCCGCACGGCACCTTGCCGCCGCCCTGGAACTGGTCGCGGTGACCGATGCCGTGCCCGCGCCGACACCGGAACGGGTTGCCGTGAGCGCGCTTCGGCAGCGCCATGCGGACGAACTGGCCGCGCTGCGCACCCGGCACCGCGCCGAACTCCAGGCGCTGCGCCATGGGTAACCACGACGCATTCGAGCGTGCGGCCCGCCTGACCGATCGGCAGTGCCCCGACTGCGGTATGCCGACTGCGCGGTACCTGGGCAGCATCCACGGATGGCGCTGCGTCGCATGCGTGGCCGCTGTGGTCGGCCTGCCGTACCGCCCGGCGGACGCGCTGCCCCGTGATGTCCTGCCCGGCTGTGATTTCCATGGCCGCCCGATTCTGCCGATGGGTCGCCATCGGTCCACCCTGACAATGAACACGGAGGTGCGGCGATGAGCCTGACGCTGAATGACCTGACCTTTTCCGAACACCACCACCTGGGCACGTGCATCGAGGAGGCAGCGCACGCCATCGGCGCGGTGCTCGCCGGTGCTCGCGTTTCTGAAATCACCGCGTCCGCGACTGCCGGTAGCGGACGGGTGGTGTTCTCCGGGCGCGGCGAGCACGGTGCGGCGGTGGCCTATTGGGGCATCTATGCCCGCGCCCTTTTCGAGAACGATGGCGATACGCCGTCGAGCGCTGAGCTGGGTGTGCGCATGCAGTTGGCCAGCGCCGCCGACCTCAAGCTCATCGGCGACGCGCGCCCGCCCCGGCACATCGAACCGGATATCAGGTACGCCATGCCCAAGGTGCGCACGCTCGCCCGTCACCTGTACCGGCACGGATCTGCCACCCACGCCGATGTGGAGCGGGTTCTGGGTATCGGCTCGGGTGTCTCGGTGGCCACGGTCGCCAGTTGCATTCGATCGCGTGCAGGCTGGCCCGTGAGCGGCGGTGCCCGGTGAGCGCGGCGGAGAGCATCGCCGCCGAAGCGGCGCGCGGCGTGGTGATGGCCGAACACCTGCTCATCTGCCGGGACATCGCGCGCGTGATGGGTCCGAAGGCGCTGGCGGGCGACCCGCACGCCATCGAAATCGTCCACCAGGCCGCCGAGCACGTGCGGCGGTTCGGGCTCAATTCCTGCGATCAACGACGGAGGTAGAGACATGCCGTCACCTATCAAGGCGCAGCCGGACGAACGGGACCGGCAGAGCAAGGCGCTGCAACTCCGGCTGACGGGTATGCCGTACAACGAGATTGCCGAGCAACTGGGGTATGCCGACGGGTCCGGGGCCTGGCGCGCAGTAGACGCGATTCTCAAACGGGTGGAATCGGAAGGCGCGGATGAGCTGCGCAAGGTGGAGACGCTGCGACTGGAGGCGCTGTTCAGGGCCTGGATGCCCGCAGCCCTGGCCCGTGACGAGAAGGCCGCCGGGGTGGTGCTGCGCTGCCATGATCGCCTGGTCAAGCTCCACGGCCTGGCGATGCCCGAACGGGTCGTCATCGAGCGGATGGACAAGGGCCAGGCCGCGCTGGACATCGTGGCCGACATGGCGGCGATCGGGTATGCCCCGCCGGTGACGCCCATCGAACAGGACGACCCCGCCGAACCCTGGTCGAACCTGTAGGCGTTTCCAGAAACGTCGTCCGCCGACCGGCCGCAATTTCAGAAACGCGGTCGAACCCGTACGGTCCGAGCCGGCCAGCAGGCGCAACGCTCTGACCTGCGATTTTGTTGAGATGGGCGCTAGCCGGCCATTTCACCGGGTGATGAATTCCCGGCCGTTTCTGACCGCCGATAAGTGAATGTTATCGGCGGTCAGAACGCGTATCGGGCCGGTCGGCGGGGCTACCGCGTCTCGGTGGGCGATCGGTCCGGCCGGGTCTCGGTCGGCGTCCTGTCGGGTCGCGTCTCCGTTGACGTTCTGTCCGGCCGGGTCTCGGTGGGGGTCCGGTCGGGTCGCGTCTCGGGTTCGCTGCGCTCATCCGTCATGAACAAACGGTAGCTACGTGGATGCCGAGCAGTGCGAAACCTGACCGAAATGTGATCTGAGCTGCGGGTATTCGTAGGTGCTACGGGGTCGGGTCGATGGTCACGGCCATCACGCCACATTCGTAGCCCGGCACGATGATCCGCTCCGACAGGCCGTACACCGTGTTGTTGAACTCCGCGACGGCGTGACTGCCGGTCGTGACCACCTGGTTCATCGGTGCGTTGCGCCAGACGAACAGCGGGCCGGTGGCGACCAGCGTGGTACCCAGGGTGTCCCCGTACCCGCCGCCGAAGACATACCCGTGACCGAGCGGCGAGCGCAGCACCGCGCTGGTCTGGTTGGTCCATCGGTACTGGGTGAGCGGCGCGGCCCACCGCCGGGCGGCGTGAATGTAGCCGTTGTGTCCCTGCTCGCCCAGGAATTCCTCCAGCACGCCCAGGGCGGTGCCCAGGTCGGGAACGACGGTCGGCGCACCCGCATCGGCGAGCAGGCGAGCGGCGAACACGGATTCGACCAGCAGCGGCTCATGAAGCGCGCGGGTGTGGGCCGCCCGCGTCATGATCTCGTCTTCGGTCTGGTCGGGCGCGCATTCGTCGGCGGCCCACACGACGACCGGCGCGAACGTGTCGCCCGGCAGCGCCCGCGAAGCGGCCTTGATGGCCGGGGTGTCGTCGGGGTCGCACAGCTCTGCCGAGTACGTGCCGAAACCGTCGTCACAGTTGAACGGCCGGATGTTCACCCCGCCGAGATGCCGGTCAGGGCCGGTCATCTCGATGATGGTGGCGGCGGTGTACAGCCCGTACCCGGACGGGTTGACGGGCGGCGCGTCGAAATCAATGGGCGGCATGGCCATGGTGTTCTCCTGGTCTCGGGGGTGAGCGACCCCCGGCCGAGACCGTCCGGGGGCCGCTCGGGCGCGTCGACTACGGAGGAAGCCACGCCTAGCCCTGACGGTAGGCCGCCGGGGTGCAGATACCCCCAGGTCAGCGACCGATCACCACGGTGGTGGGCGGCGGCGTCCGCGACGGCCTTCGGTCTCTGCCTCGATGCGCCGCCGGATCGCGTCCACGGTGTACTCCGGCGCGATCGGCTCGGGCCACACGATCGCGCAGAACAGGACCATCAGCGGCAAACCGATCGCCACGGCGAACCCCAGCGCGGTCATCACGCGTCCGCCCTGACGCCGGTCTGACGGGCGATCGGCAGGCCGTACCCGTCGCGCTGTTCGGCAGCGGTCAGCCAGGCGTCCACGTTGTCCAGCGACCCGTGGCAGACGACCCGGAACGGGCTGTACAGCTCCCACCCGAACGGCGGCTCTGGTGCGCGGCGGATCGCCATGGACCGCTGGGCGGCCCGTTCGGTCAGGCCGTCCAGCCGCTGCTGTATCGCGTCGCTCATGTCGTCCCCCTGGTGGGTCATACGGATGTATGCGCCCACCGCCGGGGGCATCTCGCCATCGTCTGCGCAGCTCACTACGCCCGATGTGCCGAGCAGCGGTGCCCGGCATCGCCCCGGCGGTGGGGCTGAGATGAACTCTGCGCCCGGCGCGCATCGGGGTCCGGTGGCCGCGAACCACCCTGCGGGGTAGGGGGATTCTCCCCACCTGAGACCGTGGTATGACACGCCTACCGGGCCTTATCCTGGGGTAATCCTCTTTCGCGGGGGACTGACGAACACGCCCACGGTCGACGGACCGGGGGTCTCCGCGAAACGATCACTCCGCGAAGGCAGGCCGCTATGTCGACCCCTGACGAACTCGCCGCGAAGGCGATCGGTGAACGCATCCAGGCGATCCGCACGCGCACGGGCCGGACCCGTGCCGTTGTCGCCGGTCTGGTCGGCCGGTCCGAGGACTGGTTGCGTGACGTGGAGAAAGGTCGACTCCAGCACCCGCCCGGCCTGGAGATGCTGTTGCGCATCGGCCAGGCGCTGGGCGTGCGGGACCTGACCGAGATCACCGGCGAGCATGAGTTGCTGGTCGGCATCTCCCGGCGTGCCAGTCACCCGGTGGTGCCCGCGATCCGTGAGGCCATCGAAGGCGTGGACCTGACGCCGGTGCCGTCGCCGATCGACACCGCCGAGTTGGCCGCCCGGGTCGAACGCGCGTGGCGGCTGTGGCACACCTCCGTGACGCCGCGCGCTGACGCCGGTGCGATGCTGCCCGAACTCATCCGTGATGGCCGTCGGGCGCTGCGCACCCTGGAGGGCCAGGAACGCCGGGCCGCCGCCGCTGCCCTGTCGGGTGCCTACGCCCTGTCCGAACAGGTGCTTGCGTGGGTCGCTGACGCGCCGCTGTTGTGGTTGGCCGCCGACCGGTGCATGTCCGCTGCTGAGATTGCCGACGACCCGGTGACGCTGGCGTCCGCGTCGTGGGTACTGGGCAACGTCTGGCGTTCGACCGGCCGTGAGGACGACGCGTACCGCCTGGCGTCCGATGCCGTGGCCCTGCTGGAACCCCAGCTGGATGACGACGCCGACGCGCGAGCGCTCTGGGGTGCCTGCCAGCTTCACGGCGCGATCACCGCCGCCCGTATCGGCCGCGAAGGGGATGCACTGCGCGGCATAGACAAGGCGATGGGGATGGCGCGGGCGATGCCGACCGGCAGCGCGCACCCGTGGACGCTGTTCGGCGTGGCCAACACCGAAATCAGTGCGGTCTCCGTGCAAGTGGAGCTGCGCAAGGCGGGCGGCGCGCTGGACGCGGCCAGCCTGGTCGACCCCGATTCCGTGCCGTCGATCGACCGGCGCGCACGGCTGTGGCTGGAGCTGGCCCGTGCCTACGCCCAACAGCGTGATTGGCTCGGGACGCTGGGAGCGCTGCGCACCGGCACCACCGTGTCCGAGGAATCCATGCGGGCGCACCCGCTGGCGCGCTCGCTGGCCGCTGATCTTGTCTCCCACGGGGGCCGGATCACCGAGCGGGAATCCCGTGCCCTGGCCGGTCGATTGGGCGTCACCGCCTGACGGCCTTGCCGACAACGACGAACGACCCCGGGACCATGTGGTTCCGGGGTCGTCCTGTGTCTGCTGGCGGCGGTGGCTATCGCCTCCACTCCAGCCCGATGAACTCCGGGTCGAAGTACGCGCCGGAGACCCGCCGCCCCTTCGGCGCGCGCAGCACGGTCACGGTCAGCAGCGTGCCCACGATGGCCCGGCGGTGGCCGAGACTGAGACCGTCGCTCCGGTCGTCGCGGGTGCCGAACCACGTCGTGCGGATGTCGCGGCCCTCCAGTTCGGCCAGCGGCGAGCGCATGCCCAATGACGCTAGGGCACTGTCGATTTCGGCCACTTTGGCTTTCAGTGTCGCGGACGCGGTGGACAGCTGACGGGCGTCGACCTCACCGGCGGCGAACATCTCCGCCAAGGAATCCAGCCGCTGCCGCAGCGCGGCCTGTTCCAACCGCAGCGCGGCCACGTCGCCACCGGCATGCCCCTGGCCGACCATGAGCTGTGCAAGGGCATCGGGACGTTCCAGCCGGGCCACCACGGTTTCCTCCACCAGGGCATCCACCTGACCGGCGTCGCGGCTGACGTGGCTCTCGGTGGTCAGCTCTCGCGAGCGGCACCGGTACGACGCGCGCCGCCCGCTGCCCGACACCCCGGCGCGGAGGTCGGCCTGGCCGCAGACCCCGCACAGGTAGAGACCGGACCCGAGCCACTTCGGTGTGTTCCCCGGACTGGTGCGCCGGGCCGGATCGTTGACGACCGAGTTCGCCGCGTGCCAGGTGTCCTCGCTGACCAGCGCGGGCCACACCGCCTTGCCGACCACCTCACCCTTGTGCGCGGACCACCCGGCATTGCGGTGACGCTTGATGATGTCGCTGACGCCGACGGAGGTCCACGGGCCGCGCTGGGTAGCCGTGGGAATCTCCCGGCGGTTCAGGTCGGCCACGATCTGCCGCAGCGACACCCCCGCCACCACCTGCTCATACATCCGCACGATCTCGCGCGCTTCGTCCTGGCGCAGCGTCACGCCGTCAGGCTCGAAACCGTAGGGGCGCATGCCACCGTGGAACTTGCCCGCCATGGCCCCTTGGATGCGCGCGGCCTTGATGCGCTCCCCCTTGTGCTCGGATTCGTAGCGGGCCACCGCGCCCAGCTGCCGGGCGACCATCCGGCCGGACGGAGTGGTCAGGTCCCACAGACCCGCCTGGACGGTCTGCACCTCCGTGCCGGTGCGCTCGATGAGCGAGATGAAGTGCTCCAGTTCCAGCGGCGAGCGGTGGAGGCGATCGGGGTGCCAGGTGATCACCATGTCGAACTCACCGGCGGCGATGGCGGCGGTCAGCCGCTCATAGTCCTTGCGCCGTTTCCCGCTGTAGGCGGAGGTGTCGTTGTCGGTGAACACCTCGATGTGCACCACCACGCCGCGCTCGGACGCCAGGCGTTCGGCCATCTTGCGGCAGTCGGATTCCTGCCGGGCGACGCCGAGCTTTTCGCCGCTGCGATCCTGGGAAATCCGCAGGTAGATGGCTATGCGGAGGATGGTCAGCTTACCGGCGGTGGCCTTCGTGGTGCTCATGAATTAAGTGTGTCACAACTAAGGTGCCGGATTCCCAGCGCCGGTACCACCGACCACCAGAAAGGCCAGCCGGGCGCGCATGATGCGCTCCAGGAGGCGGTTGGCGTCCGCGGGCACCGCTCCTGCCGCGGCCAGGGCATCCAGACCTTGGGTGGCGGGCCGTAGCACCCGCAGGGACAGGCAGGTACCGCCGTGCGCGACGGGTGCGAGCACGGCGTGCAGGCGGACGCCGAACGAATCGCCCAGGGCCGCTCCGGTTCCGGACAATTTGCCGTCCACCCACGGTTGCGCGTCGTCGAGCCGCCGACCGGCGGACAAGGCCAGCCGCTGCGCGAGCCGACGCACCGCCGCCTCGTCCGGGAAGGTGATCGAGGTCTTCTCCAGACCGTGTCCACGATCTATCCACACCGCATCCGGTCCGGTGACCAGCACATCGGCCACCTGTGGATCGTGCAGCAGCGGTTCGAGCAGGCCCGCCCCCGTCATCTCGGTCTGCAACAGCCGCAGGGCCCGCAGCAGGTCCGTATCGCCGAGCACACCGCCCGCCTCGGCACGGATCGCGGCGGCCACCCGCGCCGGATCCGGTTCCCCGGCCGCCCCGGACAGCCGCTCCCGCACCCGGTCCAACAACTCCGAAGTCACCAGCGCACTCATCGCTGCCACCCCGAACTGCCGACGCCGCGGTCCATCGCGGTCATCGACGCTGTCCGGCCGGTGCGCTCAATACGCCGAGCACCGCATCCGCGGCTTCCCGCAACGGTCCACGGCGCACGGTGAGGCCGCGACGTTCCAGGTGTGCGGCGAGTCCGGCCTGGGCACGGACCGCGGCGAGCAGGGGCAGGTCGAGTACCTCCGCTACCTCGGGCCCGCGCAACCCGCCCGGAGCGGGCCCACGGACTATCAAGCCCTGGTTCGGGTTTCGTCGTGCGATATGCGCGGAAACGGCTTCCGCGGCGGCGACGGCGCGCAGTTTGGCGGGCACCACCAGGACGACGAGGTCGGCGGAGTCGAGCATCTGGTCGGCATGCGGGCCCCGTTCGCCGGAAATGTCGCAAATCACCAAATCGCCTGCGGCACGGCCTGCTTCGAGCACCGCGCGGACGGCGCCGGGCCCGATCTCGCGCGGCAACCGGCCCGCACCGCCGCGCCCGCAGGACAGCACCGCGAGCCCGGGGGCGGCGGCGGGGAGCGCGGAGTGCAGCGCGGCGGCGGAGACCCGGCCGTCTTCGACGACCAGGTCCGGCCAGCGCAGGCCTGCGGTCGTCTCGATGCCGAGCAGCAGGTCGAGGCCGCCGCCGAGGGGTGCCCCGTCGACCAGGATCGTGTCGCGACGGAACTCTTCGGCAGCCGCGCGCAGTGCCGTCGCGGCGGCGAGCGTCGACGCGCCCGCACCGCCGCCGGCCCCTGCCACGGCGACCACGATGCCGTCTCCGTCGCGGTGTTCGCCATACTCAGCAAACTTCTCGATAAGTCCTACGGCGGCACCCGGCAGCGCGATGACTCGTTCGGCGCCGACGGCTGCCGCGGCTTGCCAGTCGGGCAGTGCCGGTTCCCCGTCGGTGACCAGGATTACGCCGACGCGGCGCAGGTATGCCGCCGCGACGGCCTCGCGCGCGGCGATTGTGTCCAGGATCACCAGTGGCGCACCGGTCCACGCGGGCCGGCCGACGGGTAGCGCTTGTTCGTCGAGTGTGCGTTCGGCCGCGGCGGCGACGCGCCGCACCTCGTCGCGCAGCCGTGGGTCGTGCAGTAGCACGAGGGCCGGTGGCGTGCTGTTGTCCGGCGCCGCTTCACGATTCATGCAGCTGAGCGTCGCCGAATCGGCGGGCGGACAGAAGGGGCACTATGCCGAATGTGGATAACTCGGGGGTGTGGAGAACTTTTCGTTTCCGAGAAGGGGCCCGACCGTCCCCTGAATAGAGGACGGCCCCAGCCGGGGGGGGAGGAGGCTGGGGCCGTCGGGTTCAGCCCCGGGGGGTCGGGCTGAACGCGCCTGGACCATGTCCAGGTGCCAGCAATACTACACCCAAGCCCCGGCCACAACGCAAGTCTGTTGTCGGAGAACTTTGTGAGCCTCGCATGCTCCACATTCGCTGAGCAAACTCCCCGCTCGCGGCCACCGATCGAGCCCGGACACCACCGTCGGCGACGGGTCACGGCGGGCCGCCTATTCTGGTCGGGTGGACTCACCCCACGCGAACGGACGCGTCGCCGCCTTCTTCGATCTCGACAAGACCGTCATCGCGAAGTCGAGCACGTTCGTCTTCAGCAAGCCCTTCTATGCACAGGGGCTGCTGAATCGCCGTGACGTGCTCGAAAGTAGTTACGCCCACTTCCTGTTCATGCTCTCCGGCGCCGATCACGACCAAATGGAGCGCATGCGCGCCCATCTGACGAACATGTGCGCGGGCTGGGATGTCGAGCAGGTGAAAACCATTGTGGCCGAGACGCTTCACGAACTGGTCGATCCGCTGATCTACGCCGAGGCCGCCGATCTCATCGCCGACCACAAGATCCGGGGTCACGACGTGGTGATCGTGTCGGCCTCCGGCGAGGAGATCGTCGGGCCGATCGCCGAGGTGCTCGGCGCGTCCCACACCGCGGCGACCCGGATGGTCGTCGCGGACGGCAAGTACACCGGCGAGGTGGAGTTCTACTGCTACGGCGAAGGCAAGGTCGCCGCCATCGAAAAGCTCGCCGCCAGTGAGGGTTACGACCTCTCCCGCTGCTACGCGTATTCGGATTCGATCACCGATCTGCCGCTGCTGAACGCGGTCGGCCATCCCACCGCCGTCAATCCGGACCGCAATCTGCGCCGCGAAGCGGTGGCCAAGGGCTGGCCCGTTCTGACGTTCTCCAACCCCGTCTCGCTGTGGGCGCGCTTCCAGGCGCCCTCGTCCACCACCCTTGCGGCCACCGCGGTGGTCGGGTTGAGCGCGCTGGTCGCCGGCGCGATCAGTTACCGCCTGCTGCGCAAGCGGAGCTGAGTTTTAGCCACCGCACACCGCGGCGCGAGTAACGCTGCTCGAGGGGAAGCGGAGCGCTTGCCGGGCAATGTGCAGTCTGCACACGACACCCCGGATGCGACCAGGCATTTAACCACGAAACGCCGATCGACACGCCGCTAATGGAATGTCTGCGCAGGTCTTGATGTGAGGGTGGTCACAGGTGTAGAAAGGTAACTACGGAAGGGTCGGAAGGCCAAGGCAGGACCGGAAGAGAAGGTTCCAGTCTCCCAGCCATCCTTCCCAGCACGGACACCAGGCACCCACGCGGAGCGCGCCGCGACAAGGGCAGAAGCGTTGTGGGCCTGCGAGATTCGGGTTTCGTCGGCGAGGGCCTCGCACAGGTTGCGGGGATGAACCGCCGGAGTTCGGATTATCGCCGAGGCCGATAGGAACACAACCCACTCAGCACGCTTGGTAACCAGGTAGTCCGTGCTACGCGGGCGGTGAGGTCGGAAACGACACGCCGCCCGCTTTGATGTGTGGGTTGGGTTTGCTCCAGTCCGGGTGGAGGGTGAGGCGAGGGGCGGTCCGAGCCAGGTTGCGCTCCCGCCGAGGGGCAAGGTGAACAGCGAGCCGCGCGGGTTTCGCGCCCGCCGAGGGGCAAGGTGAACAGCGAGCCGCGCGGGTTTCGCGCCCGCTGAGGGGCAAGGCGAGCAGCGAGCCGCGCGGGTTTCGCGCCCGCTGAGGGGCAAGGTTAGAGGCGAATCCCGCGGGTTTGCCTCACCGCATCTGAGTTCGCGCACCAGTTCTGCGTTCTCGCACTCGTTGCGCCAGAGCAGAGGGAGCGGGAACACAAGGGGTGCGGGAAGCGTCGGTGTCTGCGTCGCGCGCTGCAGCTGCGCGCGGGCGCGTGCGGAGTTCTCGCACGCGGTCGGGCGGCGGACTGCAGCTGGGCTCGCACCGGTTCTGAATTCGCGTACCAGTTCTCTACCTTCCCGCACCCGCTGTGCCAGGGCAGAGGGGGTGGGAGAACGAGGAAGGGACGCGGGAAGGAGGCGGGGTGCGGGAACGCAGAGGAGGGGCGGGGCTAGCTGGCGGAGTCGGCGATCGAGGTTGCTTCGCGGGCGCCGTCTTCGAGGGCGGCGCAGCAGAGGATGACCCAGTTGCCGACAGTTTCGGCCGTGCCGGCGCTGAAGCCGGCGGCGGTGTCGAGGTAGGACTGGCGGCGGCGGAGCCAGAAAACCTCTGGCACGCCGAGACTGTGTGGGTCCAGTCCGCTGGACACGGAGACGAGCCGGGACGCGGCGCGGGCCACCACGCCGTCGGCGGTGCCGAACGGTCGCAGGGCCAGTAGCTCGCCGTGCACCACGGCGGCGAGCACCGGGGCGGGCGCGCGGGAACCGACGATTGTCTGCGCGAGGAGATCGAGCCGTTCCGCGACGCCCGCGTCCGCACGCGGGCGGCCGAGCAGCTCTTCGTCGGCAACCAGATCCGCAGCGGCAAGGAGGTGCAGACGGGCCAATGCCTGCAGAGGCGCCCGCTGCCAGGTGCCGACCAAATTGCGCAACGCGTCGCCGTCCAGCGCCTGGCCGACACGCAAAGATCCGGCGAGTATCGGGTCGGCGACGTTGCCGTCGGCGGGAAGTTCGGTGCTGCCGCCGTCGATGGCGGCGGACGAGCGCGCCGCCCGCACCGCGGCCTCGGCGGCGGTGGTCGGCCAGCCGCGACGATTCGCCTTGTGCCGGTGCACCGCGGCGAGCGCGTCCCTGGCACGGTCGGCGGCGGCACGCACGCCAGGCAGATCGACGAGGGGCTGTAGCGGATCGGTCACGGCATACGAGGCTACTTGCGGGCGTCGCAGTGCCGGGCGATGGACTCCTCGATCTCGGTCAGCGTTCGCAGCTGCACCGGCGTCAGCAGATCGGTGAAACGGTTGCGCACCGACGCGTGGTGCACGGGGGCCGCGGACTCGAGGGCGCGCCGACCCGCGGCGGTGAGCAGCACGTCGTCGCCGCGACCGTCGCGCTCACAGGGTTCGCGGGCGATCAATTCGCGCCGTTCCATCCGGCCGAGTTGCCGGGACAGTCGACTGTGTGGCCAGCGCATGTGGGCGGCGAGGCCGCTCACCCGGACGCACTCCGCGGTCTCGGCGACCTCGGCCACCGCGGCGAGCACGTCGTAGTCGGGCATCGAAAGACCGGTGCTGCGCTCCAGATCCCGGGCGATCTCCGCGTCCACGAGCAGGCGCATCCGTTGATACGCCGCCCAGCCCTCCTCGGCCGCACGGCGTCGTGCAGAGCCAATCGCGCCAGATTCGGTCATTCATCGAGACTAGCGCAACTTGTTTACATGTAACGAATCATCGGCTACGGTTCTCGTTACATGTAACATACTTGGAGGTCTACCAATGCAGGGCAACGAGCGGATCGTCGAAGTCAATGGAATCCGCCTGTGCACAGAGAGTTTCGGCGATTCGACGTTGCCGCCACTGCTGTTGATCCACGGCGCCGCGGAGTCCATGCTCGCGTGGGAGCCCGGCTTCATCACCGGGCTGGTCCAGGGTGGACGACAAGTAATCCGTTACGACACACGGGATTCCGGGCAGTCCAGCACCTTCCCGGTCGGGGCGCCCGGCTATGATCTGCGCGCGCTGGTCGCGGACGCGGTCGGCCTGCTCGACGCACTCGGCATCGAGCGCGCACATATCTTCGGCATGTCCCAGGGCGCGGCCACCGCCCAGCTCATCGCGCTGGATCACCCCGATCGAGTGATCTCGCTGGTGCTCGCCTCCGCTTCGCCGGGCGGCCCCGGCCATCAGAACCCGGATCTGCCGGGGATGACTCCCGAACTGCTGGCGTACTTTTCGGTCGAGGCTCCGGTACCCGACTGGTCGGACCGCGCGGCGGTCGTCGAGTACCTGGTCGACTCCGAGCGCCCGTTCGCGGCGGCGAGCCGCGTCTTCGATACCGCGCACCGCACCGAGCTGGCGACCCAGGTGGTCGATCGGGCCGCCGATATCGCGGCGCAGCTGACCAATCCGTTCCTGCTGGACGCGGGTGCGCCGTGGCGGGATCGGCTCGGCGACATCACCGCGCCGACCCTGGTGCTGCACGGCACGGAGGACCCCCTGTTCCCGCTCGAGCACGGAAAGGCCTTGGCCGCAGCGATTCCCGGCGCGGAACTACTGCCCATGCCGGAGACCGGACACCAGGTCCCCCCGCCGTGGCAGTGGGACGCGGTCGTGCCCGCCCTGCTCGCGCACACGGCCCGGAACTGAGTAGCCACTCACGACCCGGCACAAGCCGAGAACGAGAAAGCGGCTCACCCCGTAACAGGGTGAGCCGCTGACGTCCGACGAGCTGATCCCCAGCCCGCCAACGTTTCTCAGCCGGCCAGCAGATCCCGGCCGGGGATGGCGTCGAGCAGCCGCCGCGTGTACTCCTCCCGGGGCGAGTCGAAGACCTCTTGGGTGGACGCCGCCTCGACCACCTTGCCGCTCTGCATGACCAGCACGTCATCGGCGATCTGGCGGACCACCGCGAGATCGTGGGTGATGAACACGTAGGACAGGCCGAGTTCGGCTTGCAGATCGTTCAGCAGCCGCAGGATTTGCGCCTGCACCAGCACGTCGAGCGCGGAGACCGCCTCGTCGCAGACCACGACTTCAGGTGAGAGGGCGAGCGCGCGAGCCACAGCGACGCGTTGGCGCTGACCGCCGGACAGCTCGTTGGGGTAGCGCCGCATCACCGAGGACGGCAGCGACACCTTCTCGAGCAGTTCCCGCACCGTCGCCTCGCGCTCCTTCGTGGTGCCGATGTCGTGCGTGCGCAACGGCTCCTCGATGGTGCGGAAGATCGAGTACATCGGGTCGAGCGAGCCGTACGGATCCTGGAAGATCGGCTGCACCCGCCGCCGGAACGCGAAGGCGCCCTTGCGATCCAGCTTCGCGACCTCTTTGCCGTCGAACAGCACCTTGCCCGAGGTCGGCTCGAGCAGACCGAGGATCATCTGCGCGACGGTGGACTTGCCGGACCCGGACTCGCCGACGATCGCGGTGGTGGTACCGCGCCGCAGCCGGAACGAAACATCCTGCACCGCAGTGAAGTCCGTCGATTTCCAGGGCGTGCTGCCGCGGATCTGGAAGACCTTGGTGAGGTTCTCGACCACCACCACATCGTCGGTCACGGCGGCGATCTCGGTGTCGGCCGCCGCGATCTGCTCGGCGACCTTCTCGGCCTGTTCCCGGATCTCGATGCGCTGCTTCACCGACGACAGTCGCTGCGAGGCGAGCGAGGGCGCCGAATTCACCAGCCGCTTGGTGTACAGGTGCTGCGGCTCGCGCAGAATCTGTAGCGCGGGACCGGATTCCACCACCCGCCCGCGGTACATCACCACCAGGTGTTCCGCCCGTTCGGCGGCCAGGCCGAGGTCGTGGGTGATCAGCAGGACCGCGGTGCCGAGCTCGGCGGTGAGCCCGTCGAGATGGTCCAGGATCTGCCGCTGCACGGTGACGTCCAGCGCCGAGGTGGGTTCGTCGGCGATGAGCAGCTTGGGCCGGCAGGCCAGGCCGATGGCGATGAGCGCGCGCTGACGCATACCGCCGGAGAACTCGTGCGGGTACTGGTTCACCCGTCGGCCGGCGTCGGACATGCCCGCTTCTTCGAGCAGCTCGATCGCCCGCTGCTTGGCCGCCTTGCCCTTGGCGATGCCGTTGGCCTCCAACGTCTCCCGGATCTGGAACCCGATCTTCCAGACGGGGTTGAGGTTCGACATCGGGTCCTGCGGCACCAGGCCGATACCGTTGCCGCGCACCGCGATGACGTCCTTCTTGGAGGCCGTCGCGAGATCCTTGCCGTCGAACAGGATCGAGCCGGAGGTCACCTTGCCGGTGCCGGGCAGCAGATCGATGATCGCGTGCGCCGTGGTCGACTTGCCGGAACCGGATTCACCCACGATCGCGACGGTCTGACCGGGATACACCTGCAGGTTCACATCCCGGACAGCCGGGATCTTCTTCCCCTCGGACGTGAAACAGACGTTCAGATCCTTGATTTCCAATAGCGGCGGCTCGCCACTTACCCACCCCGTCGGCTTCGCCTCTTGCCGTCCCCCTGCGCTCATCGCTTCCTCGCCTTCGGGTCGAGGGCATCGCGCACCGCGTCGCCCAGCATGATGAAGCTCAGCACGGTGAGCGCCAAAGCCGTTGCGGGATAGAACAGGATCGCCGAGGTGCGGATCTCCTTCTGCCCGGAGGAGATATCGGAGCCCCAGGACACGATGGTGCGCGGCAACCCGACGCCGAGGTAGGACAGCGTGGCCTCGGTGACGATGAAGACGCCGAGCCAGATCGTGGTGACCACGATCAGCGGGCCCGCCGCGTTGGGCAGCACGTGACGGATCAGCGTGCGTATCCGCGACACGCCCAAAGCCTTTGCCGCCGTGACGTAATCACTGTTTTTCGCCTGGATCACCGCACTGCGGGCGATCCGGGCCGCCTGCGGCCAGGTGAACGAGGCGAGGATGAGGATGACGGTCCAGATGGTGCGATCGTCGAGCAGCTGCATGATCACGATCGCGGCGAGCATCAGCGGGATCGCGTAGAAGATCTCCGAGACGCGCGAGACGATCGAGTCGAGCAGGCCGCCGTAGAAGCCGGACAGCGCGCCGAGGATGCCGCCGATCAGCACGAACATGATCGTCGAACCGACGCCCGCCATCACCGAAGCCCGTGCGCCGTAGACGGTGCGGGCATAGATGTCGCAGCCCTGCTTGTCGAAGCCGAACGGGTGACCCGCTCCGCGCGGGTCCATGCTGAAGTCGCCGTTGCAGTAGCGCGGATCCTGGCTGGTGAACAAGCCCGGCCAGATCACCACGACCAGGATGAACAGGATCATCAGCGCCGCGACGATGAAGATCGGGTTGCGCCGCAGCTGCCGCCACGCGTCGTACCAGATGCTGGTCGGCGAGCCGCCGTCGACGACCATGTCGGTGGCCAGCACCTCGACCTCGTCCGGCGGTGCGACGAAGTAGACCTGCCTGCCCCGCGCCGCGCTGTCGGCGAGGTCGATTCCTTTTTCGAGGTCAGGCATAGCGGATCCTCGGGTCGAGTGCGGCGTACAAGAGGTCTACGACCAGGTTCGAGACCAGGAAGATGATGATCAGCACGGTCACGAACGACACGACCGTGGGCGGCTCGCCGCGGGTGATCGCCTGGTACATCGTGCCGCCGACGCCGGGGATGTTGAAGATGCCCTCGGTGACGATGGCGCCGCCCATCAGCGCGCCGAGATCGGCGCCGAGGAAGGTGACCACCGGGATCATCGAATTGCGCAGGATGTGCACCGTGACGACCCGGCGCCGGCTCAGGCCCTTGGCCGTGGCGGTGCGCACGAAGTCGGCGGTCATGTTCTCCGCCACCGAGTTCCGGGTCAGGCGCAGCACATACGCGAACGACAGTGACCCGAGGACGAACGCCGGGACGAGCAGTTCCGTGAAACTCGCTTTACCGGTGACGGTCACCGGTGCGATGCCCCACTTCACGCCGAGCAGGAACTGGGCGAGGAAGCCGACCACGAAGATCGGGACGGCGATCACGATCAGGCTGATGACGAGCATCGTCGAATCGAAGAGCTTGCCCTTGCGCAGCCCGGCGACCAGACCGAACACGACGCCGAAGACGGCCTCGATGAACACGGCCATGAAGGCGAGCTTGATCGTGATCGGAAAGGCGCGCGCCAGTTCGTCACTGACCGGCCTGCCGGAGAAGGCGGTGCCGAAGTCGAACGTGAGAATGCCCTTCAGATACAGCAGGTACTGCATGAAGAAGGGTTGGTCGAGGTGGTACCTGGCACGCAACTGCGCCTCCACCGCGGGCGTCATCGGTTTGTCGCCGGCGAGTGCGGCGATCGGGTCGCCGGGGATGAGGAATACCAGGGCATAGATGAGCAGCGTCGCCCCGAGGAACACGGGGATCATCTGGAGCAGACGCCGCACGACATACCAGGCCATTTCGTCTCCTGGGTCGGAGATGAGCCGCGCCGTCCGGGACGGCGCGGCTCATCTGGCGGCTACTTCTCGATGTTCTCGAAATCGAACAGACCGTTCCAGGCGAGGTTCGCCTTCACCTTCTCGGAGCGGCCCGCGGCGGCGATGTAGTCCAGCACCGGGATGTCGGCCATCTGGCTGAGCATCATGGTCTGCGCCTGCGCGACGATCTTGTAGGACTCCTCCTGCGTCGGCGCGGCCAGCGCGGCGTCGAGCAGCTTGTCGAACTCCGGGACCTTCCAGTCGACGTTGTTCGTCTCGGAGTAGCTGTAGTACTGCGAGGTGAGGAACTGCAGCATGGTCGGGTAGTCGCCCTGCCAGCCGTAGCGGAACGCCTTGTTGATGGTCTTGGCGTTGACCTCGTCACGGATGTTCTTGAACGTCGGGTAAGGAGTGCCGACGGCGTCGATGCCCAGGGTGTTCTTGATGCTGTTGGCGACCGCCTCGATCCAGGCCTGGTGGCCACCGTCGGAGTTGTAGGCGATCTCGTAGCGACCCGACCACGGCGAGATGGCGTCGGCCTGGGCCCACAGCTTCTTGGCCTCGGCCGGGTTGAACTTCAGGAACTCCGAGCCCGGCAGGTTCCCGTTGAAGCCGGGCAGCGAGGCGGAGGTGAAGTCACGCGCTGGCAGACGGGTGCCGTGGAAGATGTTCTGGCAGATCTGCTCTCGGTTGATCGCCATGGACAGGGCCTTGCGGCGCAGCACGCCTTCTTCGCCGCTGAAGTGCGGGACGTTGGCCTGGATGCCGATGTGCTGGTTCTGCGCGGTCGGCTTGGTGATCGCGCGGTCGCCCAGGTCCTTCTCGTAGGAGGTGATCGCGCTGTCCGGGATCGTGTCGAGGGTGTCGAGGTTGCCCGCCTGCAAGTCCGCGTACGCCGTGTCGAACGACTGGTACATCACGAAGCGCAGGCCCTTGTTCTTCGGGGCGCGGCCACCCTTGTAGTCCGGGTTCGGCACCAGGTCGATCTGCACGTTGTGCTGCCAGGCACCCTCGTGCGCGAACTTGTACGGGCCGTTGCCGATCGGGTTCTCACCGAAGGCCTTCATGTCCTTGAAGGCTGCTTCGGGCAGCGGGTAGAACGGCGCGTAGCCGAGCTCGGTCTCGAAGTCGATCGAGGGCGACTTGAGTTCGACGGTGAAGGTGCGATCGTCGACGACCTTCAGGCCCTTCATCGTCTGCGCCGTCGGCTTCTCCGCCGACACCTCCTCGAAGCCCAGGATCGGGGTGAACACGTAGCTCTGCAGCTGGGCGTTGGTACCGAGGGCGCCGTAGTTCCACGCGTCGACGAACGACTTCGCCTTCACCGTGGTGCCGTCGGAGAACTTCCAGTCCGGCTTGATGGTGATCTTGTAGGTCTTGCGGTCGGTCGTCTCGATCTTCTCGGCCATCTCGTCGTGCGCCACGCCGTTGCCGTCGTAGTACTTCAGACCCGCGAACAGCCGGTCGACGACTCGCCCACCCATGTTCTCGTTGGTGTTGGTCGGTACCAACGGGTTCTGCGGCTCACCACCATTGGTCGTGACGATGCTCGCGTCGGCGCTGTCGTCCGACGAACAAGCTGCCAGTCCGAGGCTTGTGGCCAGTAGTGCTGCCGCAGTCAGCGCCATTGCTCTGTTGAATCTCAACGCGTTCTCCCGTTTTCGAGAAGGGCGGAGCCTGGTGGCACGCGTTGAGGTCAACCAGGCGCATGCCGGCACGATCCGCCTTGGGTGCCTCGGAGATTATCCACCTGGAAGGGGCTCTGTCAGCCGATTGACCAGAGTTCGTTCCACTAATTACCAATTCGGCAACATCGCCGAAACACGAAAAACATCGCGCGAAAACGGCCGATCTGCCGAAACATTGCCTATGTACGGGGCTTTCCGGCGTCTCCCTGACACCCCCTCGTCGCTGCGGATCGCGCAACGGCGTGACGGTACGGAAACCCGGTGGACACACCGGACGCGGCGTAGGTCACAGTTGTCTACTGTCGAACTGGCTGCGTTTGAATCGTGGGCTCAGGCTACGTGGAAAGAAGAAGCGAGATGACCGAAACAGCCGACCACAGGGACTCGTACCCACCCGCCGCGGACTTCGCGGCCGCGGCGAACGCCGATGCCGCGCTGTATCAGCGAGGTGCGGCCGATCGCGACGCGTTCTGGGCCGAGCAGGCAGATCGTTTGCACTGGCACGAGCGGTGGCATCAGGTGCTGGACTGGACCGACGCGCCCGTCGCCAAGTGGTTCGTCGGCGGCAAGCTGAACGTCGCCTACAACTGCGTCGACCGGCACGTGCTCGCCGGACA
>NZ_BAUA01000029.1 GCF_000710915.1 Nocardia brasiliensis IFM 10847
CAATTGCGCACGATCTACGGTGCACGCCGCGCGCCGGAGGTGCGCCTGCTGCCGCTCGATATCCCGCGCACCCACGTGCTGCGGTCGGCGCTGCACACTGGCGTCGCACAGGACGCCACGCATGTGGTGATCGGCCTCGCCGAACGGGAATTATTGCCGCTCGCACTGGATTTCGAGGCGCAGCCGCACTTCATGGCCTTCGCCGACCAGGGCTACGGGAAAACTACCCTGCTGCACAACATCCTGCGCGGCATCGTGGAGAATTCCACGCCCGAGCAGGCACAGATCCTGCTGATCGACTACCGGCGGACGCTGCTGCGTGCGGTGGACGAGAACCGGCTGACGGCCTATTGCGCTACTGCGGCAACGGTTCCGGACGCCGTCGACAAGCTGTGCCAACTCCTGGCGACCCGCATCCCCGGACCCGATATCGGTCCGCACCAACTGCACGAGCGCACCTGGTGGACCGGTCCCGAATGCTATGTCGTCGTGGACGACCACGACCTCGTCGTCACCGACGGCGACGACCCGCTGGAGCCGCTGCTGGAGTTCCTGTCGACCGCCTACGACGTCGGCCTGCACGTGGTGCTCACGCGCCGGGCGGCCGGTCTGGCCCGAGCTTTGCACGGCAACCTGCTCGGCCGGCTCCGGGAAGTATCCGCCGCCGCCCTGCTCATGAGTGCACCGGCCGAAGAAGGAAACCTGTTCGGCGGCAACGTCCGCGCCACCTGCCTGCCCCCGGGCCGCGGCATCCTCGTCACGAGATCCCGGGAACCCGAGCCGATTCAGATCGCCCACCTGCCGCCACCGCAGTGAACCGGATCAGTCGCCGGACGAACTCGTCCGCGGCGCCTGCACGGCCGCGGTCGGCGTGTAGTCCTCGGGCACGCCCTCGACGAAAATGATGTCGCCCTCGATATGCCGCAAGCGCAAGGGCGCGATCGCGTCCGCCGTACGGTGCGAAGGTGCCGGGCAGCCGCTCGATGTACTCGCACCAGTCGATTACGGCGCCGCGACGGGTGCCAGGCAGCTGGCCGGCGGATCGACCAGGATGCAGAGCGCCGGTGCGCGGGTCGGGCGGTAGTCACCGGGGACGCCGCCCGCGGCGACGAGCTGGGTGTAGGCGCCGACCGCGTCGGTGGGGCGGCGGGTCAGGCCGGGATCGGTGCGCACGTCGACCGTGTAGAGACCGAATCGCGGTGTGTAGCTGCCCCATTCGTAATTGTCGGTGAGGCTCCAGTAGTTGTAGCCCATGACGTTCATGCCGTCGGCCTGCGCGCGCTGGATCCAGTACACGGTGTCGCGCAGGTGATCGCTGCGGGAGTAGCCGTCCGGCCGCGGGCCGCCGTTCTCGGTCGGCATGCCGTTCTCCACGATGTACAGCGGCTTACCCGGGAAACGCTGCGAATAGTGGCGCAGCGCATAGTAGATGCCCTCCGTGCGCAGCGGCAGATCCCAGATGTTCATGCCCGGCGGGTTCGGCACGGCCGAGCCGAGCGCCCTGGTGACCGAACCCAGCACCGACTGCACCGGATCGAACCCGAAGTAGTAGTCGACGCCGACATAATCGAGCCGCGCCGCGACGCGATCGATGAACGCCCCGTTCACTTCGGCCTCCGAGCCCGCGACGTAGCCGACGTTGCTGGTGACCTGGGCGCCGGGCTGTACCTGATGGATGTGGTCGTAGATGGCGTTGTGCGCCTGCGCGAGCCGATCCAGCATCTCGCCGGGATCGGCCTTGCCCCTGCGCACCTCGTGCGAGATATAGGCCGCGGGCTCGTTCACCGTGACCCACAGCGGATCGCGGTCGGCATAACGATCGACCACCGCGCGCATGTTCGCCAGCCAGTCCCCCACCATCCCGGGATTGCGCCAACCGCCGCGATCGACCGCCCACCCCGGGTACACCCAGTGATCGAGGGTGATCATCGGCCGCATGCCCGCCTGTGCGATCTTCGCCAGCACCGCGTCGTAGAAACGGAATGCGCCCTCGTCCCATACCCCCGGCGCGGGTTGCAGCCGAGCCCACTCGATCCCGATGCGGAACACCCGGACACCGAGCCCCGCCGCCAGATCGATGTCGGAGGCGTAGCGGTCGTAGAAGTCGACCGAATCGCGCAGCGCGTCGTAATCAGGATGGGACGGAATGTAGCGCGTCCAATTGCTGTCGGGCGCATGCCCTTCGGACTGGAACCCGGAACTTGCCACACCCCAGAGGAAATCACCGCCGAGCGGCGCCGCGACCGGCTGGATCGGCGGTGCCGCCGCGGCATTCGTACACAGCAGCATCGTCGATGCGGCGGCAGCGAGTACGGCCAGGACATACCTTCGAACCCGGAATCGCATCACCTCAGGGTAACTGGATGTGCACCAAGGGCCGCTGGATCAGGCGAATCCACCGGTAGGCGAGCGTTGTTCGGGCGTGGCGGATCCGCCGTTCACCAGATGTCGGTCCACACCGGACGTTTGGGGACGTCGAACAGGGCGTAGTTCTGCTTTACCAGGAGAGGAGCTGTGCAGCCGATGCCCAACCGCTCGGCCAGGGCACGTGCCTTGGCCTCACGGAACTGCGGATAGAGGAACCTCTTCTCGACCTGGACCACCGAATTCGTGTCCGGATGCGGCAATTCGACCGCGACCTGAACTTGCCACAAATCGAAGTCGAACAGGGCCCGCGCATGCTTGCGGCGCAGCTCCGACTTCACCACCATCGCGGTCTGCGCGATTCCGGTCCGCCGCAGGTAGTACCGGCGCAGCCACCAAGCGCCGTACAGCACGAGCTGCCACGCCCCGATGCCCAGCAGTGCGCTCACTGGAAGAAACAGCACCATGGCGACTTGCGAGCCGGTCCACCGAGCTAGCGCCGCACCCAGGTTCAATACGCCCGCCATGAAGGCCAGCGTCGCGACCGGGACGCCCAGGGTCCACATGAGCGACATCGGGCCGATCATCTTTTCGGACCGGCTCATATCACTCTCCTCGTACGACTCGGCCGTGCGTCGCCGACTGTAATGGCACCCTGCGGTATACGGGTCACGGTGCGCGCCGGCTCAGCTCCACGGCCGCCGCTCATCGGGATAGTCGTCGAAGTCGTCCGGCCAGTCGCTGGGACCGACCACGTTGTCGTCCGGGCGGGGGCGGCGAGTGGGCGTCCAAGTGGTGGCCGAGGGCAGAGTCGGTTCGGCCGGGGGCTCCGGGGACCACCGCCAGATGAACTCCGGCGAGCCCTTCATCTCGGCTACCTCCGGTGGTACCGGGTTCGCCAGGGTTTCGATATCGCTCCACCGGCATTCACCGCTCGCGACTCGTTGGGCGTACGCCTTCAGTGCCGCGGACGCGGTGTCCATCCCGGCGACCATCGAGATGAACTCCTCGGTCACCTCGGTGGCGCGCTCGAAGAGCTCTGCGGGATCGATGCTGTCGAGGCGGATGGTCGCGGTGCGCAGGTTGTCGACCGCGTCCATGACGTGGCGGGCGAGCGCCTCTGCCGTGGGGTCGAGATCGGGCTCGCGCATGCTGCCCCACTGCGGCCGGGTCACTGGGCGTTCGCCCACGGTGTGGCGCCGGTGTCGTAGGCCTGCGTCGGTCGGTTCGTGGTGTCGCCGTAGTTGGCTATCTGCCCGATGTCTTTGGCGAGGGCCGCCTTACGGGTCGCGTCGTCGATCTTGTTGGTGACCGGCGCGATCGCCTCGTCCAGCTTCTGCTTCGCCTTGTCCTGCAATTGGCCCACCGGATCCTTGATGAAGTCGAGGAGCTTCTTGAAGGCGTCGGCCAACTCCTTGATCTTGGTCACCACGTCCATCGCGGCTTTGACGAGAAATCCGATGTCGACAACCAGCTTGGCGATACGTGCGGCGCCGAGCCCCGGGACCGCCGTGGACAAGATATTGGCGACCGATTTGAGCGCGCCCTTGATGTCGTCGAAATCGCAGTACTTGTTGAGCATCCCCCACATGCTCTCGAGGATGGATTTGATGCCGTCTCGGATCATGTCGGACACCGCGCCCGCGCAATCGCTGACGATCCGGCCGACCGGTCCCTCCCACTTCATCGCCGCGATCTGTTTGGTCGCCCACGCGCTGAAGGCCACAGAGGCGGCGCCGTCCCAATTCGGTTTGTTGTCGGTGCTGCCGTCGATCCGCTTCACACCGGATTCGAGATTTTTGCCGCAGGCCTCCAAGCCGTTACCCGCCGCCTTGTACACCTCACCGAGCCTGCGGATTTCGGACCAGTTTCCGGGAATCGGCTCCAGGCAGGTGACCAGCGGGTCGTATTCGGTGCCCGCCGCCCGGGTGATGCTCTTGATCGACTCGTTCACATTGCCGAGCACCGGGAAGACTTCGGCGATGAGCCCGGCGAGTTCTTCTTTGTTCGCGGCGGGCGCCTCGTATTTGACGGACTCCGGCTTGGGGTAGCTGGCCGCACCGGCGTATTGCGCGGTCACGCCGGTCTCCTCGGTGCTGTCGTCCACCGGGAGATTCGATTCGGTATTCGCGTTCAGCGCGGCGTAGTTCTGCTGATCCTGGTTGTGATACATCCAGGCGGCCTTGTTGAGCTCGGTGCCGGTACCGAGGGTGGTGTTCGCGAGGACCGAGTGGCGCTGCGACATCCAGTCCGCGGCGTCGTTGATCGGAGCGATCAGCGTGTCGATGATCGGTCCGTGCAGCCAATCGGCCGCCTTACCTTCCTTCGCCACGAAACTGGACGCCAGCAGGGCGTCCCCCGCTATCGAAGTGACGAGATTGCCCAGACCGGCAATCTCGCTGGGGTTCGCCGCGAATGTCTCGGCCATCCGTATTACTCCCTGATTGTGTACTTTCACTCACCTCGGCGGCCGCGGTGCGCGTCGGCGCGGCCCGCCGAAAAAGGCACTACTTGGTGTCGAGTGCTTCGCTGAATGTTTCGGCGATCTGGCGGATCTGATCACAGGGCGGTGGTACGGCGACCGGGCCCGGAGTGACGATCAGCCCGACCGTGAACGTCCCGTCGGCTGATTCGATCGACGCCCAGCAGCCGTTGCCGACCCGCGGCGTCCGGTACAGCAGTGCCGCCCGCCCGCGGATCGGATCCGCGTTGAATATCTCGTGCTCCGAGCTCGTCCGGATGTTGTCGAGCGTCATGTCGCTGGACGTCGCCGACAACCCGCCGGTGGGGTATTTCTCGCCGTCGACGAGTGCCTCTCGCCAGAATTGGCAGCCGATCGTCGTGAGCAGCGAGGACACGCTTTCGCTCACCGCTCGCTCGCGAGTCGCCGGGTCGAATCCGGCCCGGCTCACCAGATCGTCGCCCACACGCGCGCACGGATCGAACCGCACCTGCTTCTCGCCGGTCTGTGCCGGTGCAGGCGGAAGGCTCACCTGTACCGAGGGGGGTGCCGCGGTCGACGTCGCGGTATGTCCCTCGTGCTCAGTGGAACCACCGGCGCAGGCGGACAGCACCGTAGCGCTCACCACCAGACAACCGGCGGCGAAGCTCTTGCTCATCATCGAAAGCCCTCCCCGGGTCAGCAACCCCTTGGCGATCAACGACGATACGATGCCGGCGCACCCGGGTCAAACGGCACTGCCAGGCCTGTTCCACCCGGGCATCCGGACTGCCACATGCGGAAAACCAGGTTTAGAACACAGCTCGGCGGGCAAGTGGACCGGGCAGCGACACCCGGGCTTCCGGGTACGCGCGGTCAGAAGCGGAAGCGCACGATCCGGGTGGACCGGCGCATGCCCGGTAACCGGTTCAGGAGTCGGTACAACCGGCGAATGTCCTTGGGCGCTTTGGCCATCAGCACGGGGGAGTCGTTCATCGGTGCCTCGTCGACGAATTCGAGTCGCGGCTGCCAGTCGGCGATCGCGGCCGGATCATCGAAACCGCAATGGAATTGGGTGCCGTACTTGCGCAGCACCGGATGCCACCTCGAGGTGCGCCACGCCCAGACTGCTACCGTGTCGAACTGGATCCCACCGGTCGGGAAGGCGGCGACAACGGCGTCGAGCAACTCGCGCAGCTCGGCTTCGGTGAGGTAGGGGACCAGTCCCTCGGCGATCAGCAGCACCGGCCGGCCGTGCGGGACCCGGTCCAGCCAGGTCAGATCCGTCACGCTAAAGCCGAGCAGGGTGTAGTGCTCGCGCGGCGGCAGAAGTCGTTGCCGCAGTTCGATGATTGCCGGATAGTCCAGGTCATACCAGTCGACGGTGGGCGGCGGGTCGACCCGGTACACCCGGGCATCGAGGCCGCAGCCCAAGTGCAGCACTACTGCTTCGGGGTGCTCGGCGAGGAAGGCCCGAGCCCAATCGTCGTGGGTCTTCGCGCGCACCACCGCACTGAGCCCGATCTGGCTCTTGCCGAATCGACCCTTGTCATAATCGGGTTCGAGCCGCCGCATCACCTGCTCGGCATTCGTGTCCCCCAGAATCGGATCCGGCAACAGATTGTCCAGGGCCTTGGCCCGCAGCACCGGGCTGAGGGTCTTCTGCACTCCGACCAGTTCGGTGTCCGGCACCCCACCAACGCTACTCCCGCCGGGAGCCTGCGAAAGCGTGCAGTGCGACAGTTGCGAGCGTCTGCTGTGCGCCGAACGCCTCGAAGGTGCTGACGGGCCGAAAGCCCAGGCGGGTAGCGAGCTTCAGCGAACGCTCGTTGGCGGTCTGGGTGACGATCAGCACCGGTTGGTCCGGCAGCTCGGCCGCGGCAGCACGCAACGCGCAGGTCGCCGCCTCGAAGGCATAGCCCGACCCCCACACTTCGCGCCGCAGTAGGTAGCCCAGTTCGAGTTCCGCGCCGTTCTCGGTGAGATGTCCGGGCTCCTCGGCTGACCTGCGTGTCAACTGCAAGGTGCCGAGCAGAAGATCCGTTTTCCGATCCGCGATGATGTAAACGCCTGCGGCCGCAGCCACATTCGCGATCCCGGCCGCGTCCAGGTACTGCTCCACGTCGGTGCGCGCCCGCGGCCCGCCGAGGTAGGCCCGCACCGGCGGATCGGTCTGCAACTCGATGAGACCCGCTCGATCACCCTCCCGCGCTTTGCGTAACACGACCCGCTCCGAGGTGATCTCCGAAACGGACAGCGTAGGCAGCTGACTCATGCAAGCCATTCTGGCTCAGCCGCCGAGGTCGATCCCCGCGGGTCTGTTCGGCACAACGGTGATCAGGCCGAGTCGCTGGGCCGCGCGTAGGGCGGAGATGCGGTCGTGCACGCCGATTTTCCGGTAGATGTTCTCGGTATGTTTCGTAGCGGTCGCGGGGGCGATGCCGAGCCTGCGCGCGATCGCGCGGGCGGTCCGGCCCTCGCCGAGCAGACTCAGCACCGCCAGTTCCCGCGGGGTCAGCCGGTAGTCAGCGGGGTCCGCTGGTCCGCGATGCCCGAAGGCCGCTGTCTCGTGGGCTTCCACCGCGTCGAGCAATGACCGTGCGAGCGCGGCGTATTCGAGGTCGCGGTCGCTGAATCCGTGACTGCTGCGACTCATGATGACGCCGCGGATTCGGCTGCGTCCCGCGGCAAGGGGCAGCGCCAGCTGCCGGTCGATGCCGATCGCGTCCTTGCCCGCCCGGTACGCTTCGCCCTTCCACCAGCGATCGTCGGCGACTTCGTCCATGGTCAACGGCGTCGTGTCCCCGGTCCGGGCGTAGTGCTGCAACAGCGGATGAGATCGCATGTGCGCGTGGATGAGTGCGTCGAGTGGTGCTTCGTGCAGCCAGTCCGGCGCACCGGTGAGGGCGTGACCGGTGCCTGCGTCCCAGTCGAGATCGATCAGTACCGCGAGATCGCAGGGCAGGTCGGTGGTGAGCCGCTCCATGAGCAGCGGCCACACCCGCACCGGATCTCGTTCGGTGACGATCGCCAAGGCGAGATCGTGGATTTTCTGTGCGGTCGAGTCGGTCCCCCTCGTCACCGCTTCAGTATCTCCCGGACACGTTCCGCGAACAGGCCGAAGCGCAGAACACCATACGAAGTTGTTCGTATGGTCGGTGCGGCGCCCGGGATCCTACGGTTGTCGTGCGCGAAATGCACTGCCGGATAGTCCCTTTCGATCATGAAGGCGCGGCGGTGCCGACGCGCCGAGGCATGTCGAAAGGAAGCAAGCAATGTCGAGCCGAAGCTCCCACCGCACCGCACGCTGGGCCACCCTGCTCATGGCCGCGACCGCCGCGCTCGGTCTCACCGCGGCGGCGCCTGCCCAGGCAGGCAACCTCCCGATGATCTACCCGGGTTACGCGCAATTCTGGGAGACCCCCAGCTTCGACAACGACGGTGTCACGTTGGGTCTCGGCGCGCACGAACTACTGCGCGTCACCAGGGACTGCGTGTTCTTCTGCTGGAACGACTGGAACAATGTGCCGTCCTCCCTGAACGTCGGGCCGCATACGTGGCTGACGGTGTGGGACGGTGAAGGCCGCACCGGCGATTGCATCGCCTTCTGGGGCGGCGAACCGGTCGAGTACGGCGCAGGCCGTGCCTGGGACGATCTCACTCGAATCACCGCGGGCCCCGCATCGGGCGACTGGTCCAAACGGATCAGTTACATCACAGTGATCACAGTGTCGGCCTACGAAGACGACCGCATGACCAATTGCCCAGAAGCGTTGTGGCGGTAGGACATTCGGTTCCGCCGCGAAGCGATGGCTATCGGTCCCAGGGCGCCGAGAAGTCGGCGAGCAGCGGTAGCAGTGCGGATAGCCCGTCTACCGGAACGATGTGGCCGCCGTCGGGGATCACTGCCTCGGCCAGATCGTCGGTGCAGGATCGCAGCTGCCGCGCGAGGGACGTCACCGACCGGATGCGCCCCGACGGCCAGCGTCGGCATCCGCAATCGGGTTGTGGTGGTGGCCTTCTCGATCTGACGTCCGCTCTCGGGCAGAGCCCGGTAGTGCGCGAAAGCGGCACGCAACGCTTCCGCGCCGGTGTAGGCGTTGACGAACGCGGTGCGCAGGTGCGCAGGCACGCCGCGACCGCGCGTACCGGTGGTCAGAAACCAGTCGATATAGGAGCCCTCGTGCCCGATGAGCACCGCCTCGGCCAGATCCGGGACGGCGTGGAAGCCGAACCACCAGGGTGTTCCGTCCCGCAGGAAATCCTCGGTCCCGGGTAACCAGCCGAGCCCTCCATGAGTACCAAGCGCCGGACCCGGTCGGGGTGATGCATCGGCCACGCAAACATGGGTCACGGCCGGACTGCATCGGGCTCGCGAGCGGGCAGACCACGCAGCAACGTGTCGAGGAACAGGTCGAATCTCGGTGCGTCAGCACCGAGATGGAGGGGATTCTCGGTTGCCGCCAACCAACCGACGACGGAGGTCATGAAGATCTGCCAGCTGTGCTCGGCCATCTCGGCGGTGACGCCGGACCGGCGGAAAGCGGCGCCGACCTCGTCTTTGAGCCGGTCGATGGAGCGCGCGTTGTGCTTGTGTGGCCGGAACAGGTGCGTGGCATACCCGGGCAGGGCAAGGAATTCGTCGTGCATCGCCCACGCGAGCCGGGTAAGCCGGTCTCGCCAGTCCGGGTCTCCCGTGCCGGCGCGCAACAGGATTCGCTCGACGACGACTTCGCTGACGAGATCGAACATCTCGTCGCGGTTCTTGACCCACCGGTAGAGCGCGCTGTGGCCGACGCCGAGGCTCGCCGCGAGCTGGCGCATGGTCAGCGTGTCGACGTTCTCGGCCAGCGACACCGCTTCGACGATCTTGTCCCGACTGATTTGGGCAGGGCGTCCGGGACGTCGTCGCTCGGCCACTTCGTCGGTCATGAAACAGACGATAGCCAGGACGCGGCGCCGTCGTGCGTCGCCCCGTGTGCCAGCAGACAACAGCACCTCGATCCCATTAGTGACCAATGGTCACTAACTAGCTAAGCTGGATCGTGTTCGACGGATCGGCCGTCGCCGAGACAGTGGGAGACACGATGAGAGCAGCACTCGAGGAGACGACTGACATCCAGGGCACGGTCGCGCCGGCCTTCGAGGCGGTGCGCGAGCAGTTCGCCGCGCTGCTGGCCGCGGAGGGCAGCGAACTGGATGTCCAAGTGGCGGCCTACCACCGCGGCGAGAAGGTGGTCGACCTGTGGGCCGGACCGGATACGAAGGCCGACTCGATCATGGGGATCTATTCGGCGAGCAAGGGAGTCTCCCACCTGGTGGTGGCACTGCTGGTCCAGGACGGCGTGTTGGACCTGGACCAGAAAGTCGGCCATTACTGGCCTCAGTTCGCGGTCGAGGGCAAGCAGGACCTTCTCGTGCGCGAACTACTCGGCCACCAGGCCGGTTTGGTCGGCGCCACACACGGTTTCACCATGGAAGAACTCGCCGACGACCAACTCGTCGCCGAACGACTCGGCGCGCAGCGTCCCTTCTGGCGACCGGGCCGAGCAACCGGATACCACGCGCTGGTGATGGCGGCGCTGAGCGGAGAGCTCGTCCGGCGCGCCACCGGCCGCGCCGTCCAGGAACACTTCGCCGAACGACTCCAGACTCCGCTGAAGCTCGACCTGCACCTGGGCCTGCCCGCGGATCAGGACGACCGGTTCCTCAACGCGCAACCGATGACGGCGACCCCGGAACGCCTGCGCGAACTTGCCGCGACCACAACGGCGCCGGCCAGTCTCAGCGGCATCGCCTTCAACCGCCACCACCCGCGCAACCGGGAGGTGTGGGAACTGCCCAACCTTCCGTTCGTCCGCTCCCACGGGACGGCCTCGTTCGGGGGCGTCGGCACCGCCCGCGGCCTGGCCAAGCTGTACTCGGCGCTAGTGTCGCCGGTCAACGGCGGCGAGCCGCTGCTCGAATCCGCCACCGCCTCGTCGTTCGGCCAGATCCAGTCCAACGGTTCCGATTTGGTCCTGCGGCAGCCCAAGGCTTGGGCGGTCGGATTCCACGCGTCATCGCAGACCTACCCGGTCCTCGGTGCCGGCGCGTTCGGCCACAGCGGAGCCGGCGGGCAGCAGGCGTTGGTCGACCCACGCAACGAGCTGTCCTACGCCTTCCTGCGCCGGCGCTTCCTGATCCCCGACCAAGCCGATGCCGACCATCTGCGTCTGCTGACCGCGCTGGTCACCGCCGCGCGACGGGCTTGATCACTGGTGCGACAACACCTCGACCGGCTTCGCCGATACTCCTCCTGCTGCGGCGGCCAACTGGCGGAGACCATCCACCAATCAGTCAGCAGAGGGAGCGGAATCTCAAAACTGTGGCGGATCCGCCACGTCGCCGCCGAACATTCTGAGATTCCGCCACGAGTTCTGAGACCCTGCAAAGTCCCGCTAACCGCGGGCCATGTCCACGAAGCGGCTGAGGTGCAGTTGGTGGGCGACGGTGATGGTGGCGGTGGGGCCGTTTCGGTGTTTGCCGAGGATGAGGTCGGCTTCGCCGCCGCGCGGATCATCACGTTCGAAGGCGTCGGGGCGATGCAGCAGGATAACCATGTCGGCGTCCTGTTCGAGGCTGTTGTGGACCGAAATACCTTGGGCCACAAAGTTGTGGGTGCCGGGTACGGTGCCGTCGTAGACGTCTTGTTCACCGAGACTGGTGATCTCGACGATTTTGTCCCAGAAGACGTCGTTGGTGGCGAGCATTTCGATGTCGGCGTCGTCGAGGACGACGGCGACCCGGGCCAGCCGAGAACGACTCGGGGAGCGCTTCCACATCGTGGATCCGCAGAACCGGGATCCCATGGCCGCCGAGAATTCTCGGTGGGTCATCTGCTTGGTGGCGAGCAGGCTACGAACCTGGTTCCAGACTTCCTTGGGCACGGTGTCGACATTCGTATTGCGTGCCAAGGGTGCCAAATGGGTCAACGCCGCATCAGCCGCCTGCCCGCGGGCGCCGTGCACACCGACATCGCGCAGGAAGACGGTCTGGTTGTCGGATCCGTCGACGGTCAGATGCCAGCAGTCTCGATAACCGGCTTTGCGGACCTGCTTGATCCGGCCGTGGACACCGACTCGAAGCAACAGTTGCGCGACGTCGTCGATCAGGCGGCGGCTGGTCGACGAATAGTAGACGCGGGCCTGGCGGCCGGTGTCGTCCCAGCGCACCGAACCGTCGGTTGCCCACAGATGGCGCAGGAACAGTGCCACTTGATCGTTCGGGAGCTCGAAAACCGGCTTGGGGACGAACTTTTCGTAGCTGCGCAGGCCGAAAAGGCCGAGCTCGTCGAGCCAGGCGGCAATCGGGTTCCGTTTGCCGTGGGTGAGGTGTTCGGGAGCGCGCAGGCGCAGCGTGGACACGCGCGCGGCCGGATAGTCGTCACGCACTGCGGTGACGCCGAAGTGCGTGGCGGCCGCGGTGACCGCGTCGAGGTTCGCTTCATCGATGCTGGCGTAGCGAAGAGGCTGGCGTTCGACGCATGAACCATCGCCGATCATGTGCGCCAGCAGAATGATCTCGGCGTCCGGCATCCGCGTGGTGTGTACCGGTTCCGGCACGTGACGCGGGGTGGCAAGACGGTCACCGACGGCGAGCTTTTCCAGAGCGATCCAGCCGTCGACGGTGAGGAAAGGATGGTTGCCGGTCGCGTCGACGACCCGACCGGAAGCGAGCCGCAGCCGGAACACTTCCTTACGTCCGCTGGGGAAGACTTTCACCATCGGACGCGCCACCATTCGCATCCGCTCGTCCAGGGACCACACCAGTGGCTGTTCGCCGCTGGCCAGCAGTTCCCCGAGGGTGCTCTCGGTTCCGTTGTCCGCGCGCAGAATGCGGGTGGATGCGGGTAGGCAGCCGGACTCGCGCAGGTCGGACACCATGGGGCGTTTGTCGGTGCGTTGTTCGGGGCCACGGTTCAGCTGACTGATCGCGACCACGGGGACTTCGAGTTCTTTGGCGAGCAGCTTCAGGTTTCGCGAGAAGTCCGAGACTTCCTGCTGGCGGGATTCGACCTTCTTACCGGAGGTCATCAGCTGGAGGTAGTCCACCACCACGAGTTTCAGGTCGTGACGTTGTTTGAGTCGTCGCGCCTTGGCCCGGATCTCCATCATGGTCAGGTTCGGTGAATCGTCGACGAACAGCGGCGCTTCGCTGATCTCGCTCATCCGCCGCGCGAGTTTGGTCCAGTCGTCGTCGCTCATCCGCCCCGCGCGCATATCACCGAGCTTGATCTTCGCCTCCGCCGACAGCAGACGCATCACGATCTCGGTCCGGCTCATCTCCAGCGAAAAAATAACGCTCGGCAACCCATGCTTGATCGAGCAACTCCGCATGAAATCCATACCGAGAGTGGAATTGTGCGTCGGCACCATCGATCGGCCTGCCAGATACAGATGGTCGGCATTGTCGACCTCGACGCACCGTACCGGCACGCTCTCGATCCGGCGGACATCCACGATGTATCGCGAGCCCGACCGTGCGGTATTGCGCGCGGCCCGCCGCTCCTTGTGCAACAACGCTTTTCGATACAGACCGAAGACTTCGTCGTCGGTGGCGAACGTCACCGTGTACGCGACCGACGAACTCTCGGACCGGCCACGAACCCGTTTTGTGGAGACGTGGCAGCGGTAGCCGAGGCTGACCACAAGTTCCTGCACGTCGCGGAACAGCCGCTCGCTGGTTACCGCGAACTGCACCGAGCCACCGTGGGTGACGGTGCCGTCGGTGTCGAGCAGTCCGGCGAGGAGCGCACGTCGCTGCTGTTCGGACGCCCGCAGGTAGGCGACGGGGATGTGTTTGTCGCCGAGGACGCCGATGGTGCGCAGTCGAGCCTGCACACTGCCAAACGCGTTGCGGCACGACTGGCACAACCGCAGCCCGATCGACGGACCACCGCAGTGCGTGCAGGTGGGTGCGGGCACCGGAGCGGAGTGGAGTCGTGCCTTGCCACCGCAAGACCGACCACAGGTGCGGACTTCGCTGGTGAACGGGACGAACTCGGCGCCGCACACCACGCACACACGGGCGGCGATCGGCTCGTCGGCAGGCAATTGCAGGCAGTAGCGCAACCTCGCAGTGGCCGACGGAACGGCGATGAGACCTTCCGCTTCGATGCGCGCGACGATTTCGGGGTCTGCCGTGGTCAGTTGCGCGGTGGCCGAAGTGCCGTCGCCGAGCCAGGCACCGAGGGTGTAAGGCGGCACCAGGAGGTCACGGGCGGGCAACTGGAGCGGTTGAGCGTTAATCACCGAGTGGTTGATCCGGCGGTCGGCGGTGCTGCATCGCAATGTCCGCGCTATCTCGCCGGTGGTACGGATCGCGGCGAAGGTGCGCTGGCTGTGCTTGCCGGACGCAGCTTCGTGAGCCGACTTCCGGGAAGCTCGCGTCTCGGTGAGCCATTGATGCTCCTCATCAGCGACGAGGACTGTCCCGTCGGAGAATTCGACCTCGTAGCACGGGCGGTCGGTGAGGATGTCGGTGGCGGCTACTACGCGGGTGGGGCGGCCTGCGGCGTCGAGGAGTTCGTCGCCGACGCGGATCTCGCCCATGGTGGTCCAGCCGGTGGGGGTGGGGAGCGGGGTGTCGAGCGCGAGGGCTTTGCCCACGCCGGGGCGGGCGGCGACGATGATCATTTGGCCGGGGTGCAGGCCGTTGGTGAGTTCGTCGAGTTCGGTGAAGCCGGTGGGGACGCCGAGGGAGATGCCGCCGCGGCTGGCGATGGAGTCGATTTCGTCCATCGTGGGCTGCAGGAGTTCCTCGAGCGGGAGGAAGTCTTCGGTGGTGCGGCGTTCGGTGACCTCGTAGACCTCGGCCTGGGCACGGTCGACGACCTCGGCGATGTCCTGGCCGTCGGCGCCGGCGTAGCCGTACTGGACGATCCGGGTGCCCGCTTCGACGAGGCGGCGCAGGATGGCCTTCTCGGCGACGATCTCGGCGTAGAAGCTGGCGTTGGCGGCGGTGGGCACGGTCTGGGTGAGCGTGACCAGGTAGGGCGGGCCGCCGATGCGTTTGAGTTCGCCGCGGCGGTCCAGGCCGGCCGCGACGGTCACGGGGTCGGCGGGCTCACCGCGTCCGTACAGGTCGAGGATGGTGTCGTAGACCGCTTGATGCGCGGGACGGTAGAAGTCGCCGGGTCGCATGACCTCGATGACGTCGGCGATGGCGTCCTTGCTCAGCAGCATGCCGCCGAGCACGGACTGTTCGGCCGCCATATCGTGCGGTGGTTGCCTGCCGAAATCCTCGCCGGGGGGTTCGGGCGGGAAGTCCGCGTGTCCGCGGTCGTCGACGACTGCCATGAGACTCGACCGTCCTCTCTCCACCCACCGGGCGCACCCTATCGATGACTGGTTCTACTCTCGGGCTCTGACACATCCGGCGCAGTGGCAGCGGTCGGCCCGCGCCGGGTGGTCGGACCACCGGCGCCGGCCAGCTACCGCTGCGATATCTGCGAATCCGGATGTTCAGGGCCGCTCGTTCACGATGTAGCGACGAACCTAGGCGACCCGGCAGGCCCCCACCAAACCCTACTGTGCACACAGCTGTGGATAAGTTGGGGACTGTTCACTCAACGATGTGCACCCCCTGTGGACAACTTGGGGAAAACCCAGGTCATCGCGGGGGAAGCCGCAGATAGACCTGGATTTCCTGGCCTATCCACGTGTGGATGAACAAAGTCGCGGCGTGTCGGGGAAGTTGAACGGCCGGGCGTGTTGAGGTAACGGCCAGGGTGGCGGTTATGAGCTGAATCACATTGCCACCGGTCGGTTTCTCCAGTCATCCACAGGGGAGCTGCTCGGCACCGCGATGACCAGCGATGATCAGCCGAGAATGTTCCGTCTGGCAGGACTGCGAGTGGAGCTAATTACTAGCTACCGATAAAAGTGGCCGACGTCGCACAGCGAAGACCACCCCCGCGCCCAACGCGGGAGTGGTCTTCGGGACTTGCTCGAATCAGCTGGCAGCGACCTGCAGGTCGAACTTGGCCACCACGTCGGGGTGCAGGTGCACCACGACGACGTGCTTGCCGACCGTCTTGATGTGCGACTTCGGCAGCTCGATGCTGCGCTTGTCGACCACGGGGCCGCCGGCCGTCTTGATGGCCGCGGCGACGTCGGACTGGGTCACCGAGCCGAACAGCTTGCCGGTGCCTGCCGTCTTCACCGAGAGCGAGACCGACTCCAGGCCCTCGATGGCCTGCTTCAGCTCGTTGGCGTGATCGAGATCGCGCACCCGGCGAGCATCCTGCGCCCGGCGAATGCCCGCGACCTGCTTCTCGGCGCCACGGCTGGCCACGATGGCCAGGCCGCGGGGCAGCAGGAAATTGCGGCCGTAGCCGTCCTTGACCTCAACGGTGTCGCCGGGCGCACCGAGGTTGTCCACGTCTGCAGTCAGAATCAACTTCATTTGCGTGCCTCCCTTACTCAGCGAGCCGTCGACACGTAAGGCAGCAGAGCGACCTCACGCGAGTTCTTGACGGCAACCGCGATATCACGCTGGTGCTGCACGCAGTTGCCGGTGACGCGGCGGGCGCGGATCTTGCCGCGATCGCTGACGTACTTACGCAGCAGCGCCGTGTCCTTGTAGTCGATGTTGACGATTCCGGACTTGGCTTCTTTGCAGAACGCGCAAGCCTTCTTCTTGAGCACCTTTTCGCGCGCGGGCGCTTTAGGCATGGTCTTTACTCCGTTATCAGTGATGGTCCACGCGGGGTGGACCTATGAAAGCCGTTGTCAGAACGGCGGTTCGTCATCCATGCGGCCGCCCCCGAAGGAGCCTGCCGCGGGCGCACTGCCCCAAGGGTCGTCCTCGGCACCGCCGGAACGCCCACCGCCACCACCCGAGTTGGCCGGCGCGAAGTTGCCTCCGCCGCCGGAACCACTGCCGCCGCCGAAGCCGCCGCCACCGCCGCCGCGGCTGGTCTTGTTGACCTTCGCGGTGGCGTAGCGCAGCGAGGGACCGACCTCGTCGACCTCGAGCTCGACGACCGTGCGCTTCTCACCCTCGCGGGTTTCGTAGGAGCGCTGCTTGAGTCGGCCGCTCACGATGACTCGGGAACCGCGGGTCAGGCTTTCGGCGACATTTTCGGCAGCTTCGCGCCAGATGTTGCAGCGCAGGAAGAGCGCCTCGCCGTCTTTCCATTCGTTCGAATTACGGTCGAACACACGGGGTGTCGACGCGACGGTGAAGTTCGCCACCGCCGCTCCCGCGGGCGTGAATCGAAGCTCGGGGTCGGCCGTCAAGTTTCCGATGACGGTGATGACCGTGTCGCCTGCCATGTGGTTCCTCCTGCTCGGGTACGCAGTCCGCGTCTCGCTGTTGCGCTAGAGCCTAGAGACAGGCCCCGACGCAATCGAGGGTTGCGGGCCTACTTGTCGTGGCGCAGAACCTTGGTGCGCAGCACCGACTCGTTCAGGCCGAGCTGGCGGTCGAGTTCGCTCACGGTCGCGGGCTCCGCGGTCAGATCGACCACCGCGTAGATGCCTTCGGCCTGCTTGGCGATCTCGTAGGCGAGCCGGCGACGGCCCCAGATATCGACCTTGTCGACCTTGCCGCCCTCGGTACGAACCACGTTGAGCATCGTCTCGAGAGACGGACCAACGGTGCGCTCGTCCAGACTGGGATCGAGGATAACCATCACTTCGTAATGACGCACGGACCAATCACCTCCTGTGGACTAGGAAACGGCCACGGGCTCTCCGTGGCAGGAGGGTCGTTGCGTCAGCAACCCGACAAGGCTACATGAACAGCCCTTTCTCCCTGAAATCGATCTCGTCGGCGAGGGAACGCGGGCACAGCGGTATTGATCCACTTAGGGTGGTGCCATGCCGACCGGACTCGCCGTCAGCGACCTGATCGCGCGCCGGGTGCGCCGGCGCGCGGTGTTGGCGGCGTTCGTGCTCGTGCTGTGCGGGCTCACGCTGGCGCTCGCGTACGCGAACAAGGCGCGGTGCGCGGGCGCGCCGTTCCAGGCGGACGGCCGCAGCGCGGTCTTCGAGACCCGCAAGGACGCCGAGGTCTGTTATTCGGACATTCAGTTCCTCTGGCTCGGCCGCGAGATCAACGAGCACGTCTTTCCCTATATCAACGGCGGTATCACCGACGACGGCGCGCTGGTCGGCGGCGCGGTGGAATATCCGGTGCTCAGCGGCACGGTGATCTGGCTCGGCGCGATCGGCGCGCACAACGATGCGGACTTCCTGCGGCATTCGGCGCTGCTGCTCGCGCCGTTCGCGTTGCTGACCGCGTGGATGCTGGCCCGGCTCGCCGGGCGGGCGGCGTTGCTGTGGGCGGCGGGACCGCCGCTGGTGCTCTATGCCTTTCACAACTGGGAACTGCCGGTGGTCTGCACCGCGGTGGCCGCCGCCTACGTGATGGCGACGCTGA
>NZ_BAUA01000028.1 GCF_000710915.1 Nocardia brasiliensis IFM 10847
GCCGCGTGCAGCGCGTTGCGCCGGTCGGCGCCGTCCCAGCGCAGCCAGGCGAACACCGCCAGCGCGGTGAGCGCGAGCACCGGCCCGTTGCCGATCGCGAACGGTTCGCCCGCCAGCAGCCGGATACTCGCCCACACCACGTCGATACCGACGGCGGCGCCGAGCACGATCAGCCGCCGCCGACCGGCGAGACCGACCAGCGCGAGGATCAATCCGGCCCACGGCACGGACATGGATTTCGGCGTGCCGACGTAGTCACGCCACAGGCTGCCCAGCGGACCTTCGAAGCCCTGCCACATCGCCACGCCCTGCAGCGCGATGAGCAGCACCGGCACCGCGGCCACGGCCGCCGCGACCCAGACCCGAGGCGACGGCACACGCGATCGCGTAGCCGTACTTCCTGTTCTGGGCCCCGGATCTTCGACAAGCACGTCGACCATAGTAAACGCGGGATGAACGCCATCCCACTCGTCGTTTGAACACTGGGCAACCGGTACCGACCGGAAATTACTGGTCCAGCTCCTTGACCAGCGCGTCCACCACCGCGATCAGGTCGCCCTGCGCGGCCGCGGCGACCTTGCGTTGGCGCTGATAGGACGCACCGCGCTCGGGGATCTCGGCGACCAGCGCCAGTTCGTCGGCGCAGCCGAGCCGTTTGGCCGTCGGCTCCAACCGGTTCAGTAGCGCGGTCACGTCGTCGGTGACCAATCGCTCATTGCTCTTGTCGTCCACGATGACGATCGCGTCCAGCCCGTACCGGGCGGCCCGCCATTTGTTCTCCTGCACGTGCCACGGCGGCAGCGAGGGCAGGGTCTCGCCCTCCTCGAGCCGGCGATCCAGATCGACGATCAGGCAGTGGATCAGCGCCGCCATCGCGGCCAGTTCGGCGCGCGTCGAGACGCCGTCGCACACCCGGACCTCGATGGTGCCCCACTTCGGCGCGGGCCTGATGTCCCAGTGCATGCCGCCGAGCTGTTCGAACACGCCGGTTTTGAACTGATCGTGCACGAAATGCTCGAACTGGCGCCAATTCTCGAACTGGAACGGCAGCCCCGCGGTGGGTAGCTGCTGGAACATCAGTGTCCGATTGCTGGCGTAGCCGGTGTCCGAGCCCGCCCACATCGGCGAGGAGGCGGACAGCGCCAGCAGGTGCGGGTAGTGCAGCAGCAACGAGTTCAGGATCGGAAAGACCTTGTCCCGGTGCGAGACTCCGACGTGCACGTGCACGCCCCAGATCATCATCTGGCGACCCCACCACTGGGTGCGCTCGATCAACTCGTCGTAATGCTCCGAACGGGTCAGCTGCTGGGCCGACCATTGCGCGAACGGATGCGTTCCGGCACAGAACAAGTCGACGCCCTGCGCGTCGGCCGCGCGCCGCACCGTGTCCATCGTGCCGCGCAGATCGTCGACCGCCGCACCGACGGTGTCGTGCACCCCGGTGACGAGTTCGACGGTGTTGCGCAACAACTCCTTTGTGATCTGTGGCGTGCCGTCGTGCGCACGTAGGTCACCCACCGAATCGAACACCGCCGCAGCGGTGTTCGACAGATCCCGGCTCACCTTGTCGACGAGCGCGATCTCCCACTCGATGCCTATCGTGGGCCGGGGCGAACCATGGAAGGGAACGTGTTCTCTGCCTGCCCCGGCCATATCGGCTCCTGCGCTACTGGATTACACCGCAGGCGACGCGGCCACCCGCGTCACCTGTCGCTAGCGTCGTGTCATCCGGCCCGGCAACGCCGTCGGGTCGGACATAACGGTTCGGGATGTTGCCGAAGTTGTCGGCATCGGCGTGGATCATCAACGCCTTGTTCTTCAGATCGTCGAGGGTCACCGCATCGGTGGTGGTGACCAGCTTGGCCGTGCCGTCGGAACGGACCTCGAGCGAGGTCAGGTCGCCGCTGGCCGGGTGCGTGTTCGCGCTGCCGACCTGCAGATGCCCACCGGCGGAGAGGAAGTCACCGGCCGGACCACCGGTCGGGGCCACCGAGTTGGGCTCGCACTTGCCGATCTGGTGCACGTGCAGGCCGTGGAAGCCGGGACGCAGACCGTGCGCCTCGACGGTGACCTGCAGGTGGTTGCCGTCCTTGACGAAGTTCGCCGTACCGACCGAGGCGCCCGCGGCGTCCTTCAGGTCGACCTTCACGCCCGTGTTCGCCTCGGCGGTACCGGTTTCCTTGCCGAACTCGCTCGCGGGCGGGGCCGCCGCGCCACTCCAGACCGGCGGGGTCGTTCCCTTGACGTCACTCGACTCCTGGCTGTTCGTGCAGCCTGCGAGGCCCAGGACCGCGACCGCGAGCACCGGGGTCACAGTCCGCCAAGACGGGCGACGAGTTGTGGACGGGGCCATCGGGGAACTCCTTTACGAGTACCGAAAGTTTACGAGTAAAGCTGGGTGGACACGTTCGTTACCGGACAAGATGATGCCACGCCGGTCGTGTCGTCCAGCGACAGGCCCGGATAGCGGCAGGTCGCAGGTATCAGTTACCCGTAACGATGACGGTGACACCTGGGGACGACTCGCCCAAACCGCTCGACTTCGGTTCCGCGGTGACGCCGAGTTCGTCGGCGATGGCCAGCGCGGCGTCCTTGTCGCCCGGTGAATTGCCGTAGTACACGGTCGTTTTCGGGACATTCGCGCCGGGATAGTTGCCCGTCTCGACCACCGACCAGCCCTCGGCGGTGAGCTGACCCGCGGTCTTGGCGGCCAGACCGGCGATCATGCTGTTGTTCAGCACCCGCACCGGTACCGCCTTGGCCGCCGCGGAACCGGTCGTGGTCGGCACCGTGGTCGTCGGCGGGGTGGTGACGGCGCTCGTCGCCGGGGTGCTGCTCGCGGCCGCGGACGACGGGGCGGGCGTGGTCTTGTCGACCGTGGTGCTCGCCGGCATCTGCGGGGCCGCGGTCGCGGTAGTGGATTCCGACGGACCGCTGCTCGAGCTGTCGGCATCCGATTTCGACAGCGACATCGCGCCGAGTCCACCGAACACGATGGCCAGTGCGATCAACACCATCGCCAACGCTCGCAATGGCGGCCCACCGGAGGTGGGATTCGGGTAGCTCACCTACTCGAGCCTAGTCCGGTCATACCTGGAAACCGAGCCGTCGCGCGGCCCTGGCTTTCTGCCTGCTCGCCCGCAGCCTGCGCAGCCGCTTGACCAGCATCGGATCCACGGCGAGCGCCTCGGGCCGGTCGACCACCGCGTTGAGCACCTGGTAGTACCTGGTCGGCGACATGCCGAACAGCTCTTTGATCGCTTCTTCCTTGGCCCCCGCGTACTTCCACCACTGGCGCTCGAAAGCCAGGATGTCGTGTTCGCGACGGCTCAAACCGTCGCTGTCGCCGGTCGATTCCGCTGCCGTGACATCGTCGCTCGCGGAAGGGTCGCCCTGGATCGCGGAAAGATTCCGTGCCGCTGCGCCGTCCATCTTGCTCCCTCGCCGAGTTACCACCAGACGAAAAATGGTGCTTGTACGTCGCGGATCATTCAACCACGAGACACCAGGATCACCGGGTCTACGGCGCGGCGTGTTCGCTACCTGCGAGTAGGCGCGTCGCGGCGCCGATCACCGCCCCCGACCATCGCCGACCAGCGGGCGCGGCAATAATTGGTCCCATGGCTATCCTCCCGATCGTGATCGTCGGCGACCCGGTTCTGCACAACCCGACCGAGAAGGTCACCCAGTCACCGGAGGAACTGGCCGAGCTGATCGCGGACATGTACGAGACCCTCGACGCCGCGCACGGCGTCGGGCTCGCGGCCAACCAGGTGGGCGTGCCGCTGCGCCTGTTCGTCTACGACTGCCCCGACGTTCGCGCCGACGGCACCGCCACCCGCCGCCGCGGCGCGGTGATCAACCCCGTGCTGGAGACCTCGGCCATCCCCGAGACCATGCCCGACCCGGACGACGACGAGGAGGGCTGCCTGTCGGTCCCCGGCGAGCAGTATCCGACCGGCCGCGCCACCTGGGCCAAGGTCACCGGCACCGACGAGCACGGCAACCCGGTCGAGATCGAGGGCGAGAACTTCTTCGCGCGCATGCTGCAGCACGAGGTGGGCCACCTCGACGGCTTCCTGTACGTCGACGTGCTGATCGGGCGCAACGCGCGCGCGGCGAAGAAGGCGATCAAGCGCAACGGCTGGGGCACACCGGGACTCAGCTGGATCCCCGGCACGGTGCCGGATCCGTTCGGCCATGACGACTGACGGCGGCGGACTCCCCGATATCCCGCTCGGTCGTCGCGTCGTCCTGCGCTACCGGCTGCCCGCCGGTTATCCCCAGCCGCTCACCGATGTGATCGGCGAGCTGGTCTCGCTGGATCCGCCGACCGTGCGCGGCGTCGACGGACAGCTCGTCGCGGTGACGCCGGACCGGGTGGTCGCGCTGAAGGCGTTGGGTCCGAGGCCGATTCGCACCAAGGAGATCCGGGCACTGGAGGCCGCGGCCGCCGATGGCTGGCCCGGGATCGAACACGCGTGGATCGACGGCTGGCTGGCGCGGGCGGGCAACGGGTTCACCAGTCGTGCCAATTCCGCTGTGCCGCTCGGCAGTTCCGGCGAACCCGCGGGACTGACCGCGGACACGCTGCACCGGATCGCCGCGTGGTACGCCGAACGCAACCTGCCGCTGCTGCTGGCGCTGCCGGATCGGCTCGCGCCCATTCCGCCGGGCTGGAACAGCTGGCGCGAAACCGTCATGATGGCCATCGATATCGAGAATTTCGTGCTGCCCCAGGGCCCTTCGATGGTGCGGGTCGCGCCGACCCCGGACGCGGCCTGGCAGGAACTGAACCACCGCGACGGGGAAGCGCCTACACCGCAACGACTTTCGGCTCCCCTGCCGGACCTCGGCGTGTTGACCGCAGTGCGCGACGGCGAACTCGGGTTCGCTTCGCTCGGCGTGCCGACGCCCATCGCGATCGGACGCGGCGCACTCACCACCGCGCCGGACGGCCGCGGCTGGATCGGACTCACCTGTGTGGCGGTGGCCGCCGAGCATCGCCGCAAGGGTCTCGGCTCCCTGGTGTGCGCCGAGCTGATCCGCTGGGGGCACAGCCGCGGCGCGACGCACGCGTACCTTCAGGTCGAGGCGGGCAACAGCGCCGCGATCGCGCTGTACCGCGAGCTCGGCTTCCTCGAACACCATACGTACCGCTACGCCGCGCCGACCGCTCTCGCCGGTTCGGCGGCGCTGCGGTAGAACGGAAGCAGACCCCCAGCACACCGAGCCCCGCACCCGGGCTCGCCAGCGGAAAGGCATTCGTGCGCCTCGCCACGTGGAACGTCAACTCGATCCGCTCCCGGCTCGACCGGGTAGCGGAGTTTCTGGACCGCCAGGACATCGACGTCCTGGCCATTCAGGAGACGAAGTGCCGCGACGACCAGTTTCCGTTCGAGCGGTTCGACGAACTCGGCTACGAGGTCGCCCATTTGGGCATCAACCAGTGGAACGGTGTGGCCATCGTGTCGCGGGTCGGGCTCGCCGATGTCGAGCCCGCGTTCCCGGATCAGCCCGGGTTCGACAAGGAGGCCGGTGAGTCGCTGATCAGCGCACCGGTCATCGAGTCGAGGGCGCTCGGCGCGACCTGCGGCGGCGTGCGGGTGTGGAGCCTGTACGTGCCCAACGGGCGCTCGCTGCAGGACCCGCACTACACCTACAAGCTGGAATGGCTTGCGGCGCTGCGGGCCAACGGCGAGCGCTGGCTCGCGCAGGACTCGCAGGCCAAGATCGCGCTGGTCGGTGACTGGAACATCGCCCCCACCGACGACGACGTCTGGTCCCCCGAGTTCTTCGCGCACAAGACGCACACCTCACAGCCCGAGCGCGACGCCTTCCAATCCTTCCTCGACACCGGCTTCGCCGACGTCATGCGCCCCTTCGCCCCCGGCCCCGGCGTCTACACCTACTGGGACTACACCCAACTCCGCTTCCCCCGCAAAGAGGGCATGCGCATCGATTTCATCCTCGCCTCCCCCGCCCTCGCCTCCACCGCAACCGACGCGATGGTCGACCGCGAAGAACGAAAAGGCAAGGGCGCCAGCGACCACGCCCCGGTAATAGCCGAATTCACCGCCTGACTCGGGCGGGCCGCCCCTCAGCCGGCGGAGGCGCGGTTGGTGTGGCCGTAGCGGGTGCGGGCTTCGGCGGGGGTGACGGTGGTGGGGGTGGTGGGGGTGCCTGCGGCGAGGTGTTCGGCGTAGAGGCGAGCGGTCATGGGGCCCAAGAAGTTTCCGAGGACGGACTGTTTGGCCTTCTCGTTGCTCAGGGCTTTGATGGCTGCGCGCATGGGGAGGCGGTAGCCGCGGTCGACGACGGCGGGGTGGTCGAAACCGCCGGTGGTGCGCATCCATTTCGGGAGGGTGGCGATGGCGGCCGGGGCGACGAGACGGCTGCCGGCCCAGAGCTTGAAGCCGCGATCCCACGGGGTGTGCAGCAGGTAGTGCATCCCCTCGTGGGCACGCTCGGAGGTGCAGAGTTCGGGCCGCATCGCCGCGAAGTATTCGCGCACCTGCGCCCGCGAGCGCGGCACGTCGGCGAGCTTGCAGGTCTGCAATTCGGCCGCGATCACGCATTCGGCCCAATAGCGTTGCTCCTCGGCGGGACTGAGCGGACCAGGACCGTACACCTCGTAGCACTTGAGCACCGAATGCCAGCCGGTGACGTGGATCCACAGCTGCGAGTCGGGATTGTTCGCGCTGTACCGCTTTCCGGTGATCGGCTCGATGCCGGTGGCCTGCGCGTGCACCTTCATCAGGTGTTCGGAGGCCTCGATCGCCATCCGGCTGTCGGCGACGGCCGCGATGAGGAAGTATGCGAAGGTGTGGTCGAGTCGGCCACGCGGGTCGGTGTAGATGCCCTTGACGTCGGCGACCGCGGCGGTGAGCGCGGGATCGAAATGTTCGAGCACGACCGAGCGCTGGAATCCGATCACGGCGGTGGCGTTGGTCCACACCTTCCAGGTCGGCGAGTCCGGCCCGAAGAAGCCGTAGTCGACCTCACGAATGGTCCGCGCCGGTGCGTCGAATTGCGGGCGGATGGCGTGCGTGGTCATCGTCTTGCTCCTTTGCACGACGGCTCGGTCGTAACCGTTACCGCAGGTACGGCATGGTTTATGGGTTCATCTCATAGGCCCCGGACAGCGCCCTGGCCTGCGCGAACACCCGCTCGAAGCGGGCCCGGTCGGCGACCGGCCGCCGGATCAGATCCAGCGCGCGCGTCTGTTGCGCCTTGGTAGCCGCGGGCTTGGTGTGCAGCGTCAGCGCGTGCTCGGCGAACTCGCGCACGAAGTTGTCGAAGATCTGGTCGAGCACGTCGGCATCGGTGCCCTCGATCTCGGCCTGCTCGAGAATCAGCTGCGCGTAGGGCAGCGCGGTGAACAGCTCGCCGATCGCGAACAGGAAGTCCACGTCGCGCTGCTGCGCCGCCGTCGGCTCCGCGGCCGCGAGCAGGGCCTGGAAGGCACGCGCCTGCTCCAGGAACACCGCGACATTCGGGATGTGGGTGAACTTCTCGAACACCGGCCGCCAGTCCTCGAACCGGATCCGGCCCAGGCCACTGCTCGGCCCCTGCCGGAACAGGAACTCGTCGTCGGCCACGTCCCGCCGCGTCGGCACGGGAGCGTAAGCGGCACCGGCGAATTCGGCGCGCAGCTGCGGCACCGCGGCGCCCGCGCGCGGGGCCAGCTTGCGGCTCGACCAGCTGAGCGCACCGGCGACCGCACGCACCGCACCCTGCGGCGCCGCACCGGCGCCGGGCAGCAGGCGCAGCGCGGCCAGTCCGGCGTCGGCCGGATGGAACATGTAGTTGGCCATGAACTTCAGCGACAGCGCCATGTTCACGTGCACGGTGCCCTCCAGCCGGGGCAGACCGAAGAGGCCGAGCATCGCCATCGGGAAATACATGTCCTTCTCGAAGCCGCGCGCCGCGATCACGTCCGCGAGGTCTTCGATGATCCGCTGCCCCTGCCGGGTCACGGTCATCTTCTCGATCGCGTTGAACAGCAGGTAGCGCCGGTCCTGCGGGGACGCCGAGCGCATATAGTCGATGGCCCGCTCGCTGTAGAGCTTCATCGCGATCAGGCGCGCGTACGAGTCGGTCATCAGCGCCTGCACCTGCGGGAACTCGGTCACCCTGTGCCCGAACAGGATTCGGTTCTCGGCGTGCGTAATGGCTTCGTAATAGGCGTGTTCGCACGCGCCGACGGCGCCGAAACCGAGGTTGAACTTGCCGACGTTCACCGTGTTCATCGCCGCGTGGAAGGCCGCCTCGCCACGATGCAGGATGTCTTCCTCGGCCACCGGGTAGTTCTCGAGATCGAAAGCGGCCACGTACATCTGGCCGTCCACCACGTTGCCGCGCAGGTGATAGTTCTCGTGCGAGCTGTCGGCGAGGAAGAACAGATACCCCTCGTAATCGGCGTCGGTCGGCTTGCTCTCCAGGGCTTTCGAACTGTCGATGATCGGCTTGTCCGAGCGCCGCCCGAACACCGAGACGAGCGCGGCCTGATTGCCGTTGCCGATGTAGTGCTTGCCGCCGCTGGCCAGGAAGCCGCCGCCCTCCTGCGGCGTCACGACCATGTCGGTGGAGTAGACGTCGGCGCCGTGCTCCTTCTCGGAGAGACCGAACGCGAAGATCTCGCCGGAATCCAGCAGGGCCGCGGCCCGCCGCTTGGCCGCCGCGTTGCCGCTCTGCCAGATCGGGCCGAGGCCGAGGATGCTGACCTGCCAGACGTACCAGTACTGCATGGAGTAGAAGCCGAGGATCTTGCTCATCATCGCGATGCGCCCGGTGTCCCAGCGCTTGTCCGGGTCACCGTCGGCCTCGGCCGCCGGTGTGAGGAAGGTCGCGAAGACCCCCTCGCGCTTCACGAAATCGAGGAACTCGGCGTACCAGACCCGGTCCCGGTCCTCCTGCTTGAGCACCGCCTTGCCCCGGCCTTCGAACCAGTCGACGGTCGCGCGCAACAGTCGCCTCGTGGTCGCGTCGAACTCAGCGAACTCGCAGGTCTTCGGGTTGAACAGGGTCGCGGTCATCGGAGACTCCTCGGGCGTGGCGGCAGCGGACGGGTGCGATCCCACCGACTTCATTCGCGACTGTAGCATTTTTGTTCGCACATGTAGGAAATTGATCTTCAGGCGCGGTACCAGCGGGAATTCGGATTCGGCCGCTGCTATCTTGGTCGGCATGGGTAGCGATTCGGCGGTGCGGCAGCCACGCCGGCGCGCGCCACACCTCGGTCCGGAACGCCGCAGGCCCCAGGTCCTGGACACCGCGTTGGCGATCGCGGTAGAGGACGGAATCGCGGCCGTCACCATGGCCGCCGTCGCCGACCGGATGGGCGTGACCCGTCCGGTGGTCTACGCCTGCTTCGCCGATCGGGTCGAGTTGATCGAGGCGCTCATCCAGCGCGAAGAGAGCTACCTGATCGACGGGGTCATCGAAGTCCTGCCACCCCGTGCCGTGGACGCGGGCGAGACGGTGTTCATCGAGGGCTTCCGCGCACTACTGGAGAAGGCCGCCGTCCGGCCCGACGCCTGGCGGCTGCTCTACGGCAATCCCGATCCCGCCGTTGCGGATTCGTTCGGGCGCGGTCGGGCGCTCGCGATCGAGCGCTGCACCACGTTGCTGCGCCCGACGCTGCGGGCCTGGGGCACCGAGGACGCCGAGCGCAAGCTGCCGGTCCTGGTCGAGCAGTGGGTCTCGGCGGGCGAGGGTGCGGTCCGCACGCTACTCGCCGACCAGGACGGATGGACGCCATCGGACCTCGGCGCCTTCGTCGGCGCCGCGGTGTACCGCGCACTGCGGCATGCCTGAGGCGCTGCCTGACAAATAGCCAGCTACGCACGCAACAGCTAGACGAAATGCCCGCCGATTCTCGAATGTTCCGACAGAATTCGCGCTGCCGGGGCTGAATTCCGCCACGGCGGCCGAGCCGCCGTCACTACGATGGTGACCAAACTAAAACCAGGCCACAAGCCAGGCAGGAGGTGCGGTCATGGCGTTCTATCGACAGGTAGGAGCAGTGCCGCCGAAGCGGCATACCCAACATCGAGACGAGCAGGGACAGCTCTACTACGAGGAGCTGATGGGCGAGGAGGGCTTCTCCGGCGACTCGTCCCTGCTGTACCACCGCGGGCTGCCGCCCGCGATCGTCGACTCGACGGTGTGGGAACTGCCCGATCAGTCGACGACGCCGAATCATCCACTGCGCCATCGGCATCTGAAGCTGCACGACTTGTTCCCGGACGACACCCACGCGCGCACCGATGTGGTCACCGGCCGCAGGCTGATCCTCGGCAACGCCGACGTGCGCATTTCCTATGTCGTCGCCAAGGGCGGTTCTCCGCTGTACCGCAACGCGATCGGTGACGAACTGGTCTACGTGGAATCCGGCTCCGCAGTGGTGGAGACGGTGTTCGGGGCCGTCTTCGCCAGGCAGGGCGATCAGGTACTCATTCCCCGCGCGACCACCCATCGCTGGTTGCCCTCCGGCCCGGAGCCGTTGCGCGCCTATGTGATCGAGGCGGCCAGCCACATCACCCCGCCGAAGCGCTATCTGTCGAAGTTCGGCCAACTGCTCGAGCACGCGCCCTATTGCGAGCGCGACCTGCACGGCCCGGCCGAAACCCTCACCGCCACCGGCAAGGACGTGGAGGTGCTGGTCAAGCACCGGGCCGGCGGGCAGGTCGTCGGTACCCGCATGGTGTACGCCGATCACCCGTTCGATGTGGTCGGCTGGGACGGCTGCCTGTACCCGATCACCTTCAACATCAGCGATTTCGAACCGATCACCGGCCGCGTGCATCAGCCGCCGCCCGCGCATCAGGCCTTCGAGGGGATCAACTTCGTGGTGTGCAACTTCGTGCCGCGCAAGGTCGACTATCACCCGCTCTCGATCCCGGTGCCGTACTACCACTCCAACGTGGACTCCGACGAGATCATGTTCTATTGCGGCGGAAACTACGAGGCGCGCAAGGGATCCGGGATCGGACAGGGCTCGGTGTCGGTGCACCCCGGCGGGTACGCGCACGGTCCACAGCCCGGCGCCTACGAGCGCAGCATCGGACTCGAATACTTCGACGAGCTCGCCGTCATGGTCGACACCTTCCGCCCGCTCGAACTGGGTGAGGGCGCCCTCGCCTGCGAAGACCCGGCGTACGCGTGGACCTGGTCGGGACGGGGGCCGCAGTGAGGACTCGTCTCGAAGTACCCGCCGATTCGCTGTTCGGTGTCGACAACCTGCCCTACGGCGTGTTCGCCCCGGCAGGCCAGAACTATCGGGTGGGCACCCGCGTCGGCGATGCCGTCGTCGATCTCGCTGCGACACTGGGCGATCCGGAGTTCGCCGGGCCGAGCCTGGCCGCGCTCATGGCGCAGGGACCGCAGCGCTGGCGCGAGGTGCGCGAGCGGGTACGCGAACTCGTCGACACCGAGATCGACAGTGCCGCGGTACATGCGCTGGCCGACGTGCGCCTCGGCCTGCCCGTCCCGATCGGTGACTATGTCGATTTCTATGCCAGCATCGACCACGCGACCAACCTCGGCAGGCTGTTCCGGCCCGACAGCGAACCGCTGCTGCCGAACTGGCGGCACCTGCCGGTCGGCTACCACGGCCGCGCGGGCACCGTCGTGGCGTCCGGCACCGACGTGATCCGGCCCAGCGGACAGCGCCGAACTGATTCCGGCACACCGGATTTCGGCCCGTCCCGGCGGCTCGACATCGAGGCCGAGCTCGGCTTCCTGGTCGGCGTCGGCTCCGAACTCGGCGCGCCGGTGGAGACCGGCGAGTTCGCCGAGCGGGTGTTCGGTGTCGCACTGGTCAACGACTGGTCCGCGCGCGATATCCAGGCCTGGGAGTACCAGCCGCTCGGCCCCTTCCTCGGCAAGTCGTTCGCGACCTCGATCTCGCCATGGGTCACGCCGCTCGCGGCGCTGGAGGCCGCTCGGGTGCCGACGCCGGAGCAGTCCCCGGAACCGCTGCCCTATCTACAGGACAAGGAACCGTGGGGTCTCGACATCGACCTGACGGTGTCGTGGAACGGGCAGGCCGTCACGCATCCGCCGTTCTCCCGGATGTACTGGTCACCCGCGCAGATGCTGGCCCACCTCACCGCGAACGGCGCGGCCACCCGCACCGGCGACCTGTACGCCTCCGGCACCATCTCGGGGCCGGAGCCGGACCAGCGCGGATCGTTCATCGAACTGTCCTGGGGCGGTAAGGAACCCGTGCTGGTGAACGGTCAGCAGCGCACCTTCCTGGAGGACGGCGACGAGGTGCGCATCACCGCGACCGCCCCCGGACCGGCCGACCGGCGCATCGGCCTCGGCGAGGTCACCGGCCGCATCCTGCCCGCCCGCCCACGGTAATGGTGCCCCGCGAATCCAGGTCGCTCGGCCGCCACGCTGGTCAGTAGGACCGTAGCGGAACGACGCGAGCCGGGCCGATACCCATCGGCCCGGCTCGCGGTCTGTCGGAACCTATTCGGCAGCAACGGCTGCGCGACCGGCGTGCAGCACGGTCAGGAACGCGGTGAGATCCGCGCTGAGGGTCTCGGCGCCGTCCGGGGCCTCGCCGTCGTCGTGATGATGCAGCCAGTCCGCGACGAGTTCGAACATGCCGCCGATCGCGGCCAGCGCCAACGCGAGCCGGGCGCGCTGGACCGCCGGGTCGGCCGCGGGCTCGCCCGCCCACTCCCGATCCAGGAAAGCCGCCGCCCAGCGCCGGTTGCTGCGCCGCATCTTCTCCACCGTCGGTGAGATCCCGCCCGCCTCACCGAAAGTCACCTTCGCCAGCCGCGGGTCGTCCGCGATGGCGTGCACGAATGCGTCGACCACCGCGGCCGCACGCTCCGGCCAGCCCAGACCCGCCGCCGCGGCCGCACCCGCCGCCGCACGTTGCTGGATCTGCGCGGTGAGCTGTTCGAGCAACGCGAGGTAGCACGCTTCCTTGCTCTCGAAGTGGTCGTAGAACCCCTTGGTTCCGACATAGGCGCGCTGGCAGATCTGCTCGATCGATGTTCCCGAATAGCTGTGCTCGGCAAACAGTTCGGTGGCCGCGTCGAGCAGCTGACTGCGCCGCTGGGCGCTGCGCTGTTCGGCGTCGAGTCCACGGATCCGGCGGCGCGCCGGACTCGGGGCAGGCCGCGCGGCGGATTTGCTGCGGGTCATCCCTCGACCATAGCTCGGCGCTTTTTAGAAAGAGATCTTGTTGATAACACGCTCTCATGCTGTAATCGCTGTCACGCTGATGAGGAAGGACACGCACGTGTCAGTGATCAAAGGGGATCCGACCGGCCGAGTACGCACCGCAAGACGGGCGGTGGCGGTGCTGGTGACCATGGCGATCGCCGTGACCACCGTGCTGCTGGCCGGCGGCGTCAGACCCGCGCCGGCCGCGGCGATGCCACTGCCGCACGAAGATTCGTTCTATCGACCACCCGAAGGTTTCCAAGCCGAGGAGCCGGGCACCATCCTGCGGTCCCGCGAGGTGCGCCTGGCCGTACTGACCGTGCTGCCGCTGAACGTGCGTTCCTGGCAGTTGCTCTATCGCACCACCGATCTCGACGAACAACCCACCGTCGCGGTCACCACGGTGATCCTGCCCGCGGGCGCGGACCCGAATCGGCATCGACCGCTGGTCTCGCTCCAGTTCTACTACGACAGCGCGAGCCTGGACTGCTCGCCTTCCTATGTGCTGCAACAGGGTTCGGGCCTGGCCGGTATCGAGGGCGTGCACTCGCAGAGCGAGTTGATCGCCATCGCCGCGCTGATCAGCCAGGGCTGGGCGATCTCGATCCCCGACTACGAGGGCCTCGACGGGCATCTCGCCGTCGCCAAGGAACCCGGCTATATGACCCTGGACGGCGTCCGGGCCGCCCAGCGATTCGAGCCGCTGGGCCTGGACGGCGCGAATACGCCTGTCGCACTGTGGGGTTACTCCGGCGGCGGCATGGGCTCGGGGTGGGCGGCGGAAATGCAGCCGACCTACGCGCCAGAACTGAATGTGAAGGGGATCGCGCTGGGCGCACCCACCTCGGACGTGGTGTCGCTGTTGCACGTCAACGGTTCGATGTTCTCCAGCCTGATCGGCATCGGCATCTCGTCGCTGCGCAAGGCGTACCCCAAGTTCAAGGAGGCCGCGGACCGATACTTGACGCCGGAAGGCCGGGCGCTGATGGATCGCACTGAGCGGCAATGCCTTCCGCGCAACGCGCTCACCCAGATGTTCGTCGACTACGGCCGCATGCTGACCGTCTCGATCCCGGAGTTCCTCGCGGTCCCCGAGATCAAGGAGGTGTTCGAGGCGACCGTGCTCGGCCGCAACATCCCGACCGCGCCGATCTTCCTGTACCAGGGCGTGTTCGACGAGGCGGTGCCGGTGTGGACCAACGACCGGTTGAGCGGACAGTGGTGTGCCGGAGGCGCTTCGGTGATCTACAAGCGAGACCATCTCAGCGAGCACCTGACCCTGCCGTCGCTCGGCATGGCCGACACGCTCAACTGGCTGAAGGGCCGGCTCGCCCCGAACGCCCCCGATCAGTTCGGCTGCCGCACCGAGAACGTCGTGTCCATGCTCGCCGACTTCAACGCCCTGCTGACCCAGATCGAGATCAACCTGAACGCCACCTTCGGCGCGCTGGGATTCCCGATCGGCCCGCGCGAACGCTGACCCGGCGCCCGCGCACCACCTGCCCTCGACCGGAGCCACGGTCGAGGGCAGGTCTGTGTCACGGGTCGGCCGCTCGGCCGAACACACCGGAGCGGGACCGTCGCCACCGCCGCCGACTCGGACAATCCTCCGATCATCCGGCGCGGTTCCCGGGACGCCGGGTACTGTCGTGCTGGAAAATTTCACACGCCAACGGGGGCTCGCACCAGCGGGCTGAGAGGACGGCTAGGGGCCGTCGACCGTATGAACCTGACCGGGTAATGCCGGCGTAGGGAGGAAATCATGGCAACTGTTGCATCCGAGAATGGGTCCGAGACCGTGGAATCGGTCACCACCGGACCGATCGAAGGCAGCGTCAAGCACTACACCGAGGTCGACGGACTGCGGATTCCGGTACGTCGGGTCAACCTGACCAACGGCGAGCACTTCGACCTCTACGACACCTCGGGGCCGTACACCGACGACGCCGCGGTGATCGATCTGGAAGCGGGCCTGCCCAAGCTGCGCGATACCTGGGACAAGCCCGATGTCGACGGGCCGCCGACCCAGCTGGCCTGGGCCAGGCAGGGCATCGTCACGCCGGAGATGCGCTTCATCGCGGCTCGCGAAGGGGTGTCTCCCGAGTTGGTGCGCGACGAGGTCGCCGCCGGGCGCGCCGTCATTCCGGCCAACCACCGGCATCCGGAACTCGAACCGACGATCATCGGCAAGAAATTCCTGGTGAAGATCAACGCGAACATCGGCAACTCGGCCGTCTCGTCGTCCATCGCCGAGGAGGTCGAGAAGATGGTGTGGGCCACCCGCTGGGGCGCCGATACCATCATGGACCTGTCCACCGGCAAGAACATCCACGAGACCCGCGAGTGGATCCTGCGCAATTCTCCGGTGCCGGTCGGCACCGTGCCGATCTATCAGGCGCTGGAGAAGGTGAACGGCGATCCGACCAAGCTCACCTGGGAGATCTACCGCGACACCGTGATCGAGCAGTGCGAGCAGGGTGTGGACTACATGACCGTGCACGCGGGCGTGCTGCTGCGCTACGTGCCGCTGACCGCCAAGCGGGTCACCGGCATCGTCTCCCGCGGCGGATCCATCATGGCCGCCTGGTGTCTGGCGCATCATCAGGAATCGTTCCTGTACACCAACTTCGCGGAACTGTGCGAGATCCTCGCGAAATACGACGTGACCTTCTCGCTCGGCGACGGCCTGCGGCCCGGGTCCATCGCCGACGCCAACGACGAGGCGCAGTTCGCCGAGCTGCGCACCCTCGGTGAGCTGACGAAGATCGCGAAATCCCATGGCGTGCAGGTGATGATCGAGGGCCCGGGCCACGTGCCGATGCACAAGATCGTGGAGAACGTGCGGCTCGAGGAGGAACTCTGCGAGGAAGCGCCGTTCTACACCCTCGGCCCGCTGGCCACCGATATCGCGCCCGCCTACGACCACATCACCTCGGCCATCGGCGCCGCGATCATCGCGCAGGCGGGCACCGCGATGCTCTGCTACGTCACCCCGAAGGAGCATCTCGGGCTGCCGAACCGGGACGACGTCAAGGTCGGCGTGATCACCTACAAGATCGCCGCGCACGCGGCCGACCTGGCCAAGGGGCATCCGCACGCACAGCAGCGCGACGACGAATTGTCCAAGGCGCGTTTCGAATTCCGCTGGCGCGACCAGTTCGCGCTGTCGCTGGATCCGGACACCGCCCGCGAGTACCACGACGAGACCCTGCCCGCCGAGCCGGCCAAGACCGCGCACTTCTGCTCGATGTGCGGGCCGAAGTTCTGCTCGATGCGCATCTCCGCGGATGTCCGCGAGTACGCCGCGCGCAACCAGCTGACCGACGTGGAGGCGATCGAAGCGGGCATGGCGGAGAAGTCCGCCGAGTTCATCGATCACGGCAACGCGGTGTACTTGCCGGTCGTCTCGTAATCCGCTGCGCCCGTACACCTCTCGTGTCGTCGAGGGGTGTACGGGCGGTCAGTCCCGGCGCATGACCTCGAGCAGGGACGCCAGGTTGTCGGCGGGGACCACCTCCATCCAGTCACCGCTGCCGCGGATGGTGGCGGCGATATCGACGGTGATCCGATTGCGCCACCAGTAGATCGCGCGGCTGATCGGCCGCGCGTCGGCTTCGCCCGCGACGAGCAGCTGGGCGAGCAGGCTGGTGCCCGCGAACACCGTCGGGCCGGTGATCGGATGGGCCAGCACATGGGTGTGGCCGGGCAGCACGATCAGCGCGCCCCACGGCCCGACCACTGGATAGTCGTCCAGCCAGCGCACGTGTGCGGTGACGAAATCCGAAGCGCCGTAGATCATCTGGAGATCCACGTCGTCCATGCCGTCGATCTCGGCGGCCATCAGGTCCAGGCCGCCTTCCGCGCGGGTGTTGCGCTCGGCGATCGCGAACAGGTCGGATTCCTTTGCGCCCCAACGCTGCGCGGCCGCATAGGTCACCGGCACCATGAGCTCGCCGTAGTCGATGAGTACCCGCTGCAACAGGCCGGGCGCGACCAGCCTGCGCACGTCGTTGATCAATCCGCTGGTGCGTGCCGAACACAACCGGGTGCGCAACCGCGGGCGCACCGCCGCCAACCGCGACAGATCGAGATGCCCCGCCGCCAGGTCCGCGAGTTGCACGTCCAGCCGATCCCCGATCAGCGTCGCCCACAGTTGCCGCGGCACCCGGGCGACCAGCCGGTCCAGCCGCGTGTGCGGCAGCACCACCCGATACCCCGCACCACCGGACAGCACGAACTCCCCCGCGGACTCCTCGAGCACCAACCCATGCCGCACCCCCACCTCGTTGACCAGCAGCTTCATCAGCCCGGACGACACATCGCGCATAGCCCCTCGCTCTCGACCGCAACCACCGACCAGTATATCGAACATACGTTCGAGGCTGTGTCGATCCGGGGCAACGAGTGTTGGCTGTCCGCGCCGAGGCCGCCCGGCGTTCAGTGGGTGGGTTGGAGGAGTTCGAACCAGCTGCCGGAGTCGTCGCGGAAGGTGGCCGACAGGCCCCAGGGCCGGTGCTGGGGTTCGTGGACGAAACTCACGCCACGGGTGGACAGTTCGGCGTAGGCGGCCTGACAGTCGGGCACGGTGAACGTGCAACCGATCAGCACCCCTTTGGCGAGAAGCGATTTCAGCTGCTCGGCTGATTCCGGGTCCAGGGACGGCGGGCCGGGCGCCATCAGAGTCAGTTGCACGCCGGGCTGGTCCGGCGCGCCAACGGTCAGCCAGCGCATACCGGGGCCCATCGCGACGTCGGCACGGACTTCCAGGCCGAGGGTGTGGGTGAAGAACTTCTTGGCCGAATCCTGATCGAGAACCCAGGCAGTAGCGGTGTTGATTCCGGTGAGCACAGGTCGTCTCCTGTCGTGAATTCGCTTGTGTTTTCCGACTATTTCTTCGTGGCCCTGGACTTCTTGGGCGGTAGTTCAGCGGTGACCTCCCACGCCCAGTCGAGCCAGGAATCGAGCACGTCGTCGTCGAGGGTGGTCTCGTCGAGCAGGACCCATCCGTTCTGCGGTTTGCCGCGGACCAGCAGTTGCCGCGCGCCGGGCCGGGCCAGTGCGTCGTCCATTCCGTCGGGGCCGACGCGCACCATCAGGCCCTCGTCGTAGAGGTTGGCCAGGGCGTTGTCCTGCCACAGAAACGTCAGGCCCGCGAACATCTTCTTCGCGACCACGCCGCGCGGAGCCAGACGTTCGCTGATGCGGTCGGCGAGCACCTCGTCGTATGCCATCACGTCCTCCCTTTCGGTTCCCGGTGAACACTGCGAAATCCACGGTAGAAGCGGTTTAGGACAGAAGTTGTCACCAATATCTGGCAGGCTGCGAAAATGGCCTACGACCTGCCCGCACGCATGCTGCGACTGCTGTCACTGTTGCAGACCCGGCGCTCCTGGGCCGGACATGAGCTGGCCGAACGACTCGAGGTCACCCTGCGCACCGTGCGCCGCGACATCGAACGACTGCGCGCGATGGGCTACCCGGTCGAATCGGTCACCGGCCCCGTCGGCGGCTACCGGCTCGCCTCGGGCGCCGACATGCCGCCACTGCTGCTCGAGGACGACGAAGCCGTCGCCATCGCCGTCGCGCTGCGCACCGCTTCCAGTGGTGTCGCCACGATGGAGGACACCGCCCTGCGCGCGCTGGCCAAACTCGAATAGGTCCTGCCGAACCGCCTACGACACCGAGTATCCGCCGTCGCCGCCGCGACCAACCCGATGAAGCCGCTGCCGTGGAATTCCACCCCGCGCACCGATCCCTCCGTGCTGGCTGCCCTCGCCGCGGCCTGCCGCGATCGGGAGATCATCGGCTTCGACTACCGCACCCGCACCGGCGCCACCGATCGGCGGCGCACCGAACCGTACGCACTGGTGTTCGTCACCGCCCACTGGTACCTGCTCGGCTACGACACCCACCACCGAGACTGGCGCATCTACCGCGCCGACCGCATCACCGAGCCCACCCCTACCCGCCACCGCTTCACCCCGCGCAAAATCCCGAACCGAGACCCCGCCGCCTACGTCGCGGCCCGCCTCGCCGCAGCCCCCACCCGCTATCGCCTCCAGGTCACCGTGGCACTGGACCCCGCGACCACCGCGGCCCGTGCCTTCGCCCTGCCCGACCGAGTCCACGCCCTCGACGACCACACCAGCCGCGTCGAACTGTCCTCCGACAACCCCCGCGACATCGCCGCCCAGCTCCTCGGCCTGGCCTCGCACACCACCACCATCACCGGAACCCCCGAACTCGCAACCCATCTCGAACAGCTCGGCGAATTCCTCCGCCACACCGCACACACCCTCACCACACCAACGGCCGACCAGCACCCGAGCTAGTTCCCGACCACATTCGCGACCCGGTGGGCGTTCGAGCGTCACTAGACCGATGGGACACAAGCCATTTCGGTTGATCAGCCGTTCGGTTGGTCGGGTGCGCAGCTGATCAGCAGTCGGGTGGTGTGCGTGATGTGGTCGCGCAGTAGGTCCTGGGCATGGTCGGCGTCGCGGGCGAGGGCGGCGTCGAGCAGTGCCCGGTGTTCGGCGGCGACGTCGCGGTCGGGTTCGTCACCCAGGGACACCGACCACTGCCGGTACAGTTCGGCCTCCTGCCGCAACGACTGCGCCGTGTCGAGCAGTCGCCGGTTGGAGCAGCCCGTCAGCAGCGCGTGATGGAAGGCTGCGTGAGCTCGGGCCCATTCGTCGGTCAGACGGTCCGGATCGGCCGGGTCCCGGTATGGCGCGCGTTCCAGAAGGTGATGTGCCGCAACGGCGTCCGCCTCCCAGCGTATATCGCCCTCGGTCACGGACAGGCGCAGGACCAGGGATTCGATCTCCGCCCGCGCCTGCGTCAGCTCGGCCAGATCCTGATGGGACAGCGGCCGGACCTGGTAGCCCTGGTGCGGTTTCGCCACCACCAGCCCCTCGGCGACCAGCCGGGTCAGCACCTCGCGGGTGGCGCCGACGCTCACCTGGTAGCGCTCGGCCAGGTCCGGGAACTTGAGCCGTTCGCCGGGCACCAGCCGACCGCCGAGGATGTCGGCACGCAACGCCTGGTGGATGCCGTCGGTGCGGGTCGTCCCGCCACTCTTCGCCATGACCACACTCTAGCAGTTTACGAATAACTATTGAACTTTCGAAAGTTTGGGGCTAGTTTCGAAAACGTCGGCAGCTCGTCCGCACGAGCCTGAAACCGTTGCCGAGCAGCGCTATTCGAGGAGTCGCCATGCACTCGCACACCGTCGGCCGTCCGTCCGTGCTCCGCGGCGGGACCGTCCTCACCATGGATCCCGCCCGCACCGTGCTCGACGGCCACGACGTGCTCGTGGTCGACGGCCGGATCGCCGCCGTCGGCGTCGGTCTCGTCGTTCCCGACGGCACCGACGAGATCGACGCCCGCGGCGGCATCGTCATGCCCGGGATGGTCAACACGCACCGGCACATGTGGCAGACCACGACCCGCGGCTACGGTGCGGACTGGACGCTCACGCAGTACTTCGTCTGGTACTACCTGAACTGGGGCACGAAGTTCCGACCCGAGGACATCTACGCCGGGAACCTCCTCGGCGCGCTGGAGGCGCTCGACGCCGGGGTCACCACCTGCGTGGACTGGTCGCACGGCCTGCAGACGATCGACCATGCCGACGCCGCGGTCGACGCGCTCGCCGCGGTGCCGGGCAGGTTCGTGCTGGCCTACGGCAACATCCAGGACGCGCCGGCGAACTGGACGGGCACACCGGAGTTCCGCGAGTTCTTCGACCGTCGCTCCGGCGATCTCGAGGGCTTCCAGATCGCCTTCGACGTCACCGGCGATCCGAGCTTTCCCGAGCAGCAGGCGTTCGAGGTCGCCCGCGAACTGGACCTGGCCGTGACCACGCACGCCGGAGTCTGGGGCGCGACCGGCGACGACGCCGTGCGACTGATCCATGAGCACGGCTACGCCGAGGCCAGAACGGTGTACGTGCACGCCTCGACCCTGTCGGCGGACTCCTACGCCCGCATCGCGGCGAGCGGCGGATCGGTGTCGGTGTCCACGGAGAGCGAGCAGAGTGCCGGGCAGGGTTATCCCGCCACGGCCGCCCTGCGCGCGCACGGAATTCCCGTATCGCTGTCACTGGACAGCTGTGTGCTCTGCAGCGGTGACCTGTTCTCCGCCATGCGCACGACGTTGGGCGCCGACCGCGCGGCCGAGCATCAGGCGGCGCACGCTCGCGGCGAGACCGTCACCCATGCCTCCCTCGCACGCCGAGCAGGTCGTCGAGTGGGCGACGCGGGGTGGCGCGCGAGCGATCGGGCGCGACAACGAGATCGGCAGCGTGCAGGTCGGCAAGAAGGCCGACCTCGTGCTCGTCCGCAACGACGATTCGCCGGCGATGGCGCCGCTGCTCAACCCGCACGGACACGTCGTCCTGCATGCGCAGCGGGCCGATGTCGACACAGTCCTGGTCGACGGCGAGATCGTGAAACGCGACCACCGGCTGGTCGGCGTCGACCTGGCCGGTGCGCGTCGGGCGGCGCAGGCGACGGTCGACTACCTGCGCGCCGAACTCGGGGAGCAGGCTTGGCGCGCGGGCATGAACCCGCAGATCCCCGAGACCAAGGTCCTCGACAACCCCTACACCTACACCGACTACCGGTCAGCAGCCACGCACGGTGACCCCGTGTCGAAGTGACGACCGTTCACACCCCGTCCAGTAAGGAGTACACCCCATGCGTTTCGCCACTATCTCGGGCCGACTGTCACTGATCACCGAGTCCGACACTGTCATCGACATCGCGCGCGCCAGCGGCGGCTGGTTCGGCCCGAACATCCAGGACGCCTACGAGCGCTGGGACGAACTGCTCGAGTTCTGCGGGACCGTCACCGAGGAGGGCACGCCGCTGCAGGACGTCGCCACAAGCGAATTCGGCAACCCGGCTCCGAATCCACGGCAGCTGTTCGCGGTCGGCCTCAACTACGCCGAACACGCCGCAGAGTCGTCGCTGACTCCGCCCGAGGAGCCGGCGGTGTTCACCAAATTCGTTACCGCGCTCGCCGATCCGTACGGGACGATCACGCTGGTGCCGGGCAAGGTGGACTGGGAGGTCGAGCTGGTCGTGGTGCTCGGGCGTCACGCGCACCAGGTCGCCGCCGCGGAGGCGTGGCACTACGTCGCGGGAGTATCTGTGGGACAGGATATTTCGGAGCGGATCCGGCAGCGGGTGGGCCCGGCGCCCCAGTTCAGCTTGGGTAAATCCTTTCCTGGCTTCGGTCCGGTCGGACCGGTGCTGGTCACCCCGGACGAGTTCGAGGACCCCGACGATCTGGAACTGGGCTGCCTGATCAACGGCGAACAGATGCAGAAGGGCCGGACTCGCGACATGGTCTTCCCGGTGCCGGAGCTGATCGCACGGCTGTCGGCGATCACGCCGCTGCTGCCGGGCGATGTCATCTTCACCGGCACTCCCGCCGGCGTCGGGTTCGGCCGCACCCCGCAGCGGTACCTCGCCCCCGGCGACGAACTGGTGAGTTACGTGCGCGGCGTCGGCGAGATGCGCCACCAGATCGTCGCCGGACGCTGAACCCGCCCGCGATCCCGAGGAGACACCATGGCATTGCACCGCTTGGCCTCGGTCACGGTCGGCGTCCCGGACCCGGCCTCGACCCGTGACTACTACACCGAATTCGGGCTCACACCGCGACCGGACGGCTGGCTGTCCACCCGCGACGGTGGCGACCAACTCCGTCTCATCCGAACCGCGACTCGCCGACTGGCCGAAATCGTCATCGGCGCAGACGATCCCGACGATCTCGACAGGGTCGCCGCCCGCCTGCACAAGCTCGGCCTGCCGGTGCAGGGCACCGCCGACTCGGTCGCCACCACCGAACCGGTCGCCAATTTCCGTGCCGTGGTGCGGATCTCGGGCCGTATCACCCAACCCCCGGCACCGGCCACCCCGTACAACGGGCCCGGCCGCATCGAACGCCAGGGCACCCGCGCCCCCGGTGTGCTGCGTACGGATCCGATCCGGCCACGCAAGCTCGGCCATGCGGTCCTCGGCTCGGTGGACTACGCGGCCACCCGCCGCTTCTTCGTCGACGGTCTGGGTTTCCAGCTTTCCGACGAGATCAAGGGCGAAGGCGCGTTCCTGCGCTGTTCCACCGACCACCACAACGTGCTGGTACTCAACGCGCCGGTCAACTTCCTGCACCACACCTCGTGGCAACTCGACGACATCGATGATGTCGGCCGCGGCGCCACCGCCATGCTCGAGGGCCATCCGGAACGACACATCTGGGGACTCGGACGCCACCACGCGGGCTCGAACTTCTTCTGGTACTTGAAAGATCCCGCGGGCAACTTCTCGGAGTACTACTCCGACATGGACTCGATCATCGACGACCAACTCTGGACCCCGGAAGTCTTCGAAGGCGCCCAGGGCCTGTTCAGCTGGGGCCCGCCACCACCGCCGTCGTTCCTGCACCCCGAAGACCTCGCCGCATTGATGACCGGCGCACATCACGCCGGATAGCGGCCTACCTAGGAGAGGTCATGTCTGACCTGTACGTACCGCAGATCCCGGACAACCTGAACGTCCGGTTCGTCGAGAACCGCATCGTCGTCGAACGCCCCGCGCAAGTCGTCTACGACTGGGCGACGACGTGGTCGAATCTGCCGAAATGGCTGCCCTTCGCGTCGGGAACCGAAGTGCGGCGCGGCACCGACGGCGTCCCCGCCGAACTCGGAGATGTGCTGCTCGAGTACATCTTTCCGGAACTGAACGAGAAGCCGAAGGAATACACCGTGGTGGCGCGGGTTCCGGGCAAACTCTGGACCGTGGTCGGCCGCGACATACTCGACGGCGGCGCCCCGGCATCCGCGATGCACGCCATCGCCACCTTCACCACCTTCGACCTCGGCGACGGTACGACCTTGTTCTGCAGGCTTTTTCAGCGGCTGATCCCCGACACCGAGCCGCCCGGCCCGCACCCGGTCGAAGACCCGGCACAGGTCCAGCCCGGCCTGGAACTGCTGAAGGCACACAGTCGAGGGCACTGCCGTTCCAGCCGATCGCGAGGTCACCCGATGAACAACGACACCACGCTGGCCAAGCCCTATCTGACCGGCCACTACCAGCCTGTGCCGGACGAGGTGACCGCGCACAACCTGCCGGTGCGCGGGACCATCCCCACCGAACTGAACGGCCGCTACTTCCGTAACGGCCACAACCCGAAACCCGGTGACACACCGACACATTGGTTCAAAGGCGCGGGCATGCTGCATGGTCTGCGGCTGCGTGACGGTCAGGCCGAGTGGTATCGCAACCGGTGGGTGAAGACGCCCGCCCTCGACGGCGCACCCTATATCCGCGAGGACGGCAGCATCGATTTGACCGCGAGTGTGGCGGGCACCCACATCATCGAGCACGCCGGCCGCATCCTGGCGCTGCAGGAGTCGAACCTGCCGTTCGAGGTGACGCCGGAGCTGGATACGTTCGGCGCCTACGACTTCGGCGGCAAGCTGAAAACCGCGATGACCGCGCACCCGAAGGTGGACCCGGTCACCGGTGAACTGCATTTCTTCGCCTACTCCCCTGTGGCGCCGCGTCTGATCTACTACATCGCCTCGGCCGCCGGCGACCTGCGCCACCAGCAGGTCGTCGAGGGGGCGGGCCCGTCGCTGATGCACGACTTCGCGATCACCGAGCACTACGCGGTGTGGCTGGACCTGTCGGTGACGTTCAACCCCGCCGAAACCTCCGGCATCCCGTACCGGTGGGACGACGCCTACCAGGCACGCATAGGTATCCTGCCGCGCACCAGCACCGGTCCGGTGCGCTGGTTCGACGTGGAACCCGGTGCGATGCTGCATGTTTCGAATGCTTACGAAGACGCGGCCGGGCGGGTCGTCGTGGAAGGCCCCCGGCTGGATCGGTCGGCTTGGGAGACATCGTGGAAGTGGTGGGTCGGCGCACCCGGTTACCCGACCGACCCGGTCGCCGGGGCTCTGCAGTACCGCTGGGTCCTCGAACCCGGGCAGGCCACCGCACGCGAGGAAATGATGGACTCGCTGGTCACCGAATTCCCGACCATCAACGACGACTATCTCGGGCGCCGCAACCGCTACAGCTACGCGGTCGCCTACCCCGGCTCCGGGCATGACGGCGTCGGAATCGTCAAGTACGACAACGACACCGGCACTCGCCTGCTGGCCCCGACCGGTGCGGGCCGCATCCCCGGTGAAGCCGTTTTCGTTCCCGCCGCCGACGCCACGGACGAAGACGACGGTTACCTGCTCACCCTCGTCGGCGACCGCGCCGGTAAGGCCTCGGAGCTGCTGGTCCTCGACGCCCGCGACTTCACCGCACCGCCGATCGCGGCCGTCGAGCTGCCCCGGCACGTGCCCGGCGGTATCCACGGATCCTGGATCGCGGACTGATCATGAACCCCCGACGACAGCCCGTCCCCGTGACCCGAACCCCGTCGAGCCGGGCATGGATCGGGCTCACCGTCCTGGCCACCGCACAGTTTCTGGTCGTGCTGACCACCTCGATCGTCAATATCGCCCTACCGGACATCGGCCGCGGCCTCGACCTGTCACCCGTCGGGCTCTCCTGGGTCGTCAACGGCTACGTACTCGTCTTCGGGGCCCTGCTGATTCTGGGCGGCCGAATCGGCGACGTTTTCGGACGGCGGCGGGTATTTCTCACCGGCACAGCGATTTTCACGGCCACTTCGATCGCGGCGGGACTCGCCCCCACCGCCGCGGTCCTGCTCGCCGCCAGAGTCGGACAGGGGGTGGGCGCGGCACTGCTCGCCCCGACCGCGCTCGCCTTGGTGCTGACGTTGTTTCCCGCAGGCGCGGGCCGCGCGCGGGCGATCGGGGTGTGGGGCGCGGTATCGGGCATCGGCGGCGTCGCCGGGGTGCTCTCGGGCGGCCTCTTGTCCGGCGTATTCGGCTGGCGCGCGGTGTTTCTCATCGGCGCACCGGTAGCGATCGCGGTGCTGGCCGCCACGATATGGCAGGTGCCCGCCGACCTTCCGGCGGGCGGCCGGATCGACCTGTGGGGCGCGGCATTCGTGACCGGTGGCCTCGCCGCACTCACCTACGCGCTCTCGGTCGGCGGACAGTACGGCTGGACCGCGCCCCGCGTCGTCGTCCCGCTGATCGCGGCGGTATTACTACTCGTCCTCTTCGCCGGATCGCAGCGGCGCCTGTCGCAGCCGCTCGTCGCGCCCGCGGTCCTGCGTATCGGCGGGGTACTGGCCGCGAACATCGTCATGACACTGCTCGGCGCGGTATGGCTGGGACTGTTCTTCTTCCTCCCGCTCTACCAGCAGAAGGTGCTCGGCTACACACCGATTCAAGCCGGCCTCACCCAACTGCCGCTGGCGATCATGATCACCGCAGCCTCCACGATCACACCGAAACTGACTCGCTATCTCAATACCCGCACCCTGCTGACCACCGCACTGGCCCTGCTCGCAGCCGGGCTGGCCTGGCTTGCGCGCACCCCCGTCGACGGGCGATTCCTGACCGACATCGCCGCCCCGTCACTACTCATCGGCACCGGACAGGGCGTCGCATTCGTCCTGCTCACCGCACGAGCCACCGCCGGCGTCCCCGCCGAACACACCGGGTTGGCCGGCGGACTGATCAACACCACCCGCCAAATCGGCGGCGCACTGGGGCTGGCCGGACTGCTCGCCGTCACCACCGCGTCCGGCGACTCCGGCCAACCCACCGCGGCGCAGCTCGCGCACGCGTACGGCACCGCGTTCGCCGCCACCGCGGCCATCGCCGCAGCCGCGGCCCTGCTGACCGCCGTCCTCCACGACAGACCCGCAGCGTGAAATCGACTGCGGGTCGCTCGGCGGTACCCCGGTGCGCCGATCTGGGCTATGCCTGGGACATACGCCATTTCGGTTCCCGTCTGCCATCGCGACCGGCACGAGACCCCCACGGACAGTGGGGATCTCGTCGCGGCGAGGGGCGGCTCGGCGCCAACGGCAGAACTGTGCGCTCAGGCGAGGAACATGTCGAGACCGAGCACGATCGCGGTCGATATCGACAGCACGAGGAAGACCCCGGCCCCCGATAGGTTCCGGTCGCCGGCGCGTAGGTGGACGACGATCGCGCCGCCGAAGTAGAGCACCAGCCCGATCGCGGCGGCGATCGCGAAGGGCGGGAACCAGATGCCCCAGACGAGACCGATCGTCGCGGCGATCTGCAGGCCGCCGAGCACGGTGAGCTGGGCATCGGTGAGGTGGACCGCGTCGGCGAAGCGGCGGATCCACGCGGGGCGGACGTATTTCATCACGCCGGAGTGGAGCATCGCCACGGCGAGCAGGACGGACAGGATCAAAGCTGCGATATGCATGGGGGAAACGCTAGAAATCCGTCAGGTACCTTTTGGTAACCTTCGGGCCGTGCGTCCTCCCGCCGGAATCATGTTCATGTCCGACTGCCCTGCGCGCACCGCGCTCGAGGTGATCGCGAACAAGTGGTCGGTGGTCACCCTGTACGCGCTCGCGGACGGCCCCAAGCGGCACAGTGAACTCGTCGCGCTGTCGGGCGGCATCTCCAGGAAGGTGCTGACCCAGACGCTGCGCCGACTGCAGAGCAACGGCCTCATCGATCGGCACCGCTACGCCGAAGCGCCCCCGCGGGTGGAATACAGCCTGACCCCGCTCGGCCGGACGCTGCAGGAGCCGATAGCGATGCTGACGCAGTGGGCACAGGTCCACGGAGAAGCGCTCGTCGACTTCCAGGAATCGGCAGGCGCAAGCCGAAGCCACTGAAAATCTCGGGCAGGGACCGATTAATTCTTTTCGGGGTCTCCGTCTTCTCAGGTGAGCGCGCTACCCGACAGCGCGACCAACCCAGAAGGAAAGACCATGACCGCCATCGCCGCCACCGCGCCCACCACCATCCGTCCCGGCAAGGTCCGCAACCGCGTCCTGTGGAGCCTGCAGATCGTGCTGGGCTTGTTCTTCATCCTGGTCTCGGGCCTGCCGAAGCTGCTGAACATGGTTCCCGAGGAGAACACGGTGGCCATGCGGGAAGCCGGTCTCGGCTCGCCGTGGCTCATGTACTTCATCGGGGTCTGCGAGATCGCGGGCGGTATCGGCCTGCTCGTGCGGTACCTGAGCGGGCCGGCCGCGGCCGGACTGTCGGTCCTCACCCTGCTGGCCGCCGCCACCAACGTCTTCCTGACGGATATGCCCACGTACGCACCCTTCCCGCTGGTGCTGTCGGCGATCTTCGCCTGGATCGCCTACGAGCGCCGCGACACCATCACCGGGCTGCGCTCGCTGCGCACCCGATGACCTCGCACTGAGACCGAACACGATCGGCGGGCTCGCGCCTGCCGATCGTTTCCGGCGTCGCCGGCAAGGGCGTTCCAGGGTTGGTCCCCTTGCCGGCTCGGCGCAGGTCGGCGCGGGCCTGCGTACGGCAGTTACCGCTTGGGCGAACCGGATTCGATACGTGGCCGCCACGCCCCGGGACGACCTCGGCGTCGGCCAGCACCCTACTTCTTGATCTTGTCCAGGGGATACGTGGCCGTGGAGCTGACGACGATGGCGTAGACCGCCAAGAAAACCAGGACCGGCAGAGGGATGCGGCGTTCGGGATCCATCGCCACGTAGGCGGTGTAAGCGATGGGCGGAAGACAGAGTGCAGCGGATTGAGTCGCCCAAAAGGCCACCAGGTTGTTCGCCTTCTTGCGACGCTGAGGGTCTGTGCGGGTGGTGTCCGGGATGCCCTCGCCGTAGCCCTCGCCAGGACTGGTCGCGACGCCGCGGTATCCCTTCGAGGCCATATAGATGCAGCTGACGAAGATCAGCCCGAATATCAAGCCGACGACGAATGCTTGCATGACCCCTCACTCACATCCGTTATCAGCTGGATGGGTTCTACCGCTTCGGAGATCGCGCCAGAACCCATCCAGCACACTACTAATCCAGTGGCGACACGCCGATCACCACGGCAACGACTGCCGCGATACCTGTTGTCGGCCCAAAATGCTTATACGACAAATTTTTTCGTCGACATTCGACCTGGACCCGAAGATCCAGGTCGTGCGCGAATTCACGCGCATACGACGCGCGGTTGCTCGCCGCCGACGGCATGTTCGCGGAACTCGGCGCACGGACCGGCCGGAGTACTGGGCCGCGACGGCGGGCACCCGACTCCGGCCTGGCACGCCGCCCTGGCGGGCGCTTGGCTCCGGGTGGTCGGGTAGCCAGAACCGCTGTCAGGGCAGAGCACCCGGTCCCGGATCAAACGGTGTCGGACGGCGTGGCGGCCAGTGTGCGCAGATATGTTGCGGCAGCTGCTTTTTCGCCGTACTCGGCGAATTCGAGCGGGGTGGCCTCGTGGTCGAGGTCCTCGATCGTGGGGTCTGCCCCAAGGGCGACAAGGGTTTCGGCCATCGGCACGTCGTCGTTCCACGCCGCCTCGTGCAGCGGGGTGCTGCGCCGCCGATGGTTGACGTCGAAGCCGAGGTCTACCAGCAGCCGGACCGCCGCGCGATGGCCGTGTTCGGCAGCCCGATTGATCAGATCGGGAGTGTCGGCGAGGGCCCGCGCCAGCAGTTCCGGCGCTGCCGTCGCGGCGGCACGGTCGCCCCGCAGACAGGCGGCGACGAACTGATCCTGCGGCCCGAGCACACCGGAAGCGCCTGCAAACCTGAGGATTTCAGCCACCTCGCGGTGTCCGTTCAGCATGGCCAATTCGTAGGGCGTGCGGCCGCCGAACGCCGGATGCGCTCCGCGGCCGTCGATTTCGGCGCCGTGGTCGAGCAGCAACCGGGTGCGCCGCGGCCCGCCGCGCAACGCGGCGGTCGACAGCTCCTCGCGCAGCAGTTGCGCGGGCGTGGCGAGGGTCGGCCCGAGTCTCGCCTTCCAGGGACCACCGTCGCCCGTGCCGAGTCCGAATTCCAGGAGCAGTTCCAGGTGCGTGGTGTCGTCGGACCAGGACCCACCGAGTCCCAGGTTGTACAGCGCCTGGCTGTCGTTGGCATTCGCGCCTGCCTCGAGCAGCAGGCGGGCCAGCGCCAGACCCTGCGGATGCCTCGGCTGATCCTCCTCCCCGCCGCCCAGTGCCCCGGTCAATGCGGTGAAGGGGGAGGGCAACCCGTCCCACAGGAAGCCCGCGTTCGGATCGGCACCGTGTTCGAGCAGCAGTCGCGCCGCATCGACGGCCCGTCCCGGCCTGGCAAGACGGGCATAGCAGAGATAGAGCAGCGGCGGCCAGTCGAACGGGCCGCCGTCCGCGCGGGCGAGGGCGGGTTGTGCGGCAAGCAGCGTGCGCAGCGCATCGAAAGAACCGGTGGCGGCCATGGTGTAGACGTTCGCCTCGGCCGCTCGTTCGCGCAGGGTGTCGGCCGCCGCGATGCGGCTGGGATAGTCGTCACCGTAGGTGAGACAAGCCAGCCGGAGAAACTCCCCGGACAGCTCGGCACCGGTCTCGACCTGATGCGGCGAACGGCTGTAGCGCGCGACGACGTCGATGTGCTGCTTCAGTTTCGGCCAGCTCGCGAAGCCGTAGCGCCGGGCCGTGACCAGCTGGGCCTCAGCCAGTTTCACCGGCGTGGCCGGATCCGGGTGGAACTCGGCGAACAGGGCGAGCGCGGCGGGATCGCCCGCCTCGGCGGCCTTGCGCAGCGCTTTCGCCTGCTTACGCAGGTGTTCGAGGTCGGGGTTGTCGCACAAACGTTGGACGGGCACGATGGCCTCCTTTCCGTCAGCGCCTGGTGTCCGCGGCTCAGGCCGGAAAAGAGGAAGTGCGTCGAGCGTCGCAGCATCAGGTGGGCTACGCCCTTCCCGCGGACCGGTCGCACCCTGACGGTGCCTGACCAGCTTAACCGCAGCACGCGAGCACGCCATAGCCGTCCACGTCCCAGCTGGCATACGAGCCTGCCGCCGATCAGCCGAGCCGTTACCCGCGCTCGCGGACCCGTTCAGGACAGCGGGAGCGACTGGTCGATGAGCAGGCGCGCGGCGCGGTCCGTGCGCGCGATGTCGCCGGTGACGAGGCGGTCTTGCAGGATGCCGCGCAATCCCGAAACGAGCAGCGTGGCAACCAATTCCGGATCGTCGACGATCCCGAGACCGCGCAGTCCGTCGGCCAGGGCGGCGACGAAGGTCGCGATCGCCGCGTTCGCGTACTCCGCGTAGGGACTCTCGGCCGCGCAGGCCGCGCCGAGCACCTGCAACATCACCCGAACACTGATCTGCCCCGCCCCGGCGGCGTTCGCCTGCCAGAAATCCCAGAGCCGGGCGCGCAGCGCGGTCGTGTCGGCGACCTCGGCGAACAGCGCGACGAGGTCGGGCCGCTGCGTCGCCAGGGCCTGCACCAGCAGCTCTTCCTTGGTGGCGAAGTAGTAGATCAGCATCCGCGAGCTGGTGCCGAGTTCGGCGGCGAGCGGCCGCAGGGACAGGTCGACGAGACCGTGATCGGCGATGTAGCGCACCACGGCGGCGAGCAGTTCGGCGCGTTTGACGTGATCCAAGGGCCGGGCCATGGGTTGACTGTAGCGATTGCTACAGGTATTCATGACATCGTGACTGTAACGATCGCTTCAGAAACTCGGGACTCCGTCGTCGTCACCGGCTATGCGGCCACCACCTCGCTGGCCGGCGACATGGACGCGACCTGGTCCGAGTTGCTGCTCGGGCACAGCGGGATCGGCGAGCTGACCGACGATTTCGTGCGCGACTACGACCTGCCGGTGCGCATCGGCGGCAAGCTGACGACACCGCCCGGCGCCTACCTGACCAGGGTCGAACAGCGGCGACTGTCCTACGTCGAACAGCTGGCCCTGGTGCTGGGCCGCGACGTGTGGCGCAGTGCGGGCGCGCCCGAGGTGGACGGCGAGCGACTGGCCGTCGCGATCGGCACCGGACTCGGCGGCGCGGACGCGCTCATCGGCGCGGTCGACGCGATGCGCGGCGGCGGCTACCGGAAGGTGCCGCCGCTGTCGGTGCCGATGGTGATGCCGAACGGCCCGGCCGCCACGGTTGGGCTCGAAATCGGTGCCAAGGCAGGCGTTTTCGCGCCAGTTTCGGCCTGCTCGTCCGGTTCGGAAGCGATCGCGAACGCGTGGCGCCTGATCCGGACCGGCGAGGCCGACGTGGTGGTGGCGGGCGGAGTGGAGGGGCATATCCACGAAGTGCCGATCGCCAGCTTCGCCATCATGCGCGCGATGAGCACCCGTAACGACGAACCGCAACGAGCGTCCAGACCGTTCGACCGGGACCGGGACGGGTTCGTCTTCGGTGAGGCGGGCGCGCTGCTGGTGCTCGAATCGGAGCGGCACGCGCGGGCGCGCGGCGCCGAGATCCACGGGCGCGTGCTCGGTGCGGGCATCACCTCCGACTCCTTCCATATCGTCGCTTCCGAACCCGAGGGCATCGGCGCGGCCCGCGCGATGCGCAAGGCGATCCAGACGGCGGGACTGCGGGCGTCGGATATCCAGCACATCAACGCCCACGCGACCTCGACCTCGATCGGCGACGCCTCCGAGGCCAACGCGATCGCCGCGGTCGCCCCCGAGGCCTCGGTCTATGCGCCCAAATCCGCACTCGGCCATTCGATCGGCGCGGTCGGCGCGCTGGAATCGCTGGTCACCATATTGACGCTGCGGGATCAAATCGTCCCGCCCACACTGAATCTCGACCACCAGGACCCGGCGATCGAACTGGATATCGTCGCGGGCGCGCCGCGCGCACAGCGCATCGATTACGCGCTGAACAATTCGTTCGGGTTCGGCGGGCACAACGTCGCGCTGGCCTTCGGCCGGGTCTAGGCCGCGCGGCGGAGCCCAAAATCCCGGGTGCGCAGCGGCCGTTGTACAACGGTTGACGACGCACAGCCGGCAATGCCGCCGAACCGAAGGACGGACAACAACGTGAGCGACGCCTTCTACGTGCCCGATCCGGATGATCCGCAGCGGTTCGTCTCGACCGAACTGACCCGCGGCCCCTGGTCACCGGACGCGCAGCACGCCGGCCCGCCGTCGGCTCTGCTCGGCCACGCGATCGAGCGGTGCGAGCCACGCGAGGGCTTCCAGGCATCGAATACCGTTTCATCACAGGGTCTTTCGTCGATCCCGGCCCGGCGATCTGCTGGATCCGGCTGAAGTACCCGATCGTCGCGGGCACCGACCCGAGCCCGTTGGAACGCGCGCTGGCCGCCGCCGATTCGGGCAACGGCGTCAGTTCCGTACTGGACTGGTCGGCGTATCTGTTCATCAACACCGACCTGACTGTCACGCTGCATCGCCAGCCCGCGGGGGAATGGGTGTGCCTCGACGCGGCCACCTACCCGCAGCCGCACGGCATCGGCCTCGCCGAATCCGCGCTCTACGACGAGAAAGGCCCGCTCGGGCGCAGCACCCAGACACTGTTGCTGGCCCCGCGAGGCTAGCAGTTCAGGCGCGGCTGGAGATCTGCTGTACGGCCCAGCCGTTGCCGTCGGGGTCGGTGAAGAACACGAAGCCGACATTGTCGAGCGGGTCGGGCATCGGCCGGGGGTTCTCACCGAGCACCTGGACCTCGCCGACCTGCACGCCGCGAGCGGTCAACTCGGCGTGGGCTTTCCGGATATCAGGGACCACCAGTTGCAAGCCCTGCAGTGAGCCGGGCGGCATCGTCGTGAAGGAGCCCGAGCCGATCACGATGGAACAGCCGGAGCCCGGCGGCGTGAGCTGCACCATGCGCATCTCGTCACCGAACACCGTGTCGTGGTCCACGACGAATCCGAGTTTCTGCGCATAGAATTCTTTGGCTCGGTCGACGTCCGATACGGGGACGATCACGACCTCGAGCGTCCAGTTCATGGCGGTTCCTTTCGCAGCCCGGTGCGGTATTCCTACCAGTGCAGACCGAGCCGGGCGGCGGAACTCACCGGTCTCGTGCGGCGGTTCACCGCCGTTCCCAGCGCCAGGCGAATTCACCCGGCGCCGGTGGCGGGCCCGGCAGGTCGCCCTCGACGGTCAGACCCGCGATCAGCATGGCGAGCACACGCCGGCGCAACTGCGCGGTACGGACCGGATCGGGCATCGCGATGGCCGCGCACGATTCGAGGACGAGGCCCAGATCCTCGGCGGTGACATCGGGACGCAATTTTCCGGTGCCGTGGGCGCGGCGCACCAGTTCGGTGTTCACCTCACCCGCGTGCACCACGTCGGGCAGCATCGACTCGTCCGGGGTGAAGGTGCCCGCGAGATGCACGGTCAGCGAATGCACGTCGGCGTCGACGACCCGCTCCAGGAAGCCGACCAGCGCCTGCCAGGCGTCCGGATCTTCCAGCGCCGCATCGGCTTCCATGTTGTACCGGCGCAGGCCCTCGTGGCACAGCGTGCGCAGCAGCACCTCCTTGCTCGGATAGCGGCGATACAGCGCGCTGATCCCCACGCCCGCGCGTTCGGCGACGGCCGCGATCGGGGCGTTGGCATCGGCCAGGAACACCGCCCGCGCGGCCGCCAGGATGATCCCGTCGTTGCGGGCGGCCTGCGCCTTACGGCCGGGCAGGCCCTTCTGAGCTGGGGTATCGGATGTTTTCGGCATGATTTCAGGATAGCACTTGAAACGGAATGATCCGTTCTGATACGGTTCAAACAGAACAGAACATTCCGTTTCAATAGGAGCTCAGATGACCGCCATCACCCCCTTCCGCATCAACGTCGACCAGGCCGAGCTGGACGACCTGCAGTCCCGGCTGGCCCGCACCCGATGGGCCGACCAGATCCCCGGCTCGGGCGAGGCCTACGGGGTGAGCGTCGAGCGGGTCCGCCACCTGGTGAACTACTGGCGCGACGGGTTCGACTGGCGCGCGGTCGAGGCGAAGCTGAACGCCTACCCGCAGTTCACCACCGAGATCGATGGACAGAACATCCACTTCCTGCACGTGAAGTCGCTGCAGGACAACGCTTTTCCGCTGATCCTCAGCCACGGCTGGCCGGGCACCTTCGTCGAATTCCTCGGCGTCATCGAGCCGCTCACCGCCGCGGGCTTCGATCTGGTGATCCCCTCGGTGCCGGGCTACGGGTTCTCCGGACCGACCACGGAGGCCGGCTGGCACGACACCCGGATCGCCAAGGCGTGGGCCGAACTGATGCGGCGCCTCGGGTATGACAAGTACGGCGCGGTCGGCAACGACGGCGGCGCCCAGATCTCCCCCGAACTCGCCCGCGTCGACCCGGAACACGTTGTCGCCGTTCAGGTTTCTCAGATCTACTCGTTCCCCTCCGGTGACCCGGCCGAGTTGGCCGATCTCACCGAGGACGAGGCGCAGTCGCTGGCCACGCTGGACTGGTTCGCCAAGAACAAGATGGGATTCAACATCCTGCAGTCCCAGCAGCCGCAGACGCTGGCGCACGCGCTGATGGACTCGCCGACCGGGCTGGTCGGCTGGAACAGCCAGCTGCTCGGCCCGGATCTGGACGACGAGTTCGTGCTCACCAATATCGCAATCCATTGGCTCACCGGCACAGCGGGTTCCGCGATCCGGCACTATTTCGAGAAGGCGCAGGCCGAGCACGCCACCGAGCCCCTCACGGTGCCGCTGTCGCTGTCGGGTTCGAAGGGCGATTTCCACGGCATCCGGCGCTTCGCCGAGCGCGATCACAGCAATATCGTGTCCTGGAAGACCCACGACGTGTACACGCATTACCTGCACCACGTCGCCCCCGAGCTGATGTCGGGCGAGATCGCCGAGTTCTTCGCGCAGTACCGCTGAGAACGCCGCCGCCGCTGAGACTGTCTCTTATGTCATCGAGATTCCCAGCCATGGTTCGTCTCGCTGTGCGCTGTTGTACTTGATCCAGCAACAGCACAACAGCTTTCGACAGGAAAGAGAAAACCATGAAAATCGCAGTCTTCGGAGCCACCAGCACCGTCGGTCGGCTGGTCGTCGAGCAGGCACTCGCCGAGGGACATCAGGTCACCGCGTTCACCCGGAGCGCGGCCGGCCTCACGCAGCGGCACGAGCGGCTCGATATCGTGGAAGGCGATGTGCTGGACTCGAATTCGGTGCAGCGAGCGGTGGCAGGCCAGGACGCGGTGCTGGTCTCGCTCGGCGCGGGTCGCAAAGGTGTGATCCGCGCCGAGGGCACCCGCGCGGTGATCGAGGCGATGAACCGTACCGGGGTGAAGCGGCTTATCGTGCAGAGCACGCTCGGCGTCGGCGACAGCAAAGCCAACCTGAACTTCCTCTGGAAGTACGTCATGTTCGGGCTGTTGCTGCGTCAGGCCTTCGCCGATCACGTGCAGCAGGAGGCCTACGTGCGGGCCAGCGACCTGGACTGGACCATCGTGCGGCCGAGCGCCTTCACCGACGGCCCGCGCACCGGGGGTTTCCGGCACGGCTTCCCGGCCGGCGAACGCGGTCTCTCGCTGAAGATCGCTCGGGCCGACATCGCTGATTTCATGCTCGAACAGCTCACCGACACCACCTATCTGCGCCAGGCCCCCGGCATCTCCAACTGAGGTCCGGCCACCGGTGCCGCGGCCCCGCTGCCGCAGCCGGCCCCGCGACCCACGCCCCGCACCGGGCGTGGGTCGCCGTCGTTCACAGGTGTTCGTGCACGTCGCCCCAGGCCGGGAACGGATCGGGATAACTCGCCCAAACCACCGGTCCCGCAGCGAATTCCGCATCATCGAGCAGCGCGTCGTCCAGCAGCGCGCGCACCCGTTCGCGATCCAGGTCGAGGCCGATGAAGACGATCTCCTGTCCCGCGGGCACTTCCAGCGACGACCACCACGCCGCGGGCTCGAAAACCNGATTGGGCCCGGCCTGGGACCAGATGGCGGCCAGCGTCGGGCGACTGGCGATCCAGCAGAAACCCTTGCTGCGCAACAACCCCCGCAGTGCGCCGAGCGCCTCGGACAGCCGCTGCGGATGAAACGGGCGCTCGGCGGTGTAGGTCAGGCTGCGGATGCCGTACTCCTCGGTCTCGGGCGTGTGCCCGCCCGCGAGTTCCTCCGCCCAGCCGTCGGACTCGGCCGCGACCACCGGGTTGTAGCGGCCGGTCCCGAGCACCTCGTCCAGCGCGACGACACCGTTGCGCGTCCGCAGCACGTGCGCGCGCGGATTGAGTTTGCGCACAGTCGCTTCCACCCGTCCGACCGTGGCGTCACCGACCAGGTCGGTCTTGTTCACCAGCAGCACGTCGGCGAATTCCACCTGATCGACCAGCAGGTCGGCGATCGTGCGCGCATCGCCCTCGCCCGCCTGCAGATTCCGGTCGGCCAGTGCCTGTCCACGCGCCACCTCGGGCAGGAACGTGGACGCGTCGACCACGGTCACCATGGTGTCGAGCCGCGCGATATCGCCGAGCTTGAATCCGTCCTCGAATTCCCAGTCGAAGGTCGCGGCCACCGGCATCGGTTCGGAGATGCCCGTGGATTCGATGACGAGCTGATCGAAGCGACCCTCGCGGGCGAGCCGGCCCACCGCCTCGATGAGGTCCTCGCGCAGGGTGCAGCAGATGCACCCGTTGGTCAGCTCGACCAGTTTCTCCTCGGTGCGGGCCCAGCCGTCGCCCGACCCCCACCCCTCGTTGATCGGCTCCCCCGCGCGGCGCATGTGCCCCTGCCCGGCGACGAGCGCCGCATCGATGTTGATCTCGCTCATGTCGTTGACGATGACCGCCACCCGGCGGCCTTCCCGGTTGGCGAGGATGTGGTTGAGCAGCGTGGTCTTGCCCGCACCGAGGAAGCCGGACAACACGGTGACGGGAAGCAGGTCGGGCTGCGGTGAGGTGGTCATCCCTTAATGATAATGGTTTTCATTTGTCATATGCGTGCCGGGTGGGCGGTTGGTCACCACGACCCGCCCGGGCGGCCGTAGGGTTTGTCTCGTGAAGCTGTTGCCACTGACCCCCGGGGGCGAGACTCCCGTCCGGGTGCTCACCATCGCGGGCACCGACTCCGGCGGCGGCGCCGGTATCCAGGCCGATACCCGCACCATGGCCCTGTGCGGCGTGCATGCCTGCGTGGCGGTCGCTGCGGTGACCGTGCAGAACTCGGTGGGAGTCAGCGACTTCCACGAGATCCCGCCGCATATCGTGGCCGGGCAGGTGCGCGCCGTAGCGACCGATATCGGGATCGGCGCGGTCAAAACCGGCATGCTGGCCTCGACCGCGATCATCGACGCCGTCGCGGCGGTCTGCGGTGAGGTGGGCATCGGCCGCAACGGCAGCATTCCGCTGATCGTCGATCCGGTCGCGGCCTCTATGCACGGCGATCCGCTGCTGCACGAGGAAGCGCTGGACGCGGTGCGCAACACGCTTATTCCGCTGGCGACCGTGGTCACCCCGAACCTCGACGAGGTGCGGCTGATCACCGGCATCGACGTGACCGACGACGCCACGGCCCGGCAGGCCGCGGTGGCGCTGCACAAGCTGGGCCCGCAGTGGGCGATCGTGAAGGGCGGACACCTGCGCTCGTCCGAGTACAGCACCGACCTGCTGTTCGACGGCGCCGACTTCCTGGAGTTCACCGCGCCGCGGATCAGCACCGGCAACGATCACGGCGGTGGCGACACCCTGGCGGCCGCGATCGCCTGCGCGCTGGCCAACGGCTATTCGGTGCCCGAGGCCGTGGCGTTCGCCAAGGAGTGGACCTACCGCTGCCTCGCCGCGTCCTACGACCTCGGCGCCGGCCACGGACCGGTGTCACCGCTCTGGCGGCTGCACACCGACTGAACCCATTCCTGTCGGTGGGTGCTGCGACAATAAGGGTGTCGCAAACGCAGCTGACCTCGACGAAGCGGCTCAGCGAGAACACCGTGGTTCGCGTGGTTGCGACGGACCTTATTCGCTCGCGAATGCGAGATGCAGTGGCAGATCGGCATCGATGGTGATGCCGTTGAGCCGGGCATTCGCTTCGGTCAGCGCGGAAATGGTTTCCGCGAGATAGGCGACGAACTTTTCGATCGGCATGGACTGGGTAGACAGCCGGTTCGCGCCGAGCCACCAGTCGGTGGCCGAGGCGACCGCGCCGAAGATCGAATAGATGACCAATTCCACCCCGTCGACCTCGACCGACTTCTCCGCGAGCAGCTCCGCGAACAGATCGGCGGCGCGCTTGGCCGACTGGCGGGCCGATTGCAGCGCTCGTTCGGAATCGTCGGACTGCTGCGCGAAATGGCTGTGCAGCATGAACCGGAAGACGTTCGGGTGCTCCGACACCACGAGGACATACTCCGCGGCGCCCCGGCGCACGAGTTCGCGCGCCGAATCGTTGGTCAGGTCGAAGCTGGCGATGATCTGTTCCCACAGCATGTCGCGGACCCGGTCGACGATCGCGTTGTAGAGATCGGTCTTGTCCTCGAAATGCCGGTACAGCTTGGGTTTCGCGGCACCGGCCTCCTTGGCGATATCGCCCATGCTGACGTCCGGGCCGAACTTGTCCAGCGCACGGAAGGCCGCGTCCACGAACTCCGCGCGCACCTTCAGCCGGTGTTCGCGCCATCGCTCCGTGCGTGCGTCGACGCGCTTGCGCGGCACCTCGTCCACTTTTCGCCCGCTGCGCATCACGATTCCGGATGCTACCCGCTACCAGCGGTACCGATGCCATCGTCCGGCCGTTGGCCTCGCTCGGGCCGTGGCACCTGCCCGGGCACGGTTGCCGCCCTGCGGTTGCGCGGCGCGCGGGGCGGCGCCGGCGCCGGTGGCGTGAGCAGGCCTGCCGCGATCCGGGCGCCCGCCTGTTTGCAGCGCTCCAGCACCGGGGTCAGCTCGAAACTGTGCACGCCGTCCAGGGTCGCCATCTTCGTCGTGACATAGCGGTACAGGTCGTCGGCGGTCGCCGCGGTGAGCACCGCGTAGAGGTTGGACGGCCCGGTGACCGCTGCGGCGTAGTCGGTTTCGGGATGCTCGATGAGGGCGCGGCCGACGGCGTCGAGCCGTGCGGGCGCGACGCGCAACCACAGGAAGGCCGACAGGCTCGGACCCAGTGCGGCAGGGGCGATATCGAGGTCGAAGTAGAGAATGTTCGCTACCTGCAAGGCGGCGATCCGGCGCAGCACCCGCCCGGTCGTCAGGCCGGTGGCCCGGGCCAGCGCCGAGTAGCCGGTGCGCCCGTCCCTGGACAACAGCTCGACCAGAGCCAGATCCTCCGGACGCAACCGGAGGTCCGCGCCGGAGCCTTCCGCGTCCGGGGTGTCGGCTGCACTCCGGGCGAATTGCCTACCGCGCCAATCGATCACGTCCGGACCGACGAATCGGTGCAACACCATCGCGGCCGTGATGTCGTGCACCGGCGCGGACCGCTGCAACCGCTGGACCAGCAGTTCGTCGCGTTCCTGTGCGCTGCGCGGGTGCAGGGAGAACGACACCTCAGCCCCCGCTGCGGCGATGCTCACCCAGGCCGCGTCGTCGCGGCGCGCCAGCGCCTCCGCCACCTGCCGGGCGCCGTCCGGACGGCAGCGCACCCGGATGATCCAGTCGTTCTCGCCGAGCGCGCGCGGATCGACGGCCCCGATCACCCGCACCACCCCATCCCGGCGCAACCGGCGATAGCGGCGGGCGACGGTCTGCTCGGCGACGCCGAGCTCGGCGGCCAGCCGATTGAACGGCACCCGTGGATCGAACTGGAGCGCGTGCACGATCTGCGCGTCCATCTCGTCCATCAGGGCACTTTTTTCTACCAGCGGGGTGGCCACAAGGAGGAAATCTACGCCCGATTCGCGACGAGGCGACCGGTCATCGTGTCGCTGCGAATACTCGACGCCGTCTCACCTTCCCCCGAAACCCAGAGAGGACAACGGCTTTGCGGAAATGGCTGCCGCTGCTGACGGTGTGTCTGGGCACCTTCATGCTGCTGATCGACGTCACCATCGTGAACGTCGCACTACCGGACATACGAAACGACCTGGACGCATCGTTCAGCGCACTGCAATGGGTCGTCGACGGCTACGCCCTCGCGATGGCGGCGCTGATGCTCGGGGCGGGCTCGATCGCCGACCTGGCCGGACACCGGCGCGCCTACCTGGTCGGCTCGATCGGCTTCGCCGCCGCCTCGCTGCTCTGCGCTATCGCGCCGAATCCGACCGTGCTGGTGGCGGCGCGCGTGGCGCAGGGCATCAGCGCGACCGCCATGGCGTGCACCACCTTCGCGCTGTTGAACGACGCCTACGACGGGCGGGATCGAGGCGTCGCCTACGGGGTCTGGGGTTCGGTCGCGGGCGCGTCCAGCGCCATCGGGCCGATCGTCGGCGGCCTGCTCACCGACCTCGCGTCCTGGCGGTGGATCTTCTTCGTCAACCTGCCGGTGAGCGCGGTCGCCATCGCGCTCACCTGCGCGGTGCTCACCGAACCGGCGCGGGCGCGGCGCGGCCGCGTCGACCTGGCAGGCATGGCGACGTTCACCGTCACCGCGGCGGCGGCCACCTACGCGCTGATCCGCGCCGGTGTGCACGGCTGGTCCGACCCGCTCGCCTGGGGCCTGCTGTTGCTCGGCGCGGCGGCGCTGGCGGTGTTCCTGGTGGTCGAACGGGTCTCGGCGCAACCCATGCTCGACCTGGCGCTGCTACGGGACCGCTCGTTTCTCGGCGTGCTGATCGCCGCGGGCGCGTTGTTCTTCGGCGCCTTCGGCGCTTTGATGTACACCCAGATCTGGTTGCAGTCGGTGCTCGGGCTCAGCGCGATCCAGGCCGGGGCGGTCGGCCTTCCGTTGTCCGTCATGGCTTTTCTGATTTCCGGCAGCATCGGCCGGTTCCTGCACGGCGAGCGCCGCGGTCCGATCATCGCGGGCGGACTGGGCGCGACGGGTGCCGGCGGTGTGCTCGGCGCGCTGCTGGTGGACGGTGAATCCGGTTGGTTCGCAGTGCTTCCCGGGTTCCTGGTGGTGGGCCTCGGCGTCGGCCTGGCCACCGCCACGCTGAGTTCGGCGGCCATGGCGGCGGTGCCGTGGCAGCGGGCGGGCATGGCGACCGGCTCGCTCAATACCGCGCAGCAGCTCAGCTTCACTTTCGGCATAGCGACGCTCGGCAGCGTGTTCACGGCGCGCGCGGGGGACGTGCTCGCCGCGCACGGCGTACCGGAGCCACAGGCCGCGGCGCGGGCGGTGGCGGGCGGGCAGTCCGCGACGCTGGTGCAACTCGCGCCCGTGCCGACACGGGCGGCCCTCGACGAGGCGATCCGGATCGCCGCCGCGGCGGGCGTGCAGGCGACGCTGGCGGTGAGCGGCGCGGTCGCGTTGCTCGGTGCGGTCGCGGCGCTGGGGTCGATACGTCGTCGAGGTGCGCCGGCGGTGCCCGCAACCGAAGCTCGGGCACGCACCTGACCTGGGCCGACATCGTTCGGGCGCGCCCTGCGGGTGCGCCCACGGCCCCGGGTCGATGCGGATCGCTGAGCGAGGATGTAGGACGGCCTCGCTCAGCGGCGATCAACGCTTCTTCGGGTCGAGGATGCTCGGTTCGGCGGCGGCCTTCGACTTCTTGTCGGCTCGCTTCTCCTTGAGCGACTTTCCGGATTTCTTCGACATCGAGCTGCGCGGAGACTTGTCGGACAAGCGTGGTCCTTTGCTCGCAGGACCTGAACGGCCCCGATACTTCGACCGTACGCTACGCCGAGCGGGCCGCGTACCGCTTCCGCCCCCAGCAACCTCACAGCTGAGGCCCAGCTCCGTGGCAGCGTGACCGTCGAGGGTGGTCACCATGACCGAGACTGTGACCGTCGCGGCTGCGGAAAGAGCCGAGAAAAGCGGGACACCCGTGCTCGATGTGGTGATCCCGGTCTACAACGAAGAAACCGACCTCGGCGTCTGTGTGCGCAGGCTGCACGCGTATCTGCGCGAGGGGTTCCCCTTCACGGCGCGGATCACGGTCGCCGACAACGCCAGCACCGACGCCACCCTCGAGGTGGCACGGCTGCTCGCGGACGAGCTGGACGGCGTGCGGGTGGTGCACCTGGACGCCAAGGGCCGAGGGCGGGCGCTACGTGCGGTGTGGGAACACTCCGACGCTCAGGTGGTCGCATACATGGACGTCGACCTGTCCACCGATCTCAACGCGTTGCTGCCGCTGGTCGCGCCGCTGATCACCGGGCATTCCGACCTGGCGATCGGCACCCGGCTCAGCGCGTCGTCGCGGGTGGTGCGCGGACCGAAGCGGGAATTCATCTCGCGCTGCTACAACCTATTGCTGAAAGCGTCACTGCAAGCACACTTTTCGGACGCCCAATGCGGTTTCAAGGCAATGCGCACCGAGGTGGCGCGCCGGCTGCTGCCGCTGGTGCGCGACGGCGAATGGTTCTTCGACACCGAATTGCTGGTGCTCGCCGAGCGCGCCGGCCTGCGCATCCACGAGGTGCCGGTGGACTGGATCGACGATCCGGACAGCCGGGTCGACATCCTGGACACCGCGCGCAAGGATCTGCTCGGCATCGGCCGGCTCGGCCGGGCCCTGGCCACCGGCGCGCTGCCGATGGACGAGCTGCGCCGCGCGGTGGGGCGCGAGCCGCTGGTGCCCGGCGTGCCGCTCGGCATGGTCGGCCAGTTGGTGCGCTTCGCCATCGTCGGCGTGCTCAGCACGCTCGCCTACCTCCTGCTTTACGTTGCGCTGCAATCGTTTACCGGCGCGCAGGTGGCCAACTTCCTCGCATTGCTGATCACCGCCGTCGCGAACACGGCGGCCAACCGCGCCTTCACGTTCGGCGTGCGCGGGTCGACCGGCGTGGTCTCGCATCAGTTCCAAGGGCTGGTGATCTTCGGCATCGGGCTGGCCCTGACCAGCGGGTCGCTGTTCACGCTGCACCATTGGGCGCCGGACGCGCCGGTGCACCTGGAGTTGTTCGTGCTCGTCGTGGCGAACCTGGTGGCGACCATTCTGCGCTTCGTCGGGTTGCGCTGGGTCTTCCGGAACACACCCGACAGCACGTCCAGGACGGCGGTGACGGTGCGGCCCGAGACGAGCGACGCAGCCGGTGCAACGGTGCTGGGCACCGAGGGAGGAACACGATGACGGCGACGCTGGCGCGGCCGACCGCGGCACCCGAGCAACCGCCGAGAAAGCGCGGGAACCGCTGGGAACTCCCCGCTTTGGCCGCACTACTACTCGGCACGGGAATCGCCTACCTGTGCAACCTGAGCGCCAACGGCTGGGCCAACTCGTTCTATTCCGCTGCGGTACAAGCCGGTTCGGTGTCCTGGAAAGCGTTCTTCTTCGGCTCCTCTGATGCCGCGAACTCGATCACCGTGGACAAACCGCCCGCCTCGCTGTGGCTGATGGAGCTGTCGGTGCGCGCCTTCGGCCTGAACAGCTGGAGCATTCTGGTACCGGAGGTGCTGCTCGGCGTGGCGAGCGTCGCCCTGGTCTGGGCGACCGTGCGCAGGCCGTTCGGCCCCGCCGCCGGGCTGCTCGCCGGGCTGGTGCTCGCGGTGACTCCCGTTGCCGCGCTGATGTTCCGGTTCAACAACCCGGACGCGCTGCTGGTGTTCCTGATGGTGGCCGCCGCGTGGGCGATCACCCGCGCGGTCGAGGACGGCCGGTGGCGCTGGCTGGTGCTCACCGGCGTATTCGTCGGATTCGGCTTCCTCACCAAGCAGTTGCAGGTGCTGCTGGTGGTGCCGCCGCTCGCGCTGACCTACCTGATCGCCGGGCCGCCGAAACTCGGCAAGCGGGTGCTGCAACTGCTGGCCGCCGGAGCAGCCATGGTGGCGGCCGCCGGCTGGTGGCTCTTGGCCGTCGAGCTGTGGCCTGCCTCTTCGCGTCCGTGGATCGGTGGGTCACAGAACAATTCGATTCTCGAACTCACCCTCGGCTACAACGGGCTCGGCAGGCTGAACGGCAACGAGCGCGGCAGCGTCGGCATGGGTGGCGCCGACCTGCCGACCGGGGGCGGCGGCATGTGGGGCAGTCCCGGCATCACCCGGATGTTCGAGCCCGCACAGGGGGGCCAGATCGCGTGGCTGATCCCCGCCGCGCTGGTCGCCCTGGTGGCCGGAATCCTGTTGCGCGGCAGAGCCGCCCGGACCGATCGACAGCGCGCCGAACTGATCCTGTGGGGCGGTTGGCTCTTGGCGACCGGGCTGACCTTCAGCTTCATGGCCGGCATCTTCCACCAGTACTACACGGTGGCACTCGCGCCCGCGGTGGCGGCGCTGGCCGGTGCGGGCGCGGTACTGCTGTGGCGGGAACGGCAGCGACTGTGGGTGCGGCTGATGCTCGCGCTCGCGGTCGGGCTGACCACCGCGACGGCATGGATGTTGTTGTCCCGCAGCGCTCACTGGCAGCCCTGGCTGCGTTGGACCGTGCTCGTCGCGGGCGTCCTCGCGACGCTCGTCGCGCTCGTGCCCGCGCGGCGCAAGCTGGCCGTCGTCTCCGCGCTCACCATCGCGTTCACCGGCCTGGCCGGGCCGACCGCGTACGCCGTCGACACCATCGCGACCGCGCACGAGGGCTCGATCCCGTCGGCGGGCCCGAACGTCGGCCGGTTCGGGATGTTCGGTCCCGGTCCGTGGGGTGAAGGCATGCCCGGTGGCCGGATGCCGCACGGTGACGGCGGGCAAGGTCCCGGACGCCAGGGCCTGCCGGGCGGCCCGGCACCGGCAACCGGTCCGGGCCGCGAAATGCTGGGCGGTCCGGCGGGCGGGCTGCTCGGCGCGAGCAAACCCAGCGACAAGGTCGTCGCCCTGCTGGAGCAGAACGGCAGCACCTACACCTGGGTGGCCGCCGCCATCGGCTCCAACAGCGCCGCGGGCTTCCAGCTCGCCACCGAGCTACCTGTCATGCCCATCGGCGGTTTCAACGGCAGCGATCCGTCGCCGACCCTCGATCAGTTCAAACAGTATGTGGCAGAAGGGAAGATCCACTATTTCATCGGCAGCAATCGCAGCGAACGCGAAGGCGGACCCGGCGACGACGGACAATCCACCAGCAATCAGATCACGCAGTGGGTCAAGGACAACTACACCGCCACCGAGGTGGACGGCGTAACCCTGTACGACCTCACCGCCACCCGATAGTCCGCTCGATCCGCACCGGGCCCCGCCCGGTGCGGATTACGCACACCACCGGCGATGTCACACTCGAGCGGGCTGGTTCGTCCTCCCTGTGAACGCGGCAGAACGCGCGAGCAGGGCCATGCGGTGGTGGCGAGGCCTACCCGGCGAAGTAAAGGCGCTACAGTTCGGCGACCAGCTTGCCGTACACCGCGTCTCGGATCTTCGGACTGAGATCGTTCTGGCTGGTGAGCAATTCGAGCATCCGCAGGATCTGCAGGGCGCGCACGCGCTCGGCGAGCTCGGGTTCGGCGGGGTCGAACTTCGCGGCCTCGAGGAATCCGGGCCAGGCGGGTGCCAGCACCTCGCCGCCCGCGAAACCGACCGACCACGCCCACCACGCGGGATCGAAGAGCGGGTCGGCGAGCCGGACGGACTCGAAATCGAGCAGGCCCGTGATGGTTTCGCCGTCGGTGAGGATATTCACCGGGGTGAAATCCCCGTGCGCGAGCACCGTGCGGCGCTCGGCGAACAGCGCGGGATAGGCCTTCAGAACCTGGTCCAGGTTCGCGCGCTGCGGGCCGGACAGCTCGGGTTCGAGCCGGGCGGCCCAGCCACTCGCCTGCTGGGCGAGCCGGGTCGGGGTGGCCCAGAGGTCGTCGAGTTGCAGGCCCGCGGTGGGCAGGCGGCGGAAGGCCGCGAGCAGCAGGCCCATCTCCCGCGCGATGGCCGGGAAACGCGCGCTGTCCGGACCGATCGCGGCGCTGGCCGGTACCGGCACACCGGGCAGCGCGTCGAAGACGATCCAGGCGGGATCGGCGTCGAGATCGAAGCGGCGGATGCGCGGAATGGTGATGCCCCGCTTGGCGGCGGGCTCCAGCAGCGTGTGCATGATCCGCAACCTGCGCTCGGCATCGTCGGGATCGCGGTAGCGCTGCAGGACCATCCGGTCGCCGTCGGCCAGGGTGAGCAGGTCGGTACGGTTCTGGAAGCCCCATTCCGCGGGCGCGCTACCGGCAATCGGCTGACCGAGGGTTTGCTCGAGCCCGCCGTACTCCGCACTGTCCATACGCCAGACCCTAAGGCAAGCAAGGACGGTTGCGCGCGGATCAGCTCAGGTGCGCCGACGGTCGCGATCGGCGCGCCCCGGCACCCGGCCGCACAGACCCGCGAAAGCCGGTGAAACACACGGTGTTGCCCCTGACTATGGGGGTCGACAAGGCACCGTCGCAGTCAATACCGTGCAGCCGTGAACGAACGCAGTGAGCCAACCGGGTGGCAGTGCACCACGCGCCCGACCGAACCGAGCGTCGGCGAGGTGGCGTCATGAGTTCGGGTGACGACCGTTTCTTCACTGCCGTGGGTGCTTTCATGCAGGCGCTGTCGGCGCGCGAACCCGAGCAGACCCGGCTCGCGCAAGAGGAACTCATGGCCGCGCTGGACGGAGCAGACACCGAGATCATCGTACGCGGGTGCAAAGCGCTCGCCCCGCTGCTCGACCATGTGCCGCCCGGGGCGCGGCCACAGATCGCGAACATGGTGGGCGCGTACGTGACCACCGCGGACGACGCGGTGGAGTGCGCGCCCGTGATCCTCGCGAATCTGGCCAAATCACTCGGATACGCCCGGCAATTCGCCGAGCACTGGCGCGAGAGCATGGGCACCGAGCCGCCCGACCCGGACACCACCGACGCCGACTACGCGTGGCTCGACCGGTTCGGGCTGGAGCCGCTGATGGGGTGGTGGACGCTGGCCCAGTGGGTCTCCCCCGCGCTGGCGATGCTGCAGCATCAGCGGGTGCGAAAGCTGTTCGGGCCCGAGGGTTGCCAGATCCTGGCGCAGCGCCACGGCGACCTCGCCGAGTGCTCGGGGCGCTGGTTCAAGGAACTGGCCTACATGCTGGCGCTGCTCGACGACGAACCCCTGGTGGCCCTGCACCGCGAGACCGGGACCGGCTACCTGCTGCGGATGACCGGGATCGCCGACAACTTCCAGTTGCACACCCTGCTCGCCGACGTGCTGCTCGGCGATCAGCACCTGCCCGGCGCGCGCCCGTCGGCCGAGGCGGCGGCGATGTGCCGCGACGCCGAGGGGCAGGCGCCCACCGTCGGTGCATTCAATCTCGTTGCACCCGATGGTGATTGGATATGGAACGAGGGCACGCCCGCGGATATCCCGGTGCTCGGCGGCGCCCGGGTGCTGGTGCTCGATCCGCCGCCGTACGAGCGCCACTGGCCCGCGGGCCGCTACTTCCCGTTCGTACCCGCCGATCTCGTGCTCGAGCGGGCCCTCACCGCCGAAGAATCGGCTCGATGGTTCGAGCACGTTCGCCCGGCGAACGGCCCGACCGACGCATCGCCCGCACAGGCCGGGGAACCACAGGCGGACAACTGATCTCAGCGGCGGCCGTGCAGCGCCTCGTGCAGCGTCGCCGCCCACTGCTGCACGATGTCCTTGCGCCGCGCGGAGTCGTCGGTGAGCACGTCGGCCAGGCCGAGCCCGCGCGCCATGTCCAGCGTGGCCTGCACCAGATGATGGGTGACCGGATCGGAGTCGTCCACGCCGAGCGCCTCCACCGCGCGCCGGTGCGAGATACGGCCGAACTTGGCTTCCAGCGGGACGATTCGCTCTCGCAGCGCGGGATCGGCGGCCGCGTGCGTCCACACCTGCAACGCCGCCTTGAACAGCGGGCTGGTGTACGACTCGACCAGCCCGGCGACCACCGCCTCCGTGCGACCGACCCCACTGGCCACCTCGGCCATGGCCACCGCCTCGTCCTTGGCCTGCTGGGTCCTGGTGTCGAACATGTACTCGAGCGCGGCGGTGATCAGGTCCTCCCTGGTGGGGAAGTGATGCTGGGCCGCGCCCCGGGACACCCCCGCCCGCTCGGCGACCACCGCGACCGTCGCCGCCGCCCAGCCCGTTTCGGCCAGGCAGTCGATGGTCGCCTCCAGCAGGCGCTGCCGGGTGGCTCGGCTGCGGTCCTGCTTGGGTTCGTGGGGTGTCGCCATGAGGGCTATTCTGCCCAGCTCGCGGGACGGCGCTGCAGGAAGGCCAGCATGCCCTCGTGCACCTCGGGGGTGCCGAAAAAGCTCGCCGAGCGTTGCGCGAGTTCCTCGGCCGAGGCGTCGAACTCGGCCAGCATGGCCGCGTTGACCAGCCGCTTGCTCTCGGCCAGCCCCTGCGGCGAGCCTTTGCGCAGCTCCGCGCGCAAGCGCGCCATCTCGGCCACCGGATCGGCCGCCGCGGTGCTGATCAGCCCGATCTGCTCGGCCACCGCGGCATCGAACTTCTCCCCGGTCAGGAAGTAGCGCGACGCGGCCCGCGAGCTCAGGCGCGGCAGCAGGGTGAGCGAGATCATGAACGGGGCCAGCCCGATGCGCACCTCGGTGAGCGCGAAACTGCTCGTCGGCCCGGCCACCGCGATATCGCAGGCCGCGACGATGCCCATCCCGCCGGCCCGCACGTTGCCGTCGATCTGCGCGATCACCGGCTTGGGCGTGGCGATCAGGCGGCGCAGCACGCCGATCATCACGCGGGTGCGCTCGTCGGCGGCCACCGCGGGATCGGCGTTACTGGCCTCGGACAGGTCGGCGCCGGCACAGAACGTGTTGCCGGTGTGGGCGAGGACGATGCCGCGCACCTTGTCGTCGGCCGCGGCCGCATCCAGGCCCTGCAAGAGTTCGGCCACCAGCTTCGACGACAGCGCGTTGCGGTTGTGCGGCGAATCCAGTGTGAGCGTCGCGAAACCGTCCGCGACGTCGTAGCGGACGTAGGGCGCGGTGGATGTCTCGGTCATCGAGTCTCCTCATCGCCGCGCCGGGGTACCGCGCTCGGCGCCCCGGCGGGCGGACGTGGTCAGTAGGACTTGGGCAGGCCGAGCGAGTACTGCGCGACGAAGTTCAGCACCATCTCCCGGCTGACCGGGGCGATCCGGCCGATGCGCGCGGCAGCCAGCATCGCGGCCAGGCCGTACTCCTTGGTCAGGCCCGCGCCGCCGTGCGTCTGGATAGCCTGATCCAGCGCCTTGATACTCGCCTCCGCCGCAGCGTATTTCGCCATGTTCGCGGCCTCGGCGGCACCCATCTCGTCGCCGAGGTCGTAGAGCGTCGCGGCCTTGCGCATCATCAGCTTGGCCAGCTCGAGCTCGATCTTCACCTGCGCCAGCGGATGCGAGATGCCCTGGTGCGCACCGATCGGCGTCTTCCACACCGTGCGCTCCTTGGCGTACTGCACCGCACGATCGATGGCGTAGCGGCCAAGGCCGATCGCCATCGCGGCGCCCATCACCCGCTCCGGATTCAAGCCGGCGAACAACTGCATCAGCGCGGCGTCTTCCTTACCCACCAGCGCGTTCGCCGGCAGCCGCACGTCGTCGAGGAACAGCGTGAACTGATGATCCGGCTCGATGATGTCCATTTCCTGCGGCGTCTTGTGGAAGCCTTCGGCATCGGTCGGCACGATGAACAGCGCGGGCTTGAGCTTGCCGGTCTTGTGATCCTCGGTGCGCGACACGATCAGCACGGCCTCGGCCTGATCCACCCCGGAGATGTAGATCTTGCGGCCGTTGAGGATCCAGTCCTCGCCGTCGCGGCGCGCGGTGGTGGTGATCTGGTGCGAATTGGAGCCCGCGTCCGGCTCGGTGATGCCGAACACCATCTTGGCGCTGCCGTCACCGAGTTTGGGCAGCCAGGTCTGCTTCTGCTCATCGGTGCCGTACTTGGTGATGATGGTGCCGCAGATGGCCGGGGAGACCACCATCAGCAGCAGGCCCGCGCCCTGCGCGGACAGCTCCTCCATCACCAGCGCCAGCTCGTAGAGCCCCGCGCCACCGCCGCCGTACTCCTCCGGCAGGTTCACCCCGAGGAAGCCGAGTTTGCCTGCCTCGTCCCACAATTCGGTGAGCGGCTCGTTGGCGCGGGCTTTCGGCAGCACGTAGTCGCGATAGTTGTATTTCGCGGCCAGCGCGGCAACAGCGGCCCGTAGTGCCTGCTGTTCTTCGGTTTCGACGAAGCTCATGCCCGCACCTCGCTGACGCTCGGTTCCGGCATGTGCTGTGCACGCCGGCACATGATTCGTTCGCTGCGCTCTCTCATTCAAGACTCCTGGTTTTCGTTGCTCTCGGCGGGATCGACGACGGCAAGGACGGCGCCCACGTCGACCTGCTGGCCGACGGTGACGTTGACGGCGCTGAGCACGCCGGCGGCGGGGGCGGCGATGGTGTGCTCCATCTTCATCGCCTCCAGCCACAGAATGGGCTGACCTTGTTCGACCTGGCTGCCGACCTCGGCGCCGAGCCGGATCACGCTGCCGGGCATGGGCGCGAGCAGGGAGCCGGTGGCCACCTGGTCGGCCGGATCGCTGAAGCGCGGCAGCTTGCGCGCGCTGACCGGCCCGAGCGGCGAGTCCACGCACACCAGATCGCCGTACCTGGCGACGGCGAAATGCCGACGGACCGGGCCTCTTTCGCCCGGCACCGCGAGCACCACGCGGTCGGCGCTCGACTCGAGGAGTTCGAGGCCCTCGTGACCGTCCACCGCGACCACCCCGCGGGTGTAGCGGTAGCCGATATCGTGCGTGCCGCTGGTACGGCTCTCGAACAGCTTGTGCGTCGACTGCGACGGCAGGTTGCGCCAGCCGCTGGGCAGTCCGCCGCCCGTCCGGGCCGCAGCGCGGTTCGCCGCGGCATCGGCCAGCGCGGCCGCCACCAGAGACAGCGCCTCGTCGGCCTCGGACACCAAAGGCGCTGCCAGCGTGTCCAATCCGTGCGTGCCGAAGAACGCGGTATCGGTGTCCCCGGCCAGGAAGGCCGGGTGGCGCAGTACCCGGACCAGCAGGTCGCGGTTGGTCACCAGGCCGTGGATCTGTGCCCGGTGCAGCGCGGTCGCCAGCAACCGTGCCGCCTCGTCGCGGGTTTCGGCGTAGGAGATGACCTTGGCCAGCATCGGGTCGTAGTGCACGCCGACCACCGAACCGTCCACCACACCGGTGTCCAGTCGGATACCCGGCCGGTCGAGCAGATCGAATTCGGTGCGCACCAACGGGATGTCGAGCCGGTGCACGGTACCGCTCTGCGGCTGCCAGTCCTGCGCCGGATCCTCGGCGTAGAGCCGGACCTCGATCGAATGCCCGTGCATCGCAGGCGGTTGCGACGGCAGTGCGGCACCGGCCGCCACGTCGAGTTGCAGGCGAACCAGATCCAGGCCGGTGGTGCACTCGGTGACCGGATGCTCCACCTGTAGGCGGGTGTTCATCTCGAGGAAGAAGAATTCGCCGCGCTCGTCGGCGAGGAATTCCACCGTGCCCGCGCCGGTGTAACCGATCGCGCCCGCGGCCAGCCGCGCCGCCTCGAACAGCCGCTCGCGCATCCCTTCGGTGCGCTCGACCAGCGGCGAGGGCGCCTCCTCGACGACCTTCTGATGCCTGCGCTGAATGGAGCATTCGCGCTCGCCGACCGCCCAGATGGTGCCGTGCGTATCGGCCATCACCTGCACCTCGATATGCCTGCCGGTTTCGAGGTACCGCTCGCAGAACACCGTCGGATCGCCGAAGGCCGATTCCGCCTCGCGCCGCGCCCCTTCGAGCTGCGTGGTCAATTCGGCCAGGCTGCGGACCACGCGCATGCCGCGCCCGCCGCCGCCCGCGGACGCCTTGATCAGGACCGGCAGCTGATCCTCGGTGACTTCGGCCGGGTCCAGCTCGGCGAGCACGGGGACGCCCGCGGCGTCCATCATCTTCTTCGCGGCGACCTTGGAGCCCATCTGCTCGATCGCCTCGACCGGCGGGCCGATCCAGACCAGCCCCGCCGCCAGCACTGCCTTCGCGAAATCGGCGTTCTCGGAAAGGAATCCGTAGCCGGGGTGCACGGCGTCGGCGCCCGCGGACAGCGCCGCCTCGATGATCAGATCACCGCGCAGGTAGGTTTCGGCCGGGGTGTTGCCGGGCAGCCGTACTGCCGAATCCGCCTCCGCCACATGCGGAGCGGCCGCGTCCGCGTCCGAATAGACCGCGACGGTGCTCAGACCGGTACGCCGACAGGTGGCGAACACGCGGCGCGCGATCTCACCTCGATTGGCGACCAGGACACTCGACAGCCCGCCGGTCCCGGAATCACGCTGCGATGCAGTAGTCATTGGACCCTCACATTCGGAAGACGCCGAAGCCGTCGGCGCCCTTGATCGGGGCGTTGTGAATGGCCGACAAGGACATTCCCAACACGGTGCGGGTATCGCGCGGATCGATGACGCCGTCGTCATAGAGACGACCGGACATGAACATGGCCAGCGACTCGGCCTCGATCTGCGCCTCGACCATGGCGCGCATCCCGGCGTCGGCCTCCTCGTTGAACGGCTGGCCCTTGGCCTCGGCTGCCGCCCGGCTCACGATCGAGATGACACCGGCCAGTTGCGCGCCACCCATCACGGCGGATTTCGCACTGGGCCAGGCGAAGACGAAACGCGGGTCGTAGGCGCGCCCGCACATCCCGTAGTGCCCGGCGCCATAGGAGGCGCCCATCAGCACGGAGATATGCGGCACCGTCGAATTGGAGACCGCGTTGATCATCATCGCGCCGTGTTTGATGATGCCCTTCTGCTCGTACTCCTTGCCGACCATGTAGCCGGTGGTGTTGTGCAGGAACAGCAGTGGCGTATCGGTCTTGTTCGCCAGCTGGATGAACTGGGTGGCCTTCTGCGATTCCTCGGAGAACAGCACGCCCCGCGCGTTGGCCAGGATGCCGATCGGGTAGCCGTGCAGCTCCGCCCACCCGGTGACCAGGCTGCTGCCGTACAGCGGCTTGAACTCGTCGAAATCGGAGCCGTCCACGATGCGCGCGATCACCTCGCGCGGGTCGAACGGAATCTTCAGATCCGAGGGCACGATGCCGAGCAGATCCTCGGGGTCGTACAGCGGCTCGAGCACCGTCGGGCGCGGCGCCGGGCCCTGCTTGCGCCAGTTCAGCCTGCGGACGATGGCGCGGCCGAGCCGAATCGCGTCCTGCTCGTCGATCGCGTAGTAGTCGGCCAGACCCGAGACGCGGGCGTGCATATCGGCGCCGCCGAGCGATTCGTCGTCGGACTCCTCTCCCGTCGCCATCTTGACCAGCGGCGGGCCGCCGAGGAACACCTTGGAGCGCTCCTTGATCATCACCACGTGATCGGACATGCCGGGGATGTAGGCGCCGCCCGCGGTCGAGTTACCGAAAACCAGTGCGATGGTAGGTATTCCGGCCGCCGAGGCGCGGGTGAGGTCGCGGAACATGCGACCGCCGGGCACGAAGACTTCCTTCTGCGTCGGCAGGTCCGCGCCGCCGGACTCCACCAGCGAGATCACCGGCAGCCGGTTCTCCCGCACGATGTCGTTGATCCGCAATGTCTTTCGCAGCGTCCACGGGTTGGAGGTGCCGCCGCGCACGGTCGGGTCGGGCGCGACGATCATGCATTCGACGCCCTCCACGATCCCGATGCCCGCGATGGTGCTCGCGCCGACGTGGAATTCGCTGCCCCACCCCGCCAGCGGGCACAACTCCAGGAACGGCGAATCCTCGTCGACGAGCAGCTCGATCCGTTCGCGCGCGGTCAGCTTGCCGCGCTTGCGATGCCGGGCCAGCTTCTCCGGCCCGCCGCCCGCGATCGCCTTCGCGAACTCCCCCTCGACCTCGGTGAGCTTGGCGGTCATGGCTTGCGCCGCGGCCGCGTAATCCGGCGACGCGGTGTCCAACGTGCTGCGCAGGGTGGTCAAGACTGGTACCCCAATCGTTTGGCGGCAAGGCCGGTCAGGATTTCGGTGGTGCCACCGCCGATGCCGAGGATGCGCATGTCGCGGTATTGGCGTTCGATCTCGGATTCGCGCATGTAGCCGAGGCCGCCGAACAGCTGGACCGCCTGGTTGGCCACCCATTCGCCCGCCTCGACGGCGGTGTTCTTGGCGAAGCAGACCTCGGCGATCAGGTCGGTCTCGCCGTTCGCGCTGCGCTGGGCCACATCCTGGGTGTAGACGCGGGCGACATCGATGCGCCGCGCCATCTCGGTGACCGTGTTCTGCACGGCCTGCCTGCTGATCAGTGGACGGCCGAAGGTTTCCCGGCTGCGCACCCATTCCAGGGTGAGATCGAGGCAGCGCTGCGCGCTCGAATACGCCTGCACCGCAAGGCCGACCCGCTCGCTGACGAACGCGCCCGCGATCTGGAAGAAGCCGGAGTTCTCCGCGCCGACCAGGTTCGCCGCGGGCACCCGGACGTCCACGTAGGACAGTTCGGCGGTGTCGGAGGCGCGCCAGCCCATCTTGTCCAGCTTGCGGCTCACGGTGAAGCCCGGCGTGCCCTTCTCCACCACGAGAAGCGAAATCCCTTGCGAGCCGGGCCCACCCGTGCGGACAGCGGTGACCACGTAGTCGGCGCGGCAGGCCGAGGTGATGTAGGTCTTGGCGCCGTTGACGATGTAGTGGTCGCCGTCGCGGCGCGCGGTGGTGGTGAGGTGGCCGACATCGGAGCCGCCGCCGGGCTCGGTGATGGCGAGCGAGCCGATCTTCTCCCCCGCCAGTGTCGGGCGCACCCACCGCTCGATCTGCTCGGGGTTGCCCGCGGCGATCATGTGCGGCACCGCGATACCGCAGGTGAACAACGAAGCGAACAAGCCACCGGAGGCCCCCGCCTGGTGCAGTTCCTCGCAGACGATCATCGCGTCGATGCCGTCACCGCCGGAACCGCCCACGGCTTCCGGGAATTGGATGCCGAGCAGACCGAGCGCGCCCGCCTTCTTGTGCAGCTCGCGCGGGATCTCCCCGTCGCGCTCCCACTCGTCCAGATAGGGCAGGACTTCGCGCTCCGCGAAACTGCGCACCGTGGCACGCAATTCGCGCCGCTCAGGAGTATTCCAATTCATAGCAACTCCAATGGGATGTCGAGATGACGGGACCGCAGCCATTCGCCGAGTCCTTTGGCCTGTGGGTCGAATCGGGCCTGATAGGCGACGCCCTGTCCGAGCAGTCCCTCGATGATGAAGTTGACCGCGCGCAGATTGGGCAGCACGTGCCGGGTCACGGTCAGCGCGGCGGCCTCGGGCAGCAGCTCTTTCACCCGGTCGACGGTGAGTGTGTGCACCAGCCAACGCCATTGGTCCTCGGTGCGCACCCAGACGCCGACATTGGCGTTGCCGCCTTTGTCGCCGCTGCGGGCCAGTGCGATGCTGCCGAGCGGCGCGCGCCGGGTTTCCTTGCCCACGAACGGTTCCGGCAGCGCGGGCGCGCTCACCTCGGCCAGTGCGAGCGTGTCCGCGGCGGGCGCGATATCGGTGCGCGAGCCATCCGGCAGCACCGCGACGTGCGGCACCTCGGTGGCCGCGACGTAGCCCGGCGTGTACACACCGTAGGGCGAACCGTTGCCGGGCAACGTGGTGAAGCTGCACCCCGGATAGCTGGCCAGTGCCAGCTCGACGGCGACGCTGGAGAAGGCACGGCCCACCTTGTTCGGGTCGGCGTCGCGCACCACGCAGCGCAGCAGCGCGCTGGCCTGCTCCTCGGTGTCGGCGTCGGGCCGGTCCAGACGGGCCAGCGTCCAGTCCAGCTCCGCGGGCTTGGTCGGCAGCCAGGACTCCAGCTGACGCTGTGCCAGTGCGGCTTTCGCCTCGATATCGAGTCCGGTGAGGATGAACGCCATCTCGTTGCGGAAGCCGCCGAGGGTGTTCAGCGAGACCTTCAGCGTGTCGGGCGGGGCCTCGCCGGCGACACCGCTGATCAGCACCCGGTCCGGGCCGTCGGCGGCGAGTCGCACGGTGTCCAGCCGAGAGGTGACATCCGGGCCGGCGTAGCGCGCGCCCTGGATCTCGTACATGAGCTGCGCCGCGACCGTGTCGACCGTGACCGCGCCGCCGGTGCCCTCGTGCTTGGTGATGACACTGCTGCCGTCCCTGCGGATTTCGGCGATCGGGAAGCCCGGCCGGCCGAGATCGGCGAGTTCGGTGAAGAAGGCGAAGTTGCCGCCGGTGGCCTGGGTGCTGCACTCGATCACATGCCCGGCCACCACCGCACCCGCCAGCTGATCGTAATCGGCTCGGCCCCAGCCGAAGTGGGCGGCCGCCGGGCCGACGACCACCGACGCGTCGGTGACCCGGCCGGTCACCACGATATCGGCGCCGGCGTTCAAGCATTCGACGATGCCCCAGGCGCCGAGGTAGGCATTGGCGGTGAGCGGGGCGCCGAGGCCGAGTTCGCCTGCGCGCCCGACCAGATCGTCGCCTTCGACGTAAGCGATCTTGGCGTCGAGGCCGAGGTCCGCGGCCACCTTGCGCAGGCGCTCGGCGAGCCCCGCGGGATTCAGACCGCCCGCGTTGGCGACGATCTGCACGTTGCGTTCCAACGCCAGCCCGAGGCAGTCCTCGAGTTGTTTGACGAAGGTCTTGGCATAACCGAGGCTCGGGTCCTTCATCCGGTCCCGGCCGAGGATCAGCATGGTCAACTCGGCGAGGTAGTCCCCGGTGAGCACGTCGAGCTGCCCACCTTCGAGCATCTCGCGCATCGCGCTGAACCGATCGCCGTAGAAGCCGGAACAGTTGCCGATCCGGAGGACCTCCGGATTCGCGGCCAGCGTACTCATCAGCGGGTATGCCTCCTCTGCGGTGCCGGACCGGCAGGACGCAGCCGCGTGCCGCACCCGTGAAGTCCGCGTTCCGGGGTTCAGCATCACACCGTGCACAGAAAAAAGCAAGCGCGCGTGCTTGTTAATCGGCCGTGGGTCAGATCACCGCAGGAAGCGCGTGCGAAGCGAGTCATCAGGACAGAGCACAATGGGCCCCGTGTCTACTGATGTCACCGTGATTCTCTTGATCGCCCTGGCCGGCTTCTTGCTCGGCGGGGCGTATACGACGTGGAAAACGGCGCGACCGCTATCGATCGCACTCGGGGTCTGCGCGGTACTCGCCGCGGCGGGCGGCATCACCTGGTGGGTCGGGTCCTGACTCAGTTCTCCGACAGCCGGAAGATGCGCAGGTCTTCGGGGACCCCGTTGAGCGGCGCGGCGAAGAAGCTGCGGCGGTACGGCTTCACGACGTAGCCCAGTTCCGCGAGGGTCTCCGGCTGCAGCGACTGCAGCGTCGCCTCGGACAGCATCGTGTTGCCGTTGCCGCCCGCCTCCATCACCCGGGCCGCGATGGTGACGTCCACGCCGAGCCAGTCGCCGCCGATCTCCCGCGGCGAGCCGGTGTGCAGGCCGATCCGCATCTGCGGGCGGTAATCCCGCACCTTCACATCGGCCAGATTGCGTTTGGCGTTGATCGCGGCACGCACCGCGCGCTCGGCGGACGGGAACACCGCCATGACGCCGTCGCCCATCCGCTTGACCACCTGACCGCCGCGCTCGGCGATCGGCGGCTCGATGGCCTTGGCCACCCGGCGGAGCAACTCCAGGGTCGCCTCGTCGCCCGCGGACAGCGACCAACTGGAGAACGCGACCAGGTCGGTGAACATTACGGTTATCTCTTGGTTACCTTTGCCGCGGCCGACCCGCTCCAGCATCGCCTGCCAGACCTGCAACGCACCGAAGCCGATCTCCCTGGCCGCGCTGGGGGTGTCGCCGACCAGCTTGTCCGCGGCCCGCGCGACGGCCCGCGCGCCACCGGGGCCCGAAACCGACAGCGGGTCACCGAAAGAAGGGTCACCGGGCAGCTGCTCGCGCGCTTTGCGGAGCACTCCGATGAGATCTTTCCGATTGTTCGCCGCGTTCATCAGCGTGGAAAGCTGACCTTTGCGCAGCCCCGCGCGGGAGCGGCGGATCGGCCCGTCCGCGTCCGCGGGTACCAGCGGGATGACGACCTCGGGCGGAAGGGCATCCTCGCCCTCCGAATCCGACCCGGGCGCAGCACCGCCGGAAGGTGTTTCGCTCACGTGCAGAGGGTATCTCAGCCGTCCCGCGGCTGGTGGATCGCTGATCATGGCCACCGTGCTACCTCCCGACGGACGCAGCGGGCACGACATTGGGGCCGCCGATGGATAACGAGCTGGTTGCTGGTTCGAACTGTACTCGCGGATCCGGCCCCGCTGAAGCGACGTGATTCACAGTTTCCGCGATGTTCACAGTGCTCGCCGACCAGCGATAATGCCCTCGGCCAAAACATCATCGGCCCGGCGCGAAGGGGATTCGCACCGGGCCGATGGTCACACCGTCCACCGGGCAGTGGCGGGCGGTGCATGGGCGCACGGACCTCCCGACAAGGTCGGCGCCCCAACCCGAGTGGCGAGGGAGGGCGACTCGGGTAGTTCGTGGTCAGGCGTCGCGCTGGTTCACCAGGACCAGTGCGGCGCCGTAAACGATCGCCGTGAAGGCGGCGAAGTAGAGCAGGCTGCCCCACGGACCCCAGTGCCAGTTGGCACCCGAATCCGAGACGCTCAGGAAGTGGCTGGCGTTCTGGAACGGCAGGAACGGTCCCACGTTGCGCCCGAAGCTGCCGAACGCGCCGAGCAGCGGCTCGATCAGCAGCGACCAGAGCACGATCAGCGAGATCGCGGCCGCCGACTGGCGGACCAGCACGCCGACGCCGATGGCGACGGCGATCATGAGGAAGGCGTAGATCGGGATGCCGTAGACCGCCCGCCACTGTCCGTCCAGGGCCAGATCGGCGTTCGGGGCCGAGCCCGCGATCGCCTTGGCCACGCCGACGGCGAGGAAGGCCAGGATCGTGGTGAGCACGGCGCTGAAGACGCCGACCAGCGCGGTCTTGGTCAGCAGCACCTTGGTGCGATTGGGCACCGCCTGGAACGTGGTCCGGATGACGCCGAAGCGGTACTCGCTGGTCACGGTCAATGCGGCCATGATCATCAGCACCATCACGCCGAACCCGACGACACCCGAGGTCGCGGTGCTCACGTCCAGATTCGGGGTGCCCTGCGCGGGATCCTCCCCGGAGGACTTGACCACCAGCGAGAACAGCGCGGCGAGGCCGAGACCGAGCGCGACGACGACCGCCGAGCACCACCAGGGCGACCTGGTCGAGGTGAGCTTGATTCGTTCTGCTGCCAGCACGCCCATCAGAGCGCACCTCCCATCGCCTGTTCGAGGCCTTCGCCGTGGTATTGCACCGCGCCGCCGGTCATCCGCATGAACGCTTCCTCCAGCGAGGCACGCTGCGGCGCGAGCTCGAACAGCGTGATGTCGTTCGCGCCGGCCAGTTTGCCGACCGCGTCGCTGGCCACACCCGCCACGACGAGCGCGGGCCCGTCCTGGCCGCTGCCGTCTTCGCGCACGGTCATGCCGTTGGAGGTGAGCAGGCTGCGCAACTGGTCGAGCTGCGGGCTGCGCACGCGCACCGACTGTTCGGAGGCGCGCTCGATGAATTCCTGGGTGGTGGTGTCGGAGATGAGCTGCCCGCGCCCGATCACCACGAGGTGTTCGGCGGTCTGTGCCATTTCCGAGAGCAGGTGGCTGGAGACCAGCACGGTGCGGCCCTCGGCGGCCAGGCGCTGCATGAACCGGCGGATCCACAGGATGCCCTCCGGGTCGAGGCCGTTGACCGGCTCGTCGAACAGCAGCACCTGCGGGTCGCCGAGCAGCGCGCCGGCCAGACCGAGCCGCTGCGACATGCCGAGCGAGAAGCCGCCCGCGGTCTTGCCCGCCACCTCGGACAGGCCGACCAGTCGCAGCACCTCCTCCACCCGCGACTTCGGGATGTCGTTGGAGGCGGCCATCCACTCGAGGTGGGCGCGCGCCGAACGGTTCGGATGCACCCACTTGGCGTCGAGCAGCGCGCCGACGGTGCGCAGCGGATGGTCCAGTTCCCGGTATGGCTTGCCCAAGATGTGCGCGGTCCCCGCGGTGGGCTTGTCCAGCCCGAGGATCATTCGCATCGTCGTCGACTTACCGGCGCCGTTCGGGCCCAGGAACCCCGTCACCTGTCCGGGTCGAACGGTGAAGGAGAGATCCTGAACCGCGACGGTCTGCCCGTAGTGCTTGGTCAGCCCTCTCAGCTCGATCATGACGACCAGCATTCCCGAAAATCGGGCGACGCGCGTCACCAGAAGGTGTCGATTTCGATCATCCTCGAGGATGATCGACACCCTGACTAGCTGATACCCCCACCCTGACGGACCCCCGAAGATCACGTACCGGGGGTCATCCTTCAGGGATAGGAGCTGGTCAGAGCGCGGGTGAGGAGGCCTGCGCCCAGAACCGCTTCGGAATCCGGCCCGCCTGCCTGGCCAGGTATCCCGCCCGCACCGCAGCCGCCATCGCCTCGGCCATCAACTCCGGTTGACGGGCCCTGGTCACGGCGGTGGCCAGCAGCACGGCCGAGCAGCCGAGTTCCATGGCGAGCGCCGCGTCGCTCGCGGTGCCGATGCCCGCGTCCAGGATGACCGGGACTTTCGCCTCCGCGACGATCATCTCGATGTTGTGCGGGTTGCCGATGCCGAGACCGGTGCCGATCGGCGCGCCGAGCGGCATCACCGCGACACAGCCCGTCTCCTCCAGCCGGCGCGCCAGGATCGGGTCGTCGCTGGTGTAGGGCAGCACGGTGAAGCCGTCGTCGACCAATTGCTCGGCGGCGGTGAGCAATTCGACCGGATCGGGCAGCAGCGTGCGCTCGTCGGCGACGACCTCGAGCTTCACCCAGTCGGTGCCGAGCGCCTCCCGGGCCAGTTGCGCGGTGAGCACCGCCTCGGCCGCGGTGCGGCAGCCCGCCGTATTGGGCAGCGGCTGAATGTCCAAGCGCTTCAACAGGTCCAGCACGCCGGTGCCGCCCGCGGCGTCCACCCGGCGCATGGCGACGGTGGTCAGTTCGGTGCCCGAGGCGATCAGCGCCTCCTCCAGTACCGCGAGGTTGTCCGCCCCGCCGGTGCCCATGATGAGCCGGGAACCGAACTCGCGGTCCGCGATGCGCAGCGGTGCGTGCACCTCAGCCACCCTGGACCGCCGTGAGCACCTCGATCTGCCAACCCCGCCCGACCGGTTCGTCCCAGCGGGACTTGGGGAACACCGCGCCGTCCACCGCGAGCGCGATGCCCTGACAGGGCAGCTCGAGGCGGCTCAGCAACTCACGCACGGTGAGGGTGTCGGCGAACTCGTGATCGGTACCGTTCACGGTGACGCCGATGGGGACGGATGTCGAAGTCATCGAACTCCTCCTGCGGATGACAAGGACGGCTGGTGAGCCGTCGAAAAGCGTTGCGGGTCGGCGTGTTCCGCCTCGGGCAACGGGGTTCCGGCGAGCTGGGCGAGCACCGCTTCGACGGTCAGCGGCATGGTCAGCATGCCGTTGCGGCCGTGGCCGGTGGCCGCGATGATCCGGTCGGTCAACCTGCCGAGCAGCGGCAGGTTGTCCGGTGTGCCGGGGCGCGCCCCGGCACTCGCCTCGGCCAGCTCGTATTCGCCGATGCTCGGGAATATCGCCTCGGCGTCGGCGATCAGGTCGCGCACCCCGGCGACGGTCACCGTGGTGTCGAAACCTGCCTCGTATTGCGTTGCGCCGACCACGATTCCGTCGGCGCGCGGGACCAGGTACACCGCCCGGCCGTGCACCCTGGCCCGGATCACCCGCTGCGGCGCGGGCGCCACGCCGGGCCGCTGGCGCAGCCGCAGGATCTCGCCCTTGACCGGACGGACCGGCAGCCCGGGCCACAGCCGGGCCGAGGCGGCGCCGGCGGCGAGCACGATCTGATCGTGGTCGAGGGCGTCGAGCGAGTCGACCGACTCGGCGCGAATCCGTACCCCGGCCGCCTCGGCCGCCTGGCGCAATCCGGCCACGAGCCGTCGATTGTCGATCGCGGGCTCGGCGGGCGCGTGCAGCCCGGCGCGCACCGTGCGCGCCAGGGACGGCTCCAGCGCGCGGACGCCCGCGCGATCCAGCAGCCGCAGGTCGTGGCCGCGGCCGCCGACCCAGTCGGCCACCGTGCGCAGGTCCGCGACGTCGGCGGCATCGAGCGCGACGGTCAGGGTCGCATCGGCCACCAGGACCGCCACCCCGGTGGCGGCCTCGACCCGGGCGGCGAACTCGGGCCAGCGGGCCAGTGCGGCGGCGCCGAAATCGAGCACCCGGTCCTCGCCCGGCCAGCCTTCCGAGAGCGGCGCGAGCATCCCGCCCGCCACCCAGGAGGCCCCGGATCCGACCGCGGGATCGAACAGGGTGACCGACCAGCCGGCCTCGGCGGCCCGCCAGGCCACACCGAGTCCGATGACGCCGCCACCGACGACGGCCAGCGTCCGCATCCGTTCCACCTGCCTTTGTATCTGTTCGGCGACGTTCCGGGCGCCTTCCGTGCTCACCCGCGCCCGAGCCCGGCGGGCCGCCGTGCGCGGCCACCGCGCGAGCGGCCGGCGGGCCCGGCGCTCGTGCCGCCGTTCGCTTCCCCACGGTAGCGCGGCTACGGTCGAAGGCGTGCAACCGTCCCATCCCAATCGACCCGCATCGCCCAGGGAGCGCTTGGCCACCGCTCGGCTCTATCTCTGTACCGACGCCCGGCGGGAAAAGGGCGACCTCGCCAAGTTCGCCGAAGCCGCGCTCGCGGGTGGGGTCGACATCATCCAGCTCCGCGACAAGGGTTCGCCCGGCGAGGCGAAGTTCGGTCCACTGGAAGCGCGGGCCGAGCTGGGCGCGCTGGCCGAACTGAAGGCCGCGGCCCGCAGGCACGGGGCGCTGGTGGCGGTGAACGACCGCGCCGATATCGCGCTGGCCGCCGGCGCCGACATCCTGCACCTCGGGCAGGGCGATCTGCCGCCCTGGTACGCCCGCCGCATCCTGGGCCAGGACGTGGTGATCGGACGCTCCACGCACAACCGCGCGCAGGCCGGTCTCGCCGCGATCGACGAGCACATCGACTACTTCTGCACCGGCCCGGTGTACGCGACACCGACCAAACCGGGCCGCCAAGCCGCGGGCATCGACCTGGTCCGTTCCACCTCGGACGCGCACCCGACCCGGCCCTGGTTCGCGATCGGCGGCATCGACGCGCACAACCTGCCGGAGGTGCTGGGCGCGGGCGCGACCCGCATCGTGGTGGTCCGCGCGATCACCGCGGCCGACGATCCGCAATCGGCGGCCCGAGCTCTGAAGACCGCGCTCCTCGCGAACGCCTGACCGCTCGAACAGCGTGCGGCGGTGGCAGTTCCGATGCTCGGCACCCTCAGGAGAGCACTTGGTCCCTGGTGAGCGACAGCACGGTGCCGGCCGCCGCGTCATCGGCCGGGGTGTCGGTGATGCGTGCGCAGTCACCGGGGCCGTCGGGATCGGTGTGCAACCAGAAGAAGCCGCGGGCCGCGAGGTCGACGGTGCGCGGCAGCGCCGCGGCGATCGCCCGGTCCTCGTCGAGTTCGTCGAGGAAGACCCGGGCCGGCGCGGCACGCAGGCCGGGCCAGGCAGCCGCGAAGCCCGGATGCAGCAGCCGCGACTCGACCTCGGCCTCCGGAATCCAGGCGAGTTCGGAACTCTCGCGGTTGCGGCTGGTCGGCAGCGTGCGGCCGGCGTCGGCGATCACCGTCGTATAGGTCCAGCCGCTCTGCGCGGCGGCGGTGACCCGCTCGCTACGCACCCGGACATCGGCGGGATCGATGCCCGCTTCTTCCCAGGCCTCGCGCACCGCGGCGTGCACCGGGGTCTCATGACTGTCCCGGGCGCCACCGGGCAGGGCCCAGGTGCCGCCTTGATGACTCCACGCCGCCCGATGCTGCATCAGCACCGCCGAGCCGCCGTCGGTGAGCGGCGCGCGCAGCAGCAGCCCCGCGGCGCCGAAGCGGCCCCAATGTTTCAATCCGTCGGGCCCCCGCGACCACCCGTCACCGTCACCACGCATCTCGTACCCATCTTCATCCAGCCGTCCCCGGACCTACCGCTGACTGCCAACCAGGGGTATTTCACACGCCACGGCGCCACTACGACCACAATAAACTCCGCACCAGCACACGCGGAGCGATCGACCGGCCGGTGCGACCGTCGAGAAATCCGCGGATACGGCCCAGACTGAGGAGGTGGACATGGCTCGAACCGGGCAGACAACGACAGCACTACGACCGTCGTCGATCGCCGAGCCGGCCGCTGCGGACAGTCCGGCGGCACTGCGGGTCGCGCTCGTGCGCGAACAGTTCGACCCCGCCCGGCTGCGACTGTTCGCCCGCTCCTCGCCCGGCCGGTTGATCGCGATCGGGCTGGTGCTCATCGGATTGTGCGTGGCCGCGGGCTGGGTGACCGGCGCGACCGTGGGCGACCGGCAGCAGGCACTCAATGTCCTGCTCGACGACACCGAACCGGATTCCTACTCCGCCCACCGCCTCTACACCTCGCTGTCCATCGCCGACGCGGCGGCGAGCACCGCGTTCATCGCGGGCGGGCTGGAGCCGCAGACGGTGCGCGATCGCTATACCCAGGCCATCGGTGAGGCGGCCGCGGAACTGGTCGCGCAGACCGGCCACACCCGCGGCGCCGGGGCGGGCGTGGCCGACACGACCGACACGAACCTCCGGATCGGAATTGCCACCCGGTTGCCGGTGTACACGGGCGTCATCGAGACCGCGCGGACCAACAACCGCAGCGGCTATCCCGTCGGCGGCGCGTATCTGAGCGAAGCGTCCAACCAGATGCAGACCGACGTGCTGCCGATGGCCGAGGAACTACAGAACCGGCGTTCGGCGGCGGTGACCGAGGCCCAGCGCAACCACGTCCGCCCGCCGTGGACCGCGATCGTGCTGCTGATCCTCGCGCTGGCGGCGTTGGTGTGGGCGCAGGTCGATCTCGCGAAGCGCTGGCGCCGGGTGCTCAACCCCGGGCTGCTGCTCGCCTCGGCGGCGGTGGTCGTGCTGCTGGTGTGGACCGTGGTCGCGGGCGCGATTTCGGCCACCTCGATGATCCGCGCCCGCGACGACGGCGCGGTGCCCGCCTCTCGGCTGACCGAGAGCCGGATCCTGGCCCAGCAGGCCCGCTCCGCGGAGACGCTGAAGCTGGCCCGCCGCGACGCCACCGGCGACTACGACCGCACCTTCGACGCGAACATCGCCCGCCTCGCCGATCTGCTCGGCGGGTATCCGAGTTCCGCGCCCGCCGCCGAGGACGTGCGCAATGCCGTTCCGGCGCTGTCCCGTTGGCGGGTGGCGCATCAGCGGATGAACGACACCCTGGCCCGCGGCGACTTCAACGGTGCGGCGACGGTGGCGACCGGTCCCGGCGCGGCCGACGCCGCGGCGCAGGTCGAGGCGCTGGACAGCGCACTGGAAAAAGGCATCGACAAGACACGTAATACGTTACGGGACAAGATATTCCGCGCTGCCTGGGTGCTCGACTTCATGGGTCCCGGGGCGTTGCTGCTCGGCATCGTGGCCGCGGGCTGCGTCGGAATCGGCCTCTGGCCTCGATTACGGGAGTACCGATGAGACCCGGCCGCGGCCTGCTCGCCGCCACCCTCGCCGCTGTCGCGCTGCTCGGCGGTTGTACGAGCCAACCCGCCCCACCGTTGCCGACCAACACGACCAAGTACACCGAACCGCCCTATCCGGCCAAAGCCATTCCGGTGCTGACGGATTCGCCGTTCTCCTCGGACAAGGCGCCGCAATGCGGCGACCCGACATCGAGCCTGCGCCCCACCGGCGCCGCGGCCGGGGCGCGCGGTCCGAGTATCGACGCGATCCGGGCCCGCGGTCGCCTGCTCGTCGGATTGGACGCGGGCAGTAACCTTTTCAGCTTCCGCGACCCGATCACCGGCTCCATCGTCGGCTTCGACTCCGATATCGCCCGCGAGGTCGCGCGCGACCTGCTCGGCAGCCCGGACCTGGTCGAGTACCGGATGCTCGGCTCCGCGGACCGGGAGATCGCCCTGCAGAGCCACGACGTGGACATCGTGGCCAAGACCATGACGATCACCTGCGAGCGGCGGCAGCGGGTGAGCTTCTCCACCGTCTATCTGCACTCCTATCAGCGGGTGCTCGCGTTCAAGAACTCCGGGATCAACGGCGTCGGCGATCTGGCGGGCAAGCGGGTGTGCGTGGTGCGCGGCACCACGTCGCTCGATCGCATCCGCGTGCAGCAGCCCGCCGCCACCATTCTCACCGTGCCCAACTGGGCCGACTGCCTGGTCGTGCTGCAGCAGGGCCAGGTCGACGCGGTGACCACCGACGACTCCATCCTCGCCGGATTGGCCGCGCAGGACCCCTACACGCAGGTGGTCGGCGACAAGATCAGCGTGGAGCCGTACGGCATTGGCATCCCCAAGGGCGACGACGACCTGGTGCGGTTCGTGAACGGCACCCTGGAGCGCATTCGCAACGACGGGACCTGGGATCGCTTCTACCGCCAGTGGTTGTCCGTCCTCGGCCCGTCGCCCGGTCCGCCCGCACCGAACTACCTGGACTGACCGCCGATGAACGACTCCGACGATCCTTCCCTCGACGCGGACGAAAGCGCCGCCGCCCCGGGCGGTTCGACCGCTTCGTCCGATGTGACGGTGTTCTCGAACCGCACGCCGAAACCGGCTGCTCCCGCGGCGAACTCGGCCGCCGAGCCGCCGCACACGGAGTTGGCCAGGGCCGAGAGCCGTCCGGCGGCCAAGTCCGCCGCGGCCGCGGAAACCGTGGTCGGTGTGGAACGGCCCAATTCGGAGCCGAGTTCGGCGGCGACCATGCGCACCTCCGGCCGCAGCTTCCGGACCGCGCGCTCGCGGCCGACGGTGCGCAGGCTCGGCGGCGGGCTGGTGCCCATCCAATCGGTCGTCCCCGCCGACCCGCGGGCCGCGGTGCTCACCGACCCGGTGGTGTCGGAGGGCAGGCGGTTCTGCTGGCGCTGTGGCAGCCCGGTCGGCCGGGCCAGCGCGACCCGCCCCGCGGTGACCGCCGGTACCTGTGAAACCTGTTCCGCTCCTTATGATTTCCGACCTTCACTGCACGAGGGCGACATGGTGTCGGGCCAGTACGAGGTGCAGGGGTGCATCGCGCACGGCGGGCTCGGCTGGATCTACTTGGCGATCGACCGCAACGTCAGCGATCGCTGGGTGGTGCTCAAAGGCCTGCTGCACGCCGGTGACGCGGAAGCGCAGGCCGTGGCCGTCGCCGAACGCCAATTCCTCGCCGAGGTGGCCCATCCCAGCATCGTGAAGATCCACAACTTCGTCGAGCACACCGACGACGACGGTGCGCCGATCGGCTATATCGTGATGGAGTACGTCGGCGGGCGCTCTCTGCGCGACATCCTCAACTCCTATGCGCGGCCGCATCGGATGCCGGTCGCCGAGGCGATCGCGTACCTGCTCGAAATCCTGCCCGCGCTGGACTATCTGCACAACATCGGGCTGACCTACAACGACCTCAAACCGGACAACATCATGGTCACCGAGGACCAGGTCAAACTGATCGACCTCGGCGCCGTCGCCACCATCGAATCCTACGGAAACCTCTACGGCACCAGGGGATTCCAGGCGCCCGAGATCGCCAAGACCGGCCCCACGGTCGCCTCGGACATCTACACCGTCGGGCGCACCCTGGCCGTGCTGACGCTGGAGATGCCGATGGAGCAGGGGCGCTACCTCGACGGCATCCCCGACCCCGCCGACCATCCCCTGCTCGAGCGCTACGAGTCCTTCCACCGATTGCTGCTCTGCGCCACCGATCCCGATCCCGAGCGCCGCTTCCCGTCCGCCCGCGCGATGTCGGCGCAGCTGTCCGGGGTGCTGCGGGAGATCCTGGCCCTGGACACCGATACCGAACACCCGCAGCTGTCGACGGTATTCGGCCCGCAGCGCGGCAGCTTCGGCACCGAGGAACTGATCAGCCAGACCGACGCCTACGCCGACGGTCAGGGCCGCAGCACACAGCTCGAGGCGCGCGAAGTCGTTGCGGCACTGCCCACTCCGCTGCTCGATTCGGCCGACCCGTCGGCGCCGCTGCTCGCCTCGACGGTGCATCCCGAGCCCGAACAGTCGCTCGAAGCGTTGCGCACCGCCCGCGAACGCGCCGAATCCGATCCCGGCAATGTCCCGGAGACCTTGGATCTGGAGCTGGCGCTGGCCGAAGCCCGGGTGCGCCTCGACCTCGGCGAGTCGGCGGCCGTGCTGCACCTGCTCGCCCGTTTACCCGAGAACGATTGGCGGGTCGACTGGTATCGCGGCCTGGCGCAATTGCTCGACCTGGCCTACGAGTCCGCCTTCGCCAGCTTCGACGAGGTGCTGCGGGTGCTGCCCGGCGAGATCGGGCCCAAGCTGGCCTTGGCCGCCACCGCGGAATTGATACTGCAGCAGTGGGATGCACCGGATCCCGAGCAGTGGCGGCGCTACGCCGAGAAGTTCTACGACACCGTGTGGCGCACCGACCGCGCGGTGGTGAGCGCCGCCTTCGGCCTGGCCAGGCAGCTGGCCGCGGCCGACCGGGTGACCGACGCTGTGCACGCGCTCGACGAAGTGCCCGCCGCCTCCCGGCATTTCACCACCGCGCGGATGACCGCGGTGCTGTTGCTGCTCACCGCGGCCCCGGTGGCCGAGCTGGACGAGGCCACCCTGCACATCTCGGCATCGCGGGTGTCGAGCCTGCCCGCCGGCGAGGGGCGCGCGGTCCAGATGCGCGTCCTCGTACTCGGCGCGGCGCTGGCCTGGCTGCAGGCGGGCAACACCCCGAAACGAGCCGACGCCACGCTCTTCGGCGCTCCGTTCACCGAACGCGACCTGCGGATGGGCACCGAGGCAGGCCTGCGCGCCCTGGCCCGCAGCGCACCGGGCCGCAACCACCGCTACGCCTTGGTCGACCTGGCGAACTCGATCCGCGCCAAAACCTGGGTGTGAGCGGCACTCTCACGAAAAACTCATACTGTGTCCGGCAGAGTCGGTCATGGATCAGGTTCATCCGGCCTGCCGGGCGCCGATCCGCCGCAACCCTCCCGGGACCCGACGCCCTCGCGGACCCGGCACACGGCACCGGACTGCCCTCCGGCCCGTGTCGCGGTGGACGACGCGTCCGGCGGGCCGGCTGCTCCGAGCGGCGGATCCGGCCCGGTCGGCCTTCCCTCCCGACCGGGCACCCGCCGAGGCTTGCGCGTGCGTGTCCGAAATCTGTGCACCAACAAGGCATTTCGCCTAGCGGTGCGCCTCCGCCGCCGCGACGCCGTGCGCCGCACGGGCGATCGCGAGCTCCTCGTTCGTGGGCACGACCAGTACCGCCACTTCGGCGTCCGGCGGCGAAATACGCCGGGCCGTACGATCTTTCGCGGTGTTCGCCGCGACATCGACCTCGATGCCGAAGCGGGACAGGCCCGCCAGCGCGTCCGCGCGCACCTGCGGGCTGTTCTCGCCGACGCCCGCGGTGAAGGTGATCGCGTCGACGCCGCCCAGATCGACCAGGTAGGCGCCGAGGTAGCGGCGCAGCCGATGGATGTAGACGTCGTAGGCGAGGCGCGCGGCGCTGTCACCGCCGTCGATGAGGCGTTGCAATTCGCGGAAGTCGTTGACCCCCGACAGACCCTTGATACCGGAATCCCGGTTGAGCAGGGTGTCGATCTGATCGATATCCATGCCCGCCGAACGCACCAGGTGCGCGACGATGCCGGGATCGAGGTCACCGGACCTGGTCCCCATCACCAGGCCCTCCAGCGGGGTCAGCCCCATCGTGGTGTCGACCGGGCGGCCGCCGCGGATCGCCGAGGCCGATGCGCCGTTGCCCAGATGGAAGACGATCTGGTTCAGCTGCGCCGGATCGCGGCCGAGCAGCTCGGCGACCTGCCCGGAAACGTACTCGTGCGAGGTGCCGTGGAAGCCGTACTTGCGGATGCCGTGCGCGGCAGCGACTTTCGCATCGATCGCGTAGGTCTTCGCGGCGTCGGGCAGGCCGTGGAAGAACGCCGTGTCGAACACCGCGACCTGCGGCACACCGGGCAGCAGCGTACGCGCGCTCTCGATACCGGCCACGTTCGCCGGATTGTGCAGCGGGGCAAGCGAAGACAGCTCGGCGATCGCCGCTACCACCTCGTCGTCGATCAATGTCGGCCGATAGAACACCTCACCGCCGTGCACCACCCGGTGCCCGACCGCCCGCACGCCCGCCTCGGCCAGATCGTGTCCGGTATCGGCGAACATCTCGAAGACCAGCCGCAATCCGGCGGTGTGGTCGGCGATCGGCCCGCGGTGCTCGGTGGTCTCGCCGTCGGCGTGATGCTCGATCCCGCCGTTCTCCTCGCCGATCCGCTCGACCATGCCGGACGCGGTCACCGCGCTCGACTCCGGGTCCAGGAGTTGGTATTTGATGGACGACGAGCCGGAATTGATCACCAGCACCAGGTCGTCGGCAGGTGTGCTCATCAGTCCTCCTGTGTTCCGCGGGTGCTCCGCACTCCCTCGGCAACCACCGGTCCGGTACGCCTGTTCCGTAGCGCGCACCGGCTGTGGCCGACGAGACACATCTCAGTCCCCTTGCGCCTGGATCGCGGTGATCGCCACCGTGTTGACGATGTCGGCGACCAGCGCGCCGCGGGACAGGTCGTTGACCGGCTTGCGCAGGCCCTGCAGCACCGGGCCGATCGCGATGGCGCCCGCACTGCGCTGCACCGCCTTATAGGTGTTGTTACCGGTATTGAGGTCGGGAAACACGAACACCGTTGCGCGCCCGGCCACCTCGGAGTCCGGCAGTTTGGTGGTGGCGACCGTCGGCTCGATCGCCGCGTCGTACTGGATCGGTCCCTCGACCGGCAGCTGCGGCGCGCGCTCCCGGACCAGCTTGGTGGCCACCCGCACCTTGTCCACGTCGGCGCCGCTGCCGGACTCACCGGTCGAATAAGACAGCATCGCGATTCTCGGATCGATGCCGAACCGGGCCGCCGTGCCCGCCGAGGAGATCGCGATATCGGCCAGCTGCTCCGAGGACGGATCCGGTACCACCGCGCAGTCGCCGTAGGCGAGCACCCGGTCGGCCAGGCACATCAGGAACACGCTCGACACCGTGGACACCCCGGGCACGGTCTTGATGATCTCGAACGAGGGCCGGATGGTGTGCGCGGTGGTGTGCGCGGCACCGGAGACCATGCCGTCGGCGATCCCCTTGTAGACCATCATGGTGCCGAAATACGAGATGTCGGACATGGTTTCGCGCGCCCGCTCGACCGTCATGCCTTTGTGCTTGCGCAGTTCGGTGTATTCCTTGGCGAACTCGTCCAGGTACCCGCAGGTGCGCGGATCGAGCACCTGCGCGGCCGAGATGTCCACGCCCAGTTCCGCGGCGCGCGCCCGGACCGACTGCTCGTCCCCGAGAATGACCAGGTCGGCGATCTTGCGCTGCAGCACCCGGCCCGCCGCGCGCAGGATACGGTCGTCGTCACCCTCGGGCAGCACGATCCGCTTGCGGTCGCCGCGGGCCCGTTCGATGAGCTGGTATTCGAACATCTGCGGCGTCACCACGTTGGTGATCGGAACCTCGATGCGCCGCAACAACTCCGCGGCGTCGACATGCTCCTCCATCAGCGCGAGCGCGGTGTCCACCTTGCGCGGGCTGCCCGCCGACATGCGGCCGCGGGTGCGGTAGGCGGCGCTGGCGGTGTCGTAGGTGCCGAGTTCGGTGGTGAGGATCGGCAGCTTGGGCTTCAGGCCGGTCATCAACCGGGCGACCGCGGGATGGGGCAGCATGCCGCCGTTCATGATGATGCCCGACAGCGACGGAAAGCCTTCCGCCTCATGCGCGTTCACGACGCTGAGCAGCACGTCGGAGCGATCGCCGGGCGCGATCACCACTACACCGTCGGTGAGCCGCTCCAGGATGTGTTCGGCGGTCATACCGCCGACCATGATCTTCAACGCCTCCCGCTGCAGCAATTCCTGGTCGCCGCTGTACATTTCGCCGTCGATGGCGCTACACAGCTCGGCCATCGTCGGCGAGATCAGCAGCGGCACCTCGGGCAGCGTCCACGAGGGCACCGCGAAACCGCCCAGCGCGGAACGCACTTCGTCGAGTTGCTCCGGATCGCAGCGATTGGCCACGATCGCGACCAGCTGCGCGTGCTCGAGCGCCAGCTCGCTGGCACACAGCTCGGCCAAGTGCTTCACCTCGGCAGGCGTGCGACCCGAACCGCGCAGCACCAGCAGCATGCCCGCGCCGAGGTTCACCGCGATCCGCGCGTTGAACCGCAGCTCGCTGGGACTGGCCACGTCGGTGTAGTCGCTGCCGACCACCACCACCGCGTCGCAGACCTTCGCCACCTCGTGAAAGCGCATCACGATCTCGCTGATCGCGGCGTCCGGGTCGGCGTGCACCTGCTCATAGGTGACACCGATCGCCTGCGCGTAGTCGATATCGGCGGTGCTGTGCTCGAGCAGCAGCTCCAGGATGTAGTCCGGTTCGGTGGTCGACCGCGTGATCGGCCGGAACACCCCGACCCGCGCGGTGGTCGCGCACAGCATCTGCAACACCCCGAGAGCCACCGTCGACTTCCCGGTGTCGCCCTCCGGCGAGGCGATGTACACGGTGGATGGAGCGTGATCGGCCATGCCCAGAGCTTAGTGAACCCGCCGCTATCTCTGCTGCGCCGCGAGACCGTCATCACGAACCGGGCCGAATCGGACAACCGCACCCCGGCGTTCGCGGCGACTCGACCGGAAAGGTCGCTTGCGCCCCGCACCACAGGCAGTCAGTTCACCCCGGCCACTCCTCGCGCATCCCACAGCTCGACAACGACTCCCGCACGGCACAGAAATGACAGCAGCCGAGCTCACCCGGGCGGGGCGCGGTAATTGGGCACTACTCGCACCACCACGCGCAAGGCACGACGGATGGCGGCAGCCAACCCGCCCCGCAACCGGCCGCAACCAACGCACCCCAGCGACGGCCAGACCTGTCGCGGCAGGGGGCCGCAACCAACCGACACCCACGACGGCCCACGCCTGGCACGGCAAGGGGCTGCGGCAAACGCACAACCGGCGGCGGGCCCACACCTGGCGCCAGAAGAGCCGCAGTTCAACAACATCTCATGCATTGCACAGCGAGCGGTAGCAGCCCGCCCGCCCCAGCGAGGGCCAGGCATGCCACAGCAAGGGGCCGGAGCCGACGCACGCCCGGCGATGGCTCTCACACCCGGCGCGGCGGGGCGTGGCGGACCGATATAGTCCGGGGATGGCTGAGCAGTTTCCGCATCGGGAGTGGGGTTCACGCGAGAGCGGACTGTCCCGCGTGGCAAACAAATTCGCGGCGACCAAGCCGGGTTCGTGGTGTATCCGCAAGCTCACGCCGCTGGACCGCGCCGTGCTCGAACGCACCGACGCCAAGTACACCGTGCTCGGCCCGATCGGCGCGCCGCTGATCCTGCTCACCACCATCGGCCGCAAGTCCGGCGAACCGCGCACCCAGCCGCTGCTGCACGTGCACGACGGCGACGTGCTCTATGTGATCGGCAGCAATTTCGGCCAGCAGCACCACCCCGCCTGGACCGCCAACCTGCTGGCCAACCCCACCGCGACAGTCGCCATCGCCGGCGAACGCATCCCCGTCACCGCGACCCTCGTCGACCCTGCCGACAAGGACGCCGTCTTCCGCCGCTTCGTCGACATCACCGGCGCCTACGCCGCCTACCGCGATCGCACCACCCGCGACCTCCGTATCTTCGCCCTCCGCCGGGCGTAGACCCACCCGCAGCCGCTCCGCACAGACATTCTGTCCGCCGCACAGCGGATACACGAGCGGATCTCCCGAGTCCACAGACGATCCACGCACTGCACAGCAGCTATATCTGCTGTGCAGTGCGTGGAAACTCTGTGCGGGTGAGGGACGCTAGGCGAGGGCGCGCAGGCGCGGGGCCAGGTCGCGCTGGAACAGGTCGAGGAAGCGGCGCTGGTCGTGGCCGGGGGCGTGGAAGACCAGGTGGTTGAGGCCCGCGTCGAGGTAGGGCTTGATCAGGTCGACGGCCTGGTCGGGGTCGCTGGCGACGATCCAGCGCTTGGCGATCTGCTCGATCGGAAGGGCGTCGGCGGCGGCCTCCATCTCGATCGGATCGGTGATGCTGTGCTTCTGCTCGGGGGTGAGGCTGAGCGGCGCCCAGAAGCGGGTGTTCTCCAGCGCCAGTTCGGGATCGGTGTCGTAGGAGATCTTGATCTCGATCATCCGATCGATGTCGTCGACGGTGCGGCCGGCCTTGGCGGCGCCCTCCGCGACGGCGGGCATGAGCTTGTCGGTGTAGAGGTCCATGCCTTTGCCGGAGGTACAGATGAAACCGTCACCGGCGCGACCCGCGTACCGGGCCACCAGCGGACCACCCGCCGCGACGTAGACGGGGATGCCGCCCTTCGGCACGTCGTAGATGGACGCGCCGACGGTGTTGTAGTACTCGCCCTGGAAGTCGACGCGGTCGCCGGTCCACAGCGCGCGCATGAGTTCGACGGCTTCGCGCAGGCGCGCGAAACGTTCCTTGAAGTCCGGCCAGTCACCCTTGTAGCCGGTGGCGATCTCGTTGAGCGCCTCGCCGGTGCCGACACCGAGCATGACCCGCTCCGGGTACAGGCAGCCCATGGTCGCGAAGGCCTGCGCGATCACCGCCGGGTTGTAGCGGAAGGTAGGGGTGAGCACCGAGGTGCCGAGCTGGATCCGCTTCGTACGCTCGCCGACCGCGGCCATCCAGGCCAGCGAGAACGGCGCGTGACCGCCCTTGTGCCGCCACGGCTGGAAATGGTCGCTCACCGAGGCACTGTCGAGGCCGTGCTCCTCGGCGAGTACCGCGATCTCCACCAGTTCCCGGGGTCCGAACTGTTCTGCAGAGGCCTTGTATCCGAGCTTGAGTTCACCCATGTGCGCCACTCCTGTCGCTTCGCTGCACACCTGTGCGCGGGCATTCCCGCGCACCGTCGTCGGCCGCAGGCGCGCTGCGGTCATGTCTGGCTACAACCGCCGCCCGCCCGCGGACGTTCCCGCGCGGCGGCGATCGTGCGAGTGAGTCCGACGCGCCCCGACGGCCGACTTCGACCATAGTCAGCGCGGGCTCCGGTTGTGCGAAGGGTCGCATCGACCCGGACTTGCCCCCGATTACGCGTCCGTTAGCGGACAATTGTCTGGTGACTGATGAACCGATCCTGTCCTATCTCACCGACATGGACGGTGTCCTGGTGCACGAGGACCAGCTGGTGCCCGGCGCCGACGAGTTCCTCGCCGAGCTGCGCGCCAACGAGACCCCGTTCCTGGTGCTGACCAACAACTCCATTCGCACGCCGCGTGACCTGCAGGCCAGGCTGCGCCAGACCGGGCTCGACATCCCGGAGGAATCGATCTGGACCTCGGCGCTGGCCACCGCGACGTTCCTGAACGAACAGCGCCCGAACGGCACCGCATACGTGGTCGGCGAATCCGGGCTCACCACCGCGCTGCACGAGATCGGCTACGTGCTCACCGAGATCGAGCCCGACTACGTGGTGCTCGGCGAGACCCGCAACTACTCGTTCGAGGCGATCACCACCGCCATCCGGTTGGTCGAGCGCGGCGCGAGTTTCATCGCGACCAACCCGGACCCGACCGGACCGTCGCGGGACGGCTCGCTGCCCGCGACCGGTTCGGTAGCCGCGTTGATCACCCGCGCCACCGGTCGCGACCCGTACTACATCGGCAAACCCAATCCGCTGATGATGCGCTCGGCGCTGCGTAGGCTCGGCGCGCACTCGCAGTCCACCGTGATGATCGGCGACCGGATGGACACCGACGTCATCTCCGGTCTGGAGGCGGGCATGCGCACGATCCTGGTGACCACGGGCATCTCCACTCGGTCCTCGGTCGAGGCGTACCCGTACCGGCCCACGACGGTCCTCGATTCGGTGGCCGACCTGGTCGGACGGACCAAGGACCCGTTCGCCTGACCTGTGCGGTGGCGGTGTGACCAAACGCCGGCGGATGGTCCGCCGCGATCAGCCGGTCTCGGTGATCGTGTCCAGCGCGGCGGACAGTTCGGTGAGCGCCGCGACGGTCGCCGCGAGCTGTTCGTGACCGAGCTCGGCCACCAGCCGCTGCGCGACCACGGCGTGCTGCGGATCGATGCGCCGGACCGCCGCGAGACCCGCGTCGGTGACGGCGACGAGTTTGGCCCGCCGGTGCGCGGGGTTCGGCCGGTATTCGGCAAGTCCCTTGTCCACCAGCAGATCCGCGATGCGCTGCACGCTCTGCCTGGTGATACCCATCTCCCTGGCGATGCCGGCCACCGGCAGCGGCGCCCGCAGCACCGCGCCGAGCACCTGCCACCAGGCCGCGGTGAGCCCGGCGGGGCGGGCCAGTTCCTCGGCGATGGCGAGGAACTGGCCGTTCAGCCGAAATGACGTGATCGCGGCGGTCGCGAAGAGTTCCTGTTCATCCCTGCTCACCCGTGCCTCCTCGCGATCCGGCCGAGCGGCCGGATCGCCGTGCGATTCTTCCTCATCCGGCCGCGGCCGCGGTCTGCTGCTCCTCGTAGGCCGCGAGCACCTCCCAGCCCGCGCCGTCGGACTGTCCGTAGAGCTGATACCACCCCGCGAGCACGTGCGGCTCGTACACGCCGAGCTTGCCGAGCACCTCGCGCGCGAATTCGAACGGCGACGTACCGCCCGCGGTGATCAGCTCACCGTCGGTCACCGCGGCCTCGTCGACATAGTGGTCCGCCCCCGCGTATCCGCTGTAGAGCAGGAATTCTCGAACGTTGCTGGTGTGCTTGCGCTCGTCGAGCAGGCCTTCGAGCGCCAACCCGAGGGTCGCGCCGCAGATCGCCGCGACCGGCACGCCCGCCGCGAGGAACTCGCGCGCCTTGCGCGCGAACGGCCGGAGCTCCTCGCTGTCCCAGGTGTCCGCACCCGCCAGGATCAGCATCGCGCTGTCCTCGGGGCGCAGCTCGGCCAGCGCCATTTCCGGCGTGACATGCATGCCGCCGAGCGTGGTGATCGGTGCGGTGGTCGGCCCGACCGTCTTGGTCTGCCACGTGCCCGGCTCTTTCTGCCAGTGCGTCCGGTTGATGTGCGCGGTGGCCGCGCCGATCTCCCAGTCGGAGAAGGTGTTGTAGACGGCTACGTGAACTGTTCTCTTCGTCATGACAGTATCCTGTCATAGTTGACAGCATGCTGTCAATAGAGTGGCCGCGACGACTTAATCTGGAGACATGCGGATCTCCGTGGCAGCAGACGAGAACGTCGGAGTAGCACCGGAACTGGTGGCTGAACTGGCCGCGCGCGGACACGAGACGGTCCTGCACGGCGCGCTGTCGGCGACCGAACGCGACGACTGGGCGTGGGCCAGCGCGGCCGCCGCCACGGACGTCGCACACGGCCGCGCCGATCAGGCGATCGTGTGCTGCTGGACCGGGACGGGCGCGTCGATCGCCGCGAACAAGGTCGCGGGCATCCGCGCCGCGCTGTGCGGCGACGCGACGACCGCGGCGGGCGCGCGCAAATGGAACGACGCGAACGTCCTCGCGCTGAGCCTGCGCACGACATCGAGCGCCGAACTACGCGAGATCCTCGACGCCTGGTTCAGCACGAACCCGAGCACCGACCCCGTCGATCAGGCCAACGTCGCGCACCTCGGCGAAATCGGCTGACACCACTGACGGTTCGTACGGAAACCGCCGTGGCTCAGCTCAGCGCGTGGTCGAGGTCGGCGAGGAGGTCGTCGAGGTCTTCCAGGCCGACGGAGATGCGGACGACGCCGTCGGTGAGGCCGATGGTGGCGCGGCCGTCGGGGCCCATCGCGCGGTGGGTTGTGGTGGCGGGGTGGGTGATCAGGGATTTCGCGTCACCGAGGTTGTTGGAGATATCGATGACGCGCAACCGGTTGAGCACCTCGAAGGCGCGCTTCTTGGCCTCGTGCGCGGGAGCGTCGAGTTCGAAGGTGACCACGGTGCCGCCGCCGCTCATCTGGCTCGCGGCCAGCTCGTGCTGCGGATGTGATTCCAGGAACGGGTATTTCACCCAGCTGACGGCCTTGTTGGACTCCAGGAAGCGGGCGATGCGCAGCGCGGACTCGGTGGCGTGGCGGACCCGCAGCGGCATCGTCTCCAAACCCTTGAGCAGGGTCCACGCGTTGAACGGGCTGAGCGCCGGACCGGTATGGCGCATAAGGGTTTTCACCGGACCCTCGATGTAGTCCCGCGCACCGAGGATGGCGCCGCCGAGCACCCGGCCCTGGCCGTCGATGTGCTTGGTGCCCGAATAGACCACCACGTCGGCGCCGAGGTCGAAGCCGCGTTGCAGCAGCGGCGTGGCGAAGACGTTGTCCAGCACCACTTTCGCGCCCGCGGCGTGCGCGAGTTCGGTGACCCGGCGCACGTCCACGAGGGTCTGCATCGGGTTGGCGGGCGTTTCGAAGAACACCGCCTGGGTCGGCACCGACAGCGCCGCTTCCCACTGATCCAGGTCCTCACCGTCGACGAAGACGGTTTCCACGCCCCAGCGCGGCAGGATCTCGTTGCACACCACGAAGCAGGAACCGAACAGGCTGCGCGCGGCCACGAGTCGGTCACCGGCGCCGAGCAGTGCGCCCAAAGCCGTGAATACCGCCGACATTCCGCTCGCGGTCGCGAAGCACGCCTCGGCGCCGTCGAGCAGGCGCATCCGCTCCTCGAACATGGCGACCGTCGGGTTGCCGTAGCGGGAGTAGACGAAATGCTCGACGTCGCCGGTGAACGCGGCCTCGGCCGCCTCGGCGCTCTCGTAGACGAATCCGGAGGTCAGGTACAGCGCCTCGGAGGTCTCCTCGAAACCCGAGCGGCGCAACCCACCTCGCACACCGAGGGTCGCGGGACCGACGCCTTCGGGCAGCGGCTTGTCGAACGCGCCACCGGTGATCACGACTGCCTCCCCGAATTCCGCGCACCACCGAACACCAGCGCGCTACAGCACGCCCTCGCGTTCACGACTGCCGCCAGGGCAGGCCGAGGGCACGCCAGCCGGAGCCGCCGCGGTGCCCGTGTTCGTCGAGCGGGCCTTCGAAACCTTCGACCACGTTGTAGGAGGCGCTGAAACCGGCGGCGGTCGAGGCGACGGCCGCACCGATGGAACGCTGCCCCGAACGACAGAGGAAGATCACCGGCGCATCCGGCTTGCGCCCGTCGAGCGCCGCGAGCAGCTGCTCGGTGAACTCGCCGTTGCGCGTCCCGCTGCTGTCGACCCACTCGATCAGGACCGTCTGCCGGTCGATCGAGCTGGTGTCGGGCACGCCGACGAACTTCCATTCGGCCGTGGTGCGCACGTCGACCAGAATCGCATCGGGATTGTCGCGCAACAGTTCCCACGCCTGCTGCGGCGTGATGTCACCGGCATAACTCATGACTGCACCTCGCTGGCGCTCGGCTCCGTCATGTGCAAGGCACGCTGTGTCATGATTCGCTCGCTACGCTCACTCATGGGACCTCCTAGAATCCGCACTTGCCGCGCTCGTTTGACGCGCGGCCAGGTCGTCACCCGGAGCACCCCACCGCGGAGGAGGGTTGCCGACCAGTATTGCCGGGGCTTGACACTGGTTCTCATGACCTTCAGCTGAGATTGCCTGGACAAGGGTCACCGTGTCAAATGGCTGCTCACGCTGTGGGAACGGTCAATTGCAGACCAGCCATTTGTCGCCGGATCTGGTCAGATTCCAGAGGGCGGTGGCCTCGTTGCCCTCGACCTTGGTGGTGACGGTCGCCTTCCCGCGGTCGCCGTCGACCATCGGGTTCTCGATTTTCGTTACCTCTACAGTCTTTCCGGCACCGGAGCGGCCCGCCAGTGGGGACCGCTTCGGATCGAAATCCGGGCAGCCCGTGCCTGGTGGCGGCACCGCAGCGGTCTGGTTGCTGCCCTCGACGAAGCGGTTGACCGCGGCGGTGATCCGGTCGGCTTCTGTGACATTTTTCTCAGCGGGCGAGACCACCCCGCCGATGATGATCGCCGCGAGCACGAGCACCGCGAAAATCCCCGCTGCGACGAACGGCACCACCGAGCGCCGATCGGTCTGATCGACCACGATGGGCTCGTCTGCGGCGGGCGGCTGCGGCTCAGTCATACGACGATGATCCCTGGTCGGCGGCGCAATCCGGCGATCGGCCCCGCCTCGCGGCCGCGGTGACGCCGAACTCCGCTGCGCCACGCGAGGATTAGCGCGCGGAGGCCGGGTAACCAGGACAGAACGCCCGGGGTGGCATCCGCTCAGTTCACGCACCGCCGCCGCCGGGCCCGCGCAGCACCGATAGAATCGCAAGACTGCGGCCTGCTGTCATAGCCGCGACGGAGTGGGCCACGAGCCGACGACTCCGGGGTCCGCATCGGTAGGTGCAACCAGCCAGCGCGTGACTTAGCCTAGGCTAAGCAAGACGCCGTTAATCAGTTCTCGACCATAAGGGTGCCGTTAAAGATGACCGAACAGAGTGCCGCTACCCGCCCGCTCCGCATCGCCATCGTCGGCGCCGGGCCGGCCGGGATCTACGCCGCCGACGCCCTGATGAAGTCCGACGCCGAGGTGAGCATCGACCTGTTCGAGCGCATGCCCGCACCGTTCGGTCTGATCCGCTACGGCGTCGCGCCGGACCACCCGCGGATCAAGGGCATCATCACCGCGCTGCACAAGGTGCTCGACAAGCCGCAGGTGCGCCTGCTCGGCAACATCGACTACGGCACCGACATCACCCTGGACGACCTGCGCACCTTCTATGACGCGGTGATCTTCTCGACCGGCGCCAACGCCGACCGCGCGCTCGGCATCCCCGGCATCGGGCTGGACGGCTCCTACGGCGCCGCCGACTTCGTGTCCTGGTACGACGGCCACCCGGACGTACCGCGCACCTGGCCGCTGGACGCGGAGAAGGTCGCCGTGCTCGGCGTCGGCAACGTCGCGCTCGACGTGGCCCGCGTGCTGGCCAAGACCGGCGACGAACTGCTGCCGACCGAGATCCCGCCGAACGTCTACGCCGGCCTGAAGGCCAACAAGGCGGTCGAGGTTCACGTCTTCGGGCGGCGCGGCCCGGCGCAGGCCAAGTTCACCCCGCTGGAACTGCGCGAACTGGACCATTCGCCGACTATCGAGGTCATCGTCGATCCCGAGGACATCGACTACGACGAAGGCTCCGAGGCCGCGCGCCGGCACTCCAAGCAGGTCGACATGATCGCGAACACGCTGGAGCAGTGGGCCATTCGCGATGTCGGCAACCGGCCGCACAAACTGTTCCTGCACTTCTTCGAGTCGCCCGCCGAGATCCTCGGCGAGGACGGCAAGGTCGTCGGCCTGCGCACCGAGCGCACCCAGCTCGACGGCACCGGCAACGTCAAGGGCACCGGCGTGTTCAAGGACTGGGACGTGCAGGCGATCTACCGCGCCGTCGGCTACCTGTCCCAGAACCTGACCAACCTGCCGTTCGACGACCAGGCCGGCACCGTGCCCAACGAGGCGGGCCGCGTCATCGCCGACGAGAACGCCGACGGCGCCGACCGCTACATTCCGGCCACCTACGTCACCGGCTGGATCAAGCGCGGCCCGGTCGGCCTCATCGGCCACACCAAGGGCGACGCCAACGAGACCGTGGCCTGCCTGCTCGACGACAGCAAAGACTTCACCCCGGCCGAGCGCCCCGAACTGGACGCCGTCACCGAGTTCCTCGAGGGCAAGGGCATCCCGTTCACCACCTGGCAGGGCTGGTACCGCCTGGACGCGCACGAGCGCGCGCTCGGCGAGCCCGAGGGGCGCGAGCGCGTCAAGGTGGTCGAGCGCGAGGACATGCTGCGCGCCAGCGAGCCGCACAAGGTCTGAGCCCCGGCTCGCCGGTATCCGTCGCGACAGCGAAACTTCGCGCACTGAGGCATTCTGTACAAGTGTTCGATGCCCATCTCCATATCTTCGACCCACGGTTCCCGCGGGTCGAGAACGAGGGCTACCTGCCCGACCCGTTCACCATCGCCGACTATCGAAAGCGCATGTCGCGCTTCGATATCGACGGTGGCGCCGTGGTCAGTGGGTCCTTCCAGGGCACCGATCAGACCTATCTGCGGGCCGCCCTCGCCGAACTGGGCGAGGGCTGGGTCGGCGTCACCCGGCTCGATCTCGACGCCACCGACGACGAGATCATCGAGCTGGACCGGATCGGCGTGCGCGGGCTGCGGTTCAATCTCAAGCGCGCCGCCGCCGACATCACCGGCATGACCCTGCAGGCCCTACGCGCGCACGAACTGGTCGGCTGGCATGTCGAGGTCTACATCGACGGCACGATGCTCACCTCGCTGCAGCCGGTGCTGTCCAAGTTGCCCGCGTTCACCATCGACCATCTGGGCATGTCCGAGGAAGGTCTGCCCTACCTGCTCGATCTCGTCGATCGCGGGGCTCGGGTCAAGGCAACGGGTTTCGGCCGGGTCGCGTTGCACGTCGCCGACACGCTGCGCCGGATCCACGCGGTCAATCCCGAGGCGCTGATGTTCGGCACCGACCTGCCCGGCACCCGCGCGGGCCGCCCCTTCCAGGATTCCGACGTCGATCTGATCTGCGACGTCGTGGGCACCGACATGTTCGCCGTGCTCGAGGACAACGCCCGCGCCTGCTACCGCCTGCCCGCCAAGACCCGCCCCGTCCCCGAAGACCCGGCCCCCACCCTCCCCCTGCACCGCACCGACCAACCCACCCTCCCCATCCGCCGCGACGCCCTACCCACCCCGGACAACACCGACACCCTCCCCCTCCCCATCATCGAATAACGCTCGACCACAGCGCCGTTCAGGGTTACGCGACGATGGCGCCGACGAGCCAGACGCCGGTGGCGAGGAGGGCGCCGAGGAGTTCGATGAGCATGGAGAGGCCGACGCCTTTGAGGGCGTGCATCGTTGCCTGCCAAGCCTGTTGGTTGACGCGCAGGCGGTGCAGTTCGGAAAGGTAAACGCCGAGAACGAATCCCACGAACAGGCCGACGACGGGGATGACGAAGAAGCCGACGATGCCGAGTACCGCGCCGAAGAACAGCGAGCGGTTGGCCACGCCCGCGTCCTTCAGTTTCCGGCCGGGCCAGGTGTATTTGATGACGCCGGACAGCGCGAGCAGGGCCGTGCTGATGCCGAAGACGATCCAGGCGGTGGCGCCGCCGGTCAGGAACGCCCAGACGGCGATCGCGCCGAAGATCAGGATGACGCCGGGCAGGATCGGGACGATGATCCCGAGCAGGCCGACGAGGATGACGAGACCGACGACGATCTCCCCGGCGACACTCATGCCCGAGCCTCGCTGACCTGCGGCCGCACCGCACGCTGTGCCATGACTCCACCTCACTGCGCTGTCGCCGGACGCTCCTGCGGTTGTCGCGCTTGCGAGGATTGTGACGTACCAGGTCCTCCGGCGCACAGCAACCGGGGCTGGGTGAGTGCGGCACAGTTATTGTCATACTGTCAATACACCCGCCGGCGGCTCCGGCGGCAGCGCCGGGGCGCCGGCGCGCTGGATCAACGACGAACCGAGGTAGGGCGTGAGCACTCCATCCACCGCCGCAAAGGGCCCGCTCGCGGGCATCAAGGTCATCGAGCTCGCCGGGATCGGGCCGGGTCCGCACGCCGCGTTGCTGCTTGCCGATCTGGGCGCCGACGTGGTGCGGGTACAGCGGGCCGGGCAGTTGCCGGGCGGATTCGACCGCCCGCAGCTGCGCGGGCGCACCATCGTCGAGGCCAACCTCAAGGATCCGGCCGATATCGACAAGGTGCTCGGACTCATCGAAAAGGCCGACGTGCTGATCGAGGGCTTTCGGCCGGGCGTCACCGAGCGGATGGGTCTCGGCCCGGACGACGCGCTGGCCCGCAACCCGCGGCTGATCTACGGCCGGATGACCGGCTGGGGCCAGCAGGGCCCGCTTGCCGATCGCGCCGGGCACGACATCAACTACATCTCCATCACCGGCGTGCTGCACGCGATCGGCCGCAAGGGTGAGCGCCCGGTGCCGCCGTTGAACATGGTCGGCGATTTCGGCGGCGGCTCGATGTTCCTGGTCTTCGGCCTGCTCGCGGCGCTGGTCGAGCGGCAGACCTCGGGCAAGGGACAGGTCGTCGACGCGGCGATGGTCGATGGGGCGCTGGCTCTTTCGCACATGATCTGGGGCATGCGCGGCCACGGCGCGTGGTCCGACGAGCGCGGCGTGAACCTGCTCGACACGGGCATGTCGTTCTACGACACCTACGAGACCGCCGACGGCAAGTACATGGCGGTGGGCGCGATCGAACCGCAGTTCTACGCGCAACTGCTCGCCGGGCTGGAAGTGGACCCGGAGGGCCTGCCCTACCAGATCGACCCCGCCGGTCAGGAAACGCTGAAAAAGGTGTTCACCGAACGGTTCCGGGACAAGACCAGGGACGAGTGGACGGCGATCTTCGCGGGCACCGACGCCTGCGTCACGCCGGTGCTCACGTTCGAAGAGGCCACGAAGAACGAGCACATCGCAGCCCGCGGCTCGCTGATCGAGGTCGACGACATCACCCAGCACGCCCCCGCCCCGCGCTTCTCCCGCACCCCGAACGGCGTCCCTACCCCGCCGCCGTCCGTCGCGACCCCGATCGAAACCGTCTGGGCGGACTGAGTTTTCCCGGTGGCAGGCCCCTGCTGGTCAGCCGGGGCCTTTCACGCTCGACACGAAACGCACTCGGAGCGGATCACATTCGGTGCCGACGGCGGCGAGGCCTGTCGAACCTCGCCGCGGGACCGGCTCAGCGATTCCGCGTCACCGTGCGCGGGCACCGGCCGCTGCGATCAATAGCAGGTGAGCGGCTGCAACGGATCCGCGGCGCGCGGCGTCAACGCGGTGTAGGCCGCGGCGATTCCCTTGACCGCCAACCGGAGTTCCGGCTCCTGATGGGTGAACGGCAATCGGATGAACCGCTCGAAGGCGCCCTGCACGCCGAAACGCGGTCCGGCAGCGAGTAATACGCCGTGATTGGGCGCGGTGGCGGCCAGCGCGGTCGACACCGGGGCGGGCAGCTGCGCCCATACCGACATGCCGCCCGCGCCGTAACCGACTCGCCAGTCCGGCAATTCCTCGGCGAGGGTTTCGACCAGCGCGGCCCGTTGCGCCCGCAGTTGGTCGCGGCGGCGGTCGAGGATGGTGTCGGCGTTGGCGAGCAGGTGCACGGTCGCCAGCTGGTCCATCACCGGCGTGCCGAGGTCGACCGTGGAACGGATGCCGAGCAGCTTGGTGATCAACGGCTGGTTCGTGCGGATCCAGCCGACCCGCAGGCCGCCCCAGAACGACTTCGAGGCCGAGCCGATGGTGACGATCTCGTTGCCCTTGGCGAACGCGGCGACGGGCGGCTGCAACGGCTCGCCCGCCAGGTGCAGATCGGCCATCGACTCGTCGATCACCACGGTCATCCTGGTTTCCCGGGCGATCGCGGCCAGTTCGGCGCGGCCGTCCGCGTCGAGCAGCAGGCCGGTGGGGTTGTTGAAATCGGGCACCAGGTAGGCCAGCGTGGCCGCGGTCTGCCTGGCCGCGCTGCGGATGCCGTCCAGATCCCAACCGTGGTCCGGCGTTTCGGGGCGCAGCGGCACCGGCACCGGGCGGGCGCCGACGTCCCGGATCGCCTCGATCGCGTTCGGGTAGGTGGGGTGATCGATGAGCACCCGGGCCGCGGGCGCGGTGAGCACGTTCAGCAGCAGGCGCAGGCCGTGCTGGGCGCCGAGGGTGACCAGGATCTGGTCCGGATCGGTGGGCAGGCCGCGTTCGGTGTAGCGGCGCGCGATCGCCTCGCGCAGCGCGAGCACACCAACCGGGTCCATGCCGTGCGTGCCGAGGTAAGTCGGAATCCCCTCCAGCGCAACGGAATAGGCTTCCTGCATTTCCAGTGGCGCGGCCATCGCGGCGTAGGTCATATCGATCGTCGGCAGCTCCGAGGCGGCCATCATCGCCAGGATGGACCGGGCCGGCTTGCTGCCGTCGTGCTGCACGTCGCGCGGCAGCGCGACCGTGCTGCGCGAACCCTGACGGCTGATCAGGTAGCCGTTCTCGCGGAGCAGGGAGTAGGTGGAGGTGATCGTCGTGCGGCTGACGCCGAGAGTGGCCGCGAGGTCGCGCTCGCTGGGCAGGGCGACCCCGAGCGGTGCCCGTCCGTCGTGGATGAGCAGCCGAATGCCTTCGGCGAGAGCCAGATACGCCGGACGCGTGGCCCGCCGGGTGGCCGGCTCGCCGCCGTCCTCGTCCACG